>NZ_JBVIMX010000026.1:0-115266 GCF_055579625.1 Streptomyces sp. NPDC032721 | reverse complement strand
CCCAGCGCCGCGCAGTTCCCTGCGCCCGTCGGCGACGAGTACTTCAGGGGCGCGGGGAACTGCGCGGCCAGCCAAGAACTCACCTGCACATGACCACCGGCCGTGGCCGGGCCCGCCACCTCTGCCCCACCCCGAGGGCCGGCAGCCCACCCACCCCCGCCCACCCGCACGCGCCGGGGCCTGGGGCAGCGCCCCAGTTTCGGGAAGGGGCGGGGAGGGGAAGAGCCCCGCGCAGCGGACCCCCACCCCCACCAGTGCCCCCCACACGGCGGCAGCCGCACATGTCACAGCCGGGAAGGGGCGGGAAGGGGAAACGCCCGCGCAGCGGACCCCCACCCTGTGGTTGCGTGGCTCTCACACCCGGCCCCCGGAAGGACAACACCCCATGAACAGACGCCAGTTGCTCGCCGCCGGCATCGGCATAAGCGCCACCCTCACCCTCACCGGCCAGGCCCGCGCATCCACCCCCTCCCCCGCCCACCGCATCGCCGACGCCCTCACCAGCCCCACCACCACCGACACCCACCGCACCGCCACCTGGACCCACACCCGCCTCACCCTCCACGACGGCCCCGTCCCCCTCGGCATCGACATCCTCGCCGACACCCACCGCACCCCCACCTCCCTCACCTACCTCCTCCCCGGCGGCGGCCTCAACTTCGCCGCCGACTTCTTCACGCCGCGCGCCCACAACCTCGCCCACCACCTCCGCTCCCAGGGCCAGTTGGTCATCGGCATCAGTCCCCGCGAGGACCTCGCGAAGCCCGCCGACCTCACTCCTGCCTGGGGCCAGGCCGCCCACAAGGCCGATGCCGCGAAGGTCGTGCGGGCCGTCGACTCGGTCCTGCGGCTCCCGTACCAGTTCCTCGGGCACTCCGCCGGCGCCGTCCTCGCCCTCGACCTCGCCTCGACGGACCGCTCACCCCGGCTGCGCCGCGTCGTGCCGCTCGACACCACCGGCCCGTACACCGGCGCCAACGCCCTCCGCGCCGCCCGGATGCGCGACGCCCTCCAGGCGCAGCTGGACATGGGCATCACGTACGGGGACACCGGACTCAAGGGGCTCATCGGACGTGCCCTCACCGATCCGGACGGGCCCTCGCCGGTGCCCCGCCCCACCGACCCCACCACCCGCTTCACCAATGCCGGATTCGCACACTTCGCCCTGATCCGTACGAGCTCCCTGCCGAGCGACACCAACTGGATCTACCGCCAGGGCTACAGCGCCGGCAGCTACACCTTCGGCCCGACCCCGGCCGACGACCGGTTCTCACTGACCCACACGCCCCTCGCCACCTGGGGCGAAGCCACCACCGCCCTGGGCAGCGGCCTCGTACCCAACGCCCTGCTGCGCGACCTGGCGGCCGTCTGGGCCGGCGACGACGCCACGTACCGGATCGACTGGGCGGGCATCCGCGCACCGGTGGTCTGGGTCAACGCGGAGCTGGGCCGGGGCGACGAGCCGCACGGCGCCGAGGCCATCCGCGCGGGCGGCAACACCGACGTCGGCTTCCGGGTGGTCCCGGGCTACGGCCACGCCGACCCGGTCTGGAGCACGACGGCGGACAAGGACGTCTGGCCGCTCCTCACCCCGTAAACCCCGTAGCAGACAGAGCAGCGGGTCAGCGGCCGAAGCGGCCCCGCCGGCCCGCCCTCGGCGCACCCCCCGCCGGCACCGAAGCCACCGAAGCCGCCCCGTCCGCCACCGTCTCGTACACCGCGAGGATGTCCGCACCGACCGTCGACCAGTCGAAGCGCCGTACGTGTGCGCTGCCCCGCTCGCTCAGTTCCGCACGGCGTTCCTCGTCGCCGAGCAGGCGGACGGCGGCAGCGGCCAGCGCGTCCGCGTCCTCGTTGGCGAAGATCTCGCCCGCCTCGCCCTGGTCGAGCACCTGAACGAACGCGTCCAGGTCGCTGGCCAGGACCGGGGCCCCCGCCGACAGCGCCTCGACCAGGATGATGCCGAAGCTCTCGCCGCCGGTGTTGGGGGCCACGTACACATCGACGCTGCGCAGCAGCCGCGCCTTGTCCTCGTCGCTGACCATGCCCAGGAACTCGACCCGCCCGCGCAGTTCGGCGGGGAGCGTCGCGACCGCCTCCTCCTCGTCGCCGCGCCCCGCGACCAGCAGCCGGGCGTCCGGGAACTCGGCGAAGATCTTCGGCAGCGCCCGCATCAGCACCGGCAGCCCCTTGCGGGGCTCGTCGATCCGGCCGATGAAGCCCAGCGTGCGGCCCTGCCACTCCGGCTTGGGCTCGACGTCGGAGAAGAAGCCCACGTCGACACCGTTGGGGATGACGACCGCGTCGCCGCCCAGGTGCTCGACCAGGGTGCGCCGCGCGTACTCGCTGACCGCGATCCGCGCGCTGATCTTCTCCAGCGCCGGCTGCAGGATCGGGTACGCGGCGATCATCGCGCGGGAGCGCGCCGTGGAGGTGTGGAAGGTGGCCACGATCGGCCCCTGCGCCGCCCAGCAGGTGAGCAGACCGAGCGAGGGCGAGGCCGGCTCGTGGATGTGGACCACGTCGAACTCGCCGTCGTGCAGCCAGCGCCGCACCCGCGCCGCCGACAGGAAACCGAAGCTGAGGCGGGCGACCGAGCCGTTGTACGGAACCGGAACCGCGCGCCCCGCCGAGACGACGTAGGGCGGCAGCGGGGTCTCGTCGTCCGCGGGGGCCAGCACCGACACCTCGTGACCCCACCGGATCAGATGCTCCGCGAGGTCTCTGATGTGGAACTGGACGCCGCCCGGCACGTCCCAGGAGTACGGGCAGACGATCCCGACCTTCACTCCTGTCCCTCCGGCCGGGTCTCCAGGTCAGCCAGCCACAGCCGCTGCAACATGTGCCAGTCCTCCGGGTGCTCGGCGATCCCGTCGGCGAAGGCATCGGCCAGCGCCTGTGTCATCGTGGACGTCTTCTCGGCCCGGGTACCTGTCTCGGGTACCTCGACCGGCGGATGGATCCGGCCGCCCATCGCCCGGGGGCCCTCGTACCAGAGCGTCACCGGCATCAGCAGCGCCCCCGTCTGCTGCGCCAGGATCGCCGGACCGGCGGGCATCCGCGCGCGCTCGCCGAAGAACTTGACCTCGACGCCGGACGCGGAGAGGTCCCGGTCGGCGACCAAACAGACCAGTCCGCCGCCGCGCAGCCGCCGGGCGAGCGTGCCGAAGGCGGAGCCGCCGGTGTGCGGGACGACCTCCATGCCCAGGCTCTCGCGGTACGCGACGAACCGGTCGTACAGCGACTCGGGCTTGAGCCGCTCGGCGACGGTGGTGAAGGGGTGGCCGAGGTGGCTGGTGACCCAGACTCCGGCGAGGTCCCAGTTGGCCATGTGCGGCAGGGCCAGGACCACGCCCCGGCCGGAGTCGAGGGCCTCGGTTATCCGGTGTCCGTCGCGGATGCGGACATCGGCGGCGATCCGCTCCGGGGTCCAGGTGGGCAGCCGGAAGGACTCCATCCAGTACCGCATGTACGAGCGCATACCGGCCTTGGAGAGGGCGGCCAGCCGCTCCGGGCTCGCGTCCGGCACGACCCGGGCGAGGTTGGACTCCAGCCGCAGCACGCTCTTGCCGCGCCGCTTCCAGACCCGGTCGGCGATGGTGCGGCCAAGACCCGCCGCGACCGGCTCGGGCAGCAGCTTCACCCCGCCCCAGCCGAGCCCGTACAGCCCGTCGACGAGCTTGTCCTTGCCGGACGCCCGCTCCCCCGCACCCGTGGCGTCACTCGGTGCCGTGGCCCCGTTCTTCTTCGTCGGCCTGTCGTCCGTGCTCTTCGCGTCGCTCATGACGCAGCCCCGTTCCCGGTCGCGGCATCCGCCTCGGCCGATTCCCGTCGTACCGTCACCACCCGCTGTCCCAGCGTCACCAGGGAGCCCACCGCGACCACCCACAGCGCGATCGGCAGCAGCACGTCCACACCCGGCAGCCCGAACTTGTGCAGTCCCGCGACACCTGCCGCGACCAGCGTGATGACCAGGCGCTCCGCCCGCTCGACGAGACCGTTGACCGCCACCGGCAGTCCGATCGCCTCGCCCCTGGCCTTGGTGTACGACACGACCTGACCGCTCGCCAGACAGAAGATGGCGATCGCGCAGAGGATGTTGTCGTTGCCGTTGCCCGCGTACCAGAGGGCCAGTCCGCCGAAGATGCCCGCGTCGGCCACCCGGTCCAGGGTGGAGTCGAGGAAGGCGCCCCACCGGCTGGACACCCCCGCCTGGCGGGCCATGTTGCCGTCGACGAGGTCGGAGAAGACGAAGAGGGTGATGACGATGGTGCCCCAGAAGAACTCCCCGCGAGGGAAGAAGACCAGCGCACCCGCCATCACTCCGGCCGTACCGATGAGCGTGACCGCATCGGGGCTGACTCCGCGTCGGAGCAGAAATGCGGCAAACGGTGTGAGGACACGCGTGAAGAATGCACGCGCGTACTTGTTCAGCATGGCCTTCCCGAGGGGTCGGTGGGCCGAGCGGCCCCTACGGCCACCGGCTGGCCCATCGTAGCCACGGCGGCCCCGGTCCAGCGCCGGGCACCCGGCCGGGCGCCGTGTCCGTACGGCGGATGGCGGCACCGGGCCGCGCGTCGACCGCCTGCCGGCCCCGCGTCGGCCGCCTGCCGGACGCGTGCCTCACACCCGTCGGCCGCCTGCCGGCCCCGCCCCGGCCGCCCCCGCACCACAGCAGAGCGCACCGGGGTATGGACGCACAGTGACCCGAGTGGAAAGCTCGAATGACCGCGGGCGTCATCGGTGCCGCCACGCCGCTGCGGCTCCTCGTGCTCCGATGTCCGCGCCCTTCTCCTCACCGTGCACCAACACCGGGAGGCCAGAAACCATGGGCGACAAGTCACACACGAGCGCACACTCCGGAGCCGCCGGCAGGGCAGCGACGGCCGACCGCCCCTCATCCGTACGGAATGTGGTGCTGGTCGGCCACAGCGGATCGGGCAAGACCACACTGGTGGAAGCCCTCGCGCTGGCGGCGGGGGCAGTGAACAGGGCGGGCCGGGTCGAGGACGGCACCACCGTCTCCGACCACGACGAGATCGAGCACCGGCAACAGCGCTCCGTCCAGCTCTCGCTGGTCCCCGTCCCCTGGGACGGCATCAAGATCAATCTTCTGGACACTCCCGGATACGCCGACTTCGTCGGGGAGTTGAGGGCCGGTCTGCGAGCCGCGGACGCGGCCCTCTTCGTCGTCTCGGCCTCGGACGGCGTGGACGGCGCGACCCGCATGGTGTGGGAGGAGTGCGCGGCCGTCGGCATGCCGCGCGCCATCGTGGTGACCCACCTGGAGGCCGCCCGCGCCAACTTCGAGTCCATGACCGACTTCTGCGCCGAGGCCTTCGGGCACGACGACCCGGACGCCGTGCTCCCCCTCTACCTCCCGCTGTACGGCGACCACGGGGCCGACGGGCACGCCCCCGTCGTCGGCCTCCTCGGTCTGCTCTCGCAGCGGATCTACGACTACTCCTCGGGCGAGCGCAGGGAATTGCTCCCCGACCCGGCCCAGTTGCCGCGCATCGAGGCGGCCCGCAACCGGCTCATCGAGGGGATCATCGCCGAGAGCGAGGACGAGTCCCTGATGGACCGCTACCTCGCGGGCGAGGAACTCGACCTCAAGACCCTGATCGGCGACCTCGAACGGGGCGTCGCCCGGGGCACGTTCCACCCCGTGCTCGCCGCCGCACCCGCCCCCGAGGGCAGCCGCCAGGGCCTGGGCACCGTGGAGATCCTGGAACTCATCACCGGCGGCTTCCCGACCCCCGCCGAACACGAACTGCCCGCCGTCACCACCCCGCAGGGCAAGCCCTGCCCGCCGATCACCTGCGACCCGGCGGGCCCGCTGGTCGCCGAGGTGGTCAAGACCGCCTCCGATCCGTACGTCGGCCGGATCTCCCTGGTACGCGTCTTCTCCGGCACGCTGCACCCCGACGAGACCGTCCACGTCTCGGGGCACGGCCTCGCCGACCGGGGACACGAGGACCACGATGTCGACGAACGCGTCGGCGCCCTCTCCTCCCCCTTCGGCAAACAGCAGCGCCCCCTCTCCCACGCCATCGCGGGCGACCTCGCCTGCGTGGCCAAACTCACCCGCGCCGAGACCGGCGACACCCTCTCCGCCAAGGACAACCCGCTGCTGATGGAGCCCTGGTCGATGCCCGACCCGCTGCTCCCGCTCGCCATCGAGGCGCACAGCAAGGCCGACGAGGACAAGCTCTCGCAGGGTCTGGCCCGGCTGGTCGCCGAGGACCCGACGATGCGCCTGGAGCAGAACCAGGCCACCCGCCAGCTCGTCCTGTGGTGCCTGGGCGAGGCCCACCGCGAGGTCGCCCTGGAGCGGCTGCGCTCGCGGTACGGGGTCCAGGTCGACGCCGTCGACCACAAGGTGTCGCTCCGCGAGACCTTCGGCGAGCGCACCGCGGGCCGCGGCCGGCACGTCAAGCAGTCCGGCGGCCACGGCCAGTACGCCATCTGCGAGATCGACGTGGAGCCGCTGCCGCCGGGCACCGGCATCGAGTTCGTCGACAAGGTGGTGGGCGGGGCGGTGCCGCGCCAGTTCATCCCGTCCGTGGAGAAGGGCGTACGGGCCCAGGCCGCGCGCGGTCTGGCCACCGGCTACCCGCTGGTCGACGTACGGATCACCCTGCGCGACGGCAAGGCGCATTCGGTGGACTCCTCCGACGCCGCCTTCCAGACGGCGGGGGCGCTCGCCCTGCGCGAGGCCGCCGCCGACGCCAGGATCGACCTGCTGGAGCCGGTCGCCGCCGTCACCGTCATGGTCCCCGACAACTACGTCGGCCCGGTCATGAGCGACCTCTCGGGACGCCGGGGCCGGGTCGTCGGCACCGAACAGGCGGGCCACGGCCGCACCCTGATCCGGGCCGAGGTGCCCGAGATCGAGATCGGCAGGTACGCGGTCGACCTGCGCTCCGTGTCGCACGGCACGGGCCGCTTCAGTCGTACGTACGCCCGGCACGAAGCCATGCCGCCCCCACTGGCAGGCAAATTCCGCGAAAAGGAGCAAAACGGCGGGTAGTTGACCGATTTGCGGCATTGCCGTCCGCCCAATTCCCTTGCGGTGGGCGGCATTCCGTGCACCCATGACGAGCAGTGCACCACGTCGATAGTCTGTGACCCCAGCTCAGCAGGTGTGCGGTGGGCGGCAGTTGGGCACAGGCCGCAGAGCGGGACCGTCGCCCGCGGCACACGCGAGCGGCGGGCAGTGTCCTGCACAGACGATGTCGTACGTGAACGGTCGATGGGGGCGGTAGTGGCGGACTCGGGATTCGATTTCTCACCCGGTGCACAGGTACCACTCATGGGCGCCGCAGGGCAGACCGCGGCGACCCATGCGCTGGCCTCGGCCGCGTACCGGGACAGCCCGGTGACCCAGATCCTCGACGCGAACAGCGACTGGCACAAGTCCGAGGTGAAGAAGGGCAGGCTCTCCCTCTTCGAACCCAACCTGGGCGAGGCGTTCTCCCGGGCCGTGCAGGTCCGCATGCTCGGCGGCGCCCGCGCGGCGCTCATCCAGTCCTTCGGCACCGAGCCGCAGACCGTCGTCGAGCACTGCCTGGCCGCCACCAACATCCGCAAGGCACGCGACACCAAACTCACCGCCGTCATGGCTGTCTTCGGCCTGCTCTTCCTGCCCGGACTGCTGATCTGGCTGGCGGTCTTCCAGCTCCGCCGCACCATCGCGGGGGCCAAGGACAGGAGGGCCGGAGCCCTCGGCACCGCACTCCTCATCGCCGTCGCGGGCCTGGTGGTGATCTTCCTGATCAAGCTGCCCTTCGGCGGAGTCCTCGGCATCTACCTGCGGGCGATGGTCGTCGCCCCGGTCATCGGGTGGTTCCTGGCCAAGCAGATCTGCGAGTCCACCGCGAAGGACCTGCGCGAGCGCTGGTCCGCGCTCCTGTCGGGCGGCGGGATCGGCGCCAAGATCCCCGAGGCGGTCCCCCGCAGCCCCGGCGAGATCTCCGCCGAGAACCTCCGCCAGGGCCTCGCCCGCCTCACCGCCGAGCAGCAGTCCAACTCGGTCTTCTACGCGGGCCCCAAGGGCATACTCGGCATGGGCACCCGCTGGGGCAGCTGGCAGCTCGCCGAGGAACTCAACCGCGCGGACCCCGCCAAGGAGATCCACGGCTTCCGCAGCTGGGACGTCATCCGCGCCATCCACGACCAGCTGCGCATGCTGGAGCGCGGCCCGCTGCACACCGGCGGCTTCCCCGCTCCCTCGGTCAAGCACTGGATCGTCGCCCCGGTCGGCGAGAACGCGGGCTCGGTCAGCCGCCCCGAGGGCCAGGACGTGGACGCGTACCAGATCAAGACCCACGAGATACAGCGCATCTGCAACGAGCAGCAGTTCGGCGCCGGCAACCGGCACTACCTGGGCGTCCAGTTCACCCTGTGGGACGGCCAGCTGGTGATCACCATGCTCATCACCGTGACCGTCCTGCACGAGACCCTGCGCATCGAGGTCACCGGGCACGCGCTCGGCCCCGTGCACTCCCTCTTCACCACGAAGCCGAGCCCCAAGACGGTGACGGTCAGCAAGACGGTCAAGTTCTGGGAGACCAAGACCAACGAGCTGCCGCTCATCGACACGGCCGATGTCGTACGCCTCAGCGTCCGGGCCCCGCTGACCTGGTTCCCGAACGTACTGGACTTCATGGGCGGCAAGCTCGTGCTCCCCGAGCCGTTCGGCCTGCGGCACGCCTGGGCGGACAAGCCCTGGCGGCACCGCTTCATGGCGGACGACGCGATGCGCGCGGCGGCCCCGGTACTGCGGGTGGTGCACACGGCCGCCATCAAGGTCCTGGAGGACCACGGTGTCGACACCGAACGCTTCAGCGGCCGCGCGATGAACCTCAGCGGCGCGATCCAGGACCCGTCACCGCGCAGGGCCGACGTCTACGACGCGTAGCACCGGCAAAGACGCCTACGGAACGTCCGGCCACACGTCGGCGAGCATCTTGCGCGTATCGGCGAGGAGTTGCGGCAGCACCTTGGTGTGCCCGGTGACCGGCATGAAGTTGGTGTCGCCGTTCCAGCGCGGCACCACGTGCTGGTGCAGATGGGCGGCGATGCCGGCACCGGCGGCGGCACCCTGGTTGAGCCCAATGTTGAATCCGTGCACCCCGGACGCTATCCGCAACGCCGTCATCGCCTTCTTCGTGAAGACGGCCAGCTCGGCGGTCTCGGCGTCGTCCAACTCGGTGTAGTCGGCGACGTGCCGGTACGGCATGACCATCATGTGGCCGCCGTTGTAGGGGTACAAATTCATGATCGCGAAGACGCTCGTGCCGCGCGCGACGATCAGCGCGTCCTCGTCACTGTGCCGGGGAGCCTCACAGAAGGGGCAACCGTCACCGGACCCGGGCCCGGTCGGCTTGTTCTCACCCTGGATGTACGCGATCCGGTGGGGCGTCCACAACCGCCCGAACCCGTCCGGCTCACCCACCGGTCCACTCTGCTGCTCCGGCTCAGTCGTCATGCGGAAAGCATAGGCGTACGACCTGGGGGGACGGCGGGGAGGGCAGCGAAAAGGGCGGCCCCGGAAGGGACCGCCCTCTCACTCGTTCAGCAATGCTCAGACCTGGACGCGACGCTCCACGACGTCCACCAGCTTGGCCAGTGCCTCGTCCTTGGCGATCCCGTTCTCCTGCGAACCGTCGCGGTAGCGGAAGGAGACGGTGCCCGCGGCCATGTCCTCGTCACCGACGATGATCATGAACGGGACCTTCTGCTTCTGCTGGTTGCGGATCTTCTTCTGCATCCGGTCGGACGAGGCGTCCACCTCGACCCGCAGCCCCTTCTTCTTCGCCTCTGCGGCGAACTCCTGGAGGTACGGGATGTGGCTGTCGCCGATCGGAATGCCGACCGCCTGGACGGGCGCCAGCCACGCCGGGAACGCACCCGCGTAGTGCTCCAGGAGCACCGCGAAGAACCGCTCGATCGAACCGAACAGCGCCCGGTGGATCATGACCGGCTGCTGCTTCGTGCCGTCCGGACCGGTGTACTCCAGGTTGAAGCGCTCCGGCAGGTTGAAGTCGAGCTGCACGGTCGACATCTGCCAGGTGCGGCCGATGGCGTCCTTGCACTGCACGGAGATCTTCGGCCCGTAGAACGCGGCCCCGCCCGGGTCCGGAACCAGGGGCAGCCCCTGCTTCTCGGCGACCTGCTGGAGCGTGGCGGTGGCCTCTTCCCAGAGCTCGTCCGAACCGACGAACTTCTCCGGGTCCTTGGTCGAGAGCTCCAGGTAGAAGTCGGTCAGACCGTAGTCGCGCAGCAGCCCGAGGACGAAGGTGAGCGTCTTGTCGAGCTCGTCCGCCATCTGCTCCTTGGTGCAGTAGATGTGCGCGTCGTCCTGGGTGAAGCCACGGGCCCGGGTCAGACCGTGCACCACACCCGACTTCTCGTATCGGTACACGGTGCCGAACTCGAAGAGACGCAGCGGCAGTTCACGGTACGACCGCCCGCGCGCATCGAAGATCAGGTTGTGCATCGGGCAGTTCATGGGCTTGAGGTAGTAGTCCGTGCCCTCGTCGAGCTGCATGGGCGGGTACATGCCGTCGGCGTACCAGTCCAGGTGCCCGGAGGTCTCGAAGAGCTTCCCCTTGGTGGCGTGCGGGGTGTAGACGAACTCGTACCCCTCCTCCTCGTGCCGGCGTCGCGAGTAGTCCTCCATGACCCGGCGGATGACGCCGCCCTTGGGGTGGAAGACCGCGAGGCCGGAACCGATCTGCTCCGGGATGGAGAAGAGGTCCAGCTCGTTGCCCAGCTTGCGGTGGTCGCGCTTCTCGGCCTCGGCGAGGAACTCCAGGTGCGCCTTCAGCTCGTCCTTGGAGGGCCACGCGGTGCCGTAGATGCGCTGGAGCATCGGGTTCTTCTCGCTGCCGCGCCAGTAGGCGGCCGCGTTGCGCATCAGCTTGAAGGCGGGGATGTTGCGGGTGCTGGGCAGGTGCGGGCCCCGGCAGAGGTCGCTCCAGCACACCTCGCCGGTCTTCGCGTCGAGGTTGTCGTAGATGGTCAGCTCGCCGCCGCCCACCTCGACGTCCGCACCGTCGTCGCTGGACGCGGCGCCCTTGAGGCCGATGAGCTCCAGCTTGTAGGGCTCGTTGGCGAGCTCCTCGCGGGCGGCCTCGTCGGTGACCACCCGGCGGGAGAACTTCTGCCCCCGCTTCTGGATGATCTGCATCTGCTTCTCGATCGCCTTGAGGTCCTCCGGGGTGAAGGGCTTCTCGACGTCGAAGTCGTAGTAGAACCCGTCCTTGACCGGCGGGCCGATGCCCAGCTTGGCCTCCGGGTGCAGCTCCTGAACGGCCTGCGCCATGACGTGCGCGGTGGAGTGGCGCAGGATGTTGAGGCCGTCCTCGGAGGTGATCTCGACCGGCTCGACCTCCTCGCCGTCCCGCACCTCGTAGGACAGGTCCTTCAGCTCACCCGCGATGCGGGCGGCGACGATCGAGCGCTCGCCGGCGAAGAGCTCGGCTGCCGTAGTGCCCGTCGTCACCACGCGCTCTTCCCGCTCGGAATCGCGTTGGATGATCACACGGACGTCTGACACCGGTCTCTCCTGACTGAGGGGGTACGTGCCTGTGGAAGCGGCACGCACCCGAATCGTACCGAGCCGGTGGGGCCGCGCGCGAAACGGTTATGCGCGCCCCCTCCCCCTGCCCCCTCAGTCCTCCCCGCTGCACGCCTCCTCGAAGAAGTCCAGGTTCTCGTGCAGCGCCTTCATCAGCCGGTCCCGTTCCGCTTCGTCGACCTGTACGGGGACGATGCCGTGCGCCCCGGTCAGCCGCCGGAACCCGCCGCGCCGCTCCAGCCGCCCGCCCACCTGGATGGGCAGCCCGACCAGATGCGCGTGCCCGGCGATCCGGTACGCCTCCTCGTCCAGCGCCATCCGTACGTGCGGCACCTCCGCCCCCGCGAGCACCCGCAGCCGCACCGTCCCGCCACCGCGCGGAGCAGACCTCCGCATCCGTACGACCGCACCCGTGACCCGTACCGAGACCGAGGGCTCCTCCCGCAGGTAGCGCGCGCCCGCCGACCGCAGCGCGGGCAGGTCGCCGGGCGAGAACTCCACCGCCTCGGGCCGCACCGCGCACCCGGGCGGCGCGCCCGCGGCGGGCGCCCAGTCCAGGGCGATGCGGGCGCCCTCGGAGCCCTGCACCAACGCCACGACCGCCTCGGTGAGTTCGTGGCTGACCCCGGCCTCGACCGCCGCGTCGTAGGCCTCCATGCCGCCGGTCGCCCGCTGGTAGTCGGTGGCCTCGCGGGCCGCGTGCAGGGCGTGGTGCAGTCGTACGACGGTTTCCCGGCCGGTGGAGACGGGCACAAACGCGGTCAGCCTGCGCCCGCCCGTGCCCGCCCCCACCAGTACGCCTTCCAGCGCGCTCTGCGCCTGCCGCCGGTGCCGCGCCCCGTGGTACCCGGCACGCCCGCGCGCCGCGAGCGCCCCGGCGAGCAGCATCTGCCGTGCGGCCGAGCGCAGCTTCTCCCCGGCGGGCCAGCTGGCCGCTCCCGCCACTTCCTCCGGTACGTCGCGGAACCACCGGATCTCGTCGCTGTCCACCGCGAGCTGCACGAGCACCTCGCGGGCGGACGGCGCGGGGCAGCGCTCCAGTGCGCCGAGCGCCTCGCCGAGCAGGTCGGCGCTGTCGGGGAAGGCCCGTGATTCCGGTACGAGCACACTGGTGCCGCCCGCCCCGGCGCCGGGGGGCGTCCACCGCGCGTAGCGTCCCGGTGCTCCGCCGCGCCGGTGCCACCCGTGCCGGGCGAGCAGCGCGCCGAGGACGGCGGGGTCGACCTGGGAGGGTTCGGGGCCGCCGCCGTCCCAGGCTCCGGCCACCTCGCCGGGATGTGGTCGTGCGGGATCGTCGATCGGCCGGTACCGGTGCATCAGGGTTTCCCTCCAGCCCCGACGCGGGTCATGATCTCGCAGAGGGCTCGGTCGTCGAATATCCGCGAGGTGGGGACCCGCACATTGGTCCTGTACCTGCCGGTCACCGGGTGTCCGGCCAGGTTGATCCAGTAGCAGCAGTGCCGCAGGTCGAGCCGGTCGTGCCCGGCGCGCAGCCAGTCGTCCCTGGTCCTGGGCACGATCATCACGACCAGGATCTTGTGCACCGAGACGGGGGTTCTCGCCAGCTTCACCAGGTGGTCGTTGTCGAGGGTGAAGGAGAAGGCGTTTTTGGGCGGGTGCGGTGCGAGTTGGTAGGTGCACTTGAGCTGCACCTTGATCGTCACTTCGTCGTCGACGGTGTGCACGGGGGATCCGTGGCTGACGTGCCAGTCGATGCCGTTGTCCGGGAACGGCTGCGAGAGCGAGCAGCCGGCGGCTGCCGCGACCGCGTGCAGATAGCCCACCTGGAGTGTCTCCATGCAGGCGGTGGTGGCGAGTGCGCCCCGTAGCGGAGAGGTCCGCTCGGGCAGCAGCCCGCCCGGTTCGGGCTGCGCGAGCGCCATGGCTGACGTGTGCCTTCCGGGCTGTGCCGATCGGTTCGTTGCGTGCCGGTTCCGTGCCAGGACCCGGCCGAAGGTCGACGGGCCGTCAACTTCCTGACCTGTCACCTGTGTTGTCTCCGTACGGCTTATGGCGTAAACGGCCCGGGTATCACCGCTTCGGGCAGAAAAGCGCACCGGGTCGATCCGTGGAGCACGCCATCTGCCGGAGGAGCAAGAGGAGTGGGGACATGACGTGCTGGTACGAGGGGCCCCTGGCGGCCTTCGACACGGAGACCACGGGCGTGGACGTGGAGGGTGACCGGATCGTTTCGGCGGCGCTGGTGGTGCAGGACGCGGCGGGCGCGCGGTTTCGCGCCACCCGCTGGCTGATCAACCCGGGCGTCCCGGTGCCGGCCGCCGCCACGGAGATACACGGTCTCACCGACGAGCACCTGCAGCGCAACGGCCGTTGGCCGTCCCCCGTGATGGAGGAGATGGCGCGGGCGATAGCCGAGCAGTGTGCGGCGGGGCGGCCACTGGTCATCATGAACGCGCCGTTCGATCTGACCATGCTGGACCGGGAGTTGAGGCGGCACCGGGCCTCTTCGCTGTCCCGCTATCTGGAGGCCAGGCCGTTGCAGGTGGTGGATCCGAGGGTGCTGGACAAGCATCTGGACCGGTACCGCAAGGGGCGTCGCACCCTGACGGACCTGTGCGCGCACTACGGCGTGGAGCTGGACGGGGCGCACGACGCGGTGGCGGACGCGACGGCTTCGCTGGAGCTGGTACGGGCGTTGGGCAGGCGGTTCGCCGCACGCCTGGAGCGCCTGTCCCCGGCGGAACTGCACACGCTCCAGGCGGTGTGGTTCGCGGCCCAGGCGCGCGGCCTCCAGGCGTGGTTCGCCCGCAACGGTTCCGACGAGGCGGTCGACCCGGCGTGGCCGCTGCGCCCGGAGGTGCGCGCCGAGGCGGCCTAGAAGGTACGTGCCGCTGTGCGGGAGGTACGTGAGCCACGGGAGCGCCGTACGACCACCAGCCCTGCCACGGCGGTGAGTCCGACCAGTCCGGCCAGCGCGCTGAGCACCACCCGGAACACGCCGTCGGCCGCGAAGCCGAGGAACGCGTTGGCGGCCACGGCTACGGCCAGCAGCATCCACAGCATCGCTTTGATCATGGTGTCCATCGGGGCGGCATCTCCTGGTTCGGGTCGCTCACGGTGATCCGTGCATCGACCACGCTAGGAAATCCGCGGCTCCGGTACGAGGGAGCAGACCCCCCGGTCGAGGGTGGGGCCAGCCACACCCCGCACCCACCGCGAGCACCCCTTGAGCACGCCCGAAGGCGCCGTCGTGCCACAACGAAAAGCCGGTCCGTCTGTGACGGACCGGCTCTCCCGGGGTGGGCGATACTGGGTTCGAACCAGTGACCCCTTCGGTGTGAACGAAGTGCTCTCCCACTGAGCTAATCGCCCGGGAACGGGTTGAACCATACAGCGCTTTTCGGGTTTGGTTCAAACCGCGCTCAGAGTGCGAGTGCGGCCGCCAGTCCGCGCTGCCCGGAGCGCATCATCCAGGCGTGGTTGGCGAGGAAGACGGGCCGCCCGGGCACGGCCAAGTGCCGCAGCAGCGGCTTGCGTACGTCCACCACCTGCTCGTAGAACGCCCGGGTGCCGGGCACCGTCCCCAGGAGTGCGGGCCGGAGGATCCAGCGCACCCACCCCTCCATGTCGCCCGCCATCTCGATCTCCAGGATGCCGGCGGCCGGGTCGCGCCGCCGTTCCGTCGCGGTGACCACCAGGTCGTACGGGAGGAAGGAACGGAAGCGGGCGGTACCGCTGTGCTCGTCGACGGGGGTGACCTCGCGCACCTGCGGCCACCAGGCCGGGTAGTCCTCGGCGTTCTCCAGTACGCGGTAGACGGCGGCGGGGTCGGCGGGCAGTTCCCAGATGCTGCGGAAGCGGTAGTGGCACCAGTCCATGTGCCCAGTCTGCTCCAACGGACCCGTGTCCACTCCGTACCTGAGTACCCGTCTGAGTACCCGGCCCCATGACGGGTGTGCGCCCGCTCGCCCACACTCCCCCCATGAACAACGTTCCGCACCCCGCACCCGCCGAGGAGCTGGTGCTCCTCGACGCCGAGCTGGCCCGGCTCGACGCGCGCCGGGGGCAGTTGCTGCACCGCCGCGCGTATCTGGTGCAGGTGCTCAGTGCTCCTCTCGCGCCGCCGCCCCACGCCCAGGGGAAGCAGCCGCTCACCCCGGCCCAGCCCCCGCCCCCGGCCTCCTCGCCGAGTGCCCAGAACGTGCTGCTGACCCTCGGCGGCATCCTCCTTGCGGTCGCGGCGCTGGCCTTCACCCTGGTCGGCTGGGGTCAGATGGGCATCGCCGGGCGCTCGGCGGTACTGGGCTCGGTCACGCTCGCCGCCCTCGCGGCACCGGCCCTGCTGGTACGTCGCGGCCTGGTCGCCACCGCGGAGTCGGTGGGCGTGCTGGCCCTGCTGCTCACGGTGCTGGACGCGTACGCGCTGCACGAGGTGGCCTTCGCGTCCACGGGCACGGCGGGCTACACGGCCGCCGCGACCGCCGTCCTCACCCTGCTGTGGGCGGGCTACGGCCTGGCCGTCCCCCGTCTGCGCACCCCGCTCCCCGCAGCCGTCGTCGCGGCCCAATTCCCGCTCTACCTCTGGGTGTTGTCCGCGTCGGCGGCACCGCTCACGCTCGCCTGGGCGCTGCTGGTCACCGCCGCTCTCGACTTCGCCCTGGTGCTGGGCACGTCGCGCCGCGCCCCCGCTCCGGTGGGCGGGTTCGCCGAGGCGGGTGCGTGGGTCACCGGTGGCATCGCGCTGCTGATCGCGCTGGTCCGCTCCGCGACGGCGTCGACCGCCGCCGAGGCCCTTCCCGCGTCCGCGCCGCTGCTCGCAGGTGCGGCGCTCGCCCTGGCCGCCGCCCTGCTGCGGCCGGGGTTCGCGCCCGCCCTGGTGGCGGGTCTGGCGGCGGTGGCCTCGGTGGGCGGGGCGGTGCGGCCCGCGCTGCCGGTGGCGTGGGTGGTCCCGGTGTACCTGCTGTGCGCGTTCGCCGTCCTGGCTTCGGTACGCGGCCCCCGTCCGGCGCGTCCGGTACGGCTCGGTCTGGCCGCCGCGGCCGGGGCGGTCGGCGGGTGCGCGGCCCTCACGGTGCTGCCCGCGCTGGCCGTGACCGTCGTGGCGGGGCCGCTGTCACGCGCCGTCGCTCCGTGGCGGGGGCTGCCCGACACCGTCCGCGCGACGGTGGAGTTCGGCTTCCCGTGGGCACAGACGGCCACCGGCCCCCTGGTCGCACTGGCGCTCGCGGCCGCGCTCGCCGCCGCCCACCGCCGTGCTCCGCACCCGGCGACCGCCTCCGGGGCGCTCGCCCTGGCCGCCGTCGGGGTCCTCCTGCTGCCGACCGCCCTGGACCTCCCGTACGTCGTGGCGCTCTTCCTGTACGTGGCCCTGGCCGCCGCGGCGCTGACCCTGGTGTGCCGTACCGCCGCCGCGCCCGCCGCATCCACCGCCGAGCCCGCCGTGCGCACCGCCGTCTCGTACACCGCTCTGGCGGCCGGTACGGTCGGCGCGTTCACGGCGTCGTGTCTGGCGCTCGCCGCGCGGGGGACCACGTTCACCGTCCTGGGCGCACTGCTGGCGGTGTGCGTGCTTCTGGCGGCCCGGGTGCCGGGCACGGTGGCCGGAGCGGTGGGCTGTGTCGCGGCCGTCGGCTGTGCGACCGGGCTCGCGCTCGCCGCCTCGGCCGCGCTGGAGCTGCCGCAGCAGCACACGGCGCTGCTGGTGCTCGCCGTCCCGGCGGGCGTCGCCGCGCTCGCGGCGCGCTTCCGCTGCGCCCCCGCCGAGTTCGCGGCGCCCGCCGTGGCGCTCCTGGCCGTCACGCTGGCGACGGCCCACCTGCCGACGCTGGCCCTGGTGCTCGGCCTGTGCGCGGTGATCGCCGGGGGTACCTCGCTGCGTGCCGACCGCAGGGAGGTCCGCTGGGCGGCGGGCGCGCTGTTCCTGGCGGCGACCTGGGTGCGGCTGGCCGCGTCCGGGGTCGACACCCCCGAGGCGTACACCGTGCCGGTGACCGTCCTGGCGCTGGCCGTGGGCTTCCTGCACCGGCGCGCCCACCCGGCGGTCTCGTCCTGGACGTCGTACGGCCCCGGCCTGGCCGCGACGCTGCTGCCGAGCCTCGTCGCCACCTGGGCCGACCCGCAGTGGCTGCGTCCGCTGCTGCTGGGCTGTGCGGCGCTCGTGGTGACCCTGCTGGGGGCCCGGCACCGGCTGGGTGCCCCGTTGCTGCTCGGCGGCGTCACGCTCGGCCTGGTGGCCCTGCACGAGCTCGCCCCGTACGTGATCCAGGTGGTCGGCGCGCTCCCCCGCTGGCTGCCCCCGGCGCTGGCCGGTCTGCTGCTGCTGGCCGTCGGTGCCACGTACGAACAGCGGCTGCGCGACGCCCGCCGGCTGCGCGCGCGGCTGGGCCGGCTGGGCTGAGGTCGACGGCGTACGACAGAGGCCCGAGAGACTTTGCGTCTCTCGGGCCTCTGATCCCGGGTGGGCGATACTGGGTTCGAACCAGTGACCCCTTCGGTGTGAACGAAGTGCTCTCCCACTGAGCTAATCGCCCGGGCACAGACAGAACATTACCGCATGTCAGCGCGTGCCCCCGACCACTTTTCCGGGTGGTCGGCGCTCGTTACTCGTTGATCTTCCACGGCATCACGATGCCGAACTTCCAGACGTAGATCCCGACCAGCACGGCGATGATCACCAGGCCGATCGTGGTCAGGATGATGTTCCGCCGCCGGACCTTCGGGTCGAGCGCCTTCTGGGCGGCCTCGGTGAGCTTCCGCTTCGTCCAGCGCATGACCAGCTGGGCCCAGACGAACTCGGTCGCCCAGATCGCCATGCCACCGAAGATCACCACCCAGCCGGGTCCGGGCAGCGGAAGCATGATGATGCCCGCGATCACGACCGCCAGGCCGACGACGAAGACGCCGACCTGCCAGCTGAGGTGCAGCGTTCTGCGCGCCTGGATGTACTGCGGTGCCCGCGATCCGAGCTCGCGCTCGTCGCCCTTCACGTCCCCCGTGGCGGGACCGGCCGTCGTCGCCGCGACAGCCCCGTCCCGTCCGTCACTCTCCGCGTTCATGGGAGCCAGCCTACCGGGACGATTCCCTTCACTGGAATAGCCGTACGAGTCAAACCCGGACTCGGCCGTACGAGCTACCTCAAGAGACCTAAAACACTCACAAGGGTTTACAACTGCATCAGAGGTGGCATGTCGATTTCGCCGACGTGCGAATCCCCGAGCGCACACTGAGCGAAAGGCCCTGGCGCTTATGAACACCACGGTCAGCTGCGAGCTGCACCTGCGCCTCGTTGTGTCGAGCGAGTCATCACTGCCTGTACCCGCGGGCCTGCGGTACGACACGGCCGATCCCTATGCCGTGCATGCCACCTTCCACACCGGAGCCGAGGAAACGGTCGAGTGGGTCTTCGCCCGCGATCTCCTCGCCGAGGGCCTGCACCGGCCCACCGGAACCGGCGACGTCCGAGTCTGGCCGTCCCGGAGCCACGGTCAGGGCGTTGTCTGCATCGCCCTGAGCTCACCGGAGGGCGAGGCCCTGCTCGAAGCCCCGGCGCGGGCGCTTGAGTCGTTCCTGAAGAGGACGGATGCCGCAGTGCCACCCGGCACTGAACACCGGCACTTCGACCTCGACACGGAGCTCTCTCACATCCTGGCCGAGAGCTGAGCCAGGTCGAGAGTCGTTCCTCGCCGTCCGACTCGGGGCGACGGCGCGGGGCGGACACCCCCATAGGGACAACTTCATAAGCGGTCCATCGGCGCCGTCGTCGCGGAATCCACCGCGGCGACGGCGCCGCTGTTCGTTTTCCGCGTACGACTAGAGTCGTCCGGCATCGGCGGGCACCGGCCCGCAGCAGGCCAGGGAGCGAACCGTGCTGATCCCCCACGACACCCGGAAAGCCCTCGACGTCGTCGTCGATCTGGTGAACACCGCGCCGGAGAGCGAGCCCACCGACCGCCTCGCGGACCTGGAATCGCTGAACGCCTTCGTAAGGCTCCACGACGTGAGCGACGTGGGCTGGCTCGGCGAGGACGATCTGAGGGCCGTACGGGACGTCAGGGCCCGCTTCGCGGAGGTGTTCGCGGCTCCCGACCCCCGCACCGCGGCCGAGCTCATCAACCGGCTGGTGGCCGCGGCCGGGACGACGCCCCGGCTGACCGACCACGACGGCTTCGACTGGCACGTGCACTACTTCGCGCCCGGCGCCTCCATGGCGGACCACCTGGCGGCGGACTGCGGGATGGCGCTGGCCTTCATCGTGGTCTCCGGGGAGCAGGAGCGGCTGCGGCGCTGCGAGGCGCCGGACTGCCGGCACGCCTTCGTCGACCTGTCGCGCAACCGCTCGCGGCGCTACTGCGACAGCCGCACATGCGGGAACCGGCTGCACGTGGCGGCGTACCGGGCCCGGCGTAAGGAAGCCTCCGGCTGAGCACGGCCCCTGCCCGCGTCGGCCGCGGCGATGCCGGTGGCGGCGGCGTCGGTCGAGGCGGCGTCAGTCGAGGAACAGGTCATGGACCGCCCCCATCATGAGCAGCGTGCCGATCAGCGCGAGGAAGATCATCAGGGGCGGCTGGGAAAGCGCGAAGAGACAGCCTCGCGCTTCTTCGGCGGGGGCGGGCGCCGGGGCTTCGTCCGGGGAGGTCTGGAGCATCTCGGGCCGATGATGACTCAGCCCGGTGGTACGGAATGACCAACACGCCCACTTCTGGCGGCCGTTCGTCGAATTCCGTGCAATTCCACAATCGCTCCGCTGTCCGAAGCGCCAGGCTTCCGGGGACGGCGGTCCAGCCCGTCCCCGCCCGGCCCGGCCGCCCGGACGCTCAGATGCCGTGCTTCTTGAGGATCGCCTCGATGTCGGAAAAGTCCTCGTCGGCGGCCTTCTTCGGCTTCGCGGCGGGTGCCTGAGCCGGTGCGGCGGCGGGCGCGGCGGCCGGAGCCCCGGCGCCCAGCGAGGGTGCCGACGCCGTCGGGGCGACCGCGTCGCGCTGTGCCGCCTTCGCGGCCTTGCGCTCCTTGCGGGTGCCGCCGGTGCGCCGCTCCACGGCCCGCGTGGTCATGAAGAGCAGCCAGGCGAGGGCGAGCACGCCGAAGCCGGCCCACACCATGGGTTTGAACACCATGCCGGAGATCCAGCCCACGGCTCCGGTCATCACCAGACCGACCGGTACCAGTGAGTAGGCGGCCAGGCGGGTCGCGGCGAGGAACCGCTTCCGGTACGCGGTGATCGCGGCAATGCCCAGGCCGGCCGCGGACACCGCCGAACAGACGGTCTCTACCAGCAGCATCGGTCCTCCAGCGGTGGGAAGTGCGTTCCCACCCATCCTGCACCGAGCCAGGTGCGCGCGGCCATCCTCGGGGCCCGTCTCAGGGAGATCTCCGGGGCGCGGCTCCTCCCCAGGTCCCGGTTGGGGCGCCCGGCGTACGACTGGGAGACTGGACCCCATGAGCAACCCCTCTCCCAGTGCCCCCGCCTCCCCCGTCGTCCTCGACGTCTGGTGCGAGCTCCAGTGCCCCGACTGCCGCACCGCCCTCGCCGACCTGGCCGCGCTGCGCGCCAGGTACGGGGACCGGCTGGACATCCGGCTGCGGCACTTCCCGCTGGAGAAGCACAAGCACGCGTACGACGCGGCGCAGGCCGTCGAGGAGGCGTTCGAGCAGGGCAAGGGCTGGCCGTACGTGGAGGCGGTGCTGGCCCGCACGGAGGAGCTGGGCGAGCGGGGGCAGCCGGTACTGCTGGACGTGGCGCGCGAACTCGGCCTGGACGCCGAGGAGTTCGACACAGCCCTCATCGACGGCCGGCACATGCTGATCGTGGACGCCGACCAGGCGGAGGGCAAGGCGGTCAAGGTGACGGGCACCCCGACGTACGAGATCGGCGGGGAACTCCTCGACGGCAGCAAGGACCAGACCGGTCTGCGCGCGCGCATCGAGGAGATCGCGGACAGGCTGCTGGCCGGGCGGACCGGCTGACGGCCCCGACGGCTCCCGCTAGAGCAACGGCTTGATGGCGTAGAGGAACGTCGTGCGGTAGCCGAGGGACTCGTAGAGCCGCAGGGCCGGGGTGTTGTCGGCGAAGACGTGCAGGCCGATGCGGGTTTCGCCTGCCTGGAGGGCGATCCGCTCGGCCAGCGTCATCAGGGTGCGTCCGTACCCCTTGCCGCGCTCCTGCTCCACGACCTCGACGTTGAACACGAAGGCGGCCCACTCGCCGGGGTCCATCTCGTGCCGGGCGAGCCACAGCAGTCCGACCGGCTCGCCGTCGTGCAGAAGGTGGTTGATCCAGGTGTGGGGGGTGGCGAGACCGTCGGGGAGGAACCTGCGGTCGCTGGCCTCGGCCTTGATCCGGGCCTGGTCGGCGGGGACGCCCTGGTCGATCCAGCTCTGCGCGTAGCTCAGATGCTCCTCCCGCCGCCAGGTCTCGTACGCGTCCTGCGCGAGGGGGCGGACCGTCACGTGGGCGGGCAGGGCGGGCGGTTCGGCGGGCAGGTCCTTGAGCATGTTGCGGCTGCGTTCGACGTAGCCGAGGGCCGTCGCCATCCGCAGCGCGGGCTCGGCGTCCGCCGGTACGGAGACGGAGACCTGCTCGCACCCCCAGCCGCGCAGCACCTCCTCGGCGGCGAGGGCGGCGACGGTGCCCCGCCCCCGGCGGCGGTCCGCCTCGTCGATCCGCAGCGAGGTGATCCGTCCGACCTTGGCGCCGAAATCCGCCAGGGTCTCGATGTGCGCAGTGCCGACGGGGCGGCTGTTCACACACACTTCGTAGTGGCGCGAGCGCGCGCCGTCAGCACCGGTCTGGAGCGGCCCGGTCGGCCGTAGGGTCGTGGTCATCACGGGAGTTGTACCCCTGCCGGGCCCCCTCGTCATCACGTTTTACGGGTCGAGGTCGTCGCCCGCGCGCTCGTCGAAGATCCGCATCGCCTTGGCAGTCACCGGGCCGGGCGCTCCGGGCAGTTCGCGCCCGTCGACGCGGTGGACGGCCTGCACGTCGCGCAGGGTGGAGGTCAGGAAGACCTCGTCGGCGCGCGCCAGCACGTCGAACGGCAGGTCCCGCTCGCGGGCGCCGGTCCACTCGACGGCGAGCGCGCGGGTGATGCCGGCCAGGCAGCCGGAGGCGACGGGCGGGGTGAGCAGTTCGCCGTCGACGACGACGAAGACGTTGGACCCGGTGCCCTCGCAGAGCTGTCCGGCGGTGTTCGCGAACAGGGCCTCGGACGCGTCGTGTTCGCGCGCGCGGGCGAGTGCGACGACGTTCTCGGCGTACGAGGTGGTCTTGAGTCCGGCGACGGCGCTGTGCTCGTTGCGCGTCCAGGGGACGGTGACGACGGCGGTGCTGTCGGGGCGGCGGCCGGTCTCGCCGAGCGCGACGATCAGCGTCGGCGCGGCGTCGCCCCGGTCGGAGCCGAGCGGCGAGACCCCGCCGGTGTAGGTGACCCGGAGCCGGCCGAGCGGCATCGGGTTGGCGTCGAGGACGGCGGCGCAGGCGCGGCGCACCTCGTCGTGGTCCGGGGCGGGCAGGCCGAGGCCCCGGGCGGAGGCGGTGAGCCGGTCCAGGTGGCGGGTGAGCGCGAAGGGCTGCCCGTGGCGCGCCTTCAGCGTCTCGAAGACGCCGTCGCCCACGGTCATCCCGTGGTCGAGTACGGAGACCCTCGCCGAGTCGGCGTCGACCAGTCCCCCGTTGACCCAAATCTTCATGAACCGGACCCTCCACTTGCACTCGCCGTCGCGCTGTACGCACCCGACGCTACCGCGAGCAGCCGGGCCGCCTTGAGCTCGGTCTCCGCCCACTCCCGCTCGGGGTCGGAGCCCCAGGTGATGCCCGCTCCGGTGCCGAACTTCAGGACGGGCCCGCCCGGCGCCGTACGGTCGATCCAGAAGGTACGGATGCCGACGGCCAGCTCGCCGGTGCCCCGGTCGGCGTCGACCCAGCCGATGCCGCCGCAGTAGGGGCCGCGGGGAGAGGTCTCCAGCGCTTCGATGATCTTCAGCGCGCTGGACTTGGGGGCGCCGGTGACGGAGCCGGGCGGGAAGGTCGCCGCGAACAGGTGGGCCCATCCGGCGCCGGGGCGCAGTTCGGCGCGGACGGTGGAGACGAGGTGGACCAGGCCGGGGTGCGGCTCGGTCTCGCAGAGCCTGGGAACGGTGACGCTGCCGGTGACGGCGACGCGGCCGAGGTCGTTGCGGACCAGGTCGACGATCATCACGTTCTCGGCGTGGTCCTTCTCCAGCAGGTCCTCGGCCGTCTTCCCGGTCCCCTTGATGGGCCCGGACTCGATGACGCCGCCGTCCCGCCGCAGGTAGAGCTCGGGGGACGCGGTGGCTATCTCCACGCCGTACGCGGGCAGCCGTATGGTGCCCGCGTAGGGGGCGGGGTTGCCCCGGGCGAGGAGTGCGGTGAGCGCGTCGACGTCGGCGCCCGGGTCGACGGGTGCGCTCAGTACGCGGCAGAGGTTGGCCTGGTAGACCTCCCCCTTCGCGATGTGCGTACGGATGGCGCGTACGCCCGCGGTGTAGGCGTCGCGGTCGAGCGAGGACGTCCAGCTGTCGGCGGCGGGGCCCCGCCAGGCGCCGGGGACGGCGGCCGGCACCGGCTGCGTACGGACGTCGCCGAAGCGGGCGCAGACGAGCCGGCCTTCGAAATCGGCGGCCACGGCCCAGAAGCCGGAGGAGTCGAGGGCCGCCGGGTCGCTGGTCACGTCGCGCAGGTCACGGGCGACTAGGCCGCCGAAGCGGGCCAAGGAGGGGAGGTCGTGCACGGCACCGAGTCTATGGCGGCGACGGGGGCCCCACCTGGGCGAGGACGGTGCGGGGGTCCTGGCAGGTCGGGTACGTGACCCGTGCGTGACCGGCACATGACGCGACGGCCGGAGTGGGCGCCGGGGACAACGCAGCACGCTGCACAAACGCGTTTTTGTACTGGCCCAGGAATCCGCTAGAGTTCAACACGTCGCCGGGACACGCAAGTGAAACGGAACAGACAAGCGGACGTAGCTCAGTTGGTAGAGCACCACCTTGCCAAGGTGGATGTCGCGAGTTCGAGTCTCGTCGTCCGCTCGATAGTGGGGGTTCTTCCCGATACCCTTACTGCACTCCTGGTGGAGTGGCCGAGAGGCGAGGCAACGGCCTGCAAAGCCGTCTACACGGGTTCAAATCCCGTCTCCACCTCCAAGCGCGATTAGCTCAGCGGGAGAGCGCTTCCCTGACACGGAAGAGGTCACTGGTTCAATCCCAGTATCGCGCACGCAGAACCTGCACCACCCGTACCACCTGCTTCACCTGTAGCACCCGGTCCGCATGGATCGTCCCGCGCGATTAGCTCAGCGGGAGAGCGCTTCCCTGACACGGAAGAGGTCACTGGTTCAATCCCAGTATCGCGCACGCAGTAACACGCAGTACCTGTAGGATCACGCAACACCCCCGCGCGATTAGCTCAGCGGGAGAGCGCTTCCCTGACACGGAAGAGGTCACTGGTTCAATCCCAGTATCGCGCACCGCAGTTGAAGCCCCCGGCCGGTTCTCGGTCGGGGGCTTCTTCGTGTGGGCTTCGTGCTCGCTGCGGTCGGCTTTCGGGTCAGCCGGTGAAGAGCTGGGTGGCCTTGCGGATGAGTTCGTACAGGCCGTAGGCGAGGGGCAGCAGGACCCAGAGCCAGACGACTGCGGCGAGTGCCCGGGGGCTACGGCTGCGGGACCGCACGGGCGGGCCCTCCTTCCTTGGCGGGGGTGTCTTCCGGGGCGGACTTGGGCTCGTGGAAGCGGGGGTTCACCGGGCGGACCAGCTCGTTGGCGACGAAGCCCACCAGGAGCAGGCCGATCATGATGTACAGCGAGGTCGTGTAGAGGGTGGGGCCGCTGTGGCCCGCCTGTTCCTGGCTGTCGGCGACCCGGTTGACGATCAGCGGGCCGAGGACTCCGGCGGTGGACCAGGCGGTGAGCAGACGGCCGTGGATCGCGCCCACCTGGTAGGTGCCGAAGAGGTCCTTGAGGTACGCGGGGATGGTCGCGAAGCCGCCTCCGTAGAAGGACAGGATCACCAGGGCGCAGATGATGAAGAGGGGCTTGGAGTCGTTGCCCAGGTGGATGATCGCGAAGTACATGAGGGCGCCGGCGCCGAGGTAGATCCGGTACATGGACTTGCGGCCGATGAGGTCGGAGGTGGAGGCCCAGAGGATGCGGCCGGTCATGTTCGCGAGGGAGAGCAGGGCGACGAAGCCGGCGGCGGCGGAGGCCGAGACGGGGGTCGGGGTGTTCGCGAAGTAGTCCTTGATCATGGGGGCGGCCTTTTCGAGGATGCCGATGCCCGCGGTGACGTTGAGGCACAGGACCACCCACAGGCACCAGAACTGCGGGGTGCGCAGGGCGTTCCTGGCCGAGACGTTCGCGGTGGTGATCAGGGCGCGCGGCTCGGCCGACGGCTGCCGGCCCCCGGGTTTCCAGCCGTCGGGCGGGACGCGGACCAGCAGGACGCCGAGTGACATGAAGACGGCGTACGACAGACCCATCACCAGGAAGGTGGTGGCGATTCCGGCGTCGTCGGCGCCGAAGGACTCCAGCATCCGGGACGACCAGGGCGAGGCGATGAGCGCGCCGCCGCCGAAGCCCATGATGGCGATGCCGGTGGCCATTCCCGGCCTGTCGGGGAACCACTTCATCAGGGTGGAGACCGGGGAGATGTACCCGATGCCCAGGCCGATGCCGCCGACGAACCCGTAGCCGAGGACGATCAGCCAGAACTGGTGGGTGGCGGCGCCGAGTGCGGAGATCAGGAAGCCGGAGGAGAAGCAGACGAGGGAGACGGACATGGCCCAGCGCGGTCCGTTGCGCTCGACCAGGGTGCCGCCGAACGCGGCGGCCAGCCCGAGCATGACGATGCCGAGCTGGAAGGGGAGGGCGCTGGCCGTGCCGGAGAGGCCGAGCGCCGATTCGAGCGGGGGTTTGAAGACGCTCCAGGCGTAGGCCTGGCCGATGGAGAGGTGGACGGCGAGGGCGGCGGGCGGCACCAACCAGCGGCTCCAGCCGGGTGGGGCGACGGTCCGGGACCTGTCTAGGAAGGTCATGGGGCCGAACACTAAGTAGGGGGTGGGGTGTTGGGCCAGACGCCGGGCCGGGGAGGCGGGTGGGGCTCCCCGGCCTGGCGCGGCCGGTGGGGCTCCCCGGGCCGGGGCGTCGGGTGTGCGGGAGGGGGCGGGTGCTCAGGAGGAGAAGAGCATGCGGCCGAAGCCCTTCTGGCGGTGGTGGCCGCCGTAGTGGCCACCGTGGCCTCCGTGTCCCCCGTGGCCGCCGTGGCCGCCGTGCTGCGGGGCGCCCCAGGCGGGGGCCGGGCCGGAGGGGTACGACTGCGGGGGCGGCGGGGACTGCTGGGACCACTGGGCTTCCAGGCGGGTCAGCGACTCCAGTTCGCCGTAGTCCAGGAAGATGCCCCGGCAGTTGGCGCACTGCTCGATCTGGACGCCGTTGCGGTTGTACGTGTGCATGGGGGCGTGGCACTTGGGACATTGCATGGGCGCACTCCTCGGTAGGTCCGGCGGGCCCGGTTGGTCCGTACGACGCCGGAATGCATGCCCGGTGGGCGGTAATTCACCCTATGACGGAGGTCTCCCGTCCTCATCGGGCCGGAGCGACGCGATTCGGGCGCAGGAGTCGACCATCAGTTGCTCGACCTCGTCGAGGGGGCGGCGTTCGGCCGTGGACTTGGCGAGGGCGAGGGCCGCCGTCTGGACCGTCAGGGCGCGGGCGGCGACGTCGAGTTCGGGCCAGGGGTCACCCTCGGGGCGTACGGCGGGGCCGCCGGCGGCGCGGTAGGCGGTGAGGAAGCGCTGCCAGACGTCGGGCGGCAGCAGGCCGGCCGCGTACCAGGCGGCGGGGCGGGCCAGGTCCCAGGTGGGGTCGCCCAGGCCGAGGTCGTCCACGTCGATGAGGTGCCAGGGGCCGTCGGGGGCGGGGTGGCGGACCAGTTGGCCGAGGTGGAGGTCGCCGTGGCAGAGGGTGCGCCGGGGGTCGGGGGCCTCGTTCCTGGCCCGGGCGGGGAGGCCTTCCCAGGCGGCGGTGACCGCGTCGTGCGGGTGGGACGCTCGCATGCGGGCCATGGCGCGGGCGGCTTTGGCGGGGCCCCGCATGGGCGGCAGCGGGGCGGGAAGGGCGGTGGTGTCGGTGCGGTGCAGGCGGGCGAGGAGTACGGCGGTCTCCTCCCAGGGGGCGGCTTCCGGGTCCTCCGGGTCGACCGGGGTGCCGTAGGGCCACGCGGAGAGGGGGCGGCCGTGGGTGTGCGCCGGGTCTGCGGGGAGCGGCAGCGGGGGAAGGAGGATGCCGCTCAGGAGGGGGTGGGCGGCCACGGCGATCCGTACGTCCAGGGCGGTGGGGTCGGCGTCCGGGGCGTGAGCCTTGGCGACGAGGGGGCCGTGGCGGACGACGGTGCCGTCGGGGCGGTCGGCGAGGAGGCGGCGGGTTTCGGGGGCGTGGGGACAGGGGTGGGGGCCGGTGCGGGGGTGCGGGTGGGCGGTGGCGGCGGCCAGGGCGGTGAGTGCCAAGGCGACGGTTTCGGGCATGGGGTCCCCCGGGGTGTGCGGTGGGGTGGAGCGTACGCGGGGTGGAAGGTACGCGGGGTGGTGGGCTCGGACGCCCGACGGGCTGGATGGCGCCGGACGGGGCGGGTGACGCCGCACGGCCGGGGCCGGGCACACGTTTGCCCGGACAGCTCCCCAGCTGTCCGGGCAAACTCAGCCGTCCGCCGCACCCCCGTCCCCACGGGGCTGATGGGTCTGATGTTGTTGTTCGGACCGGGCCGCTCTCCCGGTTCGTGGCGCCGCTCAGCGCCCCAGCAACATACCCACGGACGACGCTTGTGCGACCACTGCTTCCCAGCCTCCGAAGAGGAAGAGGAGCAGGGCAGCCAGGGGGAGGACCATGGCCGTTGCCACCAGGGGGTGGCGCGGGCCGGAGTTGCGTCCGCCGAACACCGCGAAAGCGCGGCGGCGGTGGAGGCGCATCGCGGCGTTGCGGCTGATCGTCCTCGATGCCGTGTCCGCCATGGTCCCTCTCCTGTCGTGTAGGAAGCGGTGGGTGTCGGACCTCGGGGGACGAGTGCTGCACCCACCGCTTGATTTCAAGATTAGGGGCGGGTGAGCACCCGGGCGTCATGCCCTCGTACCGATTGCCTGGCCTCCCGGAGGATGACGCACCGGGTGACGAAGTACTCCCCTGGGTGGAGAGACGGGTGGAGGTCTCGGGGACTTCCCCGAGGGGTCGCCCGGGGGGTGCCCTCAGCGGGGGCCCGGGCCGCGCTCTTTCCTAGTCGGCGGTGGTGCGCTGTTCCGAGGCGTCTTCCCTGGGCACCGGCTGTTCGACCAGGGCAAGGACGCGGGTGGCCATGAAGCGGGCGGTGCGCACGACGCTGCCGCTGCGGGTGACTTCACTCACTTCGACCACCCCCCTGCGGACCGCCGTTTCGACCCTGCGGCCGGCCCTGCTGGCCACCATTTCGTACGTCCGTGTGGTGTCTCCGGCGTCCACCACTATCTCGACTCGATCGCCCTTCATTGATCCAATCCCCCTTCTGCTGCGGCCCGTTGAGAGTGAGCAGGAGTCAGGGAGGCTGGAACACACGTTCCCTGACCGTGCTTCAAGTTTCGCACCCGGCACTGACAACGGATCGATCCGTGAGGGTGTGGCCTATGAGCACACCGCGCCACGGGTACGTAAGCTGTGCCACGTCGAACGGACCGGTCAGCAGTGGGGTGGGGGAGGCCCCACCGGAGGTAGGGGACGGACATGGCGATGATGCGGCTCCGGCGCGAGGACCCGCGTGTCGTCGGCTCGTTCCGGATTCACCGGCGGCTGGGCGCGGGCGGTATGGGTGTCGTCTATCTGGGCTCTGACCGGCGCGGCCAGCGGGTCGCGCTGAAGGTGATCCGGCCTGACCTGGCGGAGGACCAGGAGTTCCGCTCGCGGTTCGCGCGCGAGGTCTCCGCGGCCCGGCGCATCCGGGGCGGTTGTACGGCGCGGCTGGTGGCGGCCGATCTGGACGCGGAGCGGCCGTGGTTCGCGACGCAGTACGTGCCGGGGCCCTCGCTGCACGACCGGGTGGCCGAGGAGGGTTCGCTGATCGCCGCCGAGGTGGCTGCCATCGGGGCCGCGCTCGCGGAGGGTCTGGTCGCCGTCCACGAGGCGGGCGTCGTGCACCGGGACCTCAAGCCGTCGAACATCCTGCTGTCGCCCAAGGGGCCCCGGATCATCGACTTCGGCATCGCGTGGGCGACCGGGGCGAGCACGCTGACCCATGTGGGCACGGCGGTCGGCTCCCCCGGCTTCCTGGCACCCGAGCAGGTGCGCGGGGCGGCCGTGACCCCGGCGACGGACGTGTTCGCGCTGGGGGCGACGCTGGCGTACGCGGCGACCGCCGACTCGCCGTTCGGGCAGGGCAGTTCCGAGGTCATGCTGTACCGGGTGGTGCACGAGGAGCCGTTGCTGGACGGCGTACCGGACGCACTGGCTCCGCTGGTGCGGGCCTGTCTGGCCAAGGACCAGGAGGAACGTCCCAGCACCCTCCAGCTGTCGATGCGGCTGAAGGAGATCGCGGCACGGGAGGCGCAGGGCGGCGGGCCGGAGAAACGGCCCCCGGCGCAGCGGGATCCCGGCGGTGACGCGTACGCCGACCAGCGGACGCAGCGGACCACCCAGCCCCGGCGCAGCACGGAGCCGAGGCCCGAGGGGGCCGGGCAGCAGCCCGACTCCCGGGGGCACTCCGGGCAGCCGCCGCGCGGCTCCCAGCCCCGTAACGGAACACCCTCCACGCCGCGTACCGGAACGTCGTCCGGGGGCCGGAACACCACTCGCTCCGGGGCGCGCAAGGGCACCCGGCCGGGGGCACGCCCGACCTCGGGGGGCAGACTGCGGCCCGCGAACCCGCGGCTGTTGCGGCAGCGGCTCGTGGTGTTCGTGGTGGTGACGCTGCTGGTCGCGCTCGGGATCGCCGCGGCGCAGGGGTGCCAGGGGCCGTCCCGTGGCATCGGGCCCGAGGTGCCGCGCGAGGTCATAGCGGGGCTGTGGGACGGACCGGTGCGGGGGCACTAGCGGGGGCTCTAGCGGGGGCAATGGGGTCACGCGCGCGTGGCCCCGGCCGTACGCGGGTTTCGCGCAGGCGCAGGGCCACGGGGCAGCCGGACGGTGGTGCGTCAGGGGCGGTGGGCCCTCGTCGCGTAGAAGGCGACCGCGGAGGCTGCGGCCACGTTGAGCGAGTCGACGCCGGCCTCCATCGGGATGCGGACGTGTTCGTCCGCGCCGATGAGGGCCTCGGCGGTGAGGCCGTCGCCCTCGGTGCCGAAGATCAGCGCCAGCTTGTCGTCGTCGCGGGCGGCGAGTTCGTCCAGGGTGATCGCCTGGTCGCTCAGGCACAGCGCGGCCGTGGTGAAACCGGCCTCCCGCATCAGGCCGATGTCCTGCGGCCAGGACTCCAGCCGCGTCCACGGCACCTGGAAGACCGCGCCCATGGAGACCTTCACCGCACGGCGGTAGAGCGGGTCCGCGCAGCGGGGGGTGAGGAGGACCGCGTCGACGCCGAGGGCCGCCGCGTTGCGGAAGGCCGCGCCGAGGTTGGCGTGGTCGACGATGTCCTCGAAGACGGCGACGCGGCGCACCGCGCGGTCCTCGGACTCCCCCGTGAGGAGGTCGGCGGGCGCCGGGAGGGGCCTGCGCTGCATCGAGGCGAGGGCGCCCCGGTGCACGTGGTAGCCGGTGACCCGCTCGGCGAGGTCCGGGCTGACGGCGTACACCGGTGCCGGGACCTCGTCGATGACGTCGCGCATGACGTCGACCCACTTGGCGGACAGCAGCATCGACCGCATCTCGTACCCGGCCTGGCGCGCACGGCGGATGACCTTCTCGCCCTCCGCGATGAACAGGCCCTCGGCGGGCTCGCGGCGGCGCCGCAGCTCGACGTCGGTCAGGTTCGTGTAGTCGCTCAGGCGCGGGTCGTCGGGATCGTCGATGGTGAGGAGATCGGCCACAGGGTGATACTGCCTTGTCGTGGGTGCGGTGCCAACGGGGGCGGGCGAGCTCATTACCCCCGGTTACGGTTACTGGGGCGGGGCGGCGAGATCGGTGGTGTTCACGGCAACGACGTCGCCGATGACGATGACCGCGGGCGGCCGTACGTTCTCGGACCTGGCCTTCTCCCCCACGGTCGCCAGGGTCGCGTCGACCCGGCGCTGGGTGGCCATCGTGCCCTCCTGGACTATCGCCACGGGGGTTTCGGGCGAACGGCCGTGCGCGACGAGGGCCTCTGCGATGGGGGCGATCCGCTCGACCGCCATGAGCAGGACGAGGGTGCCCCGGAGCTTGGCGAGCGCCTCCCAGTCGACGAGGGAGCGCGGGTCGTCGGGCGCGACGTGCCCGCTGACCACGGTGAACTCGTGGGCGACGCCCCGGTGGGTGACCGGGATGCCGGCCGCGCCGGGGACGCTGATGGTGCTGGAGATGCCGGGGACGACGGTGCAGGCGATGCCCTCGGCGGCGAGTGCCTGGGCCTCCTCCATGCCCCGGCCGAAGACGAAGGGGTCGCCGCCCTTGAGGCGTACGACGTTCTTGCCCTGCTTCGCGTGGTCGACGAGCGCCTGGTTGATCGCCTCCTGGGCCATGAAGCGGCCGTACGGGATCTTCGCGGCGTCGATCACCTCGACGTGCGGCGGCAGTTCGTCGAGGAGGTCGCGGGGGCCGAGGCGGTCGGCGATGACGACGTCGGCCTCGGCGAGAAGGCGGCGGCCGCGCACCGTGATGAGGTCGGGGTCGCCGGGGCCGCCGCCGACGAGGGAGACGCGGGGGGCGCTGTCGGTCTTGCGGTGGTGGGGGGCGGCCAGGGTGCCGTTGCGCAGGCCCTCGACGACGGCGTCGCGTACGGCGGCGGAGCGGCGGGGGTCGTGGCCGGTGAGGACCGCGACGGTGACGCCGTCGGAGCGACCGGTGGCGGGGGTCCAGGCGGTGGCGGCCTCGGCGTCGTCGGAGCGGACGCACCAGGTGCGGGTGCGTTCGGCTTCGGCGGAGGCGGCGGTGTTGGCGGCGGGGTCGCTGGAGGCGACGAGGGCGTACCAGGTGTCGGCGAGGTCGCCGTCCTGGTAGCGGCGGCGCTCCCAGGTGATCTCGCCCGCTTCGGCCATGGCTTCCACGGAGGGGGTGGCGGAGGGCGAGATCAGGGTGATGTCGGCGCCGGCGGCGATGAGGGCGGGGAGACGGCGCTGGGCGACCTGGCCGCCGCCGATGACGACGGTGCGGCGGGAGGCGAGGCGGAGGCCGACGGGGTAGGCCGGGGTCGCGGGTTCGGGCGTCGGTTGGGCACCTGCGGCGTGCGCGGTCATGGCGTGCGGCTCCTCGGGAGGACGATCGGGAGGTCCCGGACGGGAGGCGACCGCTTCGGCGGTGGAGCGGCGCTGGGGAGGGAGGGTGGGGCGGGGGATCGTGCTGGTGGGGCGGGGTTTTGCGGGGGGGCGGACCTTGGTCCACTAGCTTACGGGTGGGGGTGGGGGGTGGCCGGGGGGTGGGGGCTGTGGGAGGGGGTCGCGCCTGTGGCGGGCGGGTGCCACTCCCTGCTGCGCTTGAAGCATGGGGCGGTGTCGCGCCTGCGGCGGGCCAGTGCCCCTCCCCACCCCTTCCCTAAACCGCTGGCCGCGGGGCCGGGGGTTCGTTACGCGCGGGTCGAGTGTGGTTGCCCGCGCAGTTCCCCGCGCCCCTGAGTACTCAGGGGCGCGGGGAACTGCGCGGCCAGCCACGCACACACCTGCACCTTGACCACCGGCGGTGGCCGGGCCCGCCACCTGCCCACTCACCCCCGCCCGGCCGCACGGGCCGGGGTCTGGGGCAGCGCCCCAGTTTCGGGAAGGGGCGGGGAGGGGAAAGCCCCGCGCAGCGGAGCCCCACCCCCGCCCCTCTACTTCTCGGTGACGCCCGCCGAGTCAAAAGTGGCGACCTCGTGCATGGCCCTGGCCGCGCTCTGCACCACCGGGAGGGCCAGGAGGGCGCCCGTGCCCTCCCCCAGCCTCAGGTCCAGGTCCACCAGCGGGCGCAGGCCCAGCTTGTTCAGTGCCGCGACATGCCCCGGCTCCGCACTGCGGTGTCCCGCGATGCACGCCGCGAGTGCCTCGGGCGCGACCGCTCGGGCGACCAGCGCCGCCGCTCCGGCGCTGACGCCGTCCAGGATCACCGGCGTACGCAACGACGCTCCGCCGAGCAGGAAGCCCACCAGCGCCGCGTGCTCCAGGCCGCCCACCGCCGACAGCACCCCGATCGGGTCCGCCGGGTCCGGCTTGTGCAGGTCCAGCGCGCGGCGGACCACGTCCACCTTCCGGGCGTGCATCTCGTCGTTGATGCCCGTCCCCCGGCCCGTCACCTCCGCCGGGTCCTGCCCCGTGTAGACGCAGATCAGGGCGGCGGAGACAGTGGTGTTGGCAATGCCCATCTCGCCCGTGAGGAGCGCCTTGTTGCCGGCGGCGACCAGGTCGCGGGCCGTCTCGATGCCCACCTCGATCGCTGCCAGCACCTCTTCGCGGGACAGCGCGGGGCCGGTCGTGAAGTCGGCCGTGCCCGCCCGTACCTTGCGCGGCAACAGGCCCGGCGTCGCCGGGAGTTCGCCCGCGACACCCACGTCGATCACGCAGACCTCCGCGCCGACCTGGTTGGCGAACGCGTTGCACACCGCTCCCCCGCCCAGGAAGTTGGCCACCATCTGCGAGGTGACCTCCTGGGGCCAGGCCGTGACGCCCTGCGCGTGCACCCCGTGGTCGCCCGCGAAGATCGCGACGGCCGCGGGCTCCGGGATCGGCGGCGGGCAGGCCCGGGACAGACCGCTGAGCTGCGCGGAGATGATCTCCAGCATGCCGAGCGCGCCGGCCGGCTTGGTCATCCGCTTCTGCCGCTCCCACGCCTCGCCGAGCGCCTTGGCGTCCAGCGGGCGGATGTTGGCGATCGTCTCCTGGAGCAGGTCGTGCGGCTCCTCGCCGGGCAGGGCGCGGCGGCCGTACGTCTCCTCGTGGACCACCCACGACAGGGGGCGGCGCTTCGACCAGCCCGCCTGCATCAGTTCGGGCTCCTCGGGGAACTCGTCCACGTACCCGACGCAGAGGTACGCGACGACTTCGAGGTGCTCGGGCAGGCCCAGTGCACGGACCATCTCGCGCTCGTCGAAGAAGCTGACCCAGCCGACGCCCAGGCCCTCGGCGCGGGCGGCGAGCCAGAGGTTCTCGACGGCGAGCGCCGAGGAGTACGGCGCCATCTGCGGCTGCGTGTGGCGGCCGAGGGTGTGCCGGCCGCCGCGCGTCGGGTCGGCGGTGACGACGATGTTGACCGGGGTGTCGAGGATGGCCTCGATCTTCAGTTCCTTGAACTGCTTGGCCCGGGCCTTGGGCAGCGACTTGGCGTACGCGTCGCGCTGGCGGGCGGCCAGTTCGTGCATCGCGCGGCGGGTCTCGGCCGAGCGGATGACGACGAAGTCCCAGGGCTGTGAGTGGCCGACGCTGGGCGCGGTGTGCGCGGCTTCCAGGACGCGGAGGAGCACCTCGTGCGGGATGGGGTCGCTGCGGAAGCCGTTGCGGATGTCGCGGCGCTCGCGCATGACGCGCAGCACCGCTTCACGCTCGGCGTCGTCGTAGCCGGGGGCAGCGGGGCCCGCCGGGGCCTCGTCCGCGACGGGCTCGGCGGCCGGTTCGGCGGCCGGTTCGGCGATGACCTCGGCGGCGGTGTCCGCTGCCTCCGCATCGGGCGCCGGGGCTTCAGGGGCTTCCGGTACGGGCTCGGTGGTCGCGGCCTCGGGCTGTGCCTGCGTCTCGATGACCTCGGCCGTCTCGATGACCTCGGGCTTACCGGTGTCCTCCGCCTCGGCCACCTGCTCCGGCTGCGCGGGCTGCTGCGCCGTCGGACCGCCGTCGCGCGGCGCGGGCACCGTGGCGGGCTGCTCCGCTTCCTGCGGTACGGCGACGGGCTCGGCGGGCTGCGGCGTCACGACGGCCGAACCCTGCGCGGGCGTAGGCGTGGCAGTGGGCGTGGGCTCCGGGGTCGGTACGGCGGCCGGAGCGGTCTGTTCCGGCAGCGGTGCCGGGGCGGGCGTCGGCTGCACCGGGGTCGGAGCAAGCTGCGAAGCGTCCGGAACCGAGCCCTCCACCTGTACGAACTGGCCCTGCGGCGGCGTCGGGTGGAGCACCTGCGGCGCGGCGGCGGGTTCAGCCGCTTCGGCCGCCGGTGGCGCGAATGCGGGGACGGGGCCGAGAGCGTTCTCGGGGGCGGGAACGGTCACAACGGCACCTTCTTGAACGACTTCCTCGGGCACGGCACCGTCGGACACCAGGTCCGCCGGAGCGCCCTCCTGCACTGCGCCCCCCTCCGGAGCCACTCCCTCCGGAGCAGCGCTCACGGGAGCGTCCCCCTCGGGAGCAGCGGCCACCGGAGCGACCGCCACGGGCGCGGGCACGGCCTCCGCCGGAGCGACTCCCGCCGTCACCACACCCTCCGCCACGGCAACCTCGGGCGCCACGGCCTCGGGAGCCACTCCTTCCGGCGCCACGACTTCCGGTGCCACGGCCTCGGGAGCCACGGCCTCCGGAGCGGCCGACTCCGGCGAGACCGCCTCCGGAGCGGCGGCACCCTCCGGGCTCACGGCCACCGGAGCAACTGCCTCCGGCGCCACGGGCTCAGGAGCCGCGGTTTCCGGAGCCGGAGCTGCGGCCGCAGCCGCAGGTTCCACTACGACAGGAGCCGCAACCTCAGGGGCCGCGCTTTCCGGAGCGGCGGGCTCCGGAACGACCGTTTCTGCTGTGTCGTCCTGGGGCTCCTGGTGCGGCTGTGACTGCGCCGGTACGACGCCGGGAACGGCCTGGCCCTGCGCGGGCACCGCCACCGGCACTTCGGCGGCCTGCGGCTGCGCCGGGGCCTGTTCCTGGGCCTGGGCCTGGGCCTGGGCCTGGGCCTGGGCCTGAGCCTGGGCCTGAGCCTGGGCCTGAGCCTGGGCCTGTTCCTGGGCCTGGGCCTGCGACGGCACCGGCACCGGCACCTGCCCGGACTGTTCCTGTACGTGCACCTGCGCCACCGGCGCCTGCACGGCCTGCATCTGCTGCTCGGACAAGGACGCGGGCGCGGGTCCGGGTGCGGGCGCGCTCACGGGCGCCTGCGCGGCCACCGGCGCAGCCGCGTACACCGGCGCGCCCTGCGGCTGCGGCGTCCACGGCGTCGGGCCCTGCGAGGGGATCTCGCCCAGCTGCGGCCCCGGCAGCATCGCGGAGTCGTCGCGCGGGATGTCGAGGTACTCGGGGCCCGTGGTCGGCGGACCCGCGTTGCGCATCGGCGTCGCCGCCGGAGTCGCGAACACGCCGGGGGCACCGCCGGGCACCGCACCCTGCGCCACACCCGGCATCGAGCCCTGCGCGGCCTGTCCTGGCACCGGGGCCTGAGCCGCCGGTCCCCGGTCGGCCAGCGACCGTACGACACCGCCGGAGGCGTCCGGCACGGGCGGGCCCATGTGCAGCGGCCGACGGGACGGCGGCGGGGTCGGGGCGGCGGAGGCCGCCGGCATCGGAGCGGGCGGGGGCATCCGTACGTCCGACAGGTCGACGGAACCGGAATCCCGGCCACCGGCCTCGTGCGCACCGGACTCACCGAACTGCGGAGCCGGCGCGGGCGCCGGCGGGGTCTGCGCGGGCACCACCTGCGGGTCGCTCCACGCGCCCTGCGAGGCGGGCATCAGCAGGAGGTCGTCGTCCTCCATGCCGGTTTCCGCGGAGTGCCCCGAAGGATCGGAGGTGTCGAGGAAGGTGTAGGCGCCTGGGGCGGGTACGCCCGGCTGCTCCACCATGCCTGCGCCCTCCGGCAGTCCCTCGCCCGGGACCTGGCCGGTGTCAGTCATGCGTACCCCTCGCCCATCTGTAGCGCCAGCGCTTCTTCGGCCCACCCGCCTCTCGCCGGCAGGGCCCCGTCGCCCGGAACGACCGCTCGACACGACCGCGCCCGTCAATGGTTGAACGAGCGGGGGTGCCGCGCGGCACGAAAGGTTCCGCGGACACCAAGCATTGTCGCGGCCCTTCGGGGCCGGGGCAGGGAGATCCGCCACGACCCTCTGTGGGCTGCGCCACGTCGCGCACGTCCCGGGTCCGCCGTACCGCTCGGAATCCCAAAGGGGGCTCCTTTTCAGGACATTGGCGAACGTTCCACCAACCGCCCATCTGCGGTACAACGATCGGCCAGCCTACCTCCCGCCACCGACAACGCTCGCCCTGGGGAGCGATCAGTAGAACATCCGCGCGAAGAGGGGGAGATGGTCCCACCGGATCGGGTACGAGGGTCCCGAATCGCTCCTCGTGCGGGGCGGGATCCGCTAGTGGACGAGGGGATCCGGCAGCGGATCCCCTACGGAAGCCGGTCGGCCGCGCCCCGCCCCTGGGATCCTCCCTGGAACCCGCCGCTCCGGTCGCGCCTGCCCGTCACCAGGAAGACCACCGACCTGGTCCGCTCCGCCCAGTCCCCCGCCGTGTCCAGGTCGACCGTCTGGAAGAGCGCGCACTCGACGGCGTACCCGCCCTCGGCGAGCACCCGGCCGATGGCCTCGGCGTCGTCGCGGGTGCGGGCGTGGGTGACGATCCGTTCGGGCCGCCGGTCCACGCACGCCTCGACGACGGCCGCGCCGCCGCCCCCGATCCGTACGACGTCCGGTTCGGGCAGGTCCTCCAGGACGTGCGGCGCGTGACCGCGCACCACTTGGAGCTGCACCCCGAACCGGCGCGCGGCGGCCGCCGTCCGTACGCACGCGTCCGCGCTCTCGTCGACGGCGATGACCGCGGCACCGAACCGGGCCGCCTCCACGGCGAGCGCCCCGGGACCGGTGCCGATGTCCCACACTAGGTCGCCGGTACGGGGCCCGAGGCGGGCCAGCTGGGCGGCGCGCAGCCCGGGGGCGTCGCCGCCGATCAGGTCCTCGCCGTACTCGCGCGAGGTCAGCGACCAGCCGCGCAGCTCCTGCGGGTAACCGGGTTCGCGGCCGGCCAGCCAGCCGCTGCCCTGGGCCGGGGTCTGCGGCTGGGCGGGGGCGGGGGCCTGGGCGCCGCCGATGGCGATGACGACGTTGGGGTCGCGCCAGGTGTGGTCGGCGACCTTGTCGGAGGTGAGGACGGTGATGCTCTCGCGCTCGGTGCCCAGTTCCTCGCAGATGACGAAGGTGCGGTGCACCCCGTCGAGGAGCAGGGCGAGTTCGGCGGGGCCCGCGCCCGGGGAGGTGAGGACGGCGACCTTGGTGTGCGCCCGGATCACGTTGACCGCGCGGCGCAGCGTACGGCGGTGGGCGGCGACCACCTGGGCGTCGTCCCAGGGCATCCCGGCCCGTGCGAAGGCGGTGGCGACGGCCGACACGGCGGGTACGACCTCGACCTCCAGGCCGTACGCCGGTGCGCGCAGGGTCCGTACGACGCCGAAGAACCCGGGGTCCCCGTCGGCCATGACGACGGCGGTGCCGCGGTGTCCGGCGATCCGGCGGGCGGCGAGGTCCACGCTGCCCAGGCGGATGCGTTCGGCGCCGGGCGGCACTTCGGCCAGGTCCAGGTGGTGGGCGGCTCCGGCGACCAGGGTCGCGGCGGAGAGGGCGGACCTGGCTGCCGCGGTGAGGGGTGAGCCGTCCCAGCCGATCACCGTGACGCGGTCGGCCATCTTCGTGTGTCTCCTGAAAAAGGTGGAACGGGCTGGTGGGCAGGGTGAGCGTACCTGGTCCAGACCACTGGGAACGGCGGCCCGAGGTCCTGAAGCCCCGAGCGTCCCGAGGTCCGGCTCAGTTCCAGTCGGTGTACGTGGAGGCGTAGCCGCCCGCGTCCGCCATCTGGTCCGCGACGCCTTCGAGGTCCTCCGGGAGCAGGCTCCAGACGATGAGGTCGGTACGGATCTCCGTCCAGCCCCCGTCGGTGCCGTTCTCGGTGCGCGTACGCGCTATCCAGGCGTTGCGCAGCACCCCTTCGCTGATGCAGCCCATCTTCTGCGCGACCTGCTGGGCAGCGGTGTTGTCGGCCGGGGTGCGCAGTTCGATGCGCTCGAAGCGCTGGTCGCGGAAGAGCCACTGGGCGACGGCGAGCACGGCCTCGGTGGCGTATCCCTCGCCGCGGGCCCACGGGGCGGTGACGTAGCTGATCTCCGAGGCCTGGATGCGCCAGTCGGTACGGGAGAGACGCACGAGGCCGACGAGGCGCTGGGTGAGGAACTCGGTGACGGCGAAGACGATGCCCCGGCCCTGGGTGCGCTCGGTGGGGGCGATGCGGCGCACCCACCGCTCGGCGTCGCGCGCGGTGTAGGGGTGGGGGGAGTCCGTCCAGGCGGTGACGGACTCGTCGTTCATCATCTCGATGTGCGCGGGGACGTCCGCCTCCTCGTAGGGGCGCAGCACCAGCCGGTCCGTGCTGATGGAGACGTCCGGGAAGGTGGTAGTCATGCGCAGCTCCATACCGAAATACCGAAGGAATACCGAAGTGCCGAATGACCGGAGGCCGTCGGCCAGGTCCGTCGTGCGGGGCGTGAACGCCGTGAATGCCGTGAACGCACAGCATGCAGCATGGTGCGCCCGCCACGCATGACCGGGTCCGCGCTGCGGGTGACGTCGGCAGGACGGGCCGAAGCCCCGTACTCCGTGCGGGAGTACGGGGCTTCGACGTCAAGTATCGTACGAAATCGGCCACTTGGGCCGCGCGTGTCGCGCGGCGCCGGACCGGCGGCCGACCGGGGAGTTACTTGACCGGGCCGAAGGACGGGACGACGGCGCCGTTGTACTTGCCCTCGATGAACTTCTTGACCTCGTCGGACTGGAGCAGCTTGACGAGCTTCTCCACGCGGGGGTCCTTCTCGTTGCCCTTCTTGACGGCGAGGAAGTTGGCGTAGGGGTTGCCGTCGGCCTTCTCCAGCACCAGGGAGTCCTTGGCCGGGTTGAGCTTGGCCTGGATGGCGAAGTTGCCGTTGATGACGGCGGCGTCGACGCTGTCCAGGGCGCGGGGCACGGTCGGCGCCTCGATCTCCTTGAACTCAAGGCCCTTCTTGTCCTTGATGTCGGAGAGCTTGGCGTCGGTGCCCACGCCGTCCTTGAGGGTGATCACGTTGTTCTCCGCGAGGAGGTGCAGCGCGCGGCCCTCGTTGGTGGTGTCGTTGGGGACGGCGATGGTCTGGCCGGCCTTCAGGTCCTTGAGGTCCTTGACCTTCTTGGAGTAGAGGGCGAGCGGCTCCAGCTCGACGTTGGCGACCGGGACGATGTCGGTCTTCTGCTTCTTGTTGAAGTCGTCGAGGTAGGGCTTGTGCTGGAAGAAGTTGGCGTCGACCTCGCCGGACTGGGTGGCGGTGTTCGGCAGGACGTAGTCCGAGAACTCCTTCACCTCCAGCTTGAGTCCGGCCTTGTCCGCCAGCTCCTTCTTCACGTAGTTGAGGATGTCGCCGTGCGGCGTCGGGGACGCGGCGACGACCAGTGCCTTGGACTCGTCGACCTTGCCGCCGGTCTCCGCCTTGGTGGACGGGTCGGAGGCGGTGCCGCAGGCGGTGGCGCCCAGGGCGAGGGCGGTGACGGTCGCGGCGGCCAGGGAGATCTTGATGTTCTTACGCACGAAAAGTGCCTCTTTCTTGATCTTGCGGGTGGTACGCCCGGACAAGGAGTGCGGGCTCGGGGGAGAAAAGTTCAGGAGGTACGGGGGCGGTGTCCGCGGTGATCAGGAGGTACGGCCCCGGCGGGCGAGCAGGCGCACCGCGCCGTCGCCGATCAGCTGGGCGAGCGAGACCAGGACCACCAGCACGACCACCGTGATGATCATGAACTGGGTCTCGAAGCGCTGGTATCCGTACGTCACGGCCACGCTGCCGAGTCCGCCGCCGCCGACCGCGCCGGCCATCGCGGAGTACCCGATGAGCACGATGAACGTGGTGGTGACGGAGGAGATCAGCGAGGGCAGCGCCTGCGGCAGCAGCACCTTGAAGACGACGGTCGGCACCCCGCCGCCCATCGCCTGGGCGGCCTCGACCAGTCCGTGGTCGACCTCGCGGACGGCCGTCTCGACGAGCCGCGCGAAGAAGGGGATGGCGCCGATCGCGAGCGGCACCACCATCGCGCTGGGGCCGATGAACGTGTTCATGATGAGCGTCGTGAAGGGGATCAGCGCGATCAGCAGCACGATGAACGGCAGCGACCTGCCGATGTTCACGATGACGCCGACGACCTTGTTGACGACCGTGTTCTGCAGCAGGCCGCCCTTGTCCGTGAGGACGAGGAACACACCGAGCGGCAGGCCGACGGCCACCGAGACGACGGTGGACCACAGCACCATGTAGAGCGTGTCGATGATGCCCTGCGACAGCAGTGGCTGCATCTCTGACCAGGTCACTTCACGTTCTCCTTGACCAGCGCGGTCTCGTTGACCAGGGCGGGGACCTGTACGGGCAGCGCGGCCGGCTCGACGTCGTCCTCGTCGTCGACGACGTCGACCTGCAGGCCCTGCTCGCGCAGGAAGCCGACGGGCACGACGTTCTCCTCGTAGTGACCGGGCAGCTCGATGCGCATCCGGCCGATCTGCTTGCCGCCGACGGTGTCCATCGCGGCGCCCAGGATCGAGATGTCGATGTTGTACGTGCGTGAGAGCTGCGAGATGACGGGCTGGGTGGCGGCCTCGCCGTGGAAGGTCACGTCGATGACGGTGCGGCCGGGGCCTGTCGCCTGGCCGGTGACCGGGAACAGCTCCGCCGCCAGCTCGGAACCCGGGGTGGCGAGCAGTTCGTTCACCGTGCCGGACTCGACGATCCGTCCGCGCTTCATCAGCGCCGCCGAGTCGCAGACGGTCTTGACGACGTCCATCTCGTGGGTGATGAGCAGGACTGTCAGGCCGAGCTGCTGGTTGAGGTCGCGCAGCAGCTGGAGGATGGAGCGGGTGGTCTCGGGGTCGAGCGCGCTGGTCGCCTCGTCGGAGAGCAGCACCTTGGGGTCGCCGGCGAGTGCGCGGGCGATGCCGACGCGCTGCTTCTGACCGCCGGAGAGCTGTCCGGGGTACGACTTGCCCTTGTCGGCGAGGCCGACCAGGTCCAGCAGCTCCAGCGCCTTGCGGGTGCGCTCCTTGCCGGAGATGCCGAGGATCTCCAGCGGCAGTTCCACGTTGCCCTGCACGGTGCGCGAGGACAGCAGGTTGAAGTGCTGGAAGACCATGCCGATGCGGCTGCGGGCCTCGCGCAGTTCCTTGCCGGCGCGGGTGGAGCGTCCGGCGAGGGCGGTGAGGTCGACGCCGTCGACGGTCACGGTGCCGGAGGTGGGGCGCTCCAGCAGGTTGACGCAGCGGATGAGCGAGGACTTGCCGGCGCCGCTCTGGCCGATGACGCCGTACACCTCGCCCTCACGGACGTGCAGGTCGACGCCGTCGAGGGCGGTGACCTCACGGCCGCGTGACTGGTAGACCTTGGTCAGGCCAGTAGTGGTGATCACAGGGTTTCCATCACTGTTGTCGAGTGCGCGGCGGCGTGGTGGTGATGTCCGCCGGCACGGGGCAGGAAGTCCGGGGTGGGCACGGCACTGCTCGGCTCGGGGGGTTCCGGTTCTACGGAGCCGAGGGCGCGGGGGCGGGCGCGGAACGTACGGGAACGGCGTGGAGGCTTCCTTCGTACGTACGCGGCCGGACCGGTCCTCGCTTCGGGGCGCGAGGTGCTGGCAGGGGCCCTCAGAAGTCGCACATTCGACACATACAACGAGCACCGGGCGTCATCATCGCCTCGGTCGCAAGGGTGCGGCTGCTCGTCGTGGTCATGGGAACGAGTAAACCAGACACCCGTCCGAGCCGATCCAGGGTGTCCGAATAGCGGACGACAATTGTCCGTACAACGGACGGGGTCTGTACCGGATCCCAGCACTGACGGGACTTCCGGCGGTCCGGCTGTGGCGAACACCACGCCCGCGGGACGTGGACGGGGGCCGCGGGCGGATGCGGGGAACTGCCCGATACGCTCCTTCTCATGCTTGACGCCCTGACGGCTCTGATCTCCGTGGCCGCGCTCGCCCTCGCCGCCTGGTGCGGTTACGCCGCCTTCCGCGACCAGCCCACCAAGGACTGGCACTTCATCGGCATGGCCGTGGTGACGGTCCTCGCGCTCGCCCAGCTGGTCGTGGGCATCGTGCAGCTGGCACGGGGCGAGAAGCCCGCCGAGGGCAACGTGATCTTCGTGTCGTACCTGATCGGCTCGTTCGCCGCGGTCCCCGCGGCCGGCTTCATGAGCCTCGCGGAGCGGACCAAGTGGGGCTCGATCACGGTGGCGGCCGGGGCCGTGGTGCTCGCCGTCCTGGAGGTCCGCCTCCACGACATCTGGGGCGGCTGACATGCCGGACACGACGGCGTCCGCGGGCGCGGGCGCGGGCAAGAAGCGACTGGTCAAGGGGCCTGGGCTGCTGCTGGTGTGGCTGTACGGGGTGATGTCGGTCGGCGCGGTGTCGCGCTCGGCGTACCAGATCGCGACGGAGTTCGACCGCGCGCCGCTGGCGTACTCGCTGTCGGCGGTGGCGGCGGTGGTCTATGCCTTCATCACGTACACGCTGGTACGGGGCGGGGAGACGGCGCGGCGGGTGGCGTTGGTGTGCTGTGCGGTGGAGCTGGTGGGGGTGCTGGTGGTGGGCACCTGGACGCTGGTGGATCCGGGGGCGTTCCCGGATGCGACGGTGTGGTCGAAGTACGGGGCGGGGTACTTGTTGATCCCGGTGATCCTGCCGGTGACGGGGTTGCTGTGGCTGCGGGGCCGAAGGTAGGCCCGGGACCGGGCCTCCCTGCCCTGGATGTACGGCGGGCAAGTTGCCCCTCCCCACCCCTTCCCTAAACCGCTCCGCGGGGCCGGGGGTTCGCATGCGCGGGTCGAGTGTGGTTGCTCGCGCAGTTCCCCGCGCCCCTGAGTACTCAGGGGCGCGGGGAACTGCGCGGCCAGCCAAGAACTCACCTGCAACATGACCACCGGCCGTGGCCGGGCCCGCCACCTGCCCAACCACCCACATGCCCGCACCCAGCCGGGGCCCGGGGGCGCAGCCCCGGCAGCCCACCCACCCCCGCCCGGCCGCACGGGCCGGGGTCTGGGGCAGCGCCCCAGTTTCGGGAAGGGGCGGGGAGGGGAGAAGCCCCGCGCAGCGGAGCCTCCATGCGGCTCCCGCCCAGGGTCAGGCGCTGGTTGTGTACGCCTGGGGGGATTCCTTTTCCAGCGTGATCAGGGTGAGCCGCGTCGTGGCGGCCGTCGACGTGGTCTGCGCGTAGCCGCGGCTTCGGTAGAGGCGGAGGTTGGCCTCGCTCCGGTGGCCCGTCGTGAGGCGGAAGCGTTTGGCGGGGGTGGCCGCCGCCACATGTGCCTCGATGGCCGCCAGCAGCCGCCCGCCCAGCCCGTGCCTGCGCATCCTCGGATGCACGATCAGTTTGGCTATCAGCGCCGTGCCGTCCGCGGAGACGGTCGCCCGTACCGACGCGACGATCTCGTCGCCGAGCCGGGCTACCAGCCCGTACCCCTCCCCCAGTTCGGACTGGAGCGCCGCCAGCGTCTGGGTCAGCGGCTCGATGCCGTAGTCGTCGTAGAGTTCCGCCTCGCTCTGGTAGCAGAGGTACTGGAGTTTGAGGATCTGCTCGGCATCCCGCTCGTCCGCCGCAGAGATGATCACGCTCGTGCCCATGTGTGTGCCTCCTGCTCGCCCGCTGCACCGGCCGGTCTACGGCTCCATTCCCCAGCGTTCGGGGGGCGCAACCTCCGCCGCGAGCATTCTGCGCAGGCATCCCAGGCAACGGGAACGCATGGGCCCCAAACTCCCTTGTGACATTCCCAACTCCCCTGCGATTTCCCGGTAGGTGGGGTCGGCCGGCGAGAGCAGCAGGGCGAGGAGCGGACGGCAGCGCGCCGGGAGGCGGCGGACCGCCGCCCGCAGTACCCGGCGCCGTTCGGCGGCCAGCAGTACCGGTTCGGGGCCCGCGTCGTACGCCTCCGGCGGCTCGGCGGCGTACGGCTCCTCCCGCTGCGTCCGGCGCCTGGCCAGTCGCGCCTCGGCCCGTACCGCACTGCGCAGCCAGCCGGCCGGGGACTCGGGCACCCCGCCGTCCTGCTCCAGCAGCCTCACCCAGACGGCCTGTTCGAGGTCGGCCGCCTCCACTCCCGCGCCCGGCGCCTCCGCCGCGGCCTCGGCGGCGAGCAGCGGGGTGAGTGCCTGCACCTCTTGCAGCATGAGATCCATGCCGGGCGGGACGCGGCCGGAGCCGGCTGCGGTTGCCGGTCCGCCCACGTCTCACCCGTTCGGGCCTCCCGCGGACGCGGGGTTACCCCCTGAGGTCCGCCGCCGCGAGCAGCGCGGTGTCCGGGTTGTCGGAAAAGATGCCGTCGATGCCGGTCGCGAGGTACGCCTTCAGGGCGCCGAAGACGTCCCCGTAGGCGGCCGGGTCGGTGCCGACTCGGAAGTCGGCGGGCAGGAAGCTGTTCTCGTTGCGTGCCGTATACGGGTGCAGGATCAGGCCGCGCGCGTGGGCGTCCCGTACGAGGGTGGTCGGCTTGCCCAGCTTGCCCGCGGCGTCCTTGGGGATGACCAGGTCGAGGGAGGGGCCGAGTCCCTGTGCGAAGGACGCGATCCACTTCAGGCCGCCCGGGCCCTCGGGCTTGATCAGGTCGCCGACGGTGCGCGGGTCACCGGAGGTGACGAAGTCGTACGGGCGCGAGGCGCGGTTGCCGTCGAGCAGGACGACACGCGGCGCGTCCACCAGCTTCGCCAGGCGCTGGAGGCTGGTGGGCTCGAAGGACTGGAGGAAGGTCGGGGAGTTCTTCCTGTGGCGGCCGTACTTGCGCAGGAGGCGGGCGAGCGGCTCCTCGGTGCCCAGGCCCAGGCCCCGGAAGTAGGTGGGGTGCTTGGTCTCGATGTGCAGCCAGACCTGGCGGCCCCGCCTGCGGCCCTCCTTCTCTGCCCAGCGGAGCACCTCCTCCAGGGTGGGGACCTGCCAGCGGCCGTCGTAGAGGGTGTTGCGCTGCCGGACGGCCGGGATGCGCTCCTTGGCCCGCAGGGTCTTCAGCTCGGCGAGCGTGAAGTCCTCGGTGAACCAGCCGGTTATCTCGACGCCGTCGACTTTCTTGGTGACCTTGCGGGAGGCGAACTCGGGGTGCGCGGAGACGTCCGTGGTGCCGGTGATGTCGTTCTCGTGGCGGCAGACCAGGTGCCCGTCCTTGGTCGGCACGACGTCCTGTTCGATGACGTGCGCACCCAGGTCGAGGGCGAGCTGGTACGCGCCGAGGGTGTGCTCGGGCCGGTAGCCGCTGGCGCCCCGGTGGCCGACGACGGTGGGCACGGGCAGGCTCTTGTATCCGCTGTCGCCGTGACCGCCCTTGCGCTGTCCGGCCGCGTTCGCCGTACCGGAGAGCCCGAGGGCCGCTCCACCCGCACCGAGAACCGCCGCGCCCAGCAGCGTCCTGCGGCCCGGACCGAATTGCGCACCTTGTGTCATGAAAACTCCTTGAGGCTGAGAGGTCTACGACGTAAAGAGTGGGGAACCTGGACGAGACGCACCGGAATCGCACGTCAACACTGCGTATCCACTTGGTGAACCCGATGTGCGATCACCGGCGACCCGCGAGTATCGTCCTCACCTGCACCGACCCGAGTAAAGGCGTCGGACCACCCAAAGAATTACGACTTCGGAGGAACCGTTGTCCCGTCTCGCGCTCATCAAGGCAGTGCTCGGACCGATCCTGCGCCTGATGTTCCGCCCCCAGGTGGAAGGCGCCGAGAACATCCCGGGGACGGGTCCGGTCATTCTCGCCGGAAACCACCTGACGTTCATCGACTCCATGATCATGCCGATCTGCCTGGACCGCCCGGTCCACTACATCGGCAAGGACGAGTACGTCACGGGCAAGGGCATCAAGGGCCGCCTGATGGCCTGGTTCTTCACCAGCTGCGGGATGATCCCGGTCGACCGGGACGGCGGGCGCGGTGGCGTCGCGGCGCTGATGACGGGCCGCCGGGTGCTGGAGGAAGGCAAAATGTTCTCCATTTACCCGGAGGGCACCCGCTCCCCCGACGGCCGTCTCTACCGGGGCCGCACCGGCATCGCGCGTCTGACGCTGATGACGGGTGCTCCGGTGGTCCCGTTCGCGATGATCGGCACCGACAAGATCCAGCCCGGCGGCTCGGGCCTGCCGCGCCCCGGCAAGGTGACGGTCCGCTTCGGCGAGCCGATGGAGTTCTCCCGGTACGAGGGCATGGACCGCGACCGCTACGTCCTGCGGGCGGTGACCGACTCGGTGATGTCCGAGGTCATGCAGCTGTCGGGTCAGGAGTACGTGGACATGTACGCGACCAAGGCGAAGGCGGCCTGAGCGTCCGCACCGGACACCGGACGTACGAGGAGGGCCCTGCCGGAGCGATCCGGTGGGGCCCTCCTCGTATGCGCGGCGCGTGCGGCCAGTGCGGCGCGTGCGGTCAGTGCTCGATGCCCTCTTCGAGCTTCTGCCCGCGCAGCATGAACCAGGCGGCGACCGCCGTCGCGAACAGCACCAGCGCACCGATCAGTGCGGCGGTCTGGAAGCCGTCGGTGAAGGCGTCCCGCGCGGAGTCGAGCAGGGCCGTCGAGAGGTCCGGCGGCAGTGTGGCCGCGGATTCGACGGCCCCGCCGAGCGAGTCGTGGGCGGCCGCCGAGACGTCGGCGGGGACTCCGGCCGGGACCGGGAAGCCCCGGTAGATGCCGGTCACGATGGAGCCGAGCAGGGCGATGCCGAGGGCCGCGCCGAGTTCGTAGGCCGTCTCGGACACCGCGGACGCGGCGCCCGCCTGCTCCTTGGGGACGCTGGAGAGGATGACGTCGGCGGTGACCGTGAAGGCCAGGCCCGCGCCGAGTCCGCCGAGGAAGAGGGCGCCGCCGAGCGCCACCTCGCCGGTGTCGGCGGTGAGGAACGTACAGCCGGCCAGCGCGAGGGCGACGGCGGTCAGACCGCCCGAGACGGCGGCGCGTACGGACACCCGGCGGGCGAAGTAACCGGCGGCGAGGCCCGCGATCACCGCGCCGACCGCGGCGGGGAGTTCGATGAGTCCGGCGTTCAACGGGGAGCGGCCCTGCACCAGTTGCAGGAACTGGGAGAGGAAGAAGACCAGTCCGGCGAGGCCGAGGATGGTCAGCAGGTCGGCGAGCACGGCGCCGGAGAAGCCGCGGTGCTGGAAGAGCCGCATGTCCAGGAGCGGGGAGGGCAGCGTGCGTTGGCGCCGTACGAACCAGTACAGCGCGGCCACGCCGACGACCGCGGCGGCGGCGATGTCCCAGCGGAAGCCGTGCACGGCCGCTTCCTTGATGGCGTACACGACGGCCACCATGCCGACCAGGGACAGTGCGACGCTGAGCAGGTCCCACGGTCCGGGGTTGGGGTCCTTGGACTCGGGGAGCAGCTTGATGCCGACGACGACGAGGACCGCCATCACGGGCAGGTTGATGAGGAAGACCGAGCCCCACCAGAAGTGTTCGAGGAGGAATCCGCCGACGACCGGGCCGACGGCCGCACCGGCGGAGGCGGCGGCGCCCCAGATGCCGACGGCGAGGCTGCGTTCCTTGGGGTCGTGGAAGATGTTGCGGATCAGCGCCAGGGTGGACGGCATGAGGGTGGCACCGGCGACGCCGAGCAGCGCGCGGGCAAGGATCATCATTTCGGGGCTGGACGCGTACGCGTTGAGCACGGACACCGCGCCGAACGCGACGGCACCCGTGAGCAGAAGTTTCTTGCGGCCGATACGGTCGCCGAGGCTGCCCATGGAGACCAGCAGGCCCGCGATGATGAACGAGTAGACGTCGCCGATCCACAGCAGCTGGGTGCCGGACGGCTTGAGGTCCTCGCTCAGGAACGGGGTCGCGAGGCCGAGCACCGTGGCGTCGACGGCGACCAGGAGCACGGCGAGGACGAGTACGGCGAGGGCCACCCAGCGGCCGAGGCGCGATATGGAGTCCGGCGGGAGGTCCGGCTCTGCCCCGTGCGCGCGCCGGTCGGTGCTTGTCATTTCTCCACGCTCCGTCGTGCGCCGCCGAGCAGCAACTCGACGATCATGTGCTGGAAGTCCTTCTTGGCGCTGCGCCCGTCCTGGATCGACCAGGCGGCCGACGAGATGAGCCCGTACAGCGCGTCGGTCAGCCAGGCGGGGCTGAGGTCGATGCGGAACTCGCCGCTCTCCTGGCCGCGCCGGAAGAGGGCGGCCACCCTGACGTCGATCCGGTCCCAGCCCTCGTTCTGGTCGTTCTCGAAGAGCTGGTTCTCGGTGATCAGGAAGGAGATCAGGCCGGCACTGGGTTCGGCGGCGGCGACGAGCCGGCGCAGTGCGTCTGCCGCGGTCCCCTCGTCGAGCCGCGCGGCGGCCAGGGCCGCGTCCATCTCGCGCAGGCAGAACTCCTCCAGCGCCTTGATCAGCGCGTCCCGGCCGGCGAAGTGCCGGTGCAGGGTGGCCCGTCCGATGCCGGCGGCCCTGGCGACCTCGTCCATGGTGGAGGTCGCCTTGCGGGTGAGGAGGGCGGCGGCGGCGCGCAGCACCTGTTCACGATCGACTGTCATGAGACAAGCATAGACCGAATGAGACGTCAGTGTCTCAACCGACCGACGCCGTACACCACTTAACCCAAATGGAACGAACAATCACCCTTGGTTAACCCGACACCCGACACAGACAGGGCCCGGCCGCCTCACTCACTGCGAGGCGGCCGGGCCCTGTCGTACGTACCCACACGGGGGCTACTGCTTGGCGGTCGCCCACGCGTGCTGCGTCGCCAGGTCCGCCTTCAGTTCGGCCAGCTGTACGGCGACGGCGGAGGGGGCGGTGCCGCCCCGCCCGCTGCGGGAGGCGAGCGCGCCGGGGACGTTGAGCACGGTGCGCACCTCGGGGGTCAGGTGCTCGGAGATCTTGGCGAACTGCTCGTCCGACAGCTCGTCGAGCTCGATGCCCTGCTGCTCGCACTCCTTGACGCAGGCACCCGCGACCTCGTGCGCCACCCGGAACGGCACACCCTGCTTGACCAGCCACTCCGCGATGTCCGTGGCCAGCGAGAAGCCCGCAGGGGCCAGCTCCTCCATGCGCTCGCGGTGGACCGTGAGGGTGGCCATCATGCCGGTGAAGGCGGGCAGCAGGACCTCCAGGCTGTCGCAGGAGTCGAAGACCGGCTCCTTGTCCTCCTGGAGGTCGCGGTTGTACGCGAGCGGGAGGGCCTTGAGGGTGGCCAGCAGCCCGGTCAGGTTGCCGATGAGCCGTCCCGACTTGCCGCGCGCCAGCTCCGCGATGTCGGGGTTCTTCTTCTGCGGCATGATCGAGGAGCCGGTGGAGAAGGCGTCGTGGAGGGTGACGAAGGAGAACTCCTTCGTGTTCCAGATGATGATCTCCTCCGCGATCCGGGAGAGGTTGATCCCGATCATCGCGGTGATGAAGGCGAACTCGGCGACGAAGTCACGCGATGCCGTGCCGTCGATGGAGTTGCCGACGGAGCCGTTCTCGAAGCCGAGGTCGGCGGCGACCGCCTCCGGGTCGAGCCCGAGCGAGGAACCCGCCAGCGCACCCGATCCGTAAGGGGATTCGGCCGTCCGGTCGTCCCACTGGCGCAGCCGCTCCGCGTCCCGGGCCAGCGGCTGTACGTGGGCCAGGAGGTGGTGCGCGAACAGCACGGGCTGGGCGTGCTGGAGGTGGGTGCGGCCGGGCATGGCCACGTCCTGGTGCGTCTCGGCGAGGCCGATCAGGGCGTCCTGGAGCTCGGCGATCAGACCGCCGATGATCCGGGCGTGGTCGCGGAGGTACATCCGGAAGAGGGTGGCGACCTGGTCGTTGCGGGACCGGCCGGCCCGCAGCTTGCCGCCGAGGTCGGCGCCGACCCGCTCGATGAGGCCGCGCTCCAGGGCGCTGTGGATGTCCTCGTCGGCGACGGTACCGACGAACGACCCTTCCTCGAAGTCCGCTTCGAGGCGGTCGAGCCCGGCGGTCATGCGGGTCAGCTCGTCGGCGGTGAGCAGCCCGGCCTTGTGCAGGACGCGGGCGTGGGCGCGGGATCCCGCGATGTCGTACGGGGCGAGCCGCCAGTCGAAGTGGACGGACGCGGAGAGCTTGGCCAGGGCCTCGGCCGGACCGTCGGCGAACCGGCCGCCCCAGAGCCGTACGTCACCGGTGTTGCTGCTCACAGCTGTTGCTCCTCGGGAAATCGGATTCGGGTGTGCCGCCGCCTCCCCGCGCGGAGGAACGGGGAGGGAGCGGCAGGTTCAACGAGCGGACCTCAGGCGAGGTCGCGCCGCGCGGCGATCTTCGAGGACAGGCCGAAGATCTCGATGAAGCCCTGCGCCTTGGACTGGTCGAAGGTGTCGCCCGAGTCGTAGGTGGCCAGGTTGAAGTCGTACAGGGACTGCTCGGAACGGCGGCCGGAGACGACCGCGCGGCCGGCGTGCAGGGTCATCCGGATGTCGCCGGTGACGTGCTGGTTGGCCTCGTTGACGAAGCCGTCCAGGGCGCGCTTGAGCGGGGAGAACCACAGTCCGTCGTAGACCATTTCGCCCCAGCGCTGCTCGACCTGCCGCTTGTAGCGGGCCAGTTCGCGCTCGACGGTGACGTTCTCCAGCTCCTGGTGGGCGGTGATCAGGGCGATCGCGCCCGGAGCCTCGTACACCTCACGGGACTTGATGCCGACGAGGCGGTCCTCGACGAGGTCGATCCGGCCGATGCCCTGGGCGCCGGCCCGCTCGTTGAGCTGCTGGATCGCCTGGAGGACGGTGACCGGGGTGCCGTCGATGGCGACGGGCACGCCCGCCTCGAAGGAGATGACGACCTCGTCGGCCTCGCGGGGCTCGGCGGGATTGGCGGTGTACTCGTAGATGTCCTCGATCGGCGCGTTCCAGATGTCCTCCAGGAAGCCCGTCTCGACGGCGCGCCCGAAGACGTTCTGGTCGATGGAGTACGGGGACTTCTTGGAGGTGGCGATCGGGAGGTCGGCCTTCTCGGCGAAGGCGATGGCCTTGTCGCGGGTCATCGCGTAGTCGCGGACCGGGGCGATGCACTTGAGGTCGGGGCCGAGCGCGGAGATACCGGCCTCGAAGCGGACCTGGTCGTTGCCCTTGCCGGTGCAGCCGTGGGCGACGATTGAGGCGCCGTGCCGGTGGGCGGCGGCGACGAGGTGCTTGACGATGGCGGGGCGGGAGAGGGCGGAGACCAGCGGGTAGCGGTCCATGTAGAGGGCGTTGGCCTTGATCGCGGGGAGGCAGTACTCCTCGGCGAACTCGTCCTTGGCGTCGGCCACTTCGGCCTCGACCGCACCGCAGGCGAGCGCGCGCTTGCGGATGACGTCCAGGTCCTCGCCGCCCTGGCCGACGTCGACGGCGACGGCGATGACCTCGGCGCCCGTCTCCTCGGCGATCCAGCCGATGGCGACGGAGGTGTCAAGGCCGCCCGAGTAGGCGTGTACGACGCGCTCGGTCACTGCTCTCTCCCTGCGGCTTGCTCGGTGCACGGGCCCTGCGGTGAGGGTCCATGCGGCGATAGGCATAACTATGCAGTCCTCCGTATGTTTTGTCAAAGCCCCCCTTGTGCGCCGTCGGGGGCCGTCCCGGGAGGCGGGCGGGCGGGTCAGCCGCAATGCTGGGGAAGACGTCGGCCAGAGGCGAAGGAGCGGTGTACCCCATGACGCGACCGAGGATTGTGGTGGTCGGCGCAGGCTTTGTCGGCATCGAGTGCCTGCACCGCCTGGAACGCAAGCTGTCCGCGCGCGACGCCGAACTGATCCTGATCTCCCCGCACGACTACCAGCTCTACCTCCCGCTCCTCCCCCATGTGGCGGCAGGCGTCCTGACCCCCCAGTCCGTCGCCGTCTCGCTGCGCCGCAGGCTGCGCCGTACGAAGATCGTGCCGGGCGTGGCGATCGGCATCGACGCCAAGGCCAAGGCGTGCGTCGTCCGCCGGACGACGGGCGAGGTGACGGTGAAGCCGTACGACCACCTGGTGATCGCCGCCGGTTCCACCACCCGCACCTTCGACATCCCCGGCCTCACCGACCACGCGCTCGGGGTGAAGACGCTCGCCCAGGCGGCGTTCATCCGCGACCACGTGATCGCCCAGCTGGACCTGGCGGCGGCCACCACCGACCAGGAGGAGCGGGTGGCCCGGCTCCAGTTCGTGGTCGTCGGCGGCGGCTACGCGGGCGTGGAGACGGCCGCCTGCCTGCAACGCCTCACCACCAACGCCCTCAAGCGCTACCCCCGCCTGGACCCGACCCTGGTCCGCTGGCACCTGGTGGACGTGGCCCCGCGCCTGCTGCCCGAGCTGGGCACACGGCTGGGAGTGAAGGCCATGGCCATGCTCCGCGAACGGGGCATCGAGTTCTCCCTGGGCACCTCGGTCGCCTCCGTCAACGACACCACGGTCAAACTCACCGACGGCCGCACGCTGCCCTCCCGCACCCTGATCTGGACCGCGGGAGTCGCCGCGAGCCCGCTGGTCACCACGATCGGCGCCGAGACGATCCGCGGCCGGATCACCGCCACCAACCAGCTCACCGTCCCCGGCTTCGACGGTCTGTACGCGGCCGGGGACGTGGCGTCGGTCCCGGACGACGCCAAGGGCGGCGACGCGATCTGCCCGCCGACGGCGCAGCACGCGCAGCGCCAGGGCAAGGTCCTCGCCGACAACATCGTCGCGAACCTGGCGGGCACGCCGCTCAAGCCCTACCACCACAAGGACCTCGGCCTGGTCGTCGACCTGGGCGGCGCGGACGCGGTCTCCAAACCCCTGGGCATCGAACTCCACGGCCTCCCGGCACAGGTGGTGGCACGCGGCTACCACGTGATGGCCCTGCCGACGCTGACGGCGCGGGCGCGGGTGCTGGTGAACTGGGGGCTCAATGCGGTGGCGGGTGACGATTTCGTCCGGACGGACTTTCAGGACAACCGGCCGAAGACGTTGCAGGACTTTGAGCAGACGAAGGCGTATCTGTCGGTGGAGGAGGTTCGGAAGTATGGGGGGTCGTTGAACGCTCGGGCGTGAGAGACGGGGGGGTGGGGGTGGGGGTCCGCTGCGCGGGGCCTTTCCCCTCCCCGCCCCTTCCCGAACTGGGGCGCTGCCCCAGACCCCGGCCCGTACGGCCGGACGGGGGTGGGGGGCTGCCGGCCCCCGGGGTGGGGCAGGTGGCGAGCCCGGCCACCGCCGGTGGTCATGTGCAGGTGTGTTCGTGGCTGGCCGCGCAGTTCCCCGCGCCCCTGGATGCCTGGGGGCGCGGGGAACTGCGCGAGCAACCACCCACCGGCCCGCGCGTACAAACCCCTGGCCCCGCGGCCAGCGGTCTAGGGAAGGGGCGGGGAGGGGCACAGCCCGCCGCAGGCGCGACACCGCCCCACGCTTCCAGCGCCGCGCGGCGGCAGCCGCAAATATCGCCTAGTGGGAAGGGCCCTGGCAGGGCGTACGTCCGTCGGCGGGCGTCCGTATCATCCGGTGATGACGTCCTCCGCCGCCCGGCTCGCCGCCACCTCCCCCCACGGCCCCCTCAGCACCCTCCTCGACGTGCGTGACCCCCGCGCCTGGGTCGAGTTCGATCTTGGGGTGCGGGTGCTCGGGTGGGGGTGGGAGGCGGGGCTGGGCCATCCCGTTCCGGGGCTTCGGTCTTCGTTGGAGCGGCAGGTTGCCGTGGCTCTCTGTCATCCCGACGGGCGGATACGGGAAGCGGCGCTGCTGCACCGTGCGCACCTGCATCCCGCGCTGCTGCCCCTCGTCGCGGTACGCGCCTCCGACTGGGCCGCGCCCGTGCGGGAGCAGGCGCGTGCGCTGCTGCGGGACGCGCTGCCCGGGCTCGGTCGTGAGGCGTTGGCCGACGTGGCCGCGGTGGCGCTGTGTCTGGAGCGGGGTTCGCGTGGCGGGGCCGCCGGTCAGGTCGTGACCTCGGCCGTGGAGGCGGCCGAGGCCGGCGTCGTGCGGGCGCTGACCGGCGCGCCCGACCGTCAGGTTCGGCGGCTGGCCACCCGCGTGGCCGTCCGGCGTGGACTGTTCGGTCCGGTGGAGCTGGTCCGGCTGGCCGCCCGCAGCGGCGACGTGGCCGTGCAGGGGGTGTGCGCGGAGGCCGCGGTCGCGGGGGCGGACGTCTCCGACGACGTGCTCGCCGTGCTGCTCGCCTCGCGCGGACCCCGGGTGCGCGCGATCGGTGTCACCGCGCTGCGCCGTCTCGGGCGACCCGAGAGCGCCGTCGGGTTCCTCGCGGACCGGGCCTCGATCGTGCGGGCCTGTGCCCGGTACACGCTCAAGCAGCTCGGCACCGAGCCGCTCCCCCTCTACCGGTCCCTGTGCGCGGCACCCGCCACCCTCGGCGCCGCCACGGCCGGTGCCGCCGCCGGGCTCGGCGAGTGCGGGGTCAGGGCCGAGGACGCGGTGCTGCTCCGCGCCCTCCTCGTACACCCTGCGCCGCAGGTCAGGGCGCAGGCCGTGATGGGCCTGCGGGCGTTGGACGCGGTCCGTGAGCAGGACGTACTGGCGCTGGTCGACGATCCGTCGGGGCAGGTCGTACGGGCGGCGACCCGCGCCCTGGAGCCGTACGCGCAGCAGCTGCCCGTGGAGTGGTTCGCGCGGCGGCTCGGTGAGGGCACGCCCCGGCACACCCGGGTGGCGGCCGCGCGGCTCGCCAGGGAGCGGCACCGGCGCGACCGGCGGCAGACCTCCTGGTCCGGCAAGTGACGGCGGGCTGCCGATAATTGCCCGCATGGGAAAGACACACGCACGGATAGACGGCCGGCTGCGCACCTTCATCGAGGCGCAGCCGGTCTTTTTCACGGCCACCGCGCCGCTCGCCGGGGACGGGACGATCAACCTCTCGCCCAAGGGCCTCCAGGGGTCCTTCGTCGTACTCGACGAACTGACCGTGGCCTACCTGGACTTCGCGGGCAGCAACGCCGAGACCGTCGCCCATCTGCGCGAGAACGGCCGCATCACCCTGATGTGGTGCGCCTTCGACGGGCCGCCGAACATCGTGCGGGTGCACGGAAAGGGCGAGGCGGTGTTCCGGGACGATCCCCGGTTCGAGGAGCTGCTGGCGCGGTTCGAGGGGATCGACAGCACGCCGCACGGGCTGCGCGCGATCGTGGTGGTGTCGGCGGAGCTGGTGCGGGACACCTGTGGGTACAACGTGCCGTTCATGACGTACGAGGAGGACCGCACGCTGCACGCGCAGCGGTTCGCGCGGGAGGACGACGAGTCCCTTTCCGCGTACTTCGCGAAGCGTGACATCGCGACCAGCATCGACGGCCTGCCGGGGGTGCCGCTGCCGCTTCCTCCTCGTAACGTCTGAGGATGATCCTGCCGCGCGCCGCCGCCGTCCTGGCCCTCGCCCCGCTGCTCCTCGCCGTTCCCGGCACGGCCGACGCGCCGCTGCCCGCGCGGATGGCCGACACCGGTGGGGGCAGTCAGCTCGTCACCGCCGTCGCGGACGGGACCGCCGCCACCACCGGCACCCTGACCTGGTGGGACCGGCGGCCGGGCGGGAGTTGGGTGGCGGTGGGGTCGGCGGCGGCGCGGTTCGGGGCGAAGGGGCTCGCGGAGGGGGCCACCCGGCGGCAGAGCACGAACACCACGCCGACCGGCCTCTTCGGGCTGCCGTACGCGTTCGGGGTGGCCGCGCCGCCGCCCGGGGCGCGGGTCGCCTACCGGCGGATCGGGCCCCGGTCGTGGTGGTGCCAGGACAACGCCTCGCGGTCCTACAACCGGTGGGTGGAGGGCCTCCCCCGCGACTGCCGGGCTTCCGAGGCCGAGAAGCTGGACGCGTACGGGACGCAGTACGCGCACGCGCTGCTCGTCGACTTCAATTACGCGAAGCCGGTACGCGGCCGGGGCGCGGGGATCTTCCTGCACGTCAACGGGAAGGGGGCGACGGCCGGTTGTGTGTCCGTGCCGGCGGACGCCATGCGGCGGATCCTGGGGTGGATCGATCCGGGGCGCTCGCCGCACCTCGCCGTCGGAACCGGCAGAGGAACGACGAACATCACCCGTTACTGACGTTACGGGCCCTGCCGTCCGATTGGTGTAGGGACCACATACCGAGACGGTGTTGCGCGGGACGCCCGCCGGGGCGTTGCATCACGGCCGTGAGTACCGAATCGCGCACCACCGCACCCCCTCCCACCAGCCAGAACAGCTCTGGAACCGACCGGGCCGCCCGCCGGGCCGTCACCGTCTTTCCCGTGCTCGTCCTCGTGGCCGGCGTGCTGGGGCTCCTCGTACCGGACGCCTTCACCGGGTGGAAGACCTCGGTGCCGTACCTCCTCGGCATCGTGATGTTCTGCATGGGCCTGACGATGACCCCGCTGGACTTCAAGGGCGTCGCCAAACGGCCGTGGGCGGTCGCGCTCGGCCTGGTGGCGCACTACGTGATCATGCCGGGTCTGGGATGGCTCATCGCCCATGCGCTGGATCTGCCGCCGCAGTTGGCGGCCGGGGTGATCCTGGTGGGGTGCGCGCCGAGCGGGACCGCGTCCAATGTGGTGACGTACCTGGCGCGGGGCGACGTGGCGCTGTCCGTGTCGGTGGCGACGGTCTCGACCGTGCTCGCGCCGCTGGTCACGCCGCCGCTGACGCTGCTCCTCGCGGGCGAGTACCTGCCGGTGGACGCGGGGTCGATGGTCGAGGACATCCTCAAGACCGTGCTGCTGCCGGTGATCGCGGGGCTGGTCGTACGGCTGCTGGCGGGGAAGTACGTGGACCGGGTGCTGGGCGCGCTGCCCTGGCTCTCCGCCGCGACCATCGCGGTGATCGTCGCGGTCGTGGTGGCGGGCAGCGCCGCCGCCATCAAGTCGGCCGCGCTGCTCGTCTTCGTCGCCGTCGTACTGCACAACGGACTCGGCCTCGCGCTGGGTTACGGCGCCGGCCGGCTGGCCCGGCTCGGGCAGCCCGCGAGCCGGGCGATGGCCTTCGAGGTCGGCATGCAGAACTCCGGGCTCGCCGCCTCGCTGGCCACCGCCCACTTCAGCCCGCTGGCCGCACTGCCGTCGGCCGTCTTCTCGGTGTGGCACAACGTGTCGGGCGCGCTGGTCGCGGCCTGGATGTCGTACCGCAGCAGGAAGCGCGAAACGGCGGAGCAGGAGGCCGGACAGCAGCAGACCGGAAACCAGCAGGCCGGACAGCAGCAGGCCTCGGGCGGGCAGGCTTCGGCCTAACGTTCCTTCTGGGCCAGCCGCAGCAGGTGGTCGGCGAGTGCCTGGCCGCCCGCCGGGTCGCGGCTGATCAGCATCAGGGTGTCGTCGCCCGCGATGGTGCCGAGGATCGCCCGCAGCTCCGCCTGGTCGATGGCCGAGGCCAGGAACTGGGCGGCGCCCGGCGGGGTGCGCAGCACCACCAGGTTGGCCGAGGCCTCCGCCGAGATCAGCAGTTCGGCGGAGAGCCGCCGCATCCGCTCCTCCTTGGCGGACTCCCCCAGCGGCGCCTGCGGGGTGCGGAAGCCGCCCTCGCTGGGCACCGCGTAGATCAGTTCGCCGCCGGTGTTGCGGATCTTCACCGCGCCGAGCTCGTCGAGGTCGCGGCTGAGCGTCGCCTGGGTGACGCTCAGCCCGTCGTCGCTGAGGAGCTTGGCCAGCTGGCTCTGCGAGCGCACCGGCTGCCGGTTGAGGATGTCCACGATCCGGCGGTGGCGTGCGGTCCGGGTCTGCGGTACCGCGGGCCCGCCGTTGCCGTGTTCGTTGTCCCGCGCCTGCGCCTCGGTCATCTGCGTCATTCTCCGGATCGTTGGTCCCCGTGTGCTGCGGCGTACGCCTCGTCGAGGATGCCGGGCAGGGCCCCGAGGAACGCGTCCACCACCGCATCGCCGATGGTCAGAGCGGGCATCAGCCGTACGACATCGGGGGCGGGCGCGTTCACCAGGTAACCGGCGTCCTGAGCCGCCTGCTGCACCTGGGGAGCGAGGGACTCGGTCAAGACGATACCCAGGAGCAGGCCCTCACCCCTGACGTGGGAGACGAGCGGGTGGCCGAGTGACTGGATCGCGTCGCGCAGTGTGCCGCCGGTCCGCTTGGTGGCGTCGAGGAGTCCGTCGGCGGTGATGGTGTCCAGGACGGCGATTCCGGCGGCGCAGGAGATCGGGTTGCCGCCGAAGGTGGACCCGTGATGGCCGGGCTTGAGCAGCTCGGCGGCCGGGCCGTAGGCGATCGTCGCGCCGAGCGGGAGGCCGCCGCCGATGCCCTTGGCGAGGGTGATGATGTCCGGGTCGATGCCGTCCTCGGCCTGGTGGGCGAACCAGTGGCCGGTGCGGCCGATGCCGGTCTGCACCTCGTCCAGGACGAGGAGCGTGCCGGTGGCGCGGGTGATCTCGCGGGCTGCCCTGAGGTAGCCGGGCGGCGGTACGACCACGCCGAGCTCGCCCTGGATGGGCTCGATGACCAGCAGCGCGGTGTCCTCGGTGACCGCTTCGCGGAGCGCGTCGACGTCTCCGTACGGTACGTGGGTGACGTCGCCGGGCAGCGGCAGGAACGGCTCCCGCTTGCCCTGCTGGCCGGTGAGGGCCAGGGCGCCCATGGTGCGGCCGTGGAAGCCGCCGACGGTGGCGACCATGTGACCGCGGCCGGTGAGCCGGCCGATCTTGAAGGCGGCCTCGTTGGCCTCGGCGCCCGAGTTGCAGAAGTAGACGCGGCCGGGACGGCCCGAGATCTCGATCAGCCGCTCGGCGAGCGCGACGGGCGGCTCGGCGACGTAGAGGTTGGCGACGTGGCCCAGCGAGGCGATCTGGCGGGAGACCGCTTCGACGATGGCGGGGTGGGCGTGGCCGAGGGCGTTGACGGCGATGCCGCCGACGAAATCGGCGTATTCCTTGCCGTCGGCGTCCCAGAGGCGGGAGCCTTCGCCGCGGACGAGGGCGAGGCCGGGGGTGCCGTAGTTGTCGGTCATGGTGGCCTGCCACCGGCCGATGAGTTCGGCGTTGCTCATGACTGCGGTTCCCCCTGTTCGTCGGGCACGACCATGGTGCCGATGCCCTCGTCGGTGAAGATCTCCAGCAGGATCGAGTGCTGCACCCGGCCGTCGATGACGCGGGCAGTGTTGACCCCGCCTCGCACGGCGTGCAGACAGCCCTCCATCTTGGGGACCATGCCGCTGGCCAGTTCGGGCAGCAGCTTCTCCAGCTCGGTGGCGGTGAGGCGGCTGATCACGTCGTCGCTGTTCGGCCAGTCCTCGTAGAGGCCCTCGACGTCGGTGAGGACCATCAGGGTTTCGGCGTCCAGCGCCGCAGCGAGTGCCGCAGCCGCCGTATCAGCATTGACGTTGTAGACATGTCCATCGTCCTGGGAGCGGGCGATCGAGGAGACGACCGGGATGCGGCCGTCGGCGAGGAGCGCTTCGATCGCGCCGGTGTCGATCGCGGTGATCTCTCCGACCCGGCCGATGTCGACTGCTTCGCCGTCGATCTGCGGGAAGTGCTGGGTGGCGGTGATGGTGTGCGCGTCCTCGCCGGTGAGGCCGACGGCGAGCGGGCCGTGCTGGTTGAGCAGCCCGACCAGTTCGCGCTGCACCTGGCCCGCCAGGACCATCCGTACGACGTCCATCGCCTCGGGCGTGGTGACCCGCAGACCCGCCTTGAACTCGCTGACGATGCCGGCCGCGTCGAGCTGCTTGCTGATCTGCGGGCCGCCGCCGTGCACGACGACCGGGCGCAGGCCCGCGTGGTGCAGGAAGACGACGTCCTGGGCGAAGGCCGCCTTGAGGTCCTCGTCGACCATGGCGTTGCCGCCGAACTTGATCACGACGGTCTTGCCCTGGTGGCGGATCAGCCAGGGCAGCGCCTCGATGAGGATCTGCGCCTTGGGCAGCGCGGTGTGCTTGCGGGCGGTGGGCTTCGCGGCCCCGTTCTCCGGACTGCTCATGAGGAGTACGCGCTGTTCTCGTGGACGTAGTCGGCGGTGAGGTCGTTGGCCCAGATCACGGCGGACTCGGAGCCCTCGGCGAGGTCGGCGGTGATCTTGATCTCCCGGTAGCGCATGTCGACCAGGTCGCGGTCGTCGCCGACGGAGCCCTTCTTGCAGACCCAGACGCCGTTGATGGCGACGTTGAGCGCGTCGGGGTCGAAGGCGGCCTTCGTGGTGCCGATGGCGGAGAGCACCCGGCCCCAGTTGGGGTCCTCGCCGTGCAGGGCGCACTTGAGGAGGTTGTTGCGGGCGATGGACCGGCCGACCTCGACGGCGTCGTCCTCGGTGGCCGCGTTGATCACCTCGATCCGGATGTCCTTGCTGGCGCCCTCGGCGTCGCCGATCAGCTGCCGGGCGAGGTCGTCGCATACGGTACGGACGGCCGCCGCGAACTCGTCGTACTCCGGGGCCACTTCGGATGCCCCGGAGGCGAGCAGCAGCACGGTGTCGTTGGTCGACATACAGCCGTCGGAGTCGACCCGGTCGAAGGTCTGCCGGGTGGCGTCGCGCAGTGCCGAATCGAGCACGGGGGCTTCGAGGTCGGCGTCGGTCGTCAGGACGACCAGCATGGTGGCGAGGCCGGGGGCGAGCATGCCCGCGCCCTTCGCCATGCCGCCCACCGTCCAGCCCTCGCCGCCCGCGACCGCCGTCTTGTGGACGGTGTCGGTGGTCTTGATGGCGATGGCGGCCTTCTCGCCGCCGTGCGCGGACAGCTCGGCGGCGGCCTTCTCGATGCCGGGCAGCAGCTTGTCCATGGGGAGCAGCACCCCGATGAGGCCGGTCGACGCGACGGCGACCTCGCCCGCGCCGATCTCCAGCACCTCGCCGACCTTCTCGGCGGTGGCGTGGGTGTCCTGGAAGCCCTTGGGTCCCGTACAGGCGTTGGCGCCGCCGGAGTTGAGGACGACGGCGGTGATCTCGCCGCTCTTGACGACCTGCTCGGACCAGAGGACCGGGGCTGCCTTGACGCGGTTGGAGGTGAAGACGCCCGCGGCGGCGCGGCGCGGCCCGGTGTTGACCACGAGGGCCAGGTCCGGGTTGCCGTTGGCCTTGATCCCGGCGGCGATGCCCGCCGCCGTGAATCCCTGTGCTGCCGTGACGCTCACGGTGCTACTCCGATCGTGTTCAGTCCGGTGGACTCGTCGAGCCCGAGGGCGATGTTCATGCTCTGCACCGCGCCGCCGGCGGTGCCCTTGGCGAGGTTGTCGATGGCGCTGACGACGATGACGCGGTGCGCGGCGGCGTCGTACGCGACCTGGATCTGTACGGCGTTGGAGCCGTACACGGCGGCGGTGGCGGGCCACTGCCCCTCCGGCAGGAGGCGTACGAACGGCTCGTCCGCGTAGGCCTTCTCGTACGCGGCCCGTACGTCGCCCGCGCCCACCCCCGGCTTCGCCTTCGCGCTGCTGGTGGCGAGGATGCCGCGGGGCATCGGGGCGAGCGTCGGGGTGAAGGAGACGGTGACCCGCTCCCCCGCGACGGCGCTGAGGTTCTGGATCATCTCGGGGGTGTGCCGGTGGCCGCCGCCGACTCCGTACGGGGACATGCTCCCCATCACCTCGGAGCCGAGCAGGTGCGGCTTGGCGGCCTTGCCCGCGCCGGAGGTGCCGGACGCGGCGACGATCACGGCCTCCGGCTCGACGAGCCCCGCCGCGTACGCGGGGAAGAGCCCGAGCGAGACGGCCGTCGGGTAGCAGCCGGGCACCGCGATGCGCTTGGTTCCCGTCAACGCGGCGCGGGAGCCCGGCAGTTCGGGCAGGCCGTACGGCCAGGTACCGGCGTGCGGGGAACCGTAGAACTGCTCCCAGTCGGTGGCGTCCGCGAGCCGGAAGTCGGCCCCGAGGTCGACCACCAGCTCCTCGTCGCCGAGCTGCTCGGCCACCGCGGCGGACTGACCGTGCGGCAGCGCGAGGAAGACGACATCGTGCCCGGCGAGGACCTCGGCGGTGGTCGGCTCCAGCACCCGGTCGGCGAGCGGCGCGAGGTGCGGCTGCACGCTGCCGAGCCGCTGTCCGGCCTGGGAGTGCGCGGTCAGGGCACCGATCTCGACACCGGGGTGCACGAGAAGGAAGCGCAGGAGCTCACCTCCCGCATATCCGCTCGCCCCGGCCACTGCTGCCCGTACCACCATCGGAATGCCTCCTCGTCGATGGCATGACTATACGTATGCACGCAGTTTTATGCAAAGGGATTCCGGGCGAGTCAGCACCGGGAGGGAGGTGCGAGGAGGAGAGAGAGGAGAGGCAGCGGCGTCACCGCGCGAAAAAACGAAGGGCAAGGGGGTCGAAACACAGCTCCCCTTGCCCCCTTCACCGTACCGCCCGGAGAGGGCCTTGCCGCAAGGCCCCCCTGGAGGCGCAGAATGAGCGGCCGAAGCCGGTAGAGCCGGATATCTAGCGGAATAGGCGCTTTAGTGATGGATGTAATCATTGCCGGTGGCGGCCCCGCAGGCATGACGCTGGCCGCCGAACTGCGGCTGCACGGTGTCCGGGTCCTCGTACTGGAGAAGGAGCCGGTGCCGGGCGACCAGATCCGTTCGCTGGGGCTGCACGTGCGCAGCATCGAGATGCTGGACCAGCGCGGGCTGCTGGACGCCGTCCTCGCGCAGGGGCAGCGGCACCCGCTGCGCAGCACCTTCGCCGGGATCGTCAAGCCGCCACTGGAGGGGGTGGACTCCGCGCACGCCTACCTGCTCGGCGTACCGCAGCCCGCCGTCGAGCGCGTGCTGACCGAGCGGGCGGACGCGCTCGGTGCGGAGATCCGGTACGGCAGCGAACTGGTGGGAGTCACCCAGGACGACACCGGGGTGACGGCCGAACTGGCCGACGGCACGCGGCTGCGCTCCCGCTACCTCGTGGGCTGCGACGGCAGCCGCAGTACGGTGCGCAAGCAGCTCGGCATCGGCTTCCCCGGCGAGCCGGCCCAGGTCGAGTGGCTGCTGGGCGAGGCGGAGGTGGACCGTACGCCGGAGGAGATGACCGAGGCGGCCGCCGAACTGACCTCTCCCTACCTACAGTTCGGCCCGCACCCCACACGGAAGGGGATGTACCGCTTCGTCCTGCGCACCGCGCAGGTGGCCCCGGAGCGCGCGCCCGCGCCGACCTTCGAGGAGTTCGACCAGCGGCTCCAGGAGCTCGCCGGTACCGACTTCGGCATGCACTCACGGCACTCCGTGACCCGGTTCGGCGACGCGGTGCGGCTGGCCGAGCGCTACCGGGAGGGGCGGGTGCTGCTGGCGGGCGACGCGGCGCACATCCATCCGCCGCTGGGCGGGCAGGGGCTCAACCTCGGCATCCAGGACGCGTTCAACCTCGGCTGGAAGCTGGCCGCAGAGGTCAACGGGTGGGCGCCGGAGGGGCTGTTGGACACCTACGGGGCCGAGCGGCGGCCGGTGGCCGAGGACGTGCTGAACCACACCCGCGCGCAGAGCGAACTGCTGATCCCCGAGCCGGGCCCCCGGGCGGCTCGCCGGGTGTTCGCGGAGCTGCTGGAGGACGAGGGGGTGCAGCGGCGCCTGGTCGAGAAGGTCACGGGGATCGCGATCCGCTACGACGTCGGCGAGGGCGGCGGCGACACCGGAGAGGGCCACGAGCTGCTCGGCCGGCGCCTGCGCGACGTGCCGCTGAAGTCCGGCCGCCTGTACGGGCTGATGCACGAGGGCAGGGGGCTGCTGCTCGACGGGACCGGCCTGCTCTCGGTGGCGGGCCGGGAGGACCGGGTCGACCGGGTCGCCGACATGGGCGACGAACTGGACGTACCCGCCGTGCTGTTGCGGCCTGACGGGTACGTGGTGTGGGTCGGCGACTCCCAGGAGGAACTGGACGGCCGGCTTGAAAAGTGGTTCGGCGTCAGCGCCAGTACCCGGTGAAGGTGATCGCGTCCTTGGCGAAGCCCCGGTCGGAGACCAGATGGCGGCGCACCCCGGTGGCCAGTTTCTGGCCACCGGCCGTCCAGGCGTAGCCGGGGGTGGCGGGCAGGTCCGCCTCCCTGAGTGCGGCGAGGAGCGTTTCGCCGACGTGGGTGCCCGGCTTCCTGGTGAGCCAGTGGAGGGTGGTGCCGGGGCGGGTTTCGACGGGCTGGACGTCCTCGGGGTCGGCGAGCTCGACGTACACCTCGGTACGTACGTCCTCGGGCTCGTCCGCCGCCGAGGCGAGGATGCCGAGGATCGCGGGGAGCGCGCTCTCGTCCCCGGCCAGCAGCCGCCACCGCGCGCCCGCCGGGGGCAGGAAGGTGATGCCCTCGTCGTAGATGCCGAGTTCGTCGCCCTCACTGGCGTCGCGGGCCCAGGCCGCGGCGGGGCCCAGCTTGCCGTCGGCGTCCTCGTGCAGGACGAAGTCGATGTCGATCTCCGGGCCGTCGCTGTACGTACCCTGCGCACGGTGGTGGCGCACGGTGTAGTTGCGCCCGATGGGGCGGGTGTCCTTGGACATCAGCATGTACTCGGCGACCCACAGGCCGTTGGTCCGCTTGGGCAGCCGCAGCCCCTTGGCGGTGGGCAGGAAGAGCCGGAACCAGTGGTCGTGGCCCATCGGGCGGAAGGCGTCGAGGGCGGGTCCGCCGATGGTGACCCGTACGAAGTTCGGACTGATCCGCTTCCGCGCCACCACGTGTACGACGAGGAACTCCCGCTGTTCCGGCTTGCGGAACTTGCCGTCCTTGGCCATGACCCACCCCACCACTGATCCACTTAGGTTAGCCAAACCTAACATCAGCTCGGTCTCGACGGATAGGTGCTTTCCGTACTGCCCTCGGAGCAGCGCCACTGCCTCCGGCGGTACGACGACCCACCGGCCGCCGCTCGCGATGCTGGACGGCATGAAGACGTCGAACAGCACGGGCACCACGGGCAACGCGCGCAGCACGGGCAACGCGCACAGTGCGCACACGCGGTCCCGGTCACTCTCCGCCATGGAGCGGGCCTGTGTCGCGGTCGGGGTCCTGCTCTTCGCGTCCGGGCTGCTGCACCTGGGCGTCTTCGCGGTGGACGGCAGGCCGTGGACGGGCCCGGTGTCGTGGCGCAAGCCCGTCACCTTCGGGCTGTCCTTCGGGGTGACGCTGCTCGCGGCGGTGTGGGTGGCGTCGTACCTGCGGATCGGGCAGCGGACCCGGAACATGATCCTCGGGCTGTTCGCCGCGGACTGCGTGGTGGAGGTCGGCGGCATCACCCTCCAGGCGTGGCGGCACGTGCCCTCGCACCTCAACATGGAGTCCGGCTTCGACTCGGCGGTGTCGATGACCCTGGCCGCGGGCGGCGGACTGCTCGTGGTGCTGCTGACGGTGCTGGCGGTGGCGTCCTTCCGGCGGAGGCCGGCCGGTCCCGCCGGGATGCCGTTGGCGCTGCGGGCGGGGTTCGCGATCCTGCTGGTGGGGCTGGCGTCGGGGGCGGCGATGATCGCCCGAGGGGTGATCCTGACGAGGACCGGTCACCAGCTCGACGCGTACGCCTCGACGGCCCCGCTGAAGCCGCTGCACGGGGTGAGCCTGCACGCGGTCCTGGTGCTGCCCGCGCTGGCGTGGCTGATATCGGTGGGCACGGCGTGGAGTGCGCAGGTACGGGAGCGGGTGGTGGCGGCCGGGGTGTGGGCGTACGGGGCGGCGGTGGCGGGGGCCGCCGCCTGGGGACTGCTCGCGTGACGCCCGTACCGGAAGCGGAAGCGGAACAGAAAAGCGTTGCCCCGGCCGGTGAAGTCCCGGCCGGGGCAACGCTTCTGACGCTACGTCAGTGACGTGAGCGGCGTGTGCGGGGTGCTCAGACGAGCAGCGCCAGCGCCTCGTTCAGCGTCTTCGACGGACGCATCACCGCAGCGGCCTTGGCCGGGTCGGGCTGGTAGTAGCCACCGATCTCGACCGGGGAGCCCTGCACCGCGATGAGCTCGGCGACGATGGCTTCCTCCTGCTCCGCCAGCTGCTTGGCGACCGGGCCGAAGGCCTCGGCCAGCTTGGCGTCGGCGGTCTGCTTGGCCAGCTCCTGGGCCCAGTACAGGGCGAGGTAGAAGTGGCTGCCGCGGTTGTCGATGCCGCCCAGCTTGCGGCTCGGGGACTTGTCCTCGTTGAGGAAGGTGCCCGTGGCGCGGTCCAGGGTGTCGGCGAGCACCTGGGCGCGCGCGTTGCCCGTGGAGGTGGCGAGGTGCTCGAAGGAGACGGCCAGCGCCAGGAACTCACCGAGGGAGTCCCAGCGGAGGTAGTTCTCCTTGACGAGCTGCTGGACGTGCTTGGGGGCGGAACCGCCGGCGCCGGTCTCGAAGAGGCCGCCGCCGTTCATCAGCGGGACCACGGAGAGCATCTTGGCGCTGGTGCCCAGCTCCAGGATGGGGAAGAGGTCCGTGAGGTAGTCACGGAGCACGTTGCCGGTGACGGAGATGGTGTCCTCGCCGCGGCGGATGCGCTCCAGGGAGTAGGCGATGGCCTTCTCCGGCGCCATGATCTCGATGGTCAGACCGTCGGTGTCGTGGTCGCCGAGGTACTTCTTCACCTTGGTGATGAGCTGCGCGTCGTGGGCGCGGGTCTCGTCCAGCCAGAACAGGGCCGGGACGCCGGTGGCGCGGGCGCGGGTGACGGCCAGCTTGACCCAGTCCTGGATCGGGAGGTCCTTGGTCTGGCACATCCGGAAGATGTCACCGGCGCCGACGGCCTGCTCGATGAGCGCGGTGCCGGAGGCGTCGACGACGCGGACGGTGCCGGTGGCCGGGATCTCGAAGGTCTTGTCGTGGCTGCCGTACTCCTCGGCCTTCTGCGCCATCAGACCGACGTTGGGTACGGAGCCCATGGTCGACGGGTCGTAGGCGCCGTTGGCGCGGCAGTCGTCGATGACGACCTGGTAGATGCCGGCGTAGGAGGAGTCCGGGATGACGGCGAGGGTGTCGGCCTCGTTGCCGTCCGGGCCCCACATGTGGCCGGAGGTGCGGATCATGGCCGGCATCGAGGCGTCGACGATGACGTCGGACGGCACGTGCAGGTTGGTGATGCCCTTGTCGGAGTCGACCATGGCCAGCTCCGGGCCCTCGGCGAGCTCGGCGTCGAAGGACGCCTTGATCTCCTCGCCGATGTGCGGGATGGACTCCAGGCCCTTGTAGATGCCGCCGAGGCCGTCGTTCGGGGTCAGACCGGCCGCGATGAGCGCCTCGCCGTACTTCGCGAAGGTCTTCGGGAAGAAGGCGCGGACCACGTGGCCGAAGATGATCGGGTCGGAGACCTTCATCATGGTGGCCTTGAGGTGCACGGAGAAGAGCACGCCCTCGGACTTGGCGCGGGCGAGCTGCGCGGTGAAGAACTCGCGCAGGGCAGCGACGCGCATCACGGAGGCGTCGACGACCTCACCGGCGAGGACCGGGACCGACTCGCGCAGCACGGTGGTGGAGCCGTCGTCGCCGACGAGCTCGATGCGGAGCGAGCCCGCCTCGGCGACGGTGACGGACTTCTCGGTGGACCGGAAGTCGTCGGCGCCCATGGTGGCGACGTTCGTCTTGGACTCGGGGGTCCACTTGCCCATGCGGTGGGGGTGGGCCTTGGCGTAGTTCTTGACCGAGGCGGGGGCACGGCGGTCGGAGTTGCCCTCGCGCAGGACCGGGTTGACGGCGCTGCCCTTGACCTTGTCGTACCGGGCGCGGACGTCCTTGTCGGCGTCGGTCTGCGGGTCGTCCGGGTAGGCGGGGAGGGCGTAGCCCTGACCCTGGAGCTCGGCGATCGCGGCCTTCAGCTGCGGGATCGAGGCCGAGATGTTGGGCAGCTTGATGATGTTGGCGCCGGGCGTCTTGGCCAGCTCGCCGAGCTCGGCGAGTGCGTCATCAATACGCTGCTCCTCCTTGAGGAACTCCGGGAAGCTCGCGATGATGCGGCCCGCCAGGGAGATGTCACGGCTTTCGACCGTGACACCGGCCGTGGAGGCGTAGGCCTCGACGACGGGCAGGAACGAATACGTCGCGAGGGCCGGGGCCTCGTCGGTGTGCGTATAGATGATGGTCGAGTCAGTCACCGGGTACTCCGCTCCACGTCTGCAACATTGCTTGACGTCAAGATATCTCGTGTGGGGGGTGGGGTGGTGACGGGGGCGGAATCGGGGGGGCGGAGGGCGGGGGGGCTCCGCTGCGCGGGCTGTTCCCCTCCCCGCCCCTTCCCGAAGTTCCACAGTGCGTGCTCTACGGGGAAGCCCCGTCCAGCCCGGCGCCGGACGGGGCGTTCCGCTGCGGGGGCGAGTGGGCTGCAGAGCCCGCTCAAGCTCTCCGGGGAACGGCCCGGGGACCAGTGCGGGGGTGGGCTCGGGGAGCGTGCCGTTCAGCCAGTCGCGCGTCATGCCGCGACCGCTCGCGCTGGGCGGGAGTGAGCCCGTCCGTTTCGTCGGCGGGTCCTCGGGGCCAGGACGGACAGCACCCATGTGGTGAGTCTGGCGACAGAGTCGCGCATGTCGTTCAGGCATGGGGCGCCTCCTGTCTTCCCGAGAAGTCAATGGTTCCGCTCGATTCGCAAGGGGTGGCGCGACTATTCGCCAGGGTGCGCTACATGGTCTGCCACTGGTCAGGGATGTTCAGGTTGGGGCAACCTTGAGGAGGACAGGTGTCCCGCAATCCCAAAGAGCACCAGCGTGCACCGGCGTTCGAACTCCGCTGCGGCGGACTCCACTTGACCGTTCAGCGCGTGCCCGTGTGGCTCGTCTCGCTCGTCACCGCGGCGGGCAGCATCGGAGCCGCATGGTGGGCGGGGCAGTGAGCGGAACGTACGCACGCGGGCTGTCAGTGGCAGCCGGTACAGACGTCCCTCACCTGTGGGAACCGCATGGTTACGGGCGACCGGCAGACCGCCGTGTGCCAAGCCGGAGCGTCACACCCCAAGATCAGTAACCGTGCCCGTCGTCCACACGGGCGGGGACGTCCCCGCTCGTGCTCGAACACTTCGACCTCACTGCTGTACGGTCACGCTGCCCCCGGAATCCGTAGCGGTATGAGCGGCCGCAGCCGGTCCGCAGACGCCCCGACGGCCCGGGTCACGGGCGTGGAAAGCGGGCGCGCACGGCGTCGATGCAGGTGTCCCGGGATGTGGGCCCGCCGAACCGGAGACGGTCGTAGGCCGTGAACGCCGGTTCCAGCGTGTCGAGTTCGTCGACCAGGGCATGCAGCCTCGCAGACCACTGCGCGGAACCGGCATCCGGCTCGTTCGCCGCGGCTCCGATCGCGGTCGTCAGGCAGTCCTTGCGCTGGATGGTGGCCGGTGTCACCGAGTGCAGACACACGTACTGTCCACTCAGATACGCATTCCACTCCGCCTTCCCAGCGATCGGGTCGGCCCAGTGAGCGGTGAACCACGCTTCGAGCAGGTCCACGCCGCCGGACTCGTCGGCGAGAGCGAACAGGTCGGCCGGCACCATCTCGGCACCGTCGGAACGCAGATACCCCGGAAGCGGCAGACGCTGCCCCAGCATCAGTCGACGCACCGCGTCGGCATCGCGGCCATGAGCTGCGCACAGTTCCTCCAGGGCAACGAACTGCGCGCTGACATATGCGTCATCGGCATCGGTCATCGGATGGTCACCGTTGACCTCGTGGAACCGCTCGACGAGCTGCTGCTTCAGGTCCGTCTCGGGCAAGGGGGCCTCCCGGGGTCATCGGCGCGGGCATCTCCCGCACAGGACTCCGCACGCTACAGGCCGGACGGTTCGGCACTCACCGAACTATCGAGGGAATCACGAAGAACGAAAAGGCCCGCGGTGAACGGGTACAGGGATGTTGAAGACGGGTCTCGCCGAAGTCAATCCCGATAGCGGCAGAGTTACGGACCGAGAGCCGGATGCGTCGGACCGCGCGCAGCGTTTCGGCTGCCGTGGGTTGGGCAGAGGTGGCGGGCCCGGCCACGGCCGGTGGTCGAGGTGCGGGTGCGTTCGTGGCTGGCCGCGCAGTTCCCCGCGCCCCTGAAGTACTCGTAGTTACGGGCGCAAGGAACTGAGCGGCGCTGAGCACGAGTACCTGGGGGCGCGGGGAACTGCGCGAGCAACCACCCACCGGCCCGCGCGTAAGGACCCCCCGGCCCCGCGGCCAGCGGTCTAGGGAAGGGGCGGGGAGGGGCACCTGCCCGCCGCAGGCGCGACACCGCCGAACGCTTCGGGGCCGTGTGGCGGGAGGTGCAGGAGGGGGTGTCCCCCTCCCCCCCCGTCGGCCGCGTGGTCAGGCGGTGAAGGTGCTCAGGTCCAGGGCCGTCAGACGTTCCGGGTCCGCCAGGATGTTGATTTCCAGGATCTTGCCGTCCACGACCGTGAAGTCCATCACCGAGACCGGACGTCCGTCCATGATCGTGACCAGGCCCGTCGCCCCGTTGACCGACGCCGTCGACGCGAAATGCGCGAACTCCGAGAACATGAGCGCGTTCGAGACGACCTCCCGCGCCCCCCTCACCACCCTCGACGCCTTCCGCATCGTCGGCCCCGCGTCCGCCCTCAGCACGCACTCCGGATCCAGCAGCGCCAGCAGCCCGTCGAAGTCTCCGCCCCTGGACGCGGCCAGGAACGCCCCGACCACCTTCCGCTGCCGCAGCGCGTCCCCGTCCGGCGTGGGCGCCGTGCCCTGCACCCGGCGGCGGGCCCGGCTGGCCAGCTGGCGGGTGGCCGCGGGGGTGCGGTCCACCAGCGGGGCGATCTCCTCGAAGGGGACCGCGAACAGATCGTGGAGCACGAAGGCGAGCCGCTCCGCCGGACCCAGCGTCTCCAGCACCACCAGCAGCGCCAGCCCCACCGAGTCCGCGAGCACCGCCTGCTGCTCGGGGTCGGTGTCCTCGCGGCGTACGACCGGATCGGGGACGTGCGTGTCGTCGAGCGGGTCGAGCGGGTCCTCCCGGCGCGACGTGCGCGAGCGCAGCTGGTCGAGGCAGACCCGGGCGACGACGGTGGTCAGCCAGCCGGGCAGGTTGTCGATGGTCCCCGCGTCCTGGCGGCCGAGCCGCAGCCAGGCCTCCTGCACCGCGTCCTCGGCCTCGCCCGTCGAGCCCAGCATCCGGTAGGCGACCCCGCGCAACCGGTCCCGGTTCTCCTCGAAGCGGGCCGCCAGGAAGTCGGGTCCGGACTCGTCACACATCGCATCGGGCACGGCGGGCTCGCTCTCTCGTCATCGTGGGTCTCGTCCGTCTGACGATCCCCGGCCCGCGAATGTGACGGCGACGGCTACGAAGCCTTGGCCACCAGCCGTACCGTCCCGGCGATCTTGCGTACCGTAGCGTCCGGCACTTCGCCGGGCACCCCCTTTGCGCCCACGAAGGTCCACGACGCCAGGGCGCCGTCCGCGCGCGGGAAGACGAAGGCCAGGACCTTGCCGTCGGTGGCGCACTTCGACTTCTTCGGGACACCGGCCGAACTGGCCGTCACCAGGCTGCCCTTGATCCCCGAAGCGGTGGTGAACGGCTCTGCCGGATCCGTCTTCCCCTTCGCGCGGTCCGGCTGGGTGTACAACCCGTAGAGCCACTCCCTCGCGTTGTTGCTCGCGGCGGCATCGGCGCTCTTCGCCGTGCGTTCGCCGCGCGAACCGGCCGAGGCGAGCGACTTCGACCCCGAGCTGCCGTCCGGGTCACCGGCGGGCACGCACCACTTCTCCTTGAGCATGCCGGGCGAGGAGAAGGCAACGAGGGGCTTCTCCTCGGGGTCCCGGTCGTCGGCGACGTAGCTGACCCAGTCGATCGACTTCCGGTCCCACTGCGGCGGTACGTCGAAGGCGACGCCCAGCTTGGGGTTCACCACGGTCTTCCACCCCGCGACGAGGGGCTTCGGCTCACCCGACTTCTCCCGTACGGTGCCGCCCCCGGCCCCGTCCCCGGTGGCGGACGGTGTGGAGACCGCCTTGTCGTCCTTCTTCTTCGGGTCGTCGGCTGCGTCGCCGCCCTTGCCACGGACCAGGAACACGGTGGCGGCACAGGCGACGACGACCACCGCGGCGGCGACCACGACGACGGTCGTGGTCCTGCGTCCTCCGCCACCGCCCTGCGGCGGAGGAGCCGGGTAACCCTGCGGCCCCGGCTGCCCGTCCCGCAGATACGGGTTGTCCTGCTGGTGCTGGTGCTGCGGGTACTGTCCGGCCCCCGACGGCTGCTGTCCTTGCCACATGGGGAGCAACCATAGACACCTGCCCCACCAGCCCCACGGGCCCCGTCGGTTCGCGCCCCGTTCGCGCCCCGCACCCCTGCGCTCACGCTCCCGGAACGCGGTCCAGGAATCCCTTCACCGAGGCGACCCGCCCGTCCTCGGCGAGCGTGATCACGTCGAAGCCCGCCACGGGCGCCGAACCGTCCGCCCCGGAGACCAGGTCCCAGGTGAAGCGGACGAGGTCGTGGTGCCCGTCCGGGGTTCCGGTGAGCGCGAACTCGAAGCCGGGGAACTGGGCGTGCGCCCCTGCGATCAAGGCGGCCAGCCCCTCGTGCCCGGCCACCTCGGCGAGCGGGTCGGTGTAGGTGGCGTCCTCGGTGAAGGCGGCGGCGACGGCCTTGGCGAGGTCGTCGGGGCCGGTCGTTGCGTTCCAGGCGGCGAAGTAACGCTGGACGGCGGTCTCGTACGTGTGCGTGGTCATCGGGAACCCTCTCGTGCCGCGGTCCCGCCCTGTGCGGTCCCTGCCAACACGCCCACGATCTCCCGGAGTCGGCGCGGGGTCGATTACCTCCGGGGTAACCCCGCCCCACGCCGGTCACCTCAGCCGGGGGTCGTAGTCCACCCCGCTCCACAGCCCGCGCGGCGGCCCGCTCGCCGCGTGCGCGCCCCAGATCCGTACGGTCTTCTCCTCGTCGTCCGGGTCGTACGGCAACCAGCCCGGCTCCCCCGTCGCCGCGAAGTCCGCCCAGGCGCGCACCAGTCGGCCTGCCAGCTCGTCGTCGGCGGGGTCCGGCGGGCCCCCGATCAGGAACTCCAGCCGGGGGTCGCGGTGGTTGCCGAAGGCGAAGGGGATGTCCGCGCAGTGCCAGGCGCGCACCACGACCCGGCCTTCGGCGTCGGTACGGCGGCGGGCGAAGCGGGAGTGGAAGGTGCGGCCCCCGGCGCGGACGTGGGCGTCGGCGACGCGGTTGCTGTACTCGGCGAAGAACAGGTCGCCGATGAGGGCGAGGTAGAGCTCCTGGACGGGGGCTCCCGGCATGCGCGCCCGGTATCCGTCGACCAGCTCCGCAGGGAGGCCGAAGTCGGTGCGGAACGACTCCAGTTGGTCCTCCGAAACGACCTCGACGCTCTGGCCGACGGCGTCCATCAGCCAGTACTCCTCGGTGGTGTGGCAGACCAGCAGGTCGATGCCGGCGACCGGGGCCACGGCGTGCGCGGCGAGAGGGTCGGCGGGCAGGACCGTACCGTCGGCGACCGGTCCGTAGAGGACATCGTTGTGGTGGCGGACGCCGAAGCCGGGGTCGCCGTGGAGGGTGGCGGAGACCCGGTCGGAGGCGGCGACGAGGGCGTGCGGGGAGGCGGAGAGCAGCCCCTCGGTGGTGGCGGGGACTCCGGCGGCCGAGGCGATCCAGCGGGTGTTCTCGGCGGCGGTGGCCGGTGAGAAGCAGGGTCCGACGGCACTGTGCGCGATCACGCGCCGGAACAGTCCGCGCGCCTCTTCCATCAGCATCAGGCTGACGGCGGAGGTGGCACCGGCAGACTGTCCGGCGACGGTGACCTGCTCCGGGTCGCCGCCGAAGGCCGCGATGTTCGTACGGACCCAGCGCAGGGCGGCGGCCTGGTCGAGGAGGCCGCGGTTCTCCGGGTACGGGGTGCCGGGGCCGCCGTCGGGGAGGTGGCCGAACCCCTCGAAGCCGATGCGGTAGTTGACGGTCACCACGACCAGTCCGGCCCGGGCCAGCACCGTACCGTCGAAGTCGGGCTGGGCGGACGAGCCGAAGGTGTAGGCGCCGCCGTGGATCCACACGAGGACCGGCAGGCCTGCTTCCGAGCCGGTGGGTGAACCCGAACTGCCTTCCGGCGCCCAGATGTTGAGGGTGAGTACGTCCTCGTCGCCGGGCACCCAGGAGGGGGCGCCTGGCAGCTCCGCCGACTGCGGGGAGATGGGCCCGTGGGCCGTGCTGTCCCGTACGCCGTCCCAGGGCGCGGGGGGCTGCGGGGCGCGGAACCGGTGGGGGCCGAAGGGCGGGGCGGCGTAGGGGATGCCGAGGTACGCGGTGAGGCCGGGTGCGGGCCGCAGCCCGCACAGCAGTCCGTCGCGGACGCGGACGGTGGGCGCATCGGCATCAGCATCGACATCAGCGGAAGCGGACGCGGGCTCCAGCGCGCGGGTCCAGCGGACCTCGCCGTCGAGGCGTTCGTCGGTCGGGGCGAGTCCGATGACGCGGGCGACCGCCTGTGAGGCCAGGTGGTCGGGGTGGATGTGGGCGCGCAGTTCGCGGATACCGGGCTGCCCGACCAGCCAGTCGGCCAGTCCTGCGGCGGCTTCGGTCGCGATGCCCCGGCCCTGCCAGCCGGTGCCCACCACCCAGGCCAGTTCGGCGACTTCGCCGGTGACGGTGGCCTGCACGGTCCCGGTCAGCCGGTCCTCGCCGCGCAGCCGGACGACCCAGTTCAGCCAGCTGGTGCCTGGCTCGGGGGCGCCCCGCTCAAGCCGCTCGTAGCGCGCACGGAGGGCGTCCGCGCAGAGGGGTTCGCCGCCGGTGAAGATGTGCAGCGCGGGATCGGCGAGGACCTCGGCCATCTCGGCGGCGTGACCGGCGGAGAGCGGGAGGAGGTCGAGGCGGGGGGTGGTGAGGAGCGGGGCGGGGAAGAGCGGGGCGGTGGGGCGGGCTGGCATGCGGGGCGGATCTCCGTGTGTCGGGGGAGGTCACGGTAGCCGCAGGGGGTGCTGGGGCGACAGCCGATTGATCGCAGGAGGCCGCAGGGGGCGCCGCCCCGCGGAGCTCGCCGCACAACACCCGCCCCCGCCAGCCGAGTTGACCGATTCGTTGCGGTACGACGTCTTCTGGTGCCGTCCGATCGGCCATAGGCTCCCCCCGTGTACGACAAGTACGACAAAGGTGAATCCCGCCCGCTCCACGCATTCGCCACTGCCCCCGCCCTGACCGTCTGCGCCGTCACCGCCGCGCTCCTCACCGGCCTGTCCGGCCGGTACGGGTACCACCGTGACGAGCTGTACTTCCTCGTCGCGGGCGACCACCCGGACTGGGGCTATGTCGACCAGCCGCCGCTGACCCCGTTGATCGCCAAGGCGTCGAGCTCCCTCTTCGGGGAGAGTCCGGCCGGGCTGCGGGTCGCCGGGACCCTCGCCTGTGTCCTGCTCATCCTGCTGGTCACTTTGGTCGCCCGGGAGCTGGGCGGCGACCGGCGGACCCAGACGCTGGCCGCCGCGTGTGCGGCGACCTCGACGTTCGTGCTGGCCGTGGGGCACATGGTGTCCACGGCCACCTACGACCTGGTGGCGTGGCTGGCGATCAGCTGGCTGTTCCTGCGGCTGCTGCGGTCCGGCGATCCCCGGTGGTGGGCGGTGGTCGGTGCGGCCGTCGGGATCGGCGTGCAGAACAAGTACCTGGTGGCGATGCTGGTGGCGGCCCTGCTCGGCGGGTTCGCCGTGGCCGGGCCGCGCAGACTGCTGCGCAGCCCGTGGCTGGGGGTCGGCGTCGCCCTCGCCGTACTCATCGCGTGGCCGAACCTGTGGTGGCAGGAGCAGCACGGCTGGCCCCAACTGACGGTGGCGGGCGGCATCGTGGCCGACGACGGCTCCGAGAACCGCGTCCTGTTCGTACCCCAGCAGCTGCTCTTCCTTTCGCCGCTGTACGTTCCGGTGTGCGTCGCGGGCTGGCTGCGGCTGTGGCGGAGCCCTGACGTGGCATGGGCGCGGGCGGTCGCGTGGGCGTATCCGCTGCTGTGCGCGCAGGTGATCGGTACGGGCGGGAAGCCGTACTACGCGCTGCCGTTGCTGCTGGTGCTGCTCGCGGCGGGCTGCACACCGACGTGCGCGTGGCTGGCGCGCGGGGCGCGGCGGGTGCGGCGGGGGCTGCTCGCCGGGGCGGTCGCGGTGACGGCCGCGATGAGTCTGGCGGTGGGGCTGCCGGTGCTGCCGCCGAGCGCGCTGGGGCCCATCAGCTCGATCAACCCGGAGCAGGGCGAGCAGGTCGGCTGGCCCGAACTGGCGGACGCGGTGGCGGCGGGCTGGCGGCACATCCCGCCGGCCGAGCGCGCCGCTTCGGTGGTCTTCGCGCAGAACTACGGGCAGGCGGGTGCTCTCGTACGCTACGGCCCGGCGCGCGGTCTGCCTGCCCCGTACTCGGGCCACATGAGCTTCGCGGACTGGGGCCCGCCCCCCGACACCGCGACCGGCCGCGTCCTGGTGCTCCGCCAGCGCGAGAGCGGCACCGGCCCCGGCGCCTTCTTCCGGGACTGCCGGCAGGTGTCCCGCGTCGACAACGGCGAGAACCTCGACAACGAGGAACAGGGCACGGCCGTCCTGCTCTGCGCGGGAACGACCGCTCCCTGGTCCCAACTGTGGCCCCGGCTGCGGCACTTCTACTGACGGCCGCCGCCCGTGTCTGCCGCTACCCCTGTGACTGCACCCTGCGCACCACGGAGTCAGGTCCCGGCGACATCACCGTCTCCCGCCCGTCCGCGAACCGCACGCGGTACGGCGGCGTCCCGTCCGGCCCCAGCACCTCGACAATCTCCGCGACCCGGTCCTGCTGCCCCACGATCCTGCCGTGCGTCAGCAGTTGGTCTCCCACGTTCGCTCGCATCGGACCTGACCTCCCGAGGTCGGTTCTGAGGCGCCAAGTCTAAGGCGGAGCAAGTGAGTTGAGACCCGGAAGTACCTCCTCGCCCGTCTTAGGATCAGCTCCGCACCCGCTGGGTGACCGCGATGCACACCAGCACCGCCACCGCCGCGACGGGCGCGGCCACCGGCAGCACCTCCCCCAGCACCAGCACCGACCACACCAGGGTCAACAGCGGCTGCGCGAGCTGGAGTTGGCTCGCCTTCGCGACCCCGATGTCCGCCATCCCCCGGTACCAGACCACCAGGCCGAGGAACTGCGACCCCACAGCCACCCACAACAGCCCGACGACCCCGTGCACCGTCCACTCCAGCGGCTCGACCGCCAGCGCGACCGCGGCGGCGGGCAGTGCCACCGGCAGGCACATGATCAGCGCCCAGCCGATGACGTGCCAGCCGGGCATCACCCTGGCCAGCCGGCCGCCCTCGGTGTACCCGGCCGCGCACACCAGCAGTGCGGCGAAGAGGTAGAGGTCGCTCGTCGAGAGGGCGCCGCCGCTCTGCTGCACCGTAAAGCCGATGACGACGGCCGCGCCGGCAAGTGCCGCCGCCCAGAAGGCGCGTGAGGGGCGGTTGCCGGTGCGTACGGCCGAGAAGACCGCGGTGGTGAGCGGCAGCAGGCCCACCACGACGGCGGCGTGGGACGTCGTGGAGGTCTCCAGGGCGAGCGTGGTCAGCATCGGGAAGCCAAGGACGGTGCCGATGCCCACGACGGCGAGACCGCCCCAGTGCCTGCGCTCCGGCACCGGCACCCGCAGGGCGAGCAGGGCGCTGCCCGCGACGAGCGCGGCGAGCACGCTGCGCACCGCGACGAGCGTCCACGGCCCGAAGCCGTCGAGGCCCCACGCGGTGGCGGGGAAGGTGAGCGAGAAGGCGACGATGCCGAGGGCGGCGAGCAGGGTGCCGTTACGGGCCGGGGTCCCGCCGGACCGGGCGGGCCGACCGGATCCACCGGGCTCCGCGGTCCCGCCGGGCTCCCCCGATCCGCTTTCCGGTATCGGTACCGTGACATCAACTGCTATCGCAGGAGAGGGAGTAGCGCTATTCTGTGCTGTCATGCATGAGCGTAGCAGCGTTACTGAACTGGCAGAAGTGCTCCGGGCGGATCTCCACCGCTACTCCCCCGGTGGAAAGCTGCCGTCGAGTCGCGCTCTGGTGGAACGCCATCGGGTCAGTCCCGTCACCGTCTCCCGGGCCCTGGCCAGACTGGCCGCCGAGGGTCTGGTCGTGACCCGGCCCGGCGCCGGGGCCTTCCGCGCCGAGGCGCCCGCCGCGTCCCGGGCGCCCGGCGACACCTCCTGGCAGGAGGTGACGCTCAGCGCGGACGGCGGGTCGGATCCGGTGCCGCGTTCGGTGGACGCGTCCGGCGTGCTGGTCACCCTGGCCAGGCCCGCCGAGGGCGTCATCGAGTTCAACGCGGGCTATCTGCACGCCTCGCTCCAGCCCGAGCAGGCCATGGGCGCGGCCCTGGCCCGGGCCGGCCGGCGGCCGGGCGCCTGGGGCAGGCCGCCCACCGACGGCATCCCCGAGCTGCGCGAATGGTTCGCCCGGGGCATCGGCGGAGCGATCGGCGCCGCCGACGTACTGATCGCGTCGGGCGGGCAGAGCGCGCTGACCACGACGCTGCGCGCGCTCGCGCCGCCCGGCGCACCGGTGCTGGTCGAGTCGCCGACGTACCCCGGAATGCTCGCCATCGCCCGGGCCGCCGGGCTGCGTCCGGTGCCGGTGCCGATGGATACGGATGGCGTACGTCCGGAACTCCTGGAGGCCGCCTTCCGGGCGACCGGGGCGCGGGTCTTCGTCTGCCAGCCGCTGTTCCAGAACCCGACCGGTGCGGTGCTGTCCGCCGAGCGGCGTCCCGAGGTGCTGCGGATCGCGCGGGCGGCGGGCGCGTTCGTCGTCGAGGACGACTTCGTACGGCGGCTGGTGCACGACGACGCGGGGCCGCTGCCCCGCCCGCTGGCCACCGACGACCACGACGGGGTCGTGGTGCACGTCTGCTCGCTCACCAAGGCCACCTCGCCCAGCTTCCGCGTCAGCGCGCTGGCCGCACGCGGTCCGGTCCTGGAGCGGCTGCGCGCCATCCAGGTGGTGGAGAACTTCTTCGTGCCGCGCCCCCTCCAGGAGGCGGCGACGGAGCTGGTCGGCTCCCCCGCCTGGCCGCGCCATCTCCGTACCGTGGCAGCCGAGTTGAGGGTCCGCAGGGACACCCTCGCCGCCGCGCTCCGCGGCAGCCTGCCGGGGCTCGCGCTGCCGCACGTCCCGTCCGGGGGCTACCACCTGTGGTTGCGGCTGCCCGACGGCACCGACGAGAACGCCGTGGTCTCGGCCGCGCTGCGGGCCGGGGTGGCGGTCGCCCCCGGCCGCCCCTACTTCAGCGCCGAACCGCCCGCCGGTCACCTGCGGCTGAGCTTCGCGGCGGTGGCGAGCACGGCGGAGATCACGGAGGGGGTACGGAGGCTGCGCACGGCGTGCGCGGAACTGGGGTTCGGCACGGCCGGCCCCTGCGCACCGGCCGGCGTCTCCCGGGCGCTCAGCCCATGAGGACGTCGACCCCGTGCTCCGCGAGAACGTCGAGGGTGGAGTCGAAGTAGGCCATCAGATGGTCGCGCGCGGTGTCGGAGTCCTGCCAGACGAGGGTGAAGGGAGCGGTCGCGCCGAAGCCGCCGCGCAGGCAGTCGTTGAGGGCGTCGAGCGTGGCCCCGAAGTAGCCGCCGGGGCCGTTGACCGCTTCGCCGAGTGCGAGGAAGAGCGCGGCGCGGTCGGTGACGTGCCGGCCGTCGAGGACGTAGGTCCTTCCGGCCGGGGCGTCCGGTCCCGCCTCCTGCCCGGCGAAGTGCCGCACCCGCACGGCGTCGAGCCACTCCCTCCGGCCCTCCGGGTCGAGCCCCGCCCACGCCCCGGACCCGGAAGCCTGCGCCCACTGTTCGCTCATTCGGCCATTCTCCGCCACGGCCCCCGCTCTCCGCCTCCCCGGGCGGCACCTGCGCCCCTTCGGCCGCTCCGCTACGCGTAGTGGTCCCGCACCACCCTCTTCATCGCCCCGGTCCGGTCCGCCGCCACCTCGCGCGCCGCGAAGAAGACATGGCCGCCGACCTCGGGAAGGCCCTTGGCGAGGGTCAGGTGCCGGGAGAGTTCCGCCGGGTCCTGCCAGGCCGCGGGCTGGGCGGGGTCGCCCGCCTTGTAGAGGGCCTCACCCAGGTACAGGTCGACGCCGGTGCCGCGCACCGTCCCCGCCCACCACCGGGCCAGCTCCGCGTAGTCCGCCTCCGGGAGGCCGATGTTCCAGTAGAGCTGGGGGCAGATGTAGTCGATCCGGCCCTCCCGCACCCACTTCCGGGTGTCCGCGTACAGGTCGTCGTACGTGCCGACGCCCGCCCTGGTCCGCGATCCCTCCGGGTCCTTGGCGGCGTTGCGCCACACGCCGAAGGGGCTGATCCCAAAGCGCACGCCCGGGCGGAGCTCGCGGAGGCGGTCGCCGGTCTCCCGTACCAGGAGCTCCGTGGTGTGGCGGCGCCAGTCACCGACGTCCGCGAAGTCCGCTCCGTACGCCGCGTGGGCGGCCGCGTCGTCGAAGGTCTCCCCGGCCACCGGGTACGGGTAGAAGTAGTCGTCCCAGTGGACGGCGTCCACGTCGTAGCGGCGCACCGCGTCCAGCATCGCGTCCTGGACGAAGCGGCGGACCTCCGGCAGGCCGGGGTGGTAGTAGAGCTTTCCGCCGTACGGGATGATCCACTCCGGATGCAGGCGGGCCGGGTGGGTGGCGGAGAGCCTGGAGGGGTCTGTGTGATTCGCCACCCGGTACGGGTTGAACCAGGCGTGCAGCTCCAGGCCGCGCCGGTGGGCCTCCTCGACGGCCGTGCCCAGGGGGTCCCAGCCGGGGTCGCGGCCCTGTTCGCCGGTGAGGCATTCCGCCCACGGCTCGTACGGGGAGGGCCACAGCGCGTCGGCGGTCGGGCGGACCTGGAGGATCACCGCATTGAGCTTCGTACGTACCGCGGTGTCCAGGTGAACCAGCAGCTCAGCGCGTTGTTCGTCGGCGCTGAGCCCCTTGCGGGACGGCCAGTCCCGGTTGGCCACGGTGGAGATCCACATGCCCCGCAGGTCCGTCGCGCGGCCCGGCCCGCCGGCCCCTCGCGCGCCGGCCGCCGCGCTTCCCGTCAGGGTCATCGCGGAGAGCACTCCGGCCGCGCCCGCCAGAAGCCTCCTTCGTGCGACATGTCCCACAAAATGCCCCTCACTGTGTCCGTCAGGCCCGGTGTTTCCGGACAGCATGCCCGCCCCTCCCGCCATCACCGCGCAAGCTGGGAGTAACGTCGGGGGTTCGTGGCGGGGCCGGACCCAGACACCGGGCGGGCCCCGCGGGCGAGAATTCCGAGAGCTTGACGTCGAGCTCGACCGTAGAAGCGAAAGGCACGATGTGACCGACATCGAACGCGTCGGAGTGGTGGGCTGCGGCCAGATGGGCGCCGGCATCGCGGAGGTGTGCGCCCGCAGCGGCCTTGAGGTCAAGGTCGCCGAGACCACGGGCGAGGCGCTGGAGATCGGCCGGACGCGCCTGTACAACTCCCTCTCGAAGGCTGCCGAGCGCGGCAAGATCTCCGAGGAGGAGCGCGACGCGACGCTGGCCCGCCTGAGCTTCACCACCGACCTCGGCGAGTTCGCCGACCGTGACCTCGTCATCGAGGCCGTCGTCGAGAACGAGCAGGTCAAGACGGAGATCTTCCAGGTCCTGGACCAGGTCGTGACCCGCCCGGACGCCATCCTGGCCTCCAACACCTCCTCCATCCCGCTGGTGAAGCTGGCCGTCGCCACGTCCCGTCCGGACGCGGTCATCGGCATCCACTTCTTCAACCCGGCACCGGTGCAGAAGCTGGTCGAGCTAATCCCCGCCCTCACCACCTCCGAGGGCACCATCAGCCGGGCGCACGCCATGGTGGAGAAGATCCTCGGCAAGCACGCCATCCGCGCCCAGGACCGCTCGGGCTTCGTGGTGAACGCGCTGCTCATCCCGTACCTGCTCTCGGCGATCCGGATGTTCGAGTCGGGCATCGCCTCGCGCGAGGACATCGACAACGGCATGGAGCTGGGCTGCGCCCACCCGATGGGCCCGCTGAAGCTGGCGGACCTGATCGGTCTGGACACCGTCGCCTCGGTGGCCGACTCGATGTACGACGAGTTCAAGGAGCCGCTGTACTCCGCTCCGCCGCTGCTCCAGCGGATGGTCGACGCGGGCCGGCTCGGCCGCAAGACGGGCTCGGGCTTCTACCCGTACGGCTGAGACCGCGTACGGCCGACAGAGCGTCACGCACCCTCGCCGCGCCCCCCGCACTCCTGATTCGCACGGAGTGTGCGGGGGCGCGCGCGGTGTGCGGGGTGTGCTCGCATATGCCCCGTACACACGCTCCCGCCTTATGGGCAAAGGGAGTTGACTCACCGTCACAGGAACAGAGTCGACTCTCCCGTGAAGGAGCGGACATCGTGACCACCGACCCCGAGCAGAGCGTGGTCGTAGAAGAACTCTCCGATGTGCGCCGCCGCCTCGACGTGGGGCTGGCCCACATCGAGGGACGGCTTGCCGTACAGACGCTGCGCGACGACCAGAACGACAAGGACCTCGCCGATCTGGTCGCCCGCGTCAGCGCCCTGGAGCACTCCCGCTGGCCGCTGCCCGCGGTGGCGGCGCTCACCGCTCTCGGTGCGCTCGCCGTCGCCGTCTGGCAGGCCATCGGGCGTTAGGGCGTGCCCGGCCCCTCAACTTGCCTCAGCCCAGCCGCAGATGGTGCAGCATCAGCAGCCCGGCCGCCATGTTGGCGGCCGGCACCTCTCCCCTGGCGATCATGTCGGGGATCAGTTTGAGCGGTATCCACTCACGGCGGGAGGACTCGAAGTCGTCCTGCGGGTAGCCGGTGTACGTGGCTCCCTCCGCCCAGTAGAGGTGGTGGCGGGCGTCGGTGAGGCCGTTGGACGGTTCGACGGTGAGCAGGTGGCGCAGGGGCCCCGGGCGCCACCCCGTCTCCTCCTCCATCTCACGGGCCGCGGCCTCCTCGACGTCCTCGCCGTCCTCGACCACACCGGCGGCCAGTTCCCAGCCCCAGCTGTCGGTGATGAAGCGGTGGCGCCAGAGCATCAGCACCTCGTTCGCCTCGTTGACGGCCGTCGCGACGGCGACCGCGCGCAGGCGGATGAGGAAGTGGTCCAGGTGTCGGCCGTTGGGGAGTTCGACGTCCGCGAGATTGACCCGGAACCACGGGTTCTCATACACAGTTTGTTCGTTTAGGTTCGTCCACTGCACGGTTCTGCCACCTTCCGGCAATTTGATGCACGTAGATGGCAACATCGCAGCAGGGGCACGCCGGGGGAACCGGCGCCTGACGGATCTCTACAGCGGAGTGCGCAAACCCTCGCAGAGCGGAACCACAGCGGAACTACAAGGGGATGCGCAGCGCCCCGTCGATCATTTCGGCCGCCTCGTCGGCCTGGGCACAACCGCTGGCCGCCAGATGCTCGCGCACGGCCCGCAGCCGGTCTCTCAGTCGCTGGGACTCCATGCCCCGCGCCTGCTCGGCCATCTCGACCGCGGTGGCCACGGCCCGGTCGGCCTCGCCCTGCCGCAGTTCGACATGGGTGAGGATCGCGAGCCGGTGCACCCGGCCGCGGTCGTGTGCGCGGGTGTCGACCGCCGCCGCCGCGTGCTCCCGCGCGGTCGACAGGTCCCCCATGCTGAGCAGCGCCTCCGCCACCTGCACGTTGACCAGGCCGGGTTGTACGTAGCCGGTCTCGTCGGGCTCGTGGCCGGGGCGGATGCGGCTCGCGGCCTTCTCGGCCCGCCTGATGCACGCCAGCGCGCTCGTCCCGTCGCCGAGGTGGGCATACGACTTGGCCTGCATCGCGTACAGGTCGGCGGCCAGCGCCGGGGTGATCTCGCGTCCCGCCGTGCGCAGCGCGGCCTCGGCGAAGGCGACCGCCTGCCGGTACTCCCGCATGAACAGCGACTGGTTCACCAGCAGGGCGATGACGTACGCGCCGAGCCCCCGGTCGCAGCTGGCCTTGGCGAGCCGCAGTGCCTGGTGGAAGTAGCGCTGGGCCAGGCCCTGCGCGTCGGAGTCGTAGGCGCAGATTCCCGCGATAGCCACCAACCCGCCGGTGGCCCGGTGCAGTTGACGGCCCGTCGCGTCGTTGTAGCCGCCGCGCAGCAGCGGGGCGGTCTCGGAGTTGAGGAAGCCGACGATGCGTGAGCGGGTCGCGATGCCGCCGGCCTTGCGGTACATCTGCTCGTAATGTGCCCGGGCACCCTTGAGCGCCTCGATGTCCGAGAGGTTCACATGGGTCTGCCCGGACCGGGAGACATCACTGTCCTCGGGCGGGTTCTCCCACTCCCAGACCGGCATCACGGCCGGCGTGCCCGTGACGGCGGGCGCGCCGAGGACGTGCGGGCGCTGCTGTTCGTCGGAGCGCCACAGTGCGGTGGCGCGCTCCACGAACCCGGAGAGGGTGGAGGAGGAACTGCTGCTCGGCGTAACCAACTCGCCCCGGAATCCGCCCAGTCCGATGTCATCGAGGGCCACCTGCCGGTGCAGCCTGCTGCTGAGCACCTCGCAGATCAGGTCGGGTGCCTGACCGCGCGGACGCTGCCCCTTGAGCCACCGGCGGACCGCCGTGTGGTCGTAGCGCAGCGCCAACCCCCGTTTCTTCCCTGCCTGGTTGACGTGTGCGGCCAGTCCGGCCTGGGAGATCCCTGCCTCGTCCAGCAGAGCGTCGAGGAGTGCATTGGGCTGCATGGAAAGCGCCTCCGGCTGACTGAAGTCCTGAACAGCGTAGTACCGGCGCATTCACACGGGGGGTGAACGGAATGCCCGGATCCATCTCCTTCACCCGCTCCCGCCCCGGCCGCCGAATCGGTTGACTGAACTGCCTCGCAAGAGGCGGCCGGGCCGTCGGCTCCCCCTCCACAAGTGCGGCGGCCCGTTCCCACCCCCGTCCGCCCTGCTCTGTCTGCCCGACATCCCCCCGGGCAGGGCGGACGGCAGCCGCTGCCGCGCCCCGGACCGAACAGGCCCTCCCGTCGGCAGGCCGGAACCCGGCGGCAACTGTCTACCGGCGGGACGGTTCGGGGCGTGGCCGGCGGGACACCGAGCCCTGTTCGCCGGGCTGGGCGGGGACGCGCAGCCGGTCGTTGCGCAGCACCACCAGCGCCACGTCGTCGCAGACCCGCCCGCCGGTGTGCCCGAGCAGGGCGTCCTGGACCCGCTCGACGATCGCGGCGGGCGTCAGCGGGTGCACGGCGGCCCTGCCGAGCGCGTCGCGCAGCGAGAAGAACTCCCCGGCCGCGTCCCTGGCGTCCTCGGCGCCGTCGGTGTGCAGCACCAGGAGCTCCCCCGGCAGCAGTCGTACGCAGCTGTGGACCGGCAGTTCGGCCGGGAGCGGGAAGGGTCCCAGCGGCGGCAGTGGCTCCCCGCCGGCCACCTGCTCAGCCTCGCGCAGGAGCCGGTAGGGCCACGGGTGACCGCAGTTGAGGGCCAGCACCTCGCCGTCCTGCTGGATTTCGAGGAGCAGTACGGTGACGAACTCCTCGGCCAGCGGGCTGTCCGGCTCCGCCCCGCCCGACGAGGGGTGTTCGTCGCGGGCGCGCTCGCGCAGGTGCCGCTGGAGGGCGCGCTCCAACCGTCGCATCACACCGCCCAGTTCGGGCTCGTCGTGGGCGGCCTCGCGGAAGCTGCCGAGCAGGGCGGCGACCGCGCCGATCGCGGGCAGGCCGTGTCCCCGTACGTCCCCGATGACCACCCGCACCCCGTGCACGGTCGCCATCACCTCGTACAGGTCCCCGCCGACGGTCGCCCCTTCGCTGGCGGAGAGCCGGCCCGCGGCGAGCGCGAGTCCGTCGAGGCGGGCGGGCAGCGGGCGCAGCAGTACGTCCTGGGCGGCGCGGGCGACCTCGGTGACCCGGCGCAGCTCGCGCAGCGGTCCGCGCCGCACGCCCAGTGCCAGCCCGGCGAGGGCCAGCAGGAAGCCGAGGCAGGTGACGAGGTCAGGGACGATTCCGTCGTCGTCGGACCGGGGGCAGAGCATCGCCCAGCCGGTGACGAGGGCGAGCCAGAGGCCGAGGAGCACGATCCGGTTCACGCACCGGACGGGCCGGGCGCGGCGACGGACGCACTTGCCCGCCCGCTCCGCCACCTTCCCCGCCCTGTAACGGATCATTCCGGACGGCCCCCTCTGAGCTTCGCCATCTTCTGCGGCCCGGTCGGCCGGAATGATTCTGTTCTGCGTTCGCGCCCGGATAGGTACATCGCCCGCACATCTCACTCAAATGAGTGAGGGGCACACCCGTGTCCCGGATGTGCCCCTCGGCAACACGCTCAACAGCGGTTGCGCACTGCCTCGTTGACCGCCCCGCAGGACGTGCGCGAAGGAGTGTGTACGGGTGTTACGCCCCGCGCAGCACCGCCCCGGTGTGCTCGGCGGCGAGTGCCACCGCCGCGTCGCGGGCGGCCGTGGCCTCCTCGACGGTCAGCGTGCGGTCGGCGGCCCGGAAGCGCAGCGCGAAGGCGAGCGACTTCTTGCCCTCGCCGAGCTGCTCACCGGCGAACACGTCGAACAGCCGGATGTCCTCCAGGAGTTCGCCCGCGCCCCGGCGCAGCCAGCCCTCGACGGCGTGCGCGGTGACGGCCGCGTCGACGACCAGGGCCACGTCCTGGGTGGCGACCGGGAAGGTGGAGATCCGGGGTGCCTGCAGCACGCCCCGACCGGCCTTCTCCAGTACGTCCAGGTCGATCTCCATCGCGCAGGTGCGCTCCGGGAGGTGCATCGCCTTCACGACGCGCGGGTGCAGTTCACCGGCGTACCCGATGACCTGCTCCGTGCCGTCGACGACGACCGACAGGGCGGCGCAACGGCCCGGGTGCCAGGGCTCGTTGACCGCACCGGCGACCAGCAGCTCGACGCCGGCCTCGCGGGCCAGCGAGCGGGCTGCCTCGATGGCGTCGGCCCAGTCGGCCGGGCGGCCCTTGCCCCACCAGCCGGCCTGCTCGCGGGCGCCCGCGAGGACGACGGCGGCGTGCCGGGGCTGGGCGGGCAGCGAGGCGTTGAGGCCCGCGATCTCCTCGTCCGTGGGACGGCGGTCGACCGGCAGCCGTACGGCCTTGGTCTCCTCGCCGGTGGGCCGGAAGACCAGACCGGTCTCGAAGAGCGCCAGGTCGTGGCTGCCCCGGCCGTCGTTGCGGCGCAGCGCGCCGAGCAGGCCCGGCAGCAGCGTCGTACGGAGCGCGGGCTCGGTGTCGGCGAGCGGGTTGACCAGCTTGACGGTGTTGCGGCGTACGTCGTCGGCGGCCAGCTGGAGCTGGTCGAAGGAGGCGTCCCCGACGAACGGGTAGTTCAGGGCCTCGACGTAACCGGCCCCGGCGAGCGCCCGGCCGACCCGGCGGAACAGCCGCTGGCGCTCGGTGAGGCCCCGGCCGGACGGCGGGGTCGGCAGCGTGGAGGGCAGGTTCTCGTACCCCTCCAGCCGGATGACCTCCTCGGCCAGGTCGTTGGGGAACGCCAGGTCGGGGCGCCAGGACGGCACGGTGACCGTCAGGTCGTCCTGCCCGTAGACGTCGCAGCCGACCTGCTGGAGGCGGCGCACCACGGTCTCGCGGCCGTAGGCGACGCCCGCGACGCGGTCCGGGTGGTCGGCCCTCATGGCGATGGAGCGGGGCGCGGAGGGCGCGATGACCTCGGTGACCCCGGCCTCGGCGGTGCCGCCCGCGAGCAGCACCAGCAGGTCGACGGTCCGCTGGGCGGCGGCGGACGCGGCCTGCGGGTCGACACCGCGCTCGAAGCGCTTGGACGCCTCGGAGGTGAGCTTGTGGCGGCGCGAGGCGCGGGCGATGGTCAGCGCGTCGAAGTGCGCGGCCTCGACGACGACCTCGGTCGTCCCCTTGACCTCACCGGTCTCGGCGTCGGTCTCGACGTCGGCGACCTCGGTGTTGGCACCGCCCATGACGCCCGCCAGGCCGATCGGCCCGCGGTCGTCGGTGATGACCAGGTCCTCGGCGTCGAGGGTGCGCTTGACGCCGTCGAGCGTGGTGAACTTCTCGCCCTGCTCCGCGCGCCGGACGCCGATGGCGCCCTGGATGCGGGTGCGGTCGTAGGCGTGCAGCGGCTGGCCGAGCTCCAGCATCACGTAGTTGGTGATGTCGACGGCCAGCGAGATCGGGCGCATGCCGGCCTTCTGCAGACGGCGCTGCATCCAGATCGGCGAGCGGGCCTCGGGGTCCAGGCCGGTGACCGTACGGGCGGTGAAGCGGTCGCAGCCCTGCGGGTCGCTGATCTTCACCGGGTAGCCGTACGAGTTCGGCGCCGGGACGTCGAGGAGTGCCGGGTCGCGCAGCGGCAGGCCGTAGGCGGTGGCCACCTCGCGGGCGATGCCGCGCATCGACAGGGCGTAACCCCGGTCGGGGGTGACCGCGATGTCGAGCACCTCGTCGACGAGCTCAAGGAGCTCGATGGCGTCGGTGCCGGGCTCGTACTCCATCGGCAGCACGATGATGCCGCCGGTGCCGTCGTCGCCCATGCCCAGCTCGTCACCGGAGCAGATCATGCCGTGCGAGGTCTTGCCGTACGTCTTGCGCGCGGCGATCGCGAAGTCGCCGGGCAGCACCGCGCCCGGGAGGACCACGACGACCTTGTCGCCGACGGCGAAGTTCCGGGCGCCGCAGACGATCTCCTGCGGCTCGCCGGTGCCGTTGGCGGTGCCGACGTTGACCGTGCAGAAGCGGATCGGCTTCTTGAAGCCCTCCAGCTCCTCGATGGTGAGGACCTGGCCGACGACCAGCGGGCCCTTGAGGCCGGCGCCGGTCTGTTCGACCGTCTCGACCTCAAGTCCTGCGGACACCAGCTTGGCCTGTACGTCACGGCCGGTCTCGGTGGCGGGGAGATCGACGTACTCCCGCAGCCAGGAAAGCGGGACCCGCATCAGATCTCCATCCCGAAGGGCCGAGTGAAACGCACGTCACCCTCGACCATGTCTCGCATGTCTTCCACGTTGTGCCGGAACATCAGCATCCGCTCGATGCCGAAGCCGAAGGCGAACCCGCTGTACTTCTCCGGGTCGACGCCGCAGGCGGTCAGCACCTTGGGGTTGACCATGCCGCAGCCGCCCAGCTCGATCCAGCCCTCGCTGCCGCAGGTGCGGCACGGCCGGTCCGGGTTGCCCACGGACTCGCCGCGGCAGACGTAGCAGACCATGTCCATCTCGGCGGACGGCTCGGTGAAGGGGAAGTAGTTCGGGCGAAGCCGGGTCTTCATGCCCTCGCCGAAGAGTGCCTGGACCATGTGGTCCAGGGTGCCCTTCAGGTCCGCCATCGTCAGGCCCTCGTCGACGGCCAGCAGCTCGATCTGGTGGAAGACCGGGGTGTGCGTGGCGTCCAGCTCGTCGGTGCGGTACACGCGGCCGGGGCACACCACGTACACCGGCGGCTCACGGCGCTCAAGGAGCGCGCGCGCCTGCACCGGGGAGGTGTGGGTGCGCAGCACGACACCGGACTCGTCGTTCTTCGCGCCGTCCTTGCCCTGCACGAAGAAGGTGTCCTGCATCTGCCGGGCCGGGTGGTCCGGCACGAAGTTCAGGGCGTCGAAGTTGAACCACTCCGCCTCGACCTCGGGGCCCTCGGCGACCTCGTAGCCCATCGCCACGAAGACGTCGGCGACGCGCTCCATGAGGGTGGTCAGCGGGTGGCGGGCGCCGGCCGGGACGCGGTCGTACGGCAGCGTGACATCGACGGCCTCCTCGACCAGTACGCGCTCGTCGCGCTCGGCCTCCAGGACCGTCAGCCGGGCCGCGAGGGCCTTGTTGACGGCGCCGCGGGCCATGCCGACGCGCTTGCCCGCCTCGGCCTTGGCCTGGGGCGGGAGCGCGCCGATCTCGCGGTTGGCGAGGGACAGCGGCGAGGTGGGCCCCGTGTGCGCGGTCTTGGCGTGCGTCAGCGCGTCGAGGTCGGCGGCGGCCTCGAAGGCGGCCAGCGCCTCGTCCCGCATGCGCTCGATCTCTTCGGGTTTCAGCGCCTCGACCTCGACAGGGTCGTACGACTTATTGGGTGCGGACATCTCTTCCCGTACTTCCGATGGCTGGTGGGCGGCCCCGCTCGACACGTGTGAGGACGCAAAGGTGCCAAAGGACGAGTCTAAAGGGCCGTGGGACGCGAAGAAGCCCGTGGGGGCGCTCAGGCCAGATAGGCGGGAGCCCCGACGGGCAGGATAAATCGGAATTCGGCGCCGCCGCCGGGGCCGCGGCCGACCGTGATGGTGCCGCCGTGCGCCTCGACGATGCCCTTGACGATGTAGAGGCCCAGGCCGGTGCCGCCGCGCTTGCTGCCGCGCCAGAACCGGGTGAAGACACGGCTCAGGGACTCCTCGGGAATGCCGGGTCCTTCGTCGCTCACGATGACGGCCGTTCCCTTCTCGTCGTCCTTGGCGGTGGCGGGTGCCACCTCAATGGTGACCATTCCCTCGCCGTGGCGCACCGCATTTTCCAGCAGGTTGCCCAGCACCTGGTCGATCTTGTCGGGGTCGGCCCACAGGTCGGGCAGCGGGTGGGCGAGGTGCACGAGGAAGCGGCCGGGCCGCTGACCTGCCGAGATGTGCGCGTGGATGTTGCGGCCGACGGCGGCGGCGATGTCGACGGGCTGGCGGCGCAGCTCCAGGCGGCCGGAGTCGATCCGGGAGATGTCGAGGAGCTCGGCGATCAGCCGGGCGATCCGGTCCGCGTCGCCGTCGACGGTCTCCAGCATCATCCGCTTCTGGTCGTCGGTGAAGCGCTCCCACTTGCGCAGCAGGGTCCGGGTGAAGCCCTTCACCGAGGTCAGCGGGGAGCGCAGTTCGTGCGCGACGGTGGCGATCAGCTCGGCGTGGCTGCGCTCGGTGCGCCTGCGGGCCTCGGTGCCGCGCAGCGACACCACGACCCGGCGGACCGGGCCGCACGGCTCCTGGCGCACGTACCGCGCGGAGACCAGCACCTCGCGTCCGCCCGGCAGCAACAGGTTCCGCTCGGGCTGGCCGCCGCGGATGGCGAGGCCGCCGTACGGGTCGGTGAGGGTCCACCAGCGGCGGCCCTTGAGGTCCTCCAGCGGAAGCACGTCGACCAGGGGGCGGCCCAGCGCGAGGTCGGCGGGTACGGCGGTGATGCGCGCCGCGGCGGCGTTGAAGCAGACGACCCGACCGTCCTCGTCGGCGACCACGAGCCCGTCGGGAAGGTCGTCGCAGCCGATCCCCGACGCGTCGAACTCCCTTTGCCGTACGGCCTGTTCGGACAATTCCGCGACCATCTCCCCGTACCCCACCTCTCCACGTAGTGCAGTGGGCCCCCGAGCCCGCAACCCTACTCCGAACGGGGACCCCTCAGTCAGTGGTGCGTACCCGCTGTGCGCGCGCGGATGCGTAGAGGCACACGGCGGCGGCCGTGGCGAGGTTGAGGCTCTCGGCCTTGCCGTGGATCGGGACGCGCACGACGGCGTCCGCGAGTGCGCGGGTCTCCTCGGGCAGGCCCCAGGCCTCGTTGCCGAAGACCCAGGCGGTGGGGCCGCCCATGGTGCCGGCGTCCAGCTCGTCGTCGAGGTCGCGGTCGCCCGCTCCGTCGGCGGCCAGGATGCGTACGCCCGCCGCCTGGAGCTCGGCGACCGCCTGCTCGACGGGGACGCCCACGGCGACGGGCAGGTGGAAGTGCGAACCGACCGACGCGCGCACCGACTTGGGGTTGTAGAGGTCGACGGAGGCATCGGTCAGCACGACCGCGTCGGCGCCCGCCGCGTCCGCGCAGCGCAGCACCGTACCGGCATTGCCGGGGTCGCGCACGTGCGCGAGGACGGCGACCAGCTTGGGCTTCGCGGCGAGGATCTCCTCGAACGGGGAGTCCAGGAAGTGGCAGACGCCGACGATGCCCTGCGGGGTGATGGTCTGCGAGATCTCGGCGAGTACGTCGGGGCCGGCGAGGTGCACCCGCGCCCCGGCCGCGTGGGCGGCGTCCACGATGTCGGCGTACCGCTCGGCGGTCTCCACCGTCGCGAAGAGTTCGATCAGGGTCGGGGTGCCGTCGGGCCCCCGGTGGTCGACGGCCTCCCGCACGGCCTGCGGTCCCTCGGCGATGAACCGGCGCTCCTTGCCCCGGAAGCTGCGCTTGGCCAGCCGCCTGGCGGCGACGACGCGGGGGGAACGCGGGGAGATCAGCTCGGGGATGCCCATGGGGGTGCGGCTCACTTCTGCTACGTACGTACGAAAAAAGGGAGGCGGAACGCACCGGACCCGCAGACGCGGAATGCGCCTGCGGGTCCGGCTCAAAGCCAAGAAGCTGCTCTGCCTGGAAGCTCGAAGAAAGCTTAGGCGGCGGCCTTCGGGGCGTTGACGTCGCTCGGGAGCGCCTTCTGGGCAACCTCGACGAGCGCGGCGAACGCGTTGCTGTCGTTGACGGCCAGCTCGGCGAGGATCTTGCGGTCCACCTCGATGTTGGCGGCCTTCAGACCCTGGATGAGGCGGTTGTACGTCATGCCGTTCTCGCGGGCAGCGGCGTTGATGCGCTGGATCCACAGCTGACGGAAGTCGCCCTTGCGCTTCTTGCGGTCGTTGTAGTTGTAGACCAGGGAGTGGGTGACCTGCTCCTTGGCCTTGCGGTACAGGCGCGAACGCTGGCCGCGGTAGCCCTTGGCTGCCTCGAGGATTGCCCGGCGCTTCTTGTGGGCGTTTACTGCGCGCTTGACGCGTGCCACTTTGACTCCTTGTAGCGGGGCCGTGGGGGGTATTCACACGACCCGAAAACGAATTGGTCCCGGTCTCGATCCAGTGCTACCGGCGGTGGGGCCGGCAGCGGCGGGATCACTTGCCGAGAAGCTTCTTGATCTTCGCGGCGTCGCCCGGGGCCAGCTCAACGGTGCCGGTGAGGCGGCGCGTCACGCGGGAGGACTTGTGCTCGAGCAGGTGGCGCTTGCCGGCGCGCTCGCGGAGCACCTTGCCGGAGCCGGTGATCTTGAAGCGCTTCTTGGAACCGCTGTGCGTCTTGTTCTTCGGCATCGCGCCGTATCTCCTCGTCAGTGCCGCTCCCCCGGTCCCCGGTGCGGGCACCGGACTACGGGAGCGTCAGGTCTGTGGTCTGGGTGTTTCCGGTTCGGAATCCGGGGGCCGCCTGGATGGCGGCCCCGTGGATCACGCCTCGGAAGGTGCTGCCTCGGCCGGAGCCTCGACTGCTGCTGCCTCGGCAACCTCACCCGCGGGCTGCTCGTCGGGGGCAACGCCCTGACGCTCCGCCTTGCGGGCGGCCTGGGCCTCGCGGGCCTCGGCCATTGCTTCGGTCTTCTTCTTGTGCGGGCCAAGAACCATGATCATGTTCCGGCCGTCCTGCTTCGGGTTGGACTCGATGAAGCCCAGGTCTTCCACGTCGGTGGCAAGTCGCTGAAGCAACCGGAAGCCAAGCTCGGGACGGGACTGCTCACGACCACGGAACATGATCGTGATCTTGACCTTGTCACCCTGCTTGAGGAACCGGACGACGTGACCCTTCTTGGTCTCGTAGTCGTGCGGGTCGATCTTCGGGCGGAGCTTCATTTCCTTGATGACCGTGTGCGCCTGGTTCTTGCGCGCCTCACGGGCCTTCATGGCCGACTCGTACTTGAACTTCCCGTAGTCCATGAGCTTGCACACGGGCGGACGGGCGTTCGCCGCGACCTCGACCAGGTCGAGGTCGTACTCCTGCGCCAGTTCCAGGGCCTTGGCCAGCGGGACGATGCCCACCTGCTCACCACTGGGTCCGACAAGTCGCACCTCGGGAACGCGAATCCGGTCGTTGATGCGGGGCTCGGCGCTGATGGATCCTCCTAAGTAGCACCACACGACTGTCTGGCAGACAGCCGCGTAACGTCTTATTTCTTTGGACCAACCGCTTCGGAACATAAAAAATGCCCCGGACGGGACACAGGCAGGGCTCCTGGAAATACCGGAGCACCGCCGCATCTGAAACCGCGGGGCGCAACATCGGACAGTTCCATCGTCCGTACGGAACGATGGGGACCGTCTTCTGACCGGTGACCCGCCGTCCCGGAGGACAGTCAGGTGGGAGATCGGAGCCTCCACTTGTGGGCCGGGCACAGATGTGTCCGACCGGTCGTGAGACAACTATACCCCGCGAGCAACACCGCCGCGAACCTTCGTAAACCACCCGTTCGGGGCCCGTGGTTTTCCGGGCCCCGCGGGGACCTATCGTGGACGCATGAGCGACGCGACCAGCAGCAACAACGCCGTCACCGGCGGCACCGAAGACCTTGACGAGCAGAACCCGGGCTTCGACGACATGACCCGCGACATCGCGGACGTTCCCGCCGTCGAGGTGATCACCACGGTCGCCGTCCACCTGATGAGCGCCGCCGCCGTGAACCTCGGTCTCGCCGAGGGCGGCGAGGAGCAGAAGGACCTGGACGAGGCCCGCAAGCTGATCCAGGCCCTGGCCGGCCTGATCACGGCCAGCGCGACCGAGATCAGCTCCTTCCACGCGGCACCGCTGCGCGACGGCCTGAAGTCCCTCCAGCTGGCGTTCCGCGAGGCCTCGGTCGTACCGGACGAGCCGGGTCAGGGCCCGGGCGAGAAGTACACGGGCCCGGTCTTCGGCTGAGCCACTGCTGCGAGAAGGGCCCCCGCCGAGGCGGGGGCCCTTCTGCTTTCAGCGGACGAGGAGGGGCTCGCCGGGCGGGGTGGCCCCTGCGGGCAGCAGCGCCAGGTCCAGCCCTCTCACGAGCCGTGCCCTGAGTACGTCGTCGGAGGCCAGGGCCCTGGCGACGCGGCGCACCGCCTCCGCCGGGACGGCGTCCGGGGTCAGCACCAGGGCGAGCACCCCGTCCGCCTCGCCGGGCCCGAGGTGGGCGCTGAGTACGGCGGGCTCGGCGGTGACCAGGGCGCGCACGGCCGAGACGACGGCCGGATCGTCGATCGGCCGGGCACTGGTCCGGCCCTCCGCGAGCGCGAGCAGCGCCGACCCGCTGAGCTGGTAAGGAACCGGCCCCGCGAGGTCGATCACGACGGTGTCGGCCTGCTCGTGCGCGGCGGCCTGGAGCGCCTGGTGCAGGGGTACGGCGACGGGCCGGGCTGCCGGGTCCCAGAGGGCGAGTGCCGCGAGGGAGGTGAAGGCGGGCAGCGCCTTGCGGTCGCCCGCGCGGAGGGTGGGGACGGCCATGTCGCTGGTCTTCTCGCGCTTGAGCCCGGTCTCCGGGTCGGTCTCGACCTCGCCGAGGACGGCGACGACGGGAACGAGGAGACGGGCCCCGGGAAGCGCGTCGAGGACGCGCTGCTCGGCCCCGGCACTCTTGGGCTCCCGCGCCCAGGCGGCGAGGGCCTCGGCGAGGGTGGGGTCGGCGGTGCCGTCGTCGTCGGAGAAGCCGGGATCCGGAATGTTCTTGAGCACGCCAAGAGCCTAACGGGGTGGGGGGAGGTGGCGGGCCCGGCCATGGCCGGTGGTCAGGTGCGGGTTGTTCGTGGCTGGCCGCGCAGTTCCCCGCGCCCCTGAGTACTCGTAGTTACGGGCGCAGGGAACTGAGCGGCGCTGGGCACGAGTGGTTGCCTTTGGGGGCGCGGGGAACTGCGCGAGCAACCACCCACCGGCCCGCACATCCCCACCCCCGGCCCCGCGGCCAGCGGTCTAGGGAAGGGGCGGGGAGGGGCACTCGCCCGCCGCAGGCGCGACACGCTCGCGCTGCCCGGGCCGCATGCCCCCACGACCCCCGCGCGGATCAGTTCTCGTCCTCGCCGCGCGGCACCCCTGCCGGGGCCCTGCGCCACAGGGCTACCGCCGAACCCAGTACCAGTACACCCGCACCACCCGCCACCCACGCCCACACCTCCGGCCCCGCAGACGCCGGTTCGGCACGGTCCGGGCCCGGGCCGAAGTAGCGGCCCTGGTAGCCCGCCGCCGACGAGCGCACCGTCGTGTCCCGGCCGCCCGCCGCGATCGCCGCCGCCGGGTCCACCATCCCGTGGCCACGGGAGTCGTCCCGGCCGCCCGACGGCGCGTCCCTGGCCGTCCTGGCGAGCAGCCGCTTGATCTGGGCGGGCGGCAGCTGCGGGTGCGCGGCCCGGACCAGGGCCGCGGCTCCCGACACGAAGGCCGAGGCCGCACTCGTACCCCAGCCCTCGTAATAGCTGCGGTCGGGGTCGGCGATCATGATGTCGACGCCGGGCGCGGACACGGTCGCGTACCAGCGGCGGGTGGAGAAAGACGCATGGGTGCCCGCCTCGTTGACGGCGGCGACCGCGATGACGCCGGGGTAGGCGGCCGGGTAGGAGATGTGGTCGCCCTTCTCGCCGCCGTTGCCCGCCGAGGCGACGACCACGGCGCCCTTGCTCAGGGCGTACTGGACGGCCGCGTCCTCCTCCGCCTCCGGGTGCGCGGACTCGCTGTCGTCGCCGAGCGAGAGGTTGATGACGTCGGCGCCGTGGTCGACGGCCCAGCGGATGCCCTTGGCAAGGGCGTTGCCGCGTGAGGTGCGGGCCTTGTCGCGGGCCGGGTCGCCGCCTTCGAGGATGACCCGGATGGGCAGGATCTTCGCTTCGGGGGCGATGCCGAGGACTCCGTCGCCGCCGCCGGGACCGTGTCCGTGGCCCGCGATGATGGAGGCCATCGCGGTGCCGTGGCGGGCCCAGGCGCGGTCGCCGCTCTTCGCGCCGAAGCCGACGAGGTCGTTGCCGGGCAGGACGTTGCCGGCGAGGTCGGGGTGCTGGTCGTCGACGCCGGTGTCGAGGACGGCGACCGTGATGCCCGCGCCCTTGGTGGTGCGCCAGGCCTCCTGGGTGTGCAGGGCGGCCAGGCCCCACTGCTTGTCGCGGATGGTGTCGGCGTGCGCGGCCGGTGCGGGCAGCACGGCCAGCAGCACGGCACCGAGCGCCGTCGCCGTGGCCGTGGCAGCGACGCGGCCGGCGTTCTGACGGGAGTTCATCCGGGCTGCTCCGTTGCCGGGTCTGCGGTGGTCCTGCGCAGGCCGCGTTCGATGCGGTCGGCGATGCCCTTCGCCTCGTGGCCGAGGCCGGACTGGGCGGGTGCGGTGGTCGCCCCGTCGACCGTCGCGGGTCCTGCGGGCTGGGGGGCGGTGACGGTGCGGCCGTCGGCGAAGCCGGAGACCGCGTACACGATCACGGGTACGTCCTTGAGTACGCGGACCGTCCAGCTGGCGCGCTGCCCGTCGCCGAATCCGGCCGCCACGGTGCCGGGCACCGGGAACGTACGGGGCATCAGATCGCCGCGCTCGGCCAGCTTCTCGCGGGCGAAACGGGTCCGCAGGGTCCGGGTGGCGGTCTCGTCGGCGCGGGTGAAGACCATGCCGACGGTGGTGACGCTGCTGGTGGTGGCGTCGGTGTAGGTGGCGCGGAGCAGACGTTCGCAGCCGACCGGGCCGAGGGCCTTGAGGAGGAGCGGGTCCAGGGCGTTCGTACAGTCGGCGTCCGGGGCGACGGCGACCCGCGTCCAGGCGCGGTCGGCGCCGCCGGGGCCTGCTCCGGCCCCCTTGAGGGCAGGGGGGAAGAGGGTGTCGACCGGGATGTTCCGCCAGGCGGTGCGCGCCTGGGCGAAGCCAGTGCTCGTCGTGGGCTCGCCGTTGCCGACCAGCCAACTCCCGGCCGCCGCACCGCCGATGAGCCCGATACCGAGGACGACACCGGCGGCGACGGCCGCGAGCCTGGCGGGGCTGCGGGCCCCGACGGGCCGCAGCCGGGTGGTGGTCTCGGCGGGCGCGAGTGCCTCGTCCCGCGCCCAGTGCCGCGGCGGCGCGAAGGTGAGGGGTGGTGCGCCGTCGGTACGGGGCGTCAGGTCGACGGCCCCGACGGGCCGCCGCCGGGTGGGCGGGAGCGGTGCGCCTGCGCCTGCGCCTGCGCCTGGGCCGGAGGCGACGGGAGCAGGCGCGGCAGCGGTACGGGGCGCGGCCTGAGCACCGAACTCGGCGGCCCGGCCCCGCGCGGGAGCGGATCCGGGAGCGGGAGCGGCCACCCGGTCCGGGCGGGGTGCCGGTCGCGGCGGTACCGCGGGCGGGAGCGGCGCAGCTGTCCGGCCGGAACGTCCCGGAGCACCGGAGGCCGGGGGTGAGGGCGGACCGGTCTCGGCGGGCGGCAGCGGGCCGGGGCCGCCCGCCCGTACCTGACGGGTCGCAGACCCGGCGCCCGCACCCTCACGGGCGTCCGCATCCGGGGCAGACGTCGCCGTCGAGGAGGAAGCCGAGGAGGAGGAAACCGAGGAGGAGGCGGCGGTCGCAGGCGGGAACGGCGGCCGGGGCGGGACGTCGGGGCGGTGCGGTTCGGTGGTCATCCGGCCCCCAGGTCCGTCTCTTCTCGTACTCCCGGCTTCTGGCCCGAGGCAGCCGCGTCGCCCGGGCTTCCAGCGGGTTTCCGTCACTCTACGGGCTGGCCGGGCCGGGGCGGGAACCAGTGCGTGCCGTGGGGCGGATCTGACCGGATCGTCCGCCAAGTCCCCCGGAGGTTCCGCCAGGACGTCCGCCGAGCGGGGCGGGCGGCGCCTGAACGGACCGGCAGACCTACCAGTCGGTAAACGACTCTGGCAAGCTGCGCCCATGACTCCTCCTGTGACTTCTCGTGCGGCTGCCCGTCCGGCTCCCCGGGCTGCCGACCGTTCCCGTTACGACCGGGCCACCTCGCACCTCGACGGGCCGCTGGCCGTCGTCGACCTGGAGGCGTTCGACGACAACGCCGCCGATCTCGTGCGCCGTGCACAGGGCAAGCCGGTCCGGGTGGCGAGCAAGTCGGTGCGCTGCCGGGCGCTGCTGGAGCGGGTGCTGGAACGGGACGGCTTCGCCGGGGTGATGTCGTACACCCTGGCCGAGTCGCTGTGGCTGGCGCGGTCCGGGTTCGAGGACGTGCTGCTGGCCTATCCGTCGGTCGACCGGAGCGCGTACGCGGAGCTCGCGGGCGATCCGAAGCTCGCCGCAGCCGTGACCGTGATGGTCGACGACCTGGCGCAGCTGGAGCTGATCGACCGGGCCCGCGAGGGCGGCAAGGAGGAGATACGGGTCTGCCTGGAGCTGGACACCTCGCTGCAACTGCTCGGCGGGCGGATCCGGGTCGGCGCCCGGCGCTCCCCGCTGCGCGAGCCGGGCCAACTCGCCGAGCTGGCCCGGTCGATCGACCGGCGGCCCGGGTTCCGGCTGGTCGGGATCATGGCGTACGAGGGTCATGTCGCGGGGGTCGGCGACATGATCGCGGGCCGTCCGGTGCGGTCCCGGATGGTACGGGTGATGCAGAAGGCGGCGCGCCGGGAGCTGGCCGAGCGGCGGGCGGCCGTGGTGCGGGCGGTCAGGTCGGTCGTACCTGACCTGGAGTTCGTGAACGGCGGCGGCACCGGCAGCGTCGAGAGCACCGTCGCCGAGGACGCGGTGACGGAGGTGGCGGCCGGGTCGGGGCTGTACGTGCCCCGGCTGTTCGACCACTACCGGTCGTTCAGCGGGCGTCCCGCCGCGCTCTTCGCCATGCCGGTGGTGCGGCGTCCGGGGGTGGGCGTGGTGACGGTGCTCGGTGGCGGCTATCCCGCTTCCGGGGTGGCCGGGCCCGACCGCTCCCCCGTGCCCTACCTGCCCGAGGGGCTGCGGTACGACCCGCAGGAGGGGGCGGGCGAGGTGCAGACACCGCTGCTGGGTTCGGCGGCGGACGATCTGCTGATCGGCGACAAGGTGTGGTTCCGGCACGCCAAGGCGGGCGAACTGTGCGAGCGCTTCGAGCAGTTGCAGCTGATCGAGGGCGACCGGGTCACGGGGGCCGTCCCGACGTACCGGGGCGAGGGCCACACCTTCCTGTAGGACCCGTGGAGCTCCGTACGTAGGACCCGTGAAGCTCCGTCAGGACGTGTTGCGGATGCCTTCGGTGATCTTGTCCATGCCCTCCACCGGCGGTCCGTCCGGGCCCGCGTCGAAGGCGAACCGCACCAGGATGTTCGAGCCCTGGCCCACGCTGCTGGGGAAGGACAGGGACTGCACGTAGCCGCCGGGGCCCTTGCCGGTGACGACCTTCCAGCGGACCAGGTAGCCCTGCTTGCCCGCGACCGTCACCGGCTCGGACTTGATCTCCTGGTGGGACTTGATGCCGCCGTACTTCTGCCGGTCCAGGGTGTCCGCGTGGTACGCCAGGTCGGCGTTGACCTTGATGTCGGCCTTGGCGACGGCTTCCGGGGTGGCGTGGTTCGAGGGGGCGGTGCGCGAGGTGACCTGGCCGTGCCGGCAGAAGCCGCCGTCGGCGGGACACTCGTAGGTGTCCTTGGTGGTCATGCTGGCCGCCTCGCGGTCGCCGCCGAACTCCGGCTTCTCCCAGCCGTCGAGGATCGGCAGGGTGATGCCGTTCAGCTGGTCGGAGAGGGTCGTGGTGTCGCCCGCGGGGGCGGAGGCGCCGGGGCCGGACGGGTCGGCGGACGGGGTGTTCTGTCCGCCGCCGGGCGGGTCGGCCAGGGTGGGGACCGGCGGAGCGGACGGGGGCGAGTCGTCCTTGTTGAGGAAGACGACGCCGGTGACGATCGCGGCGACCAGGACCGCTCCGGCGGCGATGATCGCGATCAGCTTGCTGCCGCCGAGGCCGCCGCCACTGCCGCCGGGAGCACCAGGGGCGCCCGGAACACCAGGGACACCCGGGCCGCCCGGAGCGTACGGAGCACCGGGGACGCCGCCCGCGCCCGCCGGTGCGGACGGGGGCGGCGGGGTGCCGTAGCCGGGCTGCACGCCCTGCGGATATCCGTAACCCTGCGGCTGCGGCTGCGGGCTCTGGGCAGGGCCGAACTGCGCTGCCGCAGGCTGCTGCTGGCCGGGGGCGCGGGTGTGCGCGCTCCAGGCCGAGCCGTCCCACCAGCGCTCCTGGGTGGGAGCGCTGGGGTCCTGGTACCAGCCGGGCGGGGTCGTCATGCTCATCCCGTCACCATAAGGGGCGGGCTCCGACCGGTGTTAGAGCGGAGTGACGTAGGCGCCCGAGATGCCGCCGTCGACCAGAAAGTCCGTTGCGTTGACGAAGGAGGAGTCGTCGCTGGCGAGGAAGGCGACGGCCGCGGCGATCTCGGTGGCCTCGGCGAACCGGCCGAGCGGGATGTGCACGAGGCGGCGGGCCGCCCGCTCCGGGTCGGACGCGAACAGCTCTTGCAGGAGCGGGGTGTTGACCGGTCCCGGGCAGAGCGCGTTGACCCTGATCCCCTCGCGGGCGAACTGGACGCCCAGTTCGCGCGACATGGCCAGTACGCCGCCCTTGGAGGCGGTGTACGAGATCTGGGAGGTGGCGGCGCCCATGATCGCCACGAAGGAGGCGGTGTTGATGATGGAGCCCCGGCCCTGGCGCTGCATGTAGGGGAGGGCGGCCTTGCAGCAGAGGTAGACGGAGGTGAGGTTGACGTCCTGGACGCGCTTCCAGGCCTCAAGCCCCGTGGTGAGGATGGAGTCGTCGTCGGGCGGGCTGATCCCGGCGTTGTTGAAGGCGATGTCGACGCTGCCGTAGGTGTCGTACGCGGTATTGAAAAGGGCGTCGACCTGTTCGGCGTCGGTGACGTCGACCTTGACGAAGGTGCCGCCGACCTCTTCGGCGGCGGCCTTGCCCGCCGTCTCGTCGATGTCGCCGCAGACGACGTGCGCGCCCTCGGAGGAGAGGCGGCGGGCGGCGGCGAGGCCGATGCCGCTGCCGGCGCCGGTGATGACGGCGGTGCGGCCGACCAGGCGGCGGCAGACGATCTCCGGGGTGGCTTCAGTGGTCATGTGGTTCAGGCCTCCGTGCTCAGGAAGACGTTCTTGGTCTCGGTGAATGCGGTGAGGGCGTCGGGGCCGAGTTCCCGGCCGAGTCCCGACTGGCGGTAGCCGCCGAAGGGGGTCCAGTAGCGGACGCTGGAGTGGGAGTTGACGGACAGGTTGCCCGCCCGTACGGCCTGCGAGACGCGCAGGGCGCGGCCCACGTCGCGGGTCCAGATGGATCCGGAGAGGCCGTACTCGGTGGCGTTGGCGAGCCGGATCGCGTCCGCCTCGTCGTCGAAGGGCAGGACGACGGCGACGGGGCCGAAGATCTCCTCGGCGGCGGCGGGGGCGTCGGGGTCCAGGCCGGTGAGGACGGTCGGCGGGAACCAGAAGCCGGGCCCTTCGGGGGCCGTTCCCCGGATGCCGGGGGCGTCGTCGGGGACGTACGCACGCACCCTGTCCAGCTGGGACCTGGAGATCAGCGGGCCCATCTGGGTCTTCTCGTCGGACGGGTCGCCGACGACGATCGACTCGATGAGCGGGGCGAGGAGCTCCAGGAACCTGTCGTGGACGCTGCGTTCGACGAGGATGCGGGTGCGGGCGCAGCAGTCCTGGCCCGAGTTGTCGAGGAACGACATGGGGGTGGCGGCGACGGCGGCTTCCAGGTCGGCGTCGGCGAAGACGATGTTGGGGCTCTTGCCGCCGAGTTCGAGGGTGAGGCGCTTCACCCGGTCGGCGCACTTGGCCATGATCTGCTTGCCGACGCCGGTGGAGCCGGTGAAGACGATCTTGGCTACGCCGGGGTGTTCGACCAGTGCGTTGCCCGCGACGGGGCCCTCGCCGGGGAGTACCTGGAAGAGGTGCTCGGGGAGGCCTGCCTCCAGGGCGAGTTCGGCGAGGCGCAGGGCGGTGAGCGGGGTGGTCTCGGCGGGCTTGAGGATCACTGCGTTGCCCGCGGCGAGGGCGGGGGCGGTGGCCCAGGCGGCGATCGGCATGGGGAAGTTCCACGGGGCGATCACGCCGATGACGCCGAGGGGTTCGAGGATCGTGACGTTCAGGCCGCCGGGGACGGGGATCTGGCGGCCGTTGAGGCGTTCCGCTCCCCCGGCGGCGTAGTTGAGGAGGTCGCGGACGTTGCCTGCTTCCCAGCGGGCGTTGCCGAGGGTGTGGCCTGCTTGCCGGACCTCCAACTCGGCGAGTTCTTCGATGTGCTGGTCCACGGTCGCGGCGAAGCGGCGGAGGTGGCGGGCGCGGTCGGCGGGGGCGGAGGCGGACCAGGTGCGTTGGGCCTGTGTCGCGCGTGCGACTGCGGTGTCGATGTCTGCCGGGGTTGCGGCGGGGACGGTGGCGATTACTTCTTCGGTCGTGGGGTTGAGGATCTGCAAGGGGGGTCCTTACGGGGGTGGGGCGGTGTCGGCGGTGGGGTGGGGCGGTGTCGGGGGGGGTGCGCTCCGCGTGGGGGCCGCCCCCTTGCCCACCCGTTCCGCCCCCGGGGGGCGGCCCCGCTGCCCAAGGGGGCTGGGGGTAGGGGGTAGGGGGCGGCCCTGCTGGCCAAAAGGCTGGGGCAGCGGGCGGGGTTACATGCGTTCGAAGGAGCGGCGGAGTTCCCAGTCGGTGATTGCCGCGTCGAAGGCGTCCAGTTCGACCCGCGCCATGTTGGTGTAGTGCGCGACGACCTCGTCGCCGAAGGCGGTGCGGGCGACGGGGCTGGCGGACCACAGTTCCGCGGCCTCGCGCAGGGTGGTCGGGACGTGTGCGTAGTCGGCGGTGTAGGCGTTGCCGGTGCAGGGCTCGGGGAGTTCCAGCTTCTGCTCGACGCCGTGCAGTCCGGCGGCGATCAGGCCCGCGACGGCGAGGTAGGGGTTGACGTCGCCGCCGGGGAGGCGGTTCTCGAAGCGCATCGAGGGGCCGTGGCCGACGACGCGCAGCGAACAGGTGCGGTTGTCGTTGCCCCAGGCGACGGCGGTCGGGGCGAAGGAGCCCGGCTGGAAGCGCTTGTAGGAGTTGATGTTGGGCGCGTAGAGGAGGGAGAAGTCGCGCAGGGCGGCGAGCTGCCCGGCGAGGAAGTGCCGCATCAGCTCGGACATGCCGTGCGGGTCGTCGCCGGCCATGGCGCTCTGTCCGTCGGTGCCGCGCAGGCTGAGGTGTATGTGGCAGGAGTTGCCCTCGCGCTCGTTGTACTTCGCCATGAAGGTGAGCGAGACGCCCTCCTGGGCGGCGATCTCCTTGGCGCCGTTCTTGTAGATGGCGTGCTGGTCGCAGGTGGTGAGGGCCTCGTCGTACTTGAAGGCGATCTCGTGCTGGCCGGGGTTGCACTCGCCCTTGGCGGACTCGACGGTCAGGCCCGCGACGGCCATCTCGTTGCGGATGCGGCGCAGCAGGGGCTCGACGCGTCCGGTGCCGAGGATGGAGTAGTCGACGTTGTACTGGTTGACCGGTTCCAGATGGCGGTAGTTGGCGTCCCAGGCCTGCTCGTAGGTGTCCTTGAAGACGATGAATTCGAGCTCGGTGCCGACGTGGGCGGTGAGGCCGAGTTCGGCGAGGCGCTCCAGCTGGCGGATGAGGATCTGGCGGGGGGCGGCGACCACGGGGGTGCCGTCGTGCCACATCAGGTCGGCCATCAGCAGGGCCGTGCCCTCGTTCCAGGGGACGCGGCGCAGGGTGGCGAGGTCGGGGCGCATGGCGAAGTCGCCGTAGCCGCTGTCCCAGGAGGACATGGCGTAGCCGTCGACGGTGTTGAGGTCGACGTCGACGGCGAGGAGGTAGTTGCAGCCCTCGGCGCCGTTGGTCAGGACGTCGTCCAGGAAGAAGGGGGCGGCGAACCGTTTGCCGGTGAGGCGCCCCTGCATGTCCGGGAAGGCCAGGACGACGGTGTCGATCTCACCGCTCGCGACCAGGGCGCGCAGCTCTTCGAGCGGGAGCGGGGGTGTGCGGTCTGCCACGGGAAATGCCTCCTGGGTCGGCCGGGAGCCATAAGGTATTCCCGAAGACCATTGATTGGGAAGGGGGTTCGGGCACATGGCGGACGATGTCCGGGGTGCGGGGGCCGATGCCCGGGGCGTACGGGATGACGCGGCGGGCGACCGGTTGACGCCGATACTGCGGCCGGTACGGGCCGGGAACGGATTCGAGGAGGCACTGGAGCAGGTCTTGCAGGTGCTGCGCCTGGGACTGGTGCCGGCGGGTGAACGACTGCCCGCCGAACGGGAACTGGCGGACCGTCTGCGGATCAGCCGGGTGACCCTGCGCGAGGTGCTCAAGGTGCTGCAGGACCAGGGACTCGTGGAGAGCAGGCGGGGGCGGTACGGCGGCACGTTCGTGTGCCACCGGGACGAGCGGCACGGGGAGGCGGAACTGATGCGGCGCGTCGCCTCGCTGGACGTGGAGGACGCGCTGCGCTTCCGGGAGGTGCTGGAGGTGGGGGCGGCCGGGCTCTGCGCCGGGCGGGGGCTCGACGGGGCGGAGGCGGAGCGGCTGCGGGCGGCGCTGGCGGCCACGCACGACGCCCCGCTCCGCGACTACCGGCGGCTCGACACCCTGCTGCACCTGACCCTCGCCGAGCTGTCGGGGTCGGCGCGGCTGTCCGCGCAGTACGCCGCGGTGCGCGCCGAGGTGAACGAACTGCTCGACTGCATCCCGCTGTTGGTACGCAACCTGGAGCACTCGCAGCGGCAGCACACGGCCCTCGTGGAGGCGGTCCTGGAGGGCGACGCGGAGGGAGCGCGCGAAGTGATGAGGGAGCACTGTGGCGGGACGGCGGCGTTGTTGCGCGGGTTCCTGGCGTAACTCCCCCGTAACCGCACGGGGGTTGCGCGTGCGGCGATGCGGCCGCAATGGTGTGTGACCACACCATTGCCAGGCGACGGCGGGAGCGGCCCATGGCCACGGAACAACCGGCAAGTCCACCGAATCCCACGAGCCCATCGAGCCCGACGGGCCCGGCGGGCCCCTCCGGCCCGGCGGCCGGGACGACGGACGCCGACTACCTCAAGCGGCGCGCCCTGCGCCGGGGCAGCGCCGGATGGCTGCTGCTCACCGGGCTCGGGGTCGCCTACGTCGTCTCCGGCGACTACTCCGGCTGGAACGTCGGCCTGTCCAAGGGCGGTTTCGGCGGCCTCGCCCTCGCGACCCTGCTGATGGGCGTGATGTACGCCTGTCTGGTCTTCGCGCTCGCCGAACTCTCCGCCATCCTGCCCACCGCGGGCGGCGGTTACGGCTTCGCGCGCCGGGCGCTGGGCACCTGGGGCGGCTTCCTCACCGGCACCGCGATCCTCATCGAGTACATCCTCGCGCCGGCCGCGATCTCCATCTTCATCGGCGACTACGTCGAGTCGCTGAACCTCTTCGGGCTGACCTCGGGCTGGCCGGTCTACCTCGCCTGCTTCGTGATCTTCATCGGGATCCACCTCTGGGGCGTCGGCGAGGCGCTGCGCTTCAGCCTGGTCGTCACCGCCATCGCGGTCGCCGCGCTGCTGATCTTCGCGGTGGGCGCGTTCACCGAGTTCAGCGCGGACAGGCTCAATGACATCCCCGTCGAGGCGGGCGCGCTGGGTGCGAACTCGTGGCTGCCGTTCGGCCTGATAGGGATCTGGTCCGCGCTGCCGTTCGGGATGTGGTTCTTCCTCGGCGTCGAGGGGGTGCCCCTGGCTGCCGAGGAGGCGAAGGACCCGGTGCGGTCGATGCCGCGCGCCCTGTCGATCTCGATGGGCATCCTGGTGCTGCTCGCGATGCTGACCTTCTTCGCGGCGACCGGTGCGCGCGGTTCGGCGGCCGTCATGGACGCGGGCAATCCGCTGGTCGTGGCGCTCCAGGGGGACGGTCCCGCCACCGGGCTGAGCCGGTTCGTGAACTACGCGGGTCTGGCCGGTCTGGTCGCCTCGTTCTTCTCGCTCATCTACGCCGGTTCGCGCCAGCTCTTCGCGCTGTCCAGGGCCGGGTACCTGCCCCGGTTCCTGTCCCTCACCAGCAGCCGCAGGGCCCCGTACCTCGGGCTGCTGATCCCCGGCGCGATCGGCTTCACGCTCGCCGCGTCGACCGGCAACGGCGCCCGGATGCTCAACATCGCGGTCTTCGGCGCCACCATCTCGTACGCCCTGATGGCGCTCTCGCACATCGTGCTGCGCCGCCGGGAGCCGGAGCTGCCGCGCCCGTACCGTACGCCCGGCGGCATCGTGACCTCGTCGACGGCGCTGGTACTGGCGCTGTTCGCGCTGGTGGCGACGTTCCTGGTGGACCGGGACGCGGCGTTCACCGCGCTCGCCGTGTACGTCGTCGCGCTCGCCTACTTCGCCTTCTACTCGCGGCACCGGCTCGTGGCGTCCGCGCCCGAGGAGGAGTTCGCGGCGCTGGCCGCCGCCGAGGCCGAACTCGAACGCAACTGACCCGCACCCGCACCCGCACTCGCACTCGCACTCGCACCCCCGAAGGATCAGCCCGTGTCTCCCAAGCCCTTCATCGGCATCAGCACCTATCTCGAAGAGTCCGTGAAGTGGGGGGTGTGGGAGCTGCCCGCCGCCCTGCTCCCGGCGGGTTACCCGCGCCTGGTCCAGGCGTCGGGCGGCAGCGCCGTCATGCTGCCGCCCGACGATCCGGCGTACGCGGCGCAGGTCGTGGCCCGGCTGGACGGTCTGGTGGTCGCGGGCGGGCCCGACGTCGATCCCCAGCGGTACGGTGCCGAGCGCGAGCCACGCTGCGGGCCGCCGGCCACGGCCAGGGACTCCTGGGAACTCGCCCTGACGGAGGCGGCGTTGGCGGCGGGCACCCCGCTGCTCGGCATCTGCCGGGGCATGCAGCTGCTGAACGTCGCCCTCGGCGGCACCCTCGTCCAGCACCTGGACGGGCACCGCGGCGAGATCGGCGCCTTCGGGCGGCACCCGGTCACGACGGTGCCCGGCACCCGCTGCGCGGCGGTGCTGCCCGGCGAGAGCGACGTACCGACGTACCACCACCAGGCCGTCGACCGGATCGGCGACGGCCTGGTGGTGTCGGCACATGCGAAGGACGGCACCGTCGAGGCGCTCGAACTCCCGTCCCCCGCCTGGGCGTTGGGAGTCCAGTGGCACCCCGAGATGGGAGCGGACCTGAGGCTTACCGAGGCGCTGGTGACAGCGGCGGCCGGCGGAAGGAGCTAGCTCAGCCCTGGAACTTCCAGACGTACGGGTCCTCGGAGTCCTCGTCCGCCGCCCAGCGCACCTCGATCTGCTTGGCGCCGACCGGGACCATGTACGTCTGGCAGAAGGTGTGGCTCTGGCCCTTGGTCCAGTTCTCGACGTCGCCGTCGTCCTCGCAGCCCTTGGCGTCCTCGGAGGCTCCGATCAGGAGGCCGCCGCGGGCGCCGTCGGCGTAGATCTCGACGTTGTCGGCGACGTCCGGGTAGGAGGCGACGGGCTTGCCGCCCTTGTGGGTGTACTTCACGTGGGCGACGACCGGCACCAGGCCCTTGGCCTTGGCCGGGTCGGTGACCATCTTCCTGGCGTCGGCCTCGGTGCCGACGTCGGCCTTCTGGGCGGCGATCTCGTAGGTGACCTGGCCGGCCTCCTTCTCCTTGAAGGGGCTGGTCACGGACTCACCGGCGGCCAGTTCCTTCTTGCCGGAGGCACCCGCGCCCGCCTCGCCGCCCTTGTCGCCCGCCTCTTCCTTCTCCGGGGCCTTGCTGCTGCCGCCGCCCTCCTTGGGCGCGCTCGCGTCGCTCTTGCCGCCCGAGGCGTCCTCGCCCCCGTTGCAGCCGGTGAGGGCGAGCGCGAGGACGGCGACGGGGGCTGCGGCGCGCAGGGCGAGCTTCTTGCGGTAGGACACGCGATTCTCTCCTTGACAGATGACAGTGGCCGCGAGCCTAGGGAGGGGCCGCCCGCCCCCGGGCCCCGGGGGCCGTCACTGTCCGTGTCTCACCCACCGGTCATCGGTCGGTCACAGGATCACCCTCCGCTTCTCACCCCGCCTCCCCCAGCCGGCGCCGCAGCCATGAGACGGCGGTGGCGCCCTGGGCGGCCTGGAAGGGGCGGAGCGTGGGCAGTCCCGGCGGGGCCGGTTTCAGCGAATGGTGCACGAAGTAGCCCGCGAGGGCGGCGAGTACGACGGTGACGCCCTCCGGGTCGGCGGCCCGGCCCAGCGGATGACCGGTGAACAGCTCCTCGGGGTCGGGTCCGCCCTGGGCGGCCACGGAGGGCAGCATCAGCAGCAGGTCGAACCAGGGGGCGCCGCGCACGGCGTGCGGCCAGTCGACGAAGACGGCCCCGCCGTCGGCGGTGAGCAGGATGTTGTCGGCCCGCAGATCGCCGTGGACCAGGGTGTCGCCGTGCGCGAACCGGGTCCAGTGCGAGGCGAGTTCGGCCAGCCGCGGGAGATTCGCGGCCACCCACGGGTCGAGCCCCGCCAGCGATCCCGAGTCGAGCCTGCGCTGCCAGCCCCGGAAGGTCCGTGCGTCGGCGTCCTCGGTGCGCGGCGCGTCGTACGGAGCCGGAGTGAGCGACGTACTGAGGTCGGTCAGCGCGGCCAGCACCCGGTCGAGTTCGTCGCGCTGCCACGGGATGCGGGGCTGGGTGCCCTCGACGTCCTCCAGGACCAGCACCACCCAGTCCTCGATCTCGTACCAGTCGAGCAGCCGGGGCGCGGGTACGCCCGGCGGGAGGGCGGCGGTGTTGCGTGCCTCGGCCCGGTGCAGGGCCGGGGAGTGCGGGTTGGCGGCGGCACTGACCGCCTTGACGAAGGCCCGCCGCCCGTCGGCGCAGCGGACCCGGGCGGCGACGCCGGGCGAGAATCCGCCGGGCTGGGTGACGGCCTCGACGACCGGCGAGCCGAGGAGCGCGGCGACCCGGTCGTGCACCCGGTCCGGCAACTCCTGCCACGCGAAGCGCACTCCGGTCGCGGGCACCGGCACGACCTGCGGCGATGGTGTGTCCATGGCTCATGTTCGGCGGCCTTCGGCGCGGCGCGCAAGGCATTTCGCGTCACCACCCGTCCGGCGGCGCCACGCTGCGGCGAATCCGGGGCAGGAGCACACGGAGGGCCGGGGAACCCCATCACGAACGACACGAACGCAACGAACAAGCGCGACGAACAACAAGGAGACCTGCATGCGATGTCTGGTGACCGGCGCGAGCGGTTACATCGGCGGGCGTCTGGTGCCCGAGCTGCTGGCGGCGGGCCACCAGGTCCGCTGTCTGGCCCGCACCCCGGCCAAGCTGCGGGACTTCCCGTGGGCGGGCGAGGTCGAGATCGTACGGGGAGACGTCACGGACCCGGAGTCGACCGGCCGCGCGCTGGCCGGTGTCGACGTCGCGTACTACCTGGTGCACGCGCTGGGCACCGGCAAGGACTTCGAGCGGACCGACCGGGACGCCGCCCGCACCTTCGGCGAGCAGGCGCACCAGGCCGGGGTCGGCCGGCTGGTCTACCTGGGCGGACTGACCCCTGCGGGGGTGCCGGAGCGGGAGCTCTCGCCGCACCTGCGCTCGCGCGCCGAGGTGGGGCGGATCCTGCTGGAGTCGGGGGTGCCGACGGCGGCGCTGCGTGCGGCGGTGATCATCGGTTCGGGTTCCGCGTCGTTCGAGATGCTGCGGTACCTGACCGAGCGGCTGCCGCTGATGGTGACGCCCAGCTGGGTGCGCACCCGCATCCAGCCCGTCGCCGTACGGGACGTACTGCGCCTGCTGGTCGGCTGCGCCCGTCTCCCCGAGGGCCTCAACCGCACCTTCGACGTGGGCGGCCCCGACATCCTGACCTACCGCGACATGATGCAGCGGTACGCCAGGGTGGCCGGACTGCCCCGGCGGCTGATCCTGCCGGTGCCGGTGCTCACCCCCGGGCTGTCCAGCCACTGGGTGGGCGTGGTGACCCCGGTGCCCGCGTCGATCGCCCGCCCGCTCGCGGAGTCGCTGCGGCACGAGGTGGTGTGCGCGGAGCACGACATCGAGAAGTACGTGCCGGGGCCCGAGTCCGGTCCGATCGGCTTCGAGCAGGCGGTGGAGCTGGCGCTGCGCCGGGTCCAGGAAGCCGACGTGGCCACCCGCTGGTCGTCGGCGTCGGTGCCCGGCGCCCCGAGCGACCCGCTGCCCACCGACCCGGACTGGGCGGGCGGCAGCCTCTACACCGATGAGCGCGAGGCGGTGGTGGAGGCGTCGCCTGAGCGGCTGTGGCAGGTGGTCGAGGGCATCGGCGGCGAGAACGGCTGGTACTCGTTCCCGCTGGCCTGGGCGGTGCGCGGCTGGCTGGACCGGCTGGTGGGCGGCGTCGGGCTGCGGCGCGGACGGCGGGACAGGTCCCGGCTGCGGGTCGGCGACTCGCTGGACTTCTGGCGGGTCGAGGAGATCGAGCCGGGGCGGCTGCTGCGGCTGCGGGCCGAGATGCGGGTGCCGGGCCTGGCCTGGCTGGAGCTGCGCGTCGAGCAGGACGAGCAGGGCCGCACCGTCTACCGGCAGCGCGCGGTGTTCCATCCGCACGGTCTGGCCGGGCAGGCCTACTGGTGGAGCGTGGCGCCCTTCCACGGCGTGGTGTTCGGCGGAATGGTGCGCAACATCGCGGCGGCCGCGACCGGGTGACGTACCGTCAGTGACGCGGACCGCGTCTTCTGCGGTACGCCGCCCCGGGTCGCCGCAGCCGAAGGTGCGCGCGGGGGTAGGCCACCGGTTCTCAGAGCTTCCCGCCCGCCAGCAGCTTGGTGAGCGGGCCGTGGCTGGCCTGCTCCGCGCGGCGGCCCGCCGCGAAGGAGACCGCACCCAGAGCCACCACGCCCGCGCCCGCCCCGGCGACGATCGCCTTGCGGTTGCTGATCAGTGTCCAGGCGGTGGTGGCCGTCGAGACGACCTTGCCGGAGGCGGACTCCAGTGCCTGCTTGCCGGCCTGAACTCCCTTGAGACCGGCGGCGGTCGCCGCGTGGGTGGCGTCGGCCGCGGTCCGGCCGGCATCGGTCACGGTCTTCCCGGCGTCGGTGGCGGTGGACTTGGCCTCGCCCGCCTTGGCCTTGGCCTCCTCGGCGGTGGACTTGGCGGCGGCGGCAGTGGACTTGGTGTTCGGATTCCGTGTGGTCATGGCCCACGGGTAACCGCTGGGCCGTACGACAAACAAACACGCGCCCACTCCCTTCCCCGCTCAGGGCGAATCCCGTACGTCCCCCGTCGTCGAGGAGGTGATGATGCCGTCGTGCGCGAAGTCCCCCCGGCGGGATGCCCGGGCCCCTCACCCCCGCCTCGTCAGTGCCAGCAGGTCACGGCCCGGACCCACCGGGCCGGGACCCACCCCCCAGACCGCCCGCAGATCGCGCTTCATCCGCACCCCCTCGACCACCACCCGCACCAGCCGTCCCGCCGCGATCTCCTCGCGCACCGCCAGTTCGCTCAGCACGCCCGCGCCCGCGCCACTCACCGCCGCCGCCTTCACGGCCGTCGTGGACGAGAACTCCAGCAGGGGCGCGCTCAGCCCTCCGTACGCCTCCAGCGCGGCGTCCAGGACCTGCCGCGTGCCCGACCCCTCCTCGCGGAGGATCAGGGGGGTCGCGGCCAACTCGGCGGCGTCCACGGGCCGTCGGCGCTTCGCCCACGGGTGGCTCGGTGCCGTGACCACCACCAGCCGGTCGTGGCCGATCACCACGCCGTCGAGTCCCTCCGGCATCGTGAGCCCCTCCACGAACCCCAGGTCCGCCGAGCCGTCCAGCAGCCGACCTGCGACGGCCGCCGAGTTGCCCGCCAGGAGGGAGACGGCGGTGCCGGGGCGTTCGGCCTGGAGGGCCACCAGCCAGCCCGGCAGCAGGTACTCCGCGATCGTCATGCTGGCGGCCACCCGCAGCCGTGAGTCGCGCCGGCCGCGCAGCGCCTGCACCCCCACGTCGAAGGCCTCCGCCGCCTCGACGATGCGCCGCGCCCAGTCGGTGACGAGCGCGCCCGCCTCGGTCAGCCGGGAGCCGCGCGTCGAACGCTCCACCAGCGTGACCCCGAGCTGCCGCTCCATAGACCTGATCCGCCCGCTCGCGGCGGGCTGCGAGATACCGACCTCGCGTGCCGCCCGTCCCAGGCTCCCCACCCGTGCCACGGCGAGCAGCAGCTCCATGGCGGCCAGGTCGGGCACCCGGTGGGACAGCAGTACGGGCGGCGACGCCTCGGAATCAGCAGGGCTCATAAGCTCAGCTTATGTCGGCATAGGAAGGTACTCCCTGGTGGGAGGCCCTTGTGCGCTCCAAGCTGGACTCATGGCCACCACCGCGCAGCTCAGCCCCCGTACCGCCCCCGCAGCCGCACCCGCCGCTGCCCCACGCCTGCGCCACCTCGGCCCCAACTGGTACGCGGCGGTCATGGGCACCGCGATCGTCGCCACGGCCGGCAACTCCCTCCCGTACCGATCCCCTCTCCTCCACACCGCCCTGACCGTCGCCTGGGCCCTCGCCGCGCTGGCCCTGCTGCTCCTCCTCCTGGCCCGCGCCGTCCACTGGCACCACCACGCGGACCAGGCGCGCGCCCATCTGCTCGACCCCACGGTCGCCCCGTTCTACGGCTGTCTCGCGATGGGCGTACTGGCGGTGGGCGGCGCCACGATGGCCGTCGGGCAGGACGTGATCGGGACCACGGCGGCCCTGGCCGTCGGATGGGTGCTGTGGAGCGCGGGCACCGTTCTCGCGCTGGTGGCGGCGGCCGGGGTGCCGTACCTGATGGTCGTACGGCACCGGATAGAGGGTGTGCACACCGCGTCGCCGGTGTGGCTGCTGCCGGTCGTCGCGCCGATGGTCTCGGCGGCGCTGGGCCCGCAGCTGATCCCGCACCTCCCCGAGGGACAGGCGCGGGCGGCGATGCTCCTGGGCTGCTACGCACTCTTCGGCCTGAGCCTGCTGGCCACTCTGCTTCTGCTGCCCGTGATATTCACCAGGCTGCTGGTGCACGGTCCGCTGCCGCTGGCCCTGACCCCGACGCTGTTCCTGGTGCTCGGCCCGCTCGGCCAGTCGACCACCGCCGTCAACAACCTCGCCGATGTGGCACCGGGCGCGACCGGCGCGACGTACGCCCACGCCTTCCAGGCCTTCGCGGTCGTCTACGGAGTCCCGGTCCTCGGCTTCGCCCTGCTGTGGCTGGCGCTGGCGACGGCGCTGGTGATCAGGGCGGCGCGGGCGGGAATGCCGTTCGCGATGACGTGGTGGGGCTTCACCTTCCCGGTCGGCACATGCGTGACGGCCGCGGCGGGCCTGGCGAGGCACACCGGGGTGGAGGCGCTGGGGTGGCTGGCGGCGGGGCTGTTCGTGGTGCTGGTGGGGGCGTGGGGGGTGGCGGGGTTCCGGACGGTACGGGGGCTGCTGAACGGCGCGCTGCTGCCGGGGCCGGCCAGGGCTTGAGGAACGCATGGCACTGGGCGTGCCGCCCGAGCAGCGCACCGGGGTCGCGCCTGCGGCGGGCAGATGCCCCTCCCCGCCCCTTCCCTAAACCGCTCCGCGGGGCCAGGGGTTGTGAGCAGCGGGTCGAGTGTGGTTGCTCGCGCAGTTCCCCGCGCCCCC
>NZ_JBVIMX010000025.1:0-135410 GCF_055579625.1 Streptomyces sp. NPDC032721 | reverse complement strand
CCCCTCCCCGCCCCTTCCCTAGACCGCTGGCCGCGGGGCCGAGGGTTTTTACCTGCGGGTCGAGTGTGGTTGCTCGCGCAGTTCCCCGGGCCCCCAAGCACCCGGGGGGGCGGGGAAATGCGCGGCCCGCCCCCTCCCCCCCCCCCCCCGAGCCATGGGTGCGCGGGGGAACTCCCGCGGCCAGCCACGTACTACCTGCACATGACCACCGGGGGTGGCCGGGCCCGCCACCTGGCCGCCCACCCACTCGCCCGCGCGGGCCGGGGCCTGGGGCGGAGCCCCAGTTCGGGAAGGGGCGGGGTGGGGAAATGCCCCGCGCAGCGGACCCCGCCTCCTGCATCCTCCCTACGCCTGCGCCAGCGGAAGCGATGCCAACGTCGCCACCGACCACGTCAGCGGCGCGAACAAAGTGAGCAGCGCCAGCGTCCGCGTCGCGGCTGCGGCACGTAGCGACTGGGGTGGGGCGCCCTGGCGCAGGAGGGACTGGGTGATCGGGGCCCGGGACTGGCGGGTTTCCAGGGCCACCGACAGGAGCGTCGCCGTCGTGCACGCCAGGACCAGCGTCGCTCCCAGCCCGGTCAGCGGGCCGAAGGCCGGGGCGGAGGGGGTGGGGGCGTAGAGGACCGTCGCCGCCAGTACTCCCGACGCCGTCGCGCACACCACCCCCAGCGGGCGGCCGATGCGGCCCGCCTCGCTCTGGAGTGCGCGGCCCGCGAGGAGGCGTACCGCTCCCGGGCGTACCGACTGGAGCAGGAATCCGCACAGGTGCACCAGGCCGGGCCCGGCCAGTGCCAGGCCCACCGCCGTCAGGACCCAGCCCACCAGCACCCCCGCGGGGGCGACGTCCGCGTGCCCGGGGAGCGGGAGCGCGGCGCGTGGGCCTGCGCTTCGGCTTGCGTACGTCTCGATCGCCAGGCCGACCGCGGTCAGTGCGACGCCCCAGGGCAGGCCCGCCGGAGGCGCCGGGGGAGAGGGCGAAGCGGTGGGTGTGCGGGGGCGTAGGGACAGGGCGCTGGCCAGGGATGCCGTGAGGGGGGAGAGGGCGAGGAGCGTGAGGACCGCCGCCAGGGGCAACGGGCGGTCGGCGGCCAGGAGTTCGGTGGCCGCGCCGTCGAAGGGCAGGCCCGTCAGGTCGCCGCGCAGGTGCAGGAAGACCAGCAGCGCGATCATGCTGCCGAGCGTGCAGGACAGGGCCGTCGAGGCGGCGGCCGTGGCGGCCAGCCGGGCCGGGCCCAGGCCCACCGCCGAGAGTCCGGTGCGCGGTCGCGTGCTCGGGTCCGTACGTGCCACGGCCACCGCGAACTGGACCGTCGCGGCGAGCGGGACCAGGCACCACAGGAGGCGGAGCAGGGAAGATGCCGCGTGCGAGGGGTGGCTGAGGGCGTAGCCGAGGGTGCAGAGCAGGAGGAAGCCGACTCCGGCCGATGCCGCCGCGACCAGGAGCCGGCGCAGCAGGACCAGCGGGTGGGCGCCGCGGACTAGGCGGAGAGCGAGCACGCGGCCCGGCCTTCCGCTTCGGCGAGCTGTACGGAGTTCACGCGGTGGCCGTCGAGGAGGGTCACCGTACGGTCGGCGAGGGTCGCGATCTCGGCGTCGTGGGTGGCCAGGACGACGGTGATGCCGTGCGAGCGGGCCGCCGTGGTGAGGGTGCGCAGCACCTGCGCGCGGTCGGTGCGGTGCAGCGGGGCGGTCGGCTCGTCGGCGAACAGGACCGTGGGATTGGTCGCCAGGGCGCGGGCGATCGCGATGCGCTGGCGCTGCGACTGGAGCAGTGCGGCGGGGCGCTTGCGGGCGACGGCGCCGATGTCGAGCCGTTCCAGCCACTCCGTCGCGGTGTCCTTCGCCTCGCGGTGGCCGTGGCCGTTCAGGAGGAGGGGGAGGGCGGTGTTCTCCCAGGCGGTGAGCTCGGGGACCAGGTCCGGCTCCGGGGCGATCCAGGCGAACCGGTCCCGGCGCAGCCGTTCGCGGGCCAGGGCGCCCATCGCGTGCACGGGAACGCTGTTGAACCACACTTCGCCCTCGTCCGGGACGAGTTGCCCGCTCAGGCAGGACAGCAGCGTCGTCTTGCCGCTGCCGCGCGGACCGGTCACGGCCAGGATCTCGGCCTCGCGGACGCCGAGCGAGACACCGGTGAGCGCGGGGGAGCCCTCGTGGGAGTGGTGCAGGGAACGGGCCCAGAGGACGTCGTTGTCCGGCGGGGAGCTGTCCGGTGGGACCACCATGGCGTACACCTCGTGTCAGATCAGATTTCCGGTCCCCCTTGCGGGGGAACGAAATACGGAGCCGATCGGTCACTGGGCACGCTAGGGATTCCCGGTGCGATGGTGTGCGTGGCGCGGCAGACGTACGGCCCGGAGGCTTCCCGTTCTCACTGGAACGGGTGCATCCGGGCCGTACGAGCAGATCAACAGCCGGGTCAGAGCTTGGTCCAGGCCTCCGTGAGGACCGCACGCAGGATGCCCTCGATCTCGTCGAAGGTCTCCTGGGTGGAGATCAGCGGCGGGGCCAGCTGGACCACCGGGTCGCCCCGGTCGTCGGCCCGGCAGTACAGGCCGTTCTCGTACAACGCCTTGGAGAGAAAGCCGTAGAGCACGCGCTCCGTCTCCTCGTCGGTGAAGGTCTCCTTGGTGGCCTTGTCCTTCACCAGCTCGATGCCGTAGAAGAAGCCGTTGCCGCGGACGTCGCCGACGATCGGCAGGTCGAGGAGCTTGCGGAGCGTCTGGTAGAACGCGTCCTCGTTGTCCAGGACGTGCTGGTTGAGGCCCTCGCGCTCGAAGATGTCGAGGTTGGCGAGGCCGACCGCCGCGGAGACCGGGTGGCCGCCGAAGGTGTAGCCGTGCAGGAAGGTGTTGTCGCCCTGGTAGAACGGCTCGGCGATCCTGTCGGAGATGATGCAGGCGCCGATCGGGGAGTAGCCCGAGGTCATGCCCTTGGCGCAGGTGATCATGTCGGGGATGTAGTCGAACTTGTCGCAGGCGAACATCGTGCCGAGGCGGCCGAAGGCGCAGATGACCTCGTCCGAGACCAGCAGCACGTCGTACTTGTCGCAGATCTCGCGGACCCGCTGGAAGTAGCCGGGCGGCGGCGGGAAGCAGCCGCCCGCGTTCTGGACCGGCTCCAGGAAGACGGCGGCGACGGTCTCCGGGCCCTCGAAGAGGATCTCCTGCTCGATCTGGTCGGCGGCCCAGCGGCCGAAGGCCTCGGGGTCGTCGCCGTGGATCGGGGCGCGGTAGATGTTGGTGTTGGGGACCTTGTGCGCGCCGGGGACCAGCGGCTCGAAGGGGGCCTTGAGGGCGGGGAGTCCGGTGATGGACAGGGCGCCCTGCGGGGTGCCGTGGTAGGCGACCGCACGCGAGATGACCTTGTACTTGGTGTGGTGGCCGCGCAGCTTCCAGTACTGCTTGGCCAGCTTCCACGCGGTCTCGACGGCCTCGCCGCCGCCCGTCGTGAAGAACACCTTGTTCAGGTCGCCCGGCGCGTAGTGCGCGAGCCGCTCGGCCAGTTCGACGGCCTTGGGGTGGGCGTAGGACCAGACCGGGAAGAAGGCCAGCTCCTGCGCCTGCTTGTACGCGGTCTCGGCGAGCTCGTGCCGGCCGTGTCCGGCGTTCACCACGAACAGGCCGGACAGGCCGTCGAGGTAGCGCTTGCCCTTGTCGTCGAAGATGTACGTTCCCTCGCCGCGCACGATGGTCGGCACGGGGGCGTTCTCGTACGACGACATGCGGGTGAAGTGCATCCACAGGTGGTCGTACGCGGACTTCGAGAGGTCCTTGCCGGAACTGGTCGTGGAGGGGTTGCTGGTGGCACTCACGGCTATCGGGTTCCCCACATGTAGGTCTGCTTCTTGAGCTTGAGGTAGACGAAACTCTCGGTGGAGCGCACTCCGGGGAGGGTCCGGATGCGTTTGTTGATCATCTCCAGGAGGTGGTCGTCGTCCTCGCAGACGATCTCCGCGAGGAGGTCGAAGGAGCCAGCCGTCACGACGACGTACTCGACCTCCGCCATGTCGGTGAGCGCGTCCGCGACCGGATCGAGGTCGCCCTCCACATTGATGCCGACCATCGCCTGCCGACGGAAGCCCACGGTGAGCGGGTCCGTGACGGCGACGATCTGCATGACGCCCTGGTCGAGCAGCTTCTGTACGCGCTGGCGCACGGCGGCCTCGGAGAGACCGACCGCCTTGCCTATCGCGGCGTACGGACGGCGGCCGTCCTCCTGGAGCTGTTCGATGATCGCCAGGGAGACGGCATCGATCGCCGGGGAGCTTCCGCTGCCGGGCCTGGGTTCTGCGCTACGACTGACCACGAAGCCACTGTGCATGAGGTCTCGTCCGTCACGCAAGAGGAAACCGATGAATTTCGTTGTTCAAGAGTCCTGATTTAACTGAATCCGAAGTTGTGGAGGGGGAGGTATGTCGAATGCGTCGCTCCTCTGGCTAGGGTGGTGTCTCAACTGCCGGACATCTGAGAGGGAGAGCCGCCGTGACCACCGAGCTGCGCCGCCTGCGCAACTACATCGCCGGGGAGTTCCGGGACGCCGCCGACGGGCGGACCACCGAAGTGATCAACCCGGTCACGGGCGAGGCCTACGCGACCGCGCCGCTCTCCGGCCAGGAGGACGTCGACGCCGCGATGAAGGCCGCCGCCGAGGCGTTCCCCGCCTGGCGCGATCTGACGCCCGCCGAGCGGCAGAAGGCGCTGCTCAAGATCGCGGACGCCTTCGAGGAGCGCGCCGAGGAGCTGATCGCCGCCGAGTCGGAGAACTGCGGCAAGCCGGTCGGCATCACCCGCACCGAAGAAGTGCCGCCCATGGTCGACCAGATCCGCTTCTTCGCGGGTGCGGCCCGGATGCTGGAGGGCCGCAGCGCGGGCGAGTACATGGAGGGCCTGACCTCCATCGTCCGCCGTGAGCCGGTCGGCGTCTGCGCGCAGGTCGCGCCGTGGAACTACCCGATGATGATGGCCGTGTGGAAGTTCGCCCCGGCGCTCGCCGCGGGCAACACCGTCGTGCTGAAGCCGTCGGACACCACCCCCGCCTCTACGGTCCTGATGGCCGAGATCATCGGCGGGATCGTACCCAAGGGCGTCTTCAACGTCGTCTGCGGCGACCGCGACACCGGCCGCACCATGGTCGAGCACAAGACCCCCGCGATGGCCTCCATCACCGGTTCCGTACGGGCCGGCATGCAGGTCGCCGAGTCGGCCGCCAAGGACCTCAAGCGGGTCCACCTGGAGCTGGGCGGCAAGGCGCCGGTCGTCGTGTTCGAGGACACCGACATCGCCAAGGCCGTCGAGGACATCTCGGTGGCGGGCTACTTCAACGCGGGCCAGGACTGTACGGCCGCCACGCGCGTCCTCGTACAGGAGTCGATCCACGACGAGTTCGTGACCGCACTCGCCAAGGCGGCGGCCGACACCAAGACCGGCATGCCGGACGACGAGGACGTGCTCTACGGGCCGCTCAACAACGCCAACCAGCTGAAGCAGGTCTCCGGCTTCATCGACCGGCTGCCCGCGCACGCCAAGGTCGAGGCCGGCGGCCACCGGGTCGGCGAGAAGGGCTACTTCTACGCCCCGACCGTCGTCTCCGGCCTGAAGCAGGACGACGAGATCATCCAGAACGAGGTCTTCGGCCCCGTCATCACCGTCCAGTCCTTCACCGACGAGGCGCAGGCCCTTCAGTGGGCGAACGGCGTCGAGTACGCGCTGGCCTCCTCCGTCTGGACCAAGGACCACGCGCGCGCCATGCGCATGTCCAAGAACCTCGACTTCGGCTGCGTGTGGATCAACACCCACATCCCGCTGGTCGCCGAGATGCCGCACGGCGGATTCAAGCAGTCCGGCTACGGCAAGGACCTCTCCGGTTACGGCTTCGAGGACTACACCCGCATCAAGCACGTCATGACGTCCATCGAGGGCTGAGCCCTCGGCGGTCCGCGACGGCCCGTCCCGGGTGCAGGGACGGGATGACGGGTTACGGGGCGGGCGGTAGACGAACTGTCTATTGCCCGCCCCTCCCACATCGGGAAATGGTGAGCACCATGGGTGATCTTGGTCGCGTTTCGCGTCGTCTCTCGCGCGGTGTCCCGCGCCGTACGCTCCTGCGCGGAGCCGGGTACGGTCTCGCTTCGACGGGCGTGCTCGCCGCGCTCACCGGCTGCGGTGTGCCGCCGGCCTACGTCAAACCGGCCGACCGCTCCGGCAAGGACTCCTCGGACCGGGAGAAGAGCCTGACGTTCGCCAACTGGCCGCTCTACATCGACACCGACGAGGACGACAAGTCCAAGCGGCCGACGCTGGTGGAGTTCCAGAAGCGCACCGGGATCTCGGTCGAGTACACCGAGGAGATCAACGACAACGACGAGTTCTTCGGCAAGGTCAGCCCCGCGCTGATGAACCACCAGGCGACCGGCCGGGACCTGATCGTCATCAGCGACTGGATGGCGGCCCGCTTCGTACGGCTCGGCTGGGTGCAGCAGATGGACCGGGCCAAGCAGCCCAACGTCGCCAAGTACCTGGACCCGCAGCTGCGCTCCCCCGCCTTCGACGACGGCCGCCTGCACACCGTGCCCTGGCAGTCGGGCATCACCGGCATCGCGTACAACCGCAAGAAGCTCGGCCGCGAGATCAAGCACACCGCCGACCTGTGGCGCCCCGAACTCAAGGGCAAGGTCACGCTCTTCGCCGGACTCGACGAGAGCTTCTCGCTGCTGATGCAGGGGCTTGGCGCGGACGTCACCAAGTGGACCGCCGACGACTTCCACAAGATGTGCGACCAGGTCGAGAAGCTGGTCAGGACCAAGCACATCCGCCGCTTCACCGGCAACGACTACGTCAAGGACCTGGCGAGCGGCGACGTGCTGGCCTGCCAGGCGTACTCCGGCGACGTGATCCAGCTCCAGGCCGACAACCCGGACATCGAGTTCGTGGTGCCGGAGGAGGGCGCGGAGCTCTGGGCCGAGTCGCTGATGATCCCCAACCTCGCCCAGCACAAGCGCAACGCCGAGAAGCTGATCGACTACTACTACGACCCCGAGGTCGCCGCCGAACTCGCCACCTGGGTCAACTACGTCTGTCCGGTCCCCGCCGCCCGCGACATCATCGCCTCCTCCAAGGACGAGGAGACCGCCGAACTGGCCGAGGACCCGCTGATCTTCCCCGACGGCGAGGTCCGCAAGCGGCTCGCGATCGCCCGGGACATCACGGCGGAGGAGCGGCTGGAGTTCGCGAAGACGTGGAACGGGATCGTGGGTCTGTAGGGCCGGTTGCACCGGTGTTCGGGCAACAGGCACCTTGATCCTCTCGCACCCCCCCGTCGTGAAGAACGCCGGGGGCGTGTGAAGACGGCGTAAAGGCGGTCGTACGCTGCTGACATGAACGAGCCAGCCGTCCAACTGAGGCGCATCCGTGTGTGGTTGATCTTCTTCATCGTGTGCCTGGTGCTGAGCGGGCTGACCGCCTTCCCGCTGGTCACCGAGATCGACTGGCTGGCCGGGGTGCTGAGGTCCTCGCCGCTGCCCGATCTGATGCCGGGCTTCATGGAGTGGATCGAGCGCTGCCGCGAGGGGCTGATCGCCACCGACGCGAAGTACCCCTTCATCCTGTACGGGACGGACTGGCTGGCCTTCGCGCACCTGGTGATCGCGGTCGCGTTCTACGGTCCCTACCGCGACCCGGTGCGGAACATCTGGGTGATCGAGTTCGGCATGATCGCCTGCGCCGGAATCATTCCGCTCGCGCTGATCTGCGGGCCGATCCGGGGCATTCCGTTCGGCTGGTCGCTGATCGACATGGCCTTCGGGGTGTTCGGGGTGATCCCGCTGGCGATCGTCCGCAGGAAGATCAAGCGGCTGGAGGCGCTGACGGCGCCGCTCGCGGTGCCGTCAGCCGTGGCGGGGGCGGCACGCTCGGCGGTCAGCGGCTGAAGGCGGCGCGCAGCAGGGCCTCGGCGGTCGGGTTCATGCCCTGGCCCTTGGCGTCCGTGGAGTTGACCGAGTAGACCAGGGTGCGCGAGAGGTCGCGCGGGGCGGCGATCACGGAGTTGTAGCCCCAGCGGCCGCCCGTCTTCAGCCACAGGACCAGGCCGCCGCCCGCGTCGAACCGCTGCAGACCGGCGCTCATCGTGGCGCCCTCGATGTCGGGGACGGTGAACATCTCCTCCAGCAGCGGGCCGCGTACGACCTGCCCCCGGAAGAGGGCGTTCAGGAAGCGCTCCAGGTCGGCGGTGGTGGAGATCAGATCGCCCGCCGCCCAGCCGTCCGTGGTGCTCCAGACGCTGACGTCGCGCAGTTCCGTGCTGCCGTCGGACTTGGTGAAGACCTGGTAGCCGTGGTTGTGCGGGCCCTTGATGTGCGGATTCCGGCCGGGGGAGTACGTGCCGTGCAGGCCGAGCGGGCGCAGGATGCGGCGGGCGACGGCCTCCTCGTACGTGGTGCCGGAGACGCGCTCGATCAGCAGGCCGGCGAGGGTGTAGCCGATGTTCGTGTAGTGCTGGACCGTTCCCGGTGTCTTCCTGTCCTTCTCCTTGGCCTTCGAGGTCGCCGAGGCGACCATCACGCGCGGGTCGTGCACGTCGAAGCGGTGCGCGTACCAGTCGTCGACGTTGCTGCCGGGGAAGTCGGGGGAGGGGATGCCGTGGGTGTGGTTGAGGAGCTGGCGCACGGTGACCGTGCCGTACGAGGCCGGGAGCAGGTCCGGGAGGTAGGAGCGGACCGGCCGGTCGAGGCGGACCCTGCCCTCCTCGGCCAGGCGCAGCACGGTCGCCGCGGTGAAGACCTTGGTGACGGAACCCGCGCGGAAGCGGGCGTCCGGATCGGCGGGCCGGTTCGTCCGCAGGTCGTGCACGCCGGAACTGCCCTGCCAGGCGGGGCCCTTGCCGCCGACCCGGGCGAGGGCCGCCGTGGTGGTGTCGTTCGGCAGTCCGGCGAGGGCGGCGCGGAGGGCCTTGGTGTCCGGGCCCTCGGACTGCTGGGCGGCGTGGGCCACCGCCGACGTGGCGGCGTGGGCGGTGCCGGTGACGGCGAGGGGACCGGCGACGAGGCCGAGGACCAGGGCGGTGGCGAGAGTGGCGGTGCGGGTGCGGGTGCGGGTGACGGAGCGGGTACGGGTGCGGGGGCCGGGGTGGGCGCTCATGGCGGGACCTTTCGGGGCCTGGGGACTTCGGTACTTGGGGACTTCGGGACGGCGGGGTCACCCGCCGCCCCGTGCGGCCGAGGCCCCCGGGGAGCGGGCAACTCCTGGTATGAACACCATCCTGGTGAGTCCGAGGCCCGTACGGATCGCCGGTGAGAGCGGTCCTGACGGGCCGGTTTCCTCCCTCCGGCGGGGGAGGCGCGTGCCCTATCCCTCGCCCGACGGAGCGACCAGACCCGTCTCGTATGCGCAGATCACCGCCTGGATGCGGTCCCGCAGCCCCAGTTTGGCCAGCACGTTGCCGACATGGGTCTTCACGGTGTGCTCGCTGACCGTCCAGGCCGCCGCGATCTCCGCGTTCGACAGGCCGCGCGCCAGCTGGAGCAGGGTCTCGCGCTCCCGGGCGGTCAGTACGTCGAGCCTGCCGGAGGGAGCCACGGGCATCACTGCGGGCCGGGAGGTGAACTCCGCGATCAGCCGGCGCGCCACCGAGGGCGCGACCAGGGACTCCCCGGCCGCCACCACCCGTACCGCGTGCACCAGATCGTCCCTGCGTACGTCCTTGAGGAGGAAGCCGCTGGCCCCCGCGCGCAGCGCGTCGTAGACGTACGCGTCGGAGTCGAAGGTGGTCAGCATGACGGTGCGGGTGGGGCCGGAGGAGGTGATGGTGCGGCAGGCCTCGATGCCGTCCATCAGCGGCATCCGGATGTCGAGCAGCGCGACCTCCGGCTCCAGCCGCCGCACCGCGTCGACGGCCGCCGCGCCGTCCCCCGCCTCCGCGACCACCTCGATGTCCGGCTGCGCGTCGAGGATCATCGCGAAGCCGCTGCGGACCAGCTCCTGGTCGTCGGCCACCAGTACGCGGATGCTCAAGTCGCCGCCTCCGTACGGGAGAGGGGGAGGGGGAGGGGGAGGGGGAGGGGGAGGGGCAGCGAGACGCTGACGGTGAAGCCCGCGCCGCCGGGGCCGGGGCCTGTGGTCGCTGCGCCGCCGTGGGCCGCCGCGCGTTCGCGGATGCCGATGAGGCCGTGGCCGTGTCCGTGTCCGTGGGTGCCGGTGGGAGCGGGGTTGTGCCCGCGCCCGTCATCGGTGATCGTGAGGGTCAAGTCCTGTTCCTGGTAGTGGAGTTGAACGCGGGCGTGCCGCGCCTGGGCGTGCTTGACGACATTGGTGAGGGCTTCCTGCACGATGCGGTACGCCGTCGCTTCGAGCGCGGGAGCGAGCGGACGCGGCCTGCCGGTGGTCTCGTACGCCACAGTGAGGCCACTTCGCCCCACCCGCTCCACCAGCCCCGGCAGCTCGACGATCCCGGGCTGCGGACCCCGCGCCACATCGGGGTCCGTCGGGGCGTCCCGCAGCAGGCCGAGCATCTGCCGCAGCTGCACCATCGCCTCCCGGCCCGTCTCCGAGATCGCGTCGAAGGCTGCCTCGGCCCGCTCGGGTGCGGCCCGTACCGCGACGGGTCCGGCCTCCGCCTGGACGACCATGATGCTCACCGCGTGGGAGAGGATGTCGTGCATCTCCCGGGCGATCCGGGCCCGTTCGCGGGCCGCCGCCTGCTCGGCCTCGATCCGGTTCGCCCGCTCCAGCTGGGCGGCGCGCTCCTCGACGGCGAGGGCGCGTTCCTCCACGGCCCGGGCGCGTTCCTCCACGGCGAGGGTGTACGCCTGCCGGGTGTGGGTGAGCCTGCCGAAGGCGTACGAGGCGAGAAAGACGATCAGCGTGAACATCAGCTCCCGCAGCCAGTCGTCCCGCCCGCGCCACACCACGGAACCGGCGGCGATCGCGAGCGTCAGCGCTCCCGCCAGCTGCCGGTGCGGGGAGGGCGCGAGGGCGGCGACGGAGTACAGCGCGACCATGCTGGTGTACGGCAGCGTCTGCCCGGGGCCGTCGACGGCGGCCCCGTACAGCCCCTGCGCACACATCACCGCCACCAGCACGGTCAGCGGAGCCCGCCGCCGCCACACCAGCGGCAGCACGGTCAGCGTCGTCAGGAGGTACGCGGCGAGGGTGGCCGGGACCTGCCCCGGCTGACGGGGGATCAGCCAGGGCATGCTGACGGCCAGTTGGACCAGGACGGCGACCCCGAGATCGGCCGTGAGACGGCTGCCGGCGAGAGCGCGCGGACGGACGGAGGCCCTCAACGCTTGACGGCCACCGCGCCGAACTGCGCCACCTCGGCGACGCCCGCCGGGTCGTCGGACCGCCAGCGGGCGCAGGACACGATGCCCGGCTCCAGGATGTCGAGGCCCTCAAGGAAGGAGGCGAACTCGGCGCGGCTGCGGGCGGTGATCGGGGGCGTGGCGTTCTCGTTCCAGAACGCCATCGCGGCCTCGTTGCCCTCGCCGCCGAGTTCGAGGGTGGGGTGGGTGAGGGCGAGGTGGCTGCCGGCGGGCAGGGCGTCGAGGAGGGTCCGGACGACGGTGCGGGCCTCGTCGGTGTCCGGTACGAAGTTGAGGATGCCGAGCATCATCACGGCCACCGGACGGCCGAGGTCCAGGGTTCCGGCCGCCGATTCGAGGATCTTCTCAGGGTCGCGGGCGTCCGCTGCGACGTAGGCGGTGCGCCCCTCGGGGGTGCCGGTGAGGAGGGCGCGGGCGTGGGCCAGGACCACGGGGTCGTTGTCGACGTACACGACGCGGGCGTCGGGGGCGACGCGCTGGGCGACCTGGTGGGTGTTCTCGGCGGTGGGCAGCCCGGTGCCGATGTCCAGGAACTGCCGGATCCCGGCCTCTTCGGCCAGGTACGTGACGGCCCGGCCGAGGAACAGGCGGTCGGCGCGGGCCACTTGGCCGATGCTCGGGAAGAGGGAGGTGACGTGGTCGCCGACGGCGGTGTCGACGGGGTAGTGGTCCTTGCCGCCGAGCCAGTAGTTCCAGACGCGGGCGTTGTGGGCGACGTCGGTGCGTATCGCGTCTGACACGTCTGACATACGGGTGTTCTCCTCCGGAGGCGGACGGCAGGGGCGTGCCGCCACGCGGCGGCACGCCGGGCCATCATGCCGGACGGATCAAGTCCGGGCCGCAGGGAGGGGGTTGGCTCCTCAGGCCCTGCCTCTCGGTTCCTGGCTCTCAGTTCCTGGCTCCTTGGCGCCTGGCCACCTCGGCCGCCAGCGTGTCGAGGCGGTTGGTGGTGATGGCGTCCACTCCCGCCGCCAGCAGCCCCCGCATCACCCACCGCGTATCGGCCGTCCACGCCGCGATCAGCAGGCCGTCGCGGTGGACGCGGTCGACCAGGGCGCGGTCGACCACCCCGAAGCGGTAGTTGAGCGTGCGCGGGCCGATCGCCTCCAGCAGGATCCGGCGCGGCGGTGCGACGGACTCCCAGCTCAGCGCGATCTCGGCGCGCGGATCGGCAGCCCGTACCCGCAGCATCGTGGTCGGACCCCCGCAGTAGTACGTCCGCTCGCCCGCCCCGGCCTCGTGGACCACCCCCACCACCTTCCGCACCATCTCGTCGTGCGCACCGGCGGGCAGGTCGACCAGCAGCCGGTCCGCGCCGACGGCGAGGATCGCCTCGCGCAGGGTTGGCACGGCGCCGCCGGTCAGGGCGTCCACCTCGGACTTCGTGAGGTCGACCAGCCAGCGGTCGTGGCCCCAGAGCCGCTCCAGCGTCTCGTCGTGGAGCAGCACCGGGACACCGTCCCGGGTCAGCCGTACGTCGACCTCGACCGCACCGGCGCCGTGCTCCAGCGCCGAGCGGATCGAGTCGAGCGTGTTCTCCCGGAAGCGGTACGGGTCCCCGCGGTGGCCCACGGCAAGGACGGCGGCGTGGCGAAGGGCGGTGCGGTCAGTGCTGTCGATGCTGTCGATGCTCATGGAGCCATTGTTGGGGAGCGGGCGAGGGGCCGCTCAGTGTGCGGCCAGCCACTTCTCCGTGTAGGTGTCGATCTCGGCGGCCAGGGCGGCCTTGCCCGCCGGGTCGAGGAAGGAGGCCTCGACGGCGTTCTTGGCGAGCTGGGCCAGACCGCGCTCGTCCAGTTCGAGGAGCCGGGCGGCGACCACGTACTCGTTGTTGAGGTCGGTGCCGAACATGGGCGGGTCGTCGCTGTTGATGGTGACGAGGCAGCCCGCCGCGACCATCTCCTTGAGGGGGTGCTCGTCCAGGTCGGCGACCGCGCGGGTGGCGATGTTGGAGGTCGGGCAGACCTCCAGGGGGATGCGGTGCTCGGCGAGGTGGGCGAGCAGCTTCGGGTCCTGGGTGGCGCTGGTGCCGTGGCCGATGCGCTCGGCGCGCAGGTCGGTCAGTGCGGACCAGATGGTCTCGGGTCCTGTCGTCTCGCCCGCGTGCGGGACGGAGTGCAGACCGGCTTCGATGGCGCGGTCGAAGTACGGCTTGAACTGCGGGCGCGGCACGCCGATCTCGGGACCGCCGAGCCCGAACGACACCAGCCCTTCCGGCCGGTGCTCCAGCGCCAGCCGCACGGTCTCCTCCGCCGACTCCAGGCCCGCCTCGCCAGGAATGTCGAAGCACCAGCGCAGCACCACACCGAGCTCGGACTCGGCGGCCTTGCGGGCGTCCTCGATGGCGTCCATGAACGCCTTCGGTTCGATGCCGCGGCGGGTCGAGCTGTACGGGGTGACGGTCAGCTCCGCGTAGCGGATGTTCTGCCGGGCCATGTCGCGGGCCACCTCGAAGGTGAGCAGCCGGACGTCCTCGGGGGTGCGGATGACATCCACGACGGACAGGTAGACGTCGATGAAGTGCGCGAAGTCGGTGAAGGTGAAGAACTCCACGAGCTTGTCGGGGTCGCTGGGCACCTTGGAGTCCGGGTGCCGGGCGGCCAGCTCGGCGACGATGCGCGGCGACGCGGATCCGACGTGATGCACGTGCAGCTCAGCCTTGGGCAGGCCCTCGACGAAGGGGCGCAGGTCTGACATCGGATCCTCCTGATGCGGCGGTACGTGGTGCGTACCGGGACTGTGCGGGGGTGTTCGGGATCATCGTAGGCGGGGCGATGGGCCATGTGGGGTACGCCGTAGCATGACGGGGAATCGCAACGGGGAGGGCCCATGTCAGACAACACGCCGCAGTCCTCGGGGGCGCCGGATCCTTGGGCGCCGCCGGAGAACTCGGGGAACCGGGTCCCGCTCGACAAGGCGTCGCCGTCGCCGTCGCCGACGCCGTTGTCGGGCAGTCCGGTGCACGACCAGCCGACGGTGACGTCGATGCCGGCGGCACCGAGTGCGCCGGGTGCGCCGGGGCCGATGGACGCGGTGCCGGGGGCGCCGCCGGAGTACGGATACCCGGCGGCCGGGACACCGGGCGAGTACGGGTACCCGCCGGCCTACCCGGGCAGCTCGTACCCCGCCGCGCCGGGCGCGCCGGGTGGGGGATACCCCGGGTACCCGGGGTACGCCGGCCCCACCGGATGGACGGGACAGGCCGCGCCGCAGAACGGGTTCGGTATCGCGGCGATGGTGCTCGGCATTCTCTCCATCTGCCTGTTCTGCATGTATCTCGGTGTGGTGCTGGGGCCGCTCGGGCTGATCTTCGGGATCCTCGGCCGCAACAAGGCGGCGCGGGGGGAGGCGACGAACGCGGGCATGGCGCTGGCGGGGATCATCACAGGGGCGATCGGCCTGGCCATGCAGGCCGCGTGGATCGGGTTCATCGTGTGGGCGGCGATGCGGTAGGACCGGGGGCTTTCGGGGCTTGGCCGGGGTCGGGGTAGGCGGGGGTCCGCTGCGCGGGCCTTCCCCTCCCCGCCCCTTCCCGGCTGTGACATGTGCGGCTGCCGCCGCGTGGGGGCGCTGCCTCGGGGGTGGGCGGGTATGTGGGGTGGGGGTCCGCTGCGCGGGGCTTCTCCCCTCCCCGCCCCTTCCCGAACTGGGGCTCCGCCCCAGGCCCCGGCCCGTGCGGCCCGGGCGGGGGTGGGTGGGCTGCCGGCCCGGGGCCTGGGGCAGAGGTGGCGGGCCAGGCCACGGCCGGTGGTCTTGTGCGGGCGGGTTCTTGGCTGGTCGCGCAGTTCCCCGCGCCCCTTGAGTACTCGTAGTTGGGGGCGCGGGGAACTGCGCGAGCAACCCACCCCCACCCGCACATCCGAACCCCCGGCCCCGCGGCCAGCGGTCTAGGGAAGGGGTGGGGAGGGGCATCGCCCGCCGCAGGCGCGACACCGCTGAACGCTTCGAGCGCAGCTGGAAGAAGAGAGGAGGGGCGCCTCCCGGCCCGTCGCAGGTGTGGCACCGTCGGGCGGCGTGGGCGGGGCAGGTTTCAGGGTGTGGTCGTCAGGTGGGTTCTGGCGTCCATCAGGGCGAAGCCCAGCAGGTTCAGGCCCCGCCAGCGGCTCGGGTCCTCCGCTCGGGGGTCGTCCGCGGTCAGGCCGATCCCCCACACCCGGTCCAGCGGACTCGCCTCCACGAGTACGCGGGAGCCGGTTCCCAGCAGGTACGCGCCCAGCTCCTCGTTCTGGCCGAACTTGTGGATGCTGCCCGCCACCACGATCCCGTACCGCTCCCGCTCCCACACCGACTCGTCGAAGCCCCGCACCAGCCGCCCCGCGTTCTTCGCCTCGGCGGGCGTGGCCGCGGAGAGGGCCGCGGCGTGGGCATCCCGGTCCTCGAACAGGGCCGCCTTGCGCGCCATCATCCAGTGCTCCGCCGTCGCGTACCGCACGCCGTCCACCCTGAACGGCGACTCCCACCACTGGCTGAAAACGCTCGGGCCGAGCGTGCCGTCCGGTCGCGGACGGTGACCCCAGAAGTGCAGGAACTTCACTCGTGTCCCGCCGTCGACCCCATTGACCTGCGCCGCAAGCTCCTCGATCTTCCCCATGCATGCGAGTCTGACATCCGCCACTGACAGTCCGTACGGGTATTTCCGCGTCGACTCGACACACGGTCGACCGAATCCGTCGCGTAACCAAAAGGCAACAACGGAATCACTTGTTGGTGGCTTCCTGCTCTGTCAGGATCGGCAATCAAATCAAGCTGGAGCTACGCCGACCCCCGTATGACGGGGTGAGCGGCGGAGGAGAGCGTCATGGGCAACCGCTTCCAGGTGCAGGACCGTTTCGAAGGCGGCGCACAGTACATCGGCGGGCAGTTGCGGCCCGGCACCTCGGGTCGCAGTCACACGGTCGTCAACCCCGCCACGGGCGAGGGGATCTACACCTACGAGCTGGCCGGAAGAGACGACGTCGACGCGGCCGTGGCCGCGGCGAAGGCGGCGTTCCCCGGCTGGTCGGGTGCCACGCCCGGCGAGCGGTCCGACGCCATGCACCGCTTCGCGGCCGTCCTGGCCGAGCAGGCGGAGGACTTCGCGTACGCCGAGTCCCTCCAGTGCGGCAAGCCGATCAAGCTGTCGCGGGAGTTCGACGTACCGGGGACCGTCGACAACGTGGCGTTCTTCGCGGGTGCCGCCCGCCACCTGGAGGGCAGGTCCGCCGGGGAGTACGACGGGGACCACACCTCGTACGTCCGCCGTGAGGCGATCGGTGTCGTCGGGTCGATCGCGCCCTGGAACTACCCGCTCCAGATGGCCGCCTGGAAGGTCCTGCCGGCCGTGGCCGCGGGCAACACCATCGTGCTGAAGCCCGCCGAGCTGACCCCGTTCACCTCGATCATGTTCGCCCAGGCGGCCACCGAGGCCGGTATCCCGGACGGCGTCATCAACATCGTCACGGGCGCGGGCAAGGACGCGGGCGAGCACCTCGTCGGGCATCCCGACGTCGCCATGACCTCCTTCACCGGGTCCACCCCGGTCGGCAAGCGGGTCGCCGAGATCGCCACCTCGACCGTCAAGCGGCTCCACCTGGAGCTGGGCGGCAAGGCCCCGTTCCTCGTCTTCGACGATGCCGACCTGGAGGCGGCGATCCACGGCGCGGTCGCCGGATCGCTCATCAACACCGGCCAGGACTGCACCGCCGCCACGCGCGCGTACGTCCAGCGCCCCCTCTACGACGCCTTCGTCAGCGGCGTCGCCGAGCTCATGGAGTCCGTCCGGCTCGGTGACCCCTTCGCGGAGTCGACCGACCTCGGCCCGCTCATCAGCTTCGCCCAGCGCGACCGCGTCGCCGCCCTCGTCGACCGCGCCCGCGCCTACGCGCGCGTGGTCACCGGCGGCGAGGCCCCGCAGGGCGACCTCAAGGACGGTGCGTACTACCGTCCGACCCTGATCGCCGACGCTCCCCAGGACAGCGAGATCGTCCAGGACGAGATCTTCGGCCCGGTGCTCGTGGTGCTCCCCTTCGACAGCGACGACGAGGGCATCGCGCTCGCCAACGACACCCCGTACGGACTGGCCGCCTCCGCCTGGACGGGCAACGTCTTCCGGGCGAACCGCGCCACCCGTGAGATCAAGGCGGGCTGTGTGTGGGTCAACGACCACATCCCGATCCTCAGCGAGATGCCGCACGGCGGGTACAAGGCCAGCGGCTTCGGCAAGGACATGTCGGCGTACTCCTTCGAGGAGTACACGCAGGTCAAGCACGTCATGTTCGACAACACCGCGGTGGCCCGCAAGGACTGGCACCGCACGATCTTCGGGGACCGATAAAGAGTCCGCGTCACCCGCGGCAACCCACCCGGAAGGGCAATTGCGCATGGAGCAGTTCCAGCACGGGAGACTCTCCGCCGAGCACAGCGGCAACGCGGTGGAGAACGCCCTGCGGCGCAGCATCACGAGCGGCCGGGGTGCTCTCACCCGGCGTTCGCTGCTGCGCGCCGCGGGCGGCGGCGCCCTCGCCCTCGGCGGCATCGGCGCGCTGAGCGCCTGCGGCATCCCGGCCGCCGGCAAGGACAAGCAGGCAGCGGTCTCGGACGACTTCTCGGCCAAGGAGAAGCAGGTCGTCTTCTCCAACTGGACCGAGTACATGGACGTCGGGGAGAACGACAAGGGCTATCCGAGCCTGGAGGCCTTCACCAAGCGCACCGGGATCTCCGTCAAGTACACGGCGGACATCAACGACAACAACGAGTTCTTCGGCAAGATCCAGCAGCAGCTGCACAACGGCCAGCCCATCGGCCGCGACCTCATCTGCGTCACCGACTGGCTGGCCGCCCGGCTGATCCGGCTCGGCTGGGTGCAGAAGCTGGACGCCGCCCACCTGCCGCACGCGTTCGCCAACCTCAGCGCTCAGTTCCGCAGCCCCGTCTGGGACCCCGGCCACGCCTACTCGTACCCCTGGACCGGCATCTCCACGGTCATCGCGTACAACGAGAAGGCCACCGGCGGCCGCAAGGTCGACTCGATCTCGCAGCTGCTGGACGACCCCAGGCTCAAGGGCAAGGTCGGCTTCCTCTCCGAGATGCGCGACACCATCGGGATGACGCTGCTCGACATGGGCAAGGACCCGGCGAAGTTCACCGACGACGACTACGCGGCGGCGATCGCCCGGCTCCAGAAGGGCGTCGACTCCAAGCAGATCCGGCGCTTCACCGGCAACGACTACACCGCCGACCTGGAGAAGGGCGATCTCGCGGCCTGTGTCGCCTGGGCCGGGGACGTCGTACAGCTCCAGGCGGACAACCCGTCCGTGAAGTTCGCGATTCCCAGGGCCGGTTACGTCTTCTCCTCGGACAACCTCCTCGTCCCCGCCAAGGCACGGCACAAGACCAACGCCGAGAAGCTGATCGACTACTACTACGAGCCGGGCCCGGCCGCCCAGCTCGCCGCGTACATCAACTACGTCTGCCCGGTCGACGGCGTGCGCGAGGAACTCGCCAAGCTGGACAAGGCGCTCGCCTCGTCCCCGCTGATCCTCCCGGACAAGGCGATGGCCGCCCAGGCCCACCCCTTCCGGCCGCTGAACGAGGCCGAGGAGAAGGCGTACGAGGAGAAGTTCGCCAAGCTCATCGGTGCCTGAGGTTCAGCTGAGGTAGAGCTGAGGCACCTCTGAGGCACACCCGTAGGCACGCGCGCGTACGCGTACAGGTACGTGCGTGACCGCAGCAGCAACCCCCCCCCACGCATTCCTGCCGTACCCCGACTCCCCCCTGGGACCGCAACCCATGACTACGCAGAAGACCGAAGGCGGCGACGTCCGCCTCGCCGGGATCAGCAAGACGTACGGCTCCTTCACGGCCGTGCACCCGCTCGACCTGACCGTCCCGCAGGGCTCCTTCTTCGCCCTGCTCGGCGCGTCCGGCTGCGGCAAGACGACGACCCTGCGGATGATCGCCGGACTGGAGGAACCCTCCACCGGCACCGTCTCGCTCGGCTCCACCGACGTCACCCACCTCCCGCCGTACAAGCGCCCGGTCAACACCGTCTTCCAGAGCTACGCGCTCTTCCCGCACCTCGACATCACCGAGAACGTCGCCTTCGGGCTGCGCCGGCGCGGCATCAAGTCCGTGAAGAAGCAGGTCGACGAGATGCTGGAGCTGGTCCAGCTCGGCCAGTTCGCCAAGCGCAAGCCGCACCAGCTCTCCGGCGGCCAGCAGCAGCGCGTCGCCGTCGCCCGCGCCCTGATCAACCACCCGCAGGTGCTGCTCCTCGACGAGCCGCTGGGTGCGCTCGACCTCAAGCTGCGCCGTCAGATGCAGCTGGAGCTCAAGCGCATCCAGACCGAGGTCGGCATCACCTTCGTGCACGTCACCCACGACCAGGAGGAGGCCATGACCATGGCCGACCAGGTCGCGGTGATGAACGGCGGCCGGGTCGAGCAGCTCGGCGCCCCCGCCGACCTGTACGAGAACCCGCGCACCACCTTCGTCGCCAACTTCCTCGGCACCTCGAACCTCATCGAGGCCCAGGTCGCCGCGACCACCTCCGACATCACCACGGTGACCTGCGGAGACGCCAAGCTGAAGCTGCCCACGAGCCGATGTCAGGCGCAGACCGCGGCCGGCGACAAGCTCCTGGTGGGCGTACGTCCGGAGAAGGTGTCGATCGTCCACGCGGACGACGCCGCCTCGATCCCCGGGAGCCGCAACCGGCTCACCGGACGCATCCTCGCCTCCAGCTTCATCGGCGTCTCCACCCAGTTCATCGTCAACAGCCCGTCCTGTGCGGACTTCGAGGTGTACGTCCAGAACATCGAGCGGGACGTCCGGCTCACCCCCGGTTCCGAGGTCGTCCTGCACTGGAACCCGGAGCACACCTTCGGCCTCGACGCCGACCAGGCCATCGACGCGGGCGTGCAATCGGTGGAGGACGCCTCGTGACGCTCACCGAAGCCCCGCCCGCCAAGGCGGAGCCCCCCGTGCACAAGACGTCGGCGCGCAAGCGCCTCGTCCCGTACTGGCTGCTGCTGCCCGGCATCGTGTGGCTGCTGGTCTTCTTCGCGCTGCCGCTGGTCTACCAGGCCTCGACCTCCGTCCAGCAGGGTTCGCTGGAGGCCGGCTTCAAGGTCACCTGGCACTTCCAGACCTACTGGGCCGCGCTGTCCGAGTACTGGCCGCAGTTCATCCGCTCGCTGCTGTACGCCGGCACCGCGACGATCCTGTGCCTGCTGCTCGGCTATCCGCTCGCGTACCTCATCGCCTTCAAGGCGGGGCGCTGGCGGAACCTGGTCCTGGTGCTGGTCATCGCACCGTTCTTCACCAGCTTCCTGATCCGTACGCTGGCCTGGAAGACGATCCTGGCCGACGGCGGCCCGGTGGTCGACGTCCTCAACACCCTGCACATCCTGGACATCACCAACTTCCTCGGCTGGACCGAGGGCAGCCGGCTGCTCGCCACCCCGCTCGCGGTGGTCTGCGGTCTCACGTACAACTTCCTGCCCTTCATGATCCTGCCCCTCTACACCTCCCTGGAGCGGATCGACGGCAGGCTGCACGAGGCGGCCGGGGACCTGTACGCGACCCCGGCCACGACCTTCCGGAAGGTGACGTTCCCGCTCTCCATGCCGGGTGTCGTCTCCGGCACGCTGCTGACCTTCATCCCGGCGGCCGGTGACTACGTCAACGCCGAACTGCTGGGCTCGACCGACACCAAGATGGTCGGCTCGGTCATCCAGTCGCAGTTCCTGCGGGTGCTCGACTATCCGACGGCCGCCGCGCTGTCCTTCATCCTGATGGCGATCGTGCTGATCATGGTCACCGTCTACATGCGCAAGTCCGGGACGGAGGACCTCGTCTGATGGCCGTATGGAAGTGGTTCCGACGGAATCTGGTCGTCATCGCGGGGCTGCTGACCCTCGCGTACATGATCCTGCCGAACATCGTCGTGATGGTGTTCTCGTTCAACAAGCCCAACGGGCGCTTCAACTACGCCTGGCAGCAGTTCTCGCTGGATGCCTGGAAGGACCCGTGCGGCGTCGCCGACCTGTGCGGTTCGCTCGCGCTGTCGCTCCAGCTGGCCGCCTGGGCCACGCTCGGCGCGACCCTGCTCGGCACGATGATCGCCTTCGCGCTGGTCCGCTACCGCTTCCGGGCGCGCGGCGCGATCAACTCGCTGATCTTCCTGCCGATGGCGATGCCCGAGGTCGTCATGGCGGCTTCCCTGCTGACGCTCTTCCTCAACATGGGCGCCCCGCTCGGCTTCTGGACCGTACTGATCGCCCACATCATGTTCTGCCTCAGCTTCGTCGTGACCGCCGTGAAGGCACGTGTCATGTCGATGGACCCGAGGCTGGAGGAAGCGGCCCGCGACCTCTACGCCGGCCCTGTCCAGACTTTCGTACGGGTGACCCTGCCGATCGCCGCCCCCGGCATCGCGGCCGGTGCGCTGCTGGCCTTCTCGCTGTCGTTCGACGACTTCATCATCACGAACTTCAACGCGGGCTCGACGGTCACCTTCCCCATGTTCGTGTGGGGCTCCGCGCAGCGCGGCACACCCGTACAAATCAACGTCATTGGTACAGCTATGTTCGTCATCGCCGTACTGGTGGTCCTCGGCGGCCAGCTCATCGCGAGCCGCCGCAAGAACAGCGCATCACCCAAGTAGTTCCCCTCCCGGGGAACCGAAGGAGTTGGAAACCATGGCCCCGGTAGCCATGCGTAGTGCCGCACGATCCCTTTCCGGCGCGAAGCCGCTGTCGTTCTGGCTGGACGACCCCGACCGCCCCGCCCCCGAGCCGTCCCTCACCGGGGACGAGCGCTGCGACCTCCTGGTGATCGGCGGCGGTTACAGCGGTCTGTGGACCGCGCTGATCGCCAAGGAGCGCGACCCGCAGCGCGACGTCGTGCTCATCGAGGCGAGCGAGGTGGGCTGGGCCGCCTCCGGGCGCAACGGCGGTTTCTGCGCCGCGTCCCTCACCCACGGCCTGGGCAACGGCCTCGCCCGCTGGCCCGAGGAGATCGGCAAGCTGGAGGAGCTCGGCGAGCGCAACCTCGACGCCATCGAGGAGGCCGTCGCCAGGTACGGCATCGACTGCGCCTTCGAGCGCACCGGCGAGATCGACGTCGCCACCGAGCCCCACCAGCTCGAAGAGCTCCAGGAGATGTACGAGGAGGCCGCGAAGCTGGGCCTCACCGAGCACGTCGAAATGCTCGATGCCGAGGCCATGCGCGCCGAGGTCGACTCGCCCACCTTCCTGGGCGGCATGTGGGACAAGCGCGGCGTGGCCATGCTCAACCCGGCCCGGCTCGCCTGGGGCCTCAAGCGGGCGTGCCTGGAGCTGGGTGTCCGGATCTACGAGAACACCAAGGGCACCGAGCTCGCCTCGGACGCCCACGGGACCGCCGTACGCACCTCGTACGGCCGGATCTTCGCCCGCCGCGTGGCCCTGGGCACAAACGTTTTTCCGTCGCTGGTGAAGCGGCTGCGGCACTTCACCGTGCCGGTCTACGACTACGCCCTGATGACCGAGCCGCTCAGCGAGGAGCAGCTCGCCTCCATCGGCTGGAAGAACCGGGCGGGCCTGGGCGACAGCGCCAACCAGTTCCACTACTTCCGCATCTCCGAGGACAACCGCATCCTGTGGGGCGGCTACGACGCGGTCTACCACTACGGCGGCAAGCTGAGCGCCGAGCTGGACCACCGCCCGGAGACCTACCTCAAGCTGGCCGAGCACTTCTTCACCTGCTTCCCGCAGCTGGAGGGCCTGCGCTTCACGCACGCGTGGGGCGGCGCGATCGACACCTGCACCCGCTTCTCCGCCTTCTTCGGCACCGCGCACGCGGGCAAGGTCGCCTACGCGGCCGGCTACACCGGCCTCGGCGTCGGCGCGACCCGCTTCGGCGCGGAGGTCATGCTCGACCTCCTCGACGGGGAGAAGACCGAGCGGACCGAGCTGGAGATGGTGCGCAGCAAGCCGCTGCCGTTCCCGCCCGAGCCGGTCGCCTGGGCGGGCATCGAGATCACCAAGCGCTCGATGGCCCGCGCCGACGACAACGGCGGCAGGCGCAACATCTGGCTCAAGACGATGGACAAGCTGGGCCTGGGCTTCGACAGCTGAGCCCCGCTCCCTGCGTCCTGCGGACGTCAGTGCGCCCCTGGTGAAGCCGGGGGCGCACAACCACGATCATGCTGTGACGCGGCTCACCACCGAAAAGTGCTGAAACCCGCGTCATGATCGCGCCCGGCCTCCCTCTCTCCCGTGTACGCACCGATTCGGTGCACGGCGAAAACGGGAACGAAGGAGGCCGAGCGCGATGGTTGGCTCGGAAACGAAGACCGCGGTGGAGTGGCTGGTCTCGGTGGCACCGGACCCCGACGCGTGCCGTTGGGAGTGGGAGCGCAATCCCCTGGGTGTCGCCCTGCTCCCGGCCGGCCGCCGCTGGGACGTCCTGATCCTGTCCGGCGAACTCGGCTACCCCACCCTCGACGTGCTGGCCCGGCTGGTGGACCGCCCCGGTCCGGTCCTCGCCGACTTCGGCGACTCCCGGATGGGCTTCTTCGTCCCCGCGGGCACCGCCGCCCGCTGGCTGGGTACGGGGGTGCGCAGCGCGGGCAACGGCACCTGGATCGTCGTGCCCTACCCGGGCCGCGCCACCACCGGCGGCGTCCGCTGGCTGGTCACCCCGGACGGCCGGGGCACCCTCACGGACCCGGCGCTCCTCGAACTCGCGATGCACGAGGCGGCGAGCCGGATGGCGGCCGACGACTGAGCCACCACAGCGGTGCCAGCAGCAGCACGCCCAGGCACCAGCTGGCGGCGACGTCCAACGGCCAGTGATAGCCCCGCAGCACGAGCCCGATGCCGGTTCCCGCACAGAGCGCCAGCGCGACGGGCACCGCCCACCGGCCACGTACCCACGCCCCTGCCAGCAGAGCGGCCCCGCAGTACGCGACGGCCGCCGTCGCGGCATGCCCGGAGGGGAAGTAGCCGCTCGCCGTCGGATCGAGCGGCGCGGGCCTGCCGATCAGGGACTTGAGCGGTACGACGACGGCCGGGACCAGCACCATCGCCGCGACGGCCGCCGCCACCGGCAGCCGTCGCCCGCGCCACAGCGCGTACCCGCACGCCACCGCCAGGACCGGCAGCGCGACCTGTGTGTTGCCCAGGTCGGCCAGGAACTCGGTCAGCGGGAGCGGCCCCCGGCCGACGGCGGCACGGCTCAGCCGCTCGTCCAGGTGCGACAGCGGGCCCTGGACCACGACCTGCCAGGTGATCAGCGCGAACAGCAGCGCGGCGGCGGTCACGGTGAGGACGAACGGCAGCGGAAATGCCGACTGCCCCGGAGCAGGGGGGGTGGCTCCGGGGCAGTCGGTCGGACCGGAGGGTCGGACGCCCCGGGGGGTGTGGGGCGTCACGCCGTCCGATCGGGGAGGAGATCCGGAGCCCGAGGCCCCGGTGCTGTGCGCGAAGGCACGACCAGGTCGAAGCCGGGAAAGCGTCGTCCTGGTCCCGCCCGCAGTCACCTGCGGACGGGGTGTTTCTCTCATCTGCCAGGAACCGTACGGCAGGAAGGAGGGGGCCGACAGCGGGACTGCGATCCCGCCATTGGCCCCCCACAGGTTCTTCACAGCGCCAGTCTGCCCCAGTCGCCCGGGGCCCGCGATCAGACCCCCGCGAACGCCGCTTCGAGGATGTCCAGGCCCTCGTTGAGGAGGTCCTCGCCGATCACCAGCGGCGGCAGGAAGCGCAGCACGTTGCCGTAGGTGCCACAGGTCAGGACCAGCAGGCCCTCCTGGTGGCAGGCCTTGGCGAGGGCGGCGGCGGCCGTCGGGTTCGGGTTCTTCGTGCCCGACTCGACCAGCTCGATGGCGATCATGGCGCCCCGCCCCCGGATGTCGCCGACGATGTCGAACTTCTCCTGGATGGCGGCCAGCCGGCCCTTCATGACCTCCTCGATGCGCTTGGCCCTGCCGTTGAGGTCGAGCTCCTTCATCGTCTCGATGGCGCCGAGCGCGGCGGCGCAGGCCACCGGGTTGCCGCCGTAGGTGCCGCCGAGGCCGCCGGAGTGCGGGGCGTCCATGATCTCGGCGCGGCCCGTGACGGCGGCGAGCGGCAGACCGCCCGCGATGCCCTTGGCGGTGGTGATCAGGTCCGGGACGACGTTCTCGTCCTCGCAGGCGAACCACTGGCCGGTGCGGCAGAAGCCGGACTGGATCTCGTCCGCGACGAAGACGATCCCGTTGTCCTTGGCGAACTGGCTGATGGCGGGCAGGAAGCCCTTGGCCGGCTCGATGAAGCCGCCCTCGCCGAGCACCGGCTCGATGATGATCGCGGCGACGTTCTCCGCCCCGACCTGCTTGTTGATCATGTCGATGGCCTGGGCGGACGCCTCGGCACCGGCGTTGTCCGGGCCGGTCGGCCAGCGGTAGCCGTACGCGACCGGGACGCGGTAGACCTCGGGGGCGAACGGACCGAAGCCCTGCTTGTACGGCATGTTCTTGGCGGTCAGCGCCATCGTCAGGTTGGTGCGGCCGTGGTAGCCGTGGTCGAAGACGACGACGGCCTGGCGCTTGGTGTACGCACGGGCGATCTTGACGGCGTTCTCGACGGCCTCGGCGCCCGAGTTGAACAGCGCGGACTTCTTGGCGTGGTCACCCGGCGTCAGCTCCGCGAGCTGCTCGCAGACCTCGACGTAACCCTCGTACGGCGTGACCATGAAACAGGTGTGCGTGAAGTCCTGGAGCTGGGCGGAGGCCCGGCGCACCACGGCCTCGGCGGACGCGCCGACCGAGGTCACGGCGATGCCGGAACCGAAGTCGATCAGACGGTTGCCGTCGACGTCCTCGACGATGCCGCCACCGGCGCGCGTCGTGAACACCGGAAGGACGGAACCCACCCCGCCGGCCACCGTGGCCGTACGGCGGGCCTGGAGCTCCTGCGACTTCGGGCCGGGAATGGCGGTGACGATGCGGCGCTCCTGCGGAACTGCGCTCATGAGGGGCTCCTCGGGGTGGGGCTCTGGCTCGCACCAGGGGGCGAAACGGACGCTTTGGCTACCTCGCAGGCTAGGGGCGGCGCCCTCGCGTGGGCATGTTCCGTCTCGGAGAAGTCCGGGTGCCGGCTTGTCCGGTACGGACATAGCGGGCTCACGGCTCCGGCAACCCTGCACGCGCGCGTGCGGCCACTAGATTGTGGGGCTGTACGGAAGTCCGTACAGCCAGCGGTTCGTGGGGACGAGGGGCAGCACATGAACACCGGTGACAGGCACGACGCCGCGCACACCACCCGTGCGGGAGCGGTGCCCAGGCCCGCCGGACCGCCGCCCCCCAACCTGCCGCCCCTGCCCGCCCACGCGCCGCCCGCCGCCGCCCCGCTGTCCCGGCTGGAGGACTGGCTGAAGACGCCGCGGCCCGCAGCCGAGCCCGGGTACTGGCGCTACGCGCACGTGCCGCGACCGGAACGGCCCGCCGAGGAGGGCGTCACCGACCGCTCCCTGCTCATCGGTGCCGTGGTGTCCCTGCTGTCCGGGCTGCTGATCTGGTCGCTCTGGTGGAACAACTACATCCCGTACTGGCTGGTCCCGATGAAGCTGGTGACGCCCGGCGAGTGGTGGAACCCCGGGATGTACGGCGGCCCCAGGACGCAGGAGGCCGCCGACGGCGTGGTCGTCTACACCGGGCTCTTCGGGGCGCTCCTGGTGTACTGGTTCGGCCGGCTCGGCAACTGGGCCGAGGTCTTCCGGCGCTTCGTCCGCAGCCGCGAGCAGCCGTACCGCGCCCTGACCGCCGCCTCGCTCGCCTTCCTGGTGCAGGTCCTGGTCTGGACCCGCAACGTGCCCCTCATCGACTCCGTCTTCACCCTGCTCCCCAAGTCCTGGATCGCCGGCGGCGACCGCCTGCTCTCCACGCTCGTCAGCTACGGCGCCTACGGGCTGATCGTCGTCGGCCTGCTCTGGCCGTTCGCCCGGATGGGCGGCTGGGGCAGCGTGGTGCGCGAGCTCCGCGACAAGCGCCCGCGTCCGGACCCCGTCACCCCCGCCCACCCCACCGCCGACCCCGCCCGCTGGCCCGAACTGCGGGCCGCGGGCGAGGCAGAGGCCGCGAACCGGCTCACCGCGGAGGTGCGCGGCGGACAGATGGGCGACGTCGACCTCGTACGCATCAACACCGCATGGAAGGCCGTCGGGCAGGACCCCGAACGCCGCCGCGTCTTCGCCGCCACCGTCCTGCGCGACGGCGCCGCCGCCTTCACCCACCCCTCCGGCGCCCGCGACCTGCCCCGCCGCACCGCCACCCACGACCTGCTCGCCTCCCAGGTGCGGATCGGCCACTACGTCGACGGCGACCCCAACCCGTACCGGCGCGGCGGCGCGGGCACCGCACTCGAACCCGCCGTCCTCGGTACGTCGCTGCTGGCCGTCGGCCCGCCCGGCGCGGGCAAGACCCGGCGGCTCACCGTCCCGGTCGTCGAATCCCTCGCCCTCCAGGCGCTCGCCGGGAAGTGCAGCGTGCTCGCGGTCTGCGCGGCCGGGACACCGCTCGCCGACGACGAGGCGTACGACGTCGTCGTGAAGATCGGCGACAGTGCCTCGGTCCACGACCTCGACCTGTACGGCGGGGTGAGCGACGCGGAGACCGCCGCCGCCGTCCTCGCCGAGGGCCTGGTCGGCGACCTCGACGCGGTCGACACCGGCCGCGCCGCGACCGCGCTCGCCCAGCTCGTCGGCCCCTTCCACGCGGTGCACGGCCGCTTCCCCGCCGTACCCGAGCTGTACGAACTGCTGCGCGGCGACCCGGCCGCGCTCCAGGCCCTCACCGACCGGCTCGCGGCGGCCGGGCAGGGCGCGCTGGAACGCGACCTCACTGCCCGGATGCGGCAGATGGGTACCGCCGCCGACCCCTGCCCGGCCCTCGCCGACCGGCTGGCCCTGCTGGACCGGCCCGCCTTCGCCGACTTCTTCGACACCCGTCAGAGTGCCCGCCCGTTCTCGCTGCGCGCCCTCCAGCACCACCCCATGCGGGTCCGCGTCGAACTGCCCGAACGCGGGCACGCGGAGGCGTCGCGGCTGCTGGCGCGGCTGATCCTGGCCCAGTTCCTGGCGGCGGTGACGCTCCGCACGGACCGTGCCCTCTTCAGCTGTCTGGTGCTCGACGACGCGACGGCGACGCTCACCGCCGAGACGGTACGGGGCATCAGCAGGCTCCGCTCGGCCAACGCGGGCGTCGTGCTGAGCCTGCGTACCGTCGACGACGTACCCGAGGCCCTGCACATCCCGCTGCTCGGCGCGGTCGGCTGCCACATGGCGTTCTCCGGGGTCACCACCTGGGACGGGCGGCGCTTCACCGAGGCGTGGGGGACGGAGTGGGTGGAGACCAAGGAGGTCGCCCAGCACACCGTCTTCGCCAACCAGCCGCTGACCCGGGCACTGCACGCGCTGCGCAAGATGGTCACCGGCAAGGCGGTCGTCACCAGCGCGGTCACCATCAAGAAGGTGGAACGCGAACGCTGGTCCGCCTCCGAGCTGGCCCGCGGGGTGCCCGCCGGGCACGCGGTGCTGTCGCTGACCACGGTGCGCGGGGAGCACGCGCCGCCGCTGCTGGTGGACCTGCGGGACTGAGCGGGGGCACGCCTTGGGTACGTCCTGGCAGAATTGGGGGAGCCGTTCGTACGGGACGGCGAAGTTTCCGCCCGCTCCCGCACTGCCCGCCGCTGTCCGCCCGCCGCTGTCCCGCCCACTGCCGAAGGTCGCACCCCCTGATGCCGCCCACGCTCGCCTCCCTCGTCCACCACTCCGCGCTCAAGCTCGTCGTGCGCGCGGGGGAGGACCGGCTGGAGACGCCGGTGCGCTGGGCGCACGTCAGCGAACTCGCCGACCCCGTCCCCTACATGGAGGGCGGCGAACTCCTCCTCATCACCGCGATGAAGCTGGACGCCGAGGACCGGGACGCGATGCGCCGGTACGTGCGCAGGCTGGCCGGGGCGGGCGTGGTGGGGCTGGGCTTCGCGGTGGGCGTCTCGTACGAGGAGATCCCGCAGGCCCTGCTGGCCGCGGCCAAGGAGGAGAACCTGCCGCTCCTCGAAGTGCCGCGCCGGACCCCCTTCCTGGCGATCTCCAAGGCGGTCTCGGCCGCCATCGCCGCCGACCAGTACCGAGCGGTGACCGCGGGCTTCGAGGCCCAGCGCGAACTGACCAAGGCCGCGCTGGCCGGTCCCGCCGAGCTCGTCGCCCGGCTGGCCGCGCACGTGGACGGCTGGGCCGCCGTCTACGACGCCTCCGGCGCGGTCGTCGCCGCCGCACCCGACTGGGCCGGCCGCCGGGCCACCCGCCTCGCCGAGGACGTGGAACGCCTCCGGCTGCGCCCCGCCCCCGCCAGCGCGGTGGTCGGCGGCACCGAGGACCGCGTCGAACTCCAGTCGCTGGGCGCCGGACGCCGCGCACGCGGTGCCCTCGCGGTCGGCACGGCGGCCCCGCTGGGCACGGCCGAGCGCTACGCCGTCCACTCCGCCATCGCCCTCCTCACCCTCACCACGGAACGCACCCGCGCCCTCCAGGCCGCCGAGGCGCGGCTCGGCGCTGCCGTGCTGCGGATGCTCCTCGCAGGCGAGCCGGACCACGCGCGGGCGGTCGCCGGGGACCTCTACGGAGGCCTGCTCGACGCCCCCTTCCGGCTCCTCATCGCCGAGGCGGCGGGCGAGGGCACGAACGGCGTGGAGTGCCTCCAGGCCCTGGTCGACGCACTCGAATCCGCGGCGGCCCGGGCGAACGAGGCGATCCTCGTCGTACCGGACGGCGTACGGGTGGTGATCCTCGCGGCCGACGGCGGCGCGGCGGCGGCCGCGTGCGCGGAGCATACGGAGGCGGCGGTACGCGGCGGGGGAGCGGCCCGCCCGATGGAATCGGCCGAGGAGGACGACCTGGTGGTGGGCCTGTCCGCCCCGGCGGGCCCGATCGCCGCCGCCACCGCCTTCAAACAGGCGGAACAGGCCCTCTCGGTGGCCCGCCGCCGGGGCCGCACCCTCGTCGAGCACGAGGAACTGGCCAACGGCTCCGTCCTGCCCCTCCTCGCCGACGACGCCGTCCGCGCCTTCGCCGACGGCATGCTGCGCGCCCTCCACGACCACGACGCCACGGGCCGCGGCGACCTGGTCGCCTCCCTCCGCGCCTGGCTCTCCCGGCACGGCCAGTGGGACGCGGCGGCGGCCCAGCTCGGCGTGCACCGGCACACGCTGCGGTACCGGATGCGCCGGGTCGAGGAGATCCTCGGACGCTCCCTGGACGACCCGGACGTACGGATGGAACTCTGGCTGGCCCTGAAGGCGACTTCGACGGCGACGGGGGAGTAGGGGCGGGGCAGCAGGACCGGCCCGCCCGTGCCACCTGCGGCCTGATGGGAGAATCGCCCCCATGGCAGACGCAGCAGAGGGCTTCGAACCCGAGTCCGATCGGATCACCCGCCACCTGCGCGACGAAATCGTCGACGGCGTGCGCGCCCCGGGCAGCAGGCTCGTCGAACGCGAGCTGGCCGCCGAGCTCGGCGTCAGCCGCCTGCCGATCCGCGACGCGCTCAAGGCCCTGGTCACCGAAGGACTGGTCACCCCCAGGCCGCGCACCTGGGCCGTGGTGCGGGAGTTCACCCCCACGGACATCGCCGACCTCGACGAGGTGCGCTCCGCGCTGGACACCCTGACCTTCCGGCTCGCGGCCCAGCGGCATACCCGTGCGGGGCTCGAAGAGCTGCGGGCCGCGCTGGACGCCGAACTCGAAGCGGCCCGCCGGGGCGACGCCGTCAGGGCGCGCCGGGCCGCCGCCGACTTCCACGAGACGGTGACCACCCTCGCCGCCAACGAACTCCTCTCCGAGCTGGAACGCGGCATGCGCAGCCGGCTGCGCTGGCTGCTGGTGCGCCACGACGACCTGATGGACGTCGCCAGGGAGCACGAGGGTCTCTACGACGCGATCGCGGCACGGGACGTGCCGCGCGTCGAGGCGCTGGTGCTCAAGCACCTGGAGACCGGCCGCACTGCCGCCGCCGCACATCTGCGGGCCTCCCAGAAGTAGGGCTCCGGCCCCGTTCGCTCCCTCCTGCCGTGGGACGCCCAGCTCTCGTCCACCCAGCGGGAATCCATTTGGTATCCCATATTTAGGTGCCCGCATCCCCGACATTCCGACCCCGGTCGAACCTGGATGCCGTCTCCCATCTGCATTTTTGCGGTCCTGATCTCTTGACTGCCGTATTGAGTCGCCCGTAGCGTCCCGGTCACTTGCTTCGAAAACCAGGTTTCGTATACCGAAATCACTGGGAAGGGCGGCACGCGTGACCACAGCTCAGGACGCAGCGCACAGCAGCGGCACGGGTGCGGCGAACAGCAGCGGCACCGGCGCGGCGAATCCCGATCTCAGCCCCCGCCTCTACCACCCCGACCTCGCGCCGACCAAGCGGGCCGGACGCAGCTGGGGCGGCTACAGCGTCTTCACCCTGTGGGCCAACGACGTGCACAGCCTGGGCAATTACGCCTTCGCGCTCGGCCTCTTCGCGCTGGGGATGAGCGTCTGGGACATCCTGGTGGCGTTCGCGCTCGCCTCGGTCTTCCTCTTCGTCCTGCTCAGCCTGTCCGGCTACATGGGGTCGAAGACGGGGGTGCCGTTCCCGGTGATGAGCCGGATCGCGTTCGGTGTCCGGGGGGCCCAGCTCCCCGCCGTCATCAGGGGCGGCGTCGCGATCGCCTGGTTCGGCATCCAGACCTATCTCGCCTCCTCGGTGCTGACCGCACTGCTGGTGACGCTGATGCCCGGACTGAAGTCCTGGGAGCAGTACTCGCTGCTCGGCCTCTCCGCCCTCGGCTGGGTGGCGTTCCTGGCGCTGTGGCTGGTGCAGGTGCTGATCGTCAGTTACGGCATGGACGTCATCCGGAAGTACATCGAAGTGGCCGCCCCCGCCGTGCTGGTGACCCTGCTGGCGCTCGCCGTGTGGATGTTCGCCAAGGCGGACTGGTCGATCGCGACGGACGCGGGCAGCCCCTTCACCGGCGCCGACCGCTGGCTGCACATCGGCGAGGCCGCGGCTCTCTGGGTGGTCGTCTACGGCACCTTCGTCCTCAACTTCTGCGACTTCACCCGGTCCGCCAAGAGCAACCGTTCCGTCCTGATCGGCAACCTCGTCGGCATACCCGTCAACATGCTCTTCTTCGCCGCCATCGCGGTCGTCCTCAGCGGCGCCCAGTTCAAGCTCGACGGCAAGGTGCTCGGCGGCCCCGCCGACATCGTCCAGGCCATCCCCAGCACCTTCCTGCTGGTCCTGGCCTCGCTCTCGCTCATCGTGCTGACCGTCGCGGTCAACCTGATGGCGAACTTCGTCGCCCCCGTCTACACCCTGGTCAACCTCTTCCCGCAGAAGCTCGACTTCCGCAGGGCGGGCGTGGTCAGCGCCGTGCTCGGGCTGGTCATCCTCCCCTGGAACCTCTACAACAGCCCGGCCGTCGTCGAGTACTTCCTCGGCGGACTGGGTGCGCTGCTCGGCCCGGTCTTCGGCATCGTGATGGCCGACTACTGGCTGGTCCGCCGCACCCGTGTGAACGTCCCGCACCTCTACACCGAGGACCCGCAGGCCAGTTACGCCTACCGCCGCGGCGTCAACCCGCGCGCCGTGACCGCCCTGGTCCCCACCGCGGCCGTCGCCGTGGCGGTCGCCTTCGTCCCGTACTTCTCGGCCGTCTCCGGCTTCTCCTGGTTCATCGGCACCCTGCTCGCCGGACTGCTGTACGTCGTCCTGGCCCGGCGGGAGCGGGCGGGAGCGGCGGCCGAGGACGTCGACGGGGAGGCCATCGCCGTACCCAGCGCGTGACCGCCCGCCCCGCCCCTGTCCCCCCCCCGTACGGAAAGTGACCCTCATGCGCCTGCTGGTCGTCAACGTCAACACCACCGAATCGATGACGAGGAGCATCGGCGAGCAGGCGGCGACCGTCGCCTCGCCCGGCACCGAGATCGTCCCGCTCACCCCGGCCTTCGGCGCCGAGTCCGTCGAGGGCAACTACGAGAGCCACCTCGCCGCCGTCGCCGTGATGGAGACCGTCCGCGCCCACCGGGGCCCCTTCGACGCGGTGATCCAGGCCGGATACGGCGAACACGGCCGCGAGGGCCTCCAGGAACTCCTCGACGTCCCCGTCGTCGACATCACCGAGGCCGCCGCCTCCACCGCCCAGTACCTCGGCCGCAGCTACTCCGTCGTCACCACCCTCGACCGCGCCGTCCCCCTCATCGAGGACCGCCTCGCCCTGGCCGGCCTGTCCGCGCGCTGCGCGTCGGTACGGGCCTCCGGGATGGCCGTACTGGACCTCGAACGCGACCCCGCGGCGGCGGTCGAAGCCATCGTCGGAGAAGCGGTGAAGGCCGTCACCGAGGACCGCGCGGAGGTCATCTGCCTGGGCTGCGGAGGCATGTCCGGCCTCACCGAACGGGTCGTGGAGCGCACCGGGGTCCCCGTGGTCGACGGTGTCACGGCGGCGGTCGCGGTCGCGGAGTCCCTGGTCCGGCTCGGCCTACGGACATCGAAGATACGGACGTACGCCGCCCCGCGCGCCAAGAGCTTCCGAGCCTGGCCGCCGGTCTCCAGCCCTGCGGCCGGCTGAGAGCCGGGCCCCGAGGGCCGGGATCCCACCCCACCCACCATCCCGGCACACCCCTCACCCGCAACACTCCACCCTGGACAAACGACGCCGCCCGCCCCGGCCCCTACGGTGGAACCGAAGACCCACCCCCGATCTCGGAAGGGCCGGAACACCCAATGACTTCCACCCACGCCTTCTGGCTCGCCGGCCGCCAGGCCACCGGCGAAGACACCCTCGACGTCACCTCTCCCTGGGACGGCCGCCTCGTCGGCCGGGTCAGCGTGCCGACCGACGCCCAGGTCGAAGAGGCCGTCGCCGCCGCGTACGCCGTGCAGGACGAGTTCGCCGCCACCCCGGCCCACGTCCGCGCCGCCGCCCTCAACCACGTCGCCGACCGCCTCGTCGAGCGCACCGAGGAGATCGGGCAGCTGATCTCCGCCGAGAACGGCAAGCCCATCAAGTGGGCCCGCGGCGAGGTCGGCCGGGCGATCTCCGTGTTCCGGTTCGCGGCCGAGGAGGCCCGCCGCTTCAACGGCGGCGAGGCCCAGCGCCTGGACACCGACGCCGGCGGCGTCGGCCGGCTCGCGCTCACCCGCCGCTTCAGCCGGGGCGTGGTCCTGGGCATCGCGCCGTTCAACTTCCCGCTGAACCTCTGCGCCCACAAGGTCGCCCCGGCCATCGCCGTCGGCGCGCCGATCATCCTCAAGCCGGCCCCGGCCACCCCGCTCTCCGGGCTGATCCTCGGCGAGCTGCTCGCCGAGACGGACCTGCCCGCCGGCTCCTGGGCCGTACTGCCCGTCGCGAACGACAAGATGCCCGCCCTGGTCCAGGACGAGCGCCTGCCGGTCATCTCCTTCACCGGCTCCGACAAGGTCGGCTACGCGATCATGGACTCGGTGCCGCGCAAGCACTGCACCCTGGAGCTCGGCGGCAACGGCGCGGCCGTGGTCCTCCCCGACTTCGCCTCCGAGAAGGACCTGGACTGGGCCGCGACCCGCATCGCGACCTTCTCCAACTACCAGGGCGGCCAGTCCTGCATCTCGGTCCAGCGGGTCATCGCGGACGCCTCCGTGTACGACCGGCTCGTGCCGAAGATCGTCGCGGCCGTCGAGGCACAGGTCACCGGTGACCCGTCCGACGCCGCCACCGACGTCGGCCCGCTCGTCAACGAGGACGCCGCCAAGCGCGTCGAGTCCTGGGTCGACGAGGCCGTCAAGGCCGGCGCCCAGCTGCTGACCGGCGGCAAGCGCGACGGGGCCAGCTACGCCCCCACCGTGCTCGCCGAGCTGCCCGCCGACGTCACCCTCTCCTGCGAGGAGGTCTTCGGACCGGTCCTCTCCGTGCAGAAGGTGGACGGGGAGGCGGAGGCCTTCGCCGCCGTCAACTCCTCCAAGTACGGCCTCCAGGCAGGTCTGTTCACGCACGACATCCAGGCGGCCTTCCGGGGCCACCGCGCCCTGGAGGTCGGCGGCGTGATCGTCGGCGACGTGCCGTCCTACCGCGCGGACCAGATGCCGTACGGCGGCGTGAAGCAGTCCGGCGTCGGCCGCGAGGGCGTCCGCTACGCGATGGACGACTACACGTACGAGCGCGTCATGGTGCTCACCGGCATCGACCTGTAGCGGATCCCTGCCCGGGGGAGGCCGGCAGGCCCGACGTCATCATGACGATCGGCCCACCGGCCTCCCCTTCGGCGTCCCCGCACACCGTGTCGGCGGCGGTGCGCGGGGAGCCGCGTGGGTGGAGACAGGCACTCCAGCAGGCCTCGGCAAGCCGGCGCCCGAGGCAGTGAGAGGCTGGAGCCATGATGAAACTGCTGCTGCTGGGACTCGTGGTGCTCGCCATCGGCGGATGCGTGTGCGTCGTGTGGGCGGACCGCGGCGGCCCCCGCTGGACACGCGGGGTCGCCGCCGTGACGCTCGCCCTGGGCCAACTGGTGCGCAGCTCCGCGAAGAAGAACAGGCGCAGCAGCGGGCCGAGCGGCGGCGACGGCGACTAGAACCCCGGCAGGTGGAACTCCGCCGGAAGGGCCTCAGCTGACCTTGTACATCGGGTTCGGCAGCTTGAAGGTGCGGTCCGCGTAGCCACCCGTGAAGTCCGAGTCCTGGTCGCCGATGTTGGCGACCAGGTCGAAGCCCCGGGACTCGATGTACTTGCGGGTGGCGGCCTTGTACTCGCCCCCGTCGCACTTCCAGGCGGCGCCCGCGCCGCACGCCTCCTTCAGGTACGCCGGCGGGTTCACCTTGTCCTTGAGGAAGAGGTGCGCCCGGTCGAGCGGGGTCTTCACGCCGACCTTCGCGAGGTTCTTCGCGAACGGGGCGCGGACGTCCTCGGCGGAGCCGGTGAGGAAGAAGACCTCGACGCCTTTGCTCCTGGCGTAGTTGACGAGTTCGGGCATGCCGTAGACGGGGCCGCGGTCCGCCTTGCTCACGTAGTCGGTGAACGTCTTGGCGCCGTACGTGAAGTTGGTCGCCTTCTCGTAGTCGTACGTCAGGAGCATGGTGTCGTCGACGTCGAGGACCACGGCGGGCTTCTTGCCGTGCCGCGCGCCCCGGTGCCCGGCCTCGGCGAGGTGCTTCTTCGCGGCCTGCTCGACCCGTCGCACGTCGCGCGCGTACGGGCTGTGCGGGGAGGCGGACCAGGTGCCGTCGGCGTTCTGCCTGCCGCCGTAGTAGCGGTCGATCTGGGTGACCAGGTCGGCGATGTTCTGCGGCTCGTGGGTGGCGGTGCGATCGGTCGCGGTGCCGTCGGCGGTGGCGACGCCCGCACCGTAAACGGCACCTCCCGCCAGGGTCAGGGCGGTGGCGAGGCCGACGATCCGGGTGTTCCAACGCGGCATGGATCGATCTCCGATGGGTGAGGAAGTGGCAGGTCGCGACTTGTCTACGCGCATCACGCGACCGCCCTCAAGGCCTCATCCCGGTTCTTTGTCCAACCATTGCCGTCGGCCCCCGCTTCTCGCGCGAGGGCTGGTAGCGATGGGCACAATGGGGTAAATACGAGTGGGTAGAACCGGTCGGTAGCCGTACAGGCTCATTGCGACGGTACGGCGTCGTCCGGGTCCTTGATCCCGACTCGCGGCGAGGTGAGCCTCATGTCCGCACCACACAACGCATCCCACGCATCCGACGCCCCGCACGACCGGCCGCCCAAAGTCACCGAGCGCGAGGCCCGTCAGGTCGCCGAGGCCGCCCGCGAGCAGGACTGGCGCAAACCCAGCTTCGCCAAGGAGCTCTTCCTCGGCCGCTTCCGGCTCGACCTCATCCACCCGCACCCGGTGCCCCCGGCCGAGGACGCCGAACGCGGCGAGGCGTTCCTCGCCAAACTGCGCGCGTTCTGCGAGACCGAGATCGACGGCGCCCGGATCGAGCGCGAGGACCGCATCCCCGACGAGACGGTCAACGGGCTCAAGGAACTCGGCGCGCTAGGCATGAAGATCGACCGGAAGTACGGGGGCCTGGGCCTCACCCAGGTGTACTACAACAAGGCCCTCGCCCTCGTCGGCTCCGCCAGCCCCGCGATCGGCGCGCTGCTCTCCGCCCACCAGTCCATCGGCGTACCGCAGCCGCTCAAGCTGTTCGGCACCCAGGAGCAGCGGGACGCCTTCCTGCCGCGCCTCGCCCGCACCGACATCTCCGCCTTCCTGCTCACCGAGCCGGACGTCGGCTCCGACCCGGCGCGGCTCGCCACCACGGCCGTGCCCGACGGCGACGACGCGTACGTCCTGGACGGCGTGAAGCTCTGGACCACCAACGGCGTCGTCGCCGACCTGCTGGTCGTGATGGCGCGCGTGCCGAAGACCGAGAGCGGCAGGGGCGGCATCACCGCCTTCGTCGTCGAGGCGGGTTCCCCGGGCATCACCGTCGAGAACCGCAACACCTTCATGGGGCTGCGCGGTCTGGAGAACGGCGTCACCCGCTTCCACCAGGTCCGCGTCCCCGCCGCGAACCGCATCGGCCCCGAGGGCGCCGGCCTCAAGATCGCCCTCACCACCCTCAACACCGGCCGCCTCTCGCTGCCCGCGATGTGCGTCGGCGCCGGAAAGTGGTGCCTGAAGATCGCCCGCGAGTGGTCCTCGGTGCGCGAGCAGTGGGGCAAGCCGGTCGCCCGCCACGAGGCGGTCGGCGGGAAGATCTCCTTCATCGCGGCCACCACCTTCGCCCTGGAGGCCGTACTCGACCTGTCCTCGCAGATGGCCGACGAGGACCGCAACGACATCCGGATCGAAGCGGCGCTGGCCAAGCTGTACGGCTCGGAGATGGCCTGGCTGATGGCCGACGAACTCGTCCAGATCCGGGGCGGGCGCGGCTTCGAGACCGCCGCGTCGCTCGCCGCGCGCGGCGAACGCGCCGTACCCGCCGAGCAGATCCTCCGCGACCTGCGGATCAACCGGATCTTCGAGGGCTCGACCGAGATCATGCACCTGCTGATCGCCCGCGAGGCCGTCGACGCGCACCTGAAGGTGGCCGGGGACCTCATCGACCCCGACAAGTCCCTGTCCGACAAGGCGAAGGCGGGCGCCCAGGCCACCGGCTTCTACGCCCGCTGGCTGCCCAAGCTGGTCGCCGGGCCCGGCCAACTCCCGCGCACCTACAGCGAGTTCCACCCCGAAGGGCACCCCGACCTGTCCGGCCACCTCCGCTACGTCGAGCGCACCTCCCGCAAGCTGGCCCGCTCCACCTTCTACGCGATGTCCCGGTGGCAGGGCCGCATGGAGACCAAGCAGGGCTTCCTGGGCCGGATCGTGGACATCGGCGCGGAGCTCTTCGCGATGAGCGCCGCCTGCGTACGGGCCGAACTCCTGCGCACCACCGAGGAGTACGGCCGCGAGGCGTACCAGCTCGCCGACATCTTCTGCCGCCAGTCCCGCATCCGCACCGAGGAACTCCTCGACCGGCTCTGGACCAACACCGACGACCTCGACCGCAAGGTCGTCGAGGGCGTCCTGTCCGGTACGTACACCTGGCTGGAACAGGGCATCGTCGACCCCAGCGGCGACGGCCCGTGGATCGCCGACGCGACCCCCGGACCCGCGAAGAACGACAACGTGCACCGCCCCATCCGCTGACCGCACGCTCAACCGACAAGCGGAACGGGTGACACCGCCTCTTCCCGTGCTCCACGATGTGCACATGAACAAGGGGTACGGGAAGAACGCGACGGCACGGACGCGCATACGAGCGGCACGACGGACAGCGCTGGGTGTGGTGTGCGCGGTCTGCTGCGCGGCGGCACTGACGGCCTGCGGCAGCCCCGGCACCCCGCCCGGCGCCAAGCCGCCCACGGCGACCCCCGGGCCCCTGGCCCAACCCGCGCTCAACGCCCACGCCTTCAGCCCCGGCGAGCAGGTCGGCCCGTACCGCACGACCGAGTTCACCGTCTCCGGCAGCCCGCTGAGCGACGACTACACCGCCGCCCCCGCCCACTGCCAGCCCCTCGTAGCCCTCCGCACCGCCGAGGGCGGACCCGCCTCCCAGGTGCACCGCAGACTGAGCGACCCGGCGAAACCCAAGGGCGCCGACATCGCGGTCCAGCTGCGCTCGTACGGGGCCGGAGGCGCGGCCGAGGTGATGGGGGCGCTGCGCACGGCGGGGGAGAAGTGCAAGAGCGGCCTCACCGAGAACCGGGGGCAGGGCACGGGCGCGGTCGCCGCGAAGTACACGGGCGTCGAGAAGCTGCCCGCACCCGCCGGGGTCGGCGACGAGGCACAGGCGTACCGGCTCGCGCTGCGCGAGGTCAGGGGCGGGCGGACGGCGTACGAGTACCTGACGGTCGTACGGACCGGGGCGACCACGCTCTCCTTCCGGGCCGAGACGCTGGACGGGAGCGACCCCGGCGGCGTACCGAAGGAAATAGTGGACGCGCAGTGGGAGAAGTGGAAATCCCGGTAATTCCCACCCGTTCCCCTGAATCCATTCCGCCCCACCTGCCCTGACTCTCCTTGCGGCAACGAAACTTCGCGCCGACAATGAGCCGTCCGGATGTGCGGCAGGTGGGGGAATCACGATGCCAGGGCTCGGTCTGGGGAACATCACCAACAGGATAATGCGCGCGGGAGAAGGCCGTACCCTGCGAAAACTCCAGGGAATCGCCCGGCAGGTCGCCCTGGTGGAGGAGGATTACCGGGATCTTTCCGATCCGGAACTCCAGTCCCTGACCGCTGAGTTCAAGGAGCGGTACGCCGGAGGCGAATCCCTCGACGATCTCCTGCCCGAGGCCTTCGCCGCGATGCGCGAAGCGGCGAGGCGGACCCTGGGAATGCGGCACTTCGACGTACAGATCATGGGCGGGGCGGCACTTCACCTCCAGTGCATCGCCGAAATGCGCACGGGCGAGGGGAAGACGCTCGTCGCCACGCTCCCGCTCTACCTCAACGCCCTCACCGGCAAGGGCGCCCACCTCGTCACCGTCAACGACTACCTGGCCGAGCGCGACGCCGCCTGGATGGGCCGGGCGTACCGCTTCATGGGCCTCACCGTCGGCGTCATCAAGGCCGACATGGCCCCCGCCGACCGGCGTGCCGCCTATGCCTGCGACATCACGTACGGCACCAACACCGAATTCGGCTTCGACTACCTGCGCGACAACATGGCCTGGTCGCACGACGAACTCGTCCAGCGCGGCCACCATTTCGCCGTCGTCGACGAAGCGGACTCCATCCTCATCGACGAGGCCCGCACCCCGCTCATCATTTCCGGCCCCGCCGACCAGCCCACCAAGTGGTACGGCGCCTTCGTGAAACTGGTCGGGAAGATGAACGGCGTACTGATCCAGGAGGAGCGCTACGTCACCCAGGCGGAAAAGGAAGAACTCGCCGGGATCCGCGCCTCCCACCACTACGAATACGACCCCAAGAAACGCACCGTCGCCATTCTCGAACAGGGCGTGGAATTCCTGGAGGACCAGCTCGGCATCGAGAACTTCTACGACTCCGTGCACACCCCGCTCATCGGCCACCTCAACAACGCCATCAAGGCGAAGGAACTCTTCCGCAAGGACAAGGACTACGTCGTCCTGGACGAGGAAGTCCTGATCGTCGACGAACACACCGGACGCCTCCTCCCCGGACGCCGCTACAACGAGGGCCTCCACCAGGCCATCGAGGCCAAGGAAGGCGTGGAGATCAAGAACGAGAACCAGACCCTCGCCACCATCACCCTCCAGAACTTCTTCCGCCTCTACGGCAAGGGCCTCTCCGGCATGACCGGCACCGCCATGACCGAGGCCGCCGAGTTCCACCAGATCTACGAACTCCAGGTCGTGCCCATCCCCACCAACAAGCCGATGGTCCGCCGCGACGAGGCCGACCTGATCTACCGCACCGAGGACGCCAAGTACGCGGCCGTCGTCGACGACATCGCCGAGCGGTACGCCACCGGACAGCCCGTCCTCGTCGGCACCGTCTCCGTCGAGAAGTCCGAGTCCCTGTCCGCCCTGCTGCGCCGCCAGGGCGTCCCGCACGAGGTCCTCAACGCCCGCAACCACCAGCGCGAGGCCGAGATCGTCGCCCGCGCGGGCCGCCGGGGAGCGGTCACCGTCGCCACCAACATGGCCGGCCGGGGCACCGACATCATGCTCGGCGGCGGCCCGGACCCGACGGACACCGAGCCCGAGGACACCGAGGGAAAGACGGTCAGCGACGCCCGGCCCGTGACCCTCGAAAAATCCCCCACCCCCCACGACGAGGTCAAAGCACTCGGCGGCCTCTACGTCCTGGGCACCGAACGCCACGAGTCCCGCCGCATCGACAACCAGCTCCGCGGCCGCTCGGGACGCCAGGGCGACCCCGGCGCGTCCCGCTTCTACCTCTCCCTCGAAGACAGCCTGATGCGCCTCTTCCGCGCCCAGGCCGTCGACCGCGTGATGACCATGGCGAACCTCCCCGACGACGTACCCATCGAGAACAAGCTGGTCACCCGCGCCGTCGCATCCGCCCAGTCACAGATCGAGCGGCAGAACTTCGAGGCCCGCAAGGACCTCCTGAAGTACGACGAGGTCATGGACCGGCAGCGCAAGCTCATCTACGGCGAACGCCGCCGCGTCCTGGACGGCGAAGACCTCACCGGCCAGATCGGCCACTTCATGGACGACACCGTCGACGCCTACGTCGCGGCCGAGACCGCCGAGGGCTACGCCGAGGAATGGAACCTCGACCGGCTCTGGCGGGCACTGCGCGACCTCTACCCGATCACCCTCACCACCGACGAGGTCCACGAGCAGCCCGACCTCACCCCCGCCGACCTCGCCGAAGCCCTCCGCGACGACATCCACGAGCAGTACGCGGCCCGCGAGGCCGAGCTCGGCAGCGACGCCCTGCGCGACCTGGAACGGCGCGTCCTGCTCGCCGTACTGGACCGCAAATGGCGCGAACACCTCTACGAGATGGACTACCTGAGGGAGGGCATCGGCCTGCGCTACATGCTCGGCCGCGAGCCGGTCTTCGAGTACCAGCGCGAGGGCTTCGAGCTGTTCACGGCCATGATGGACGCCATCAAGGAGGAGACCGTCGGATTCCTCTTCCACCTCCGCGTCGAGAGCGACGAACCGCCCGCCGGCCTGGCCCCCCGCCAGGACGACGGACTGAGCTTCACCGCCCCCACCATGGACACCGAGGAAGGCGTGGTGACCCACCAGGACCGGGGAAGGCGGGAGAACGACCCGCCACGGAGGCCGCGCAAATGACTCGGCGGGTGTGAAGCGGGGGCGTGCTGTCCACAGCGCCTCCCGCCCGGGACACAATGGGGGGATGACCGACAGCCCTGCCCCGCTCGCCGACCCGCACCTCCGCTACGGAGCCGTGACCGAAGGGCCGCGCGACATCGTCGTCCTCGGCTCCACCGGGTCCATCGGCACCCAGGCCATCGACCTGGTCCTGCGCAACCCCGGCCGGTTCAGGATCACCGCGCTCTCCGCGGCCGGTTCCCAGGTCGAGCTGCTCGCCGACCAGGCGCACCAGCTGCGGGTACGTCAGGTGGCGGTCGCCCGCGAGGAGGCCGCGCCCGCCCTGCGCGAGGCGCTCAGGGCCCGGTACGGCAGCGAGCCGCTCCCGGAGATCCTGGCCGGCCCCGAGGCCGCCACCCACCTCGCTGCCTCCGACTGCCACACCGTCCTCAACGGCATCACGGGCTCCATCGGTCTCGCCCCCACCCTCGCCGCCCTCGAAGCGGGCCGCACCCTCGCCCTCGCCAACAAGGAGTCGCTGATCGTCGGCGGCCCCCTGGTGAAGGCCCTGGCCAAGCCCGGCCAGATCATCCCGGTGGACTCCGAGCACGCCGCGCTCTTCCAGGCCCTGGCCGGCGGTAAGCGCGCCGACGTGCGCAAGCTGGTCGTCACGGCCTCCGGCGGTCCCTTCCGGGGCCGTACGAAGGCGGAGCTGGCGGGCGTCACCCGCGAGGACGCGCTCGCCCACCCCACCTGGGCCATGGGCCCGGTCATCACCGTCAACTCGGCGACCCTGGTCAACAAGGGCCTGGAAGTCATCGAGGCGCACCTCCTCTACGACATCCCGTTCGACCGCATCGAGGTCGTCGTCCACCCGCAGTCCTACGTCCACTCGATGGTGGAGTTCATCGACGGCTCGACCCTCGCCCAGGCCACCCCGCCCGACATGCGCGGCCCGATCGCCCTCGGCATCGGCTGGCCCGAGCGGGTCCCGGACGCGGCCCCGGCATTCGACTGGAGCAAGGCGTCCACCTGGGAATTCTTCCCGCTGGACAACGAGGCCTTCCCGGCCGTGGGACTCGCCCGGCACGTCGGGGAGCTCGCGGGCACGGCCCCGGCGGTGTTCAATGCCGCGAACGAGGAATGCGTCGACGCGTTCCTCGCGGGACGGCTGCCCTTCACAGGAATCGTGGATACGGTCGCCGAGGTCGTGGCCGAACACGGGACGCCCGTCAAGGGAACTTCCCTCACGGTCGCCGACGTCCTGGAAGCAGAGAACTGGGCGCGCTCCCGCGCCCGCGAACTGGCGGCGAAGAACGTGACGGCTACGAACGTGACGGCAACAGCGGAGGCCCGCGCATGACCAGCATCCTGTTGACGGTCCTCGGGATAGTGATCTTCTTTGTCGGGCTGCTCGTCTCGATCGCCCTGCACGAGCTCGGCCACTTCACCTTCGCCAGGATCTTCGGCGTCCGCGTGCCCCAGTTCATGGTCGGCTTCGGCCCCACGCTCTGGTCCAAGCACAAGGGCGAGACCGAGTACGGCATCAAAGCGATCCCGCTCGGCGGCTACATCCGCATGATCGGCATGTTCCCGCCCGGCGCCGACGGCCGCATCGAGGCCCGCTCCACCTCACCGTGGCGCGGCATGATCGAGGACGCCCGTTCGGCCGCGTACGAGGAACTCCAGCCCGGCGACGAGACCCGGCTGCTCTACACGCGCAAGCCGTGGAAGCGGTTCGTCGTGATGTTCGCCGGACCCTTCATGAACCTGGTCATCGCGTTCGTGCTGTTCCTCGGCGTCTTCACCTTCATCGGCCTGAACAAGTCGACCACCACCGTCGACAACGTCGTCCCCTGCGTCATCTCGCAGAGCGAGAACCGCGACTGCAGGGCGAGCGACCCGGCCTCGCCCGCCAAAGCAGCCGGACTCCAGAAGGGTGACAAGATCGTCGCCTTCCAGGGGCAGCCGGTCGCCGACTGGGCGACGCTCTCCGACCGCATCCGCGAATCCCGCGGCCAGGTCAGCATCACCGTCGAGCGCGGCGGCGAGCAGAAGGTGCTCACCACCCAGGTGATGACCAACAAGGTCCTCAAGAAGGACGCCGACGGCCAGGCGGTCAAGGACACCTACGTCGAGGCCGGCTACCTCGGCTTCGGTCCCGCATCGGCCGTCACCCCGCTCAGCTTCGGCGAGTCCATCGACCAGATGGGCGTCATGTTCCAGTCCGGCCTCGACTCCCTCATCGCGCTCCCCTCCAAGGTCCCCGACCTGTGGAACGCGGCGTTCAACGGCGAGGAGCGCAAGGCGGACTCCCCGATGGGCGTCGTCGGCGCGGCCCGGGTCAGCGGCGAGATCCTCGGCATGGGCCTGCCCATGGAGAACACCGTCGCGATGGTGATCTTCCTGGTCGCGGGCTTCAACCTCTCGCTCTTCCTCTTCAACATGCTGCCGCTGCTCCCGCTCGACGGCGGACACATGGCGGGCGCGCTCTGGGAGTCCCTGCGGCGCAACCTCGCCAAGGTGTTCAAGAAGCCCGACCCCGGCCCCTTCGACGTCGCCAAGCTCATGCCGGTCGCGTACGTCGTCGCGGGCATCTTCATCTGCTTCACCGTGCTGGTGCTGATCGCGGACGTGGTGAACCCCGTACGCATCTCCTGATGCCTCACCTCACGGATCCGGACCACCAAGGAGTGGATTTGTCGACGTGGTGTACTCCGGTCTGACGAGGTGACGTACGCTCGAATACCTGAAGACCGGAGCCCGCCGCGCGTCACCGGGGCCTAGATCCACACTTGGGGTTGCACACCAGATGACTGCAATTTCTCTCGGAATGCCCGCCGTTCCGACGAAGCTCGCCGACCGGAGGATCAGCCGCAAGATCCAGGTCGGCACCGTCGCGGTCGGCGGAGACGCACCCGTGTCGGTGCAGTCGATGACGACCACCCGTACGTCCGACATCGGCGCCACGCTCCAGCAGATCGCCGAGCTCACCGCGTCCGGCTGCCAGATCGTACGAGTGGCCTGTCCCACGCAGGACGACGCCGACGCGCTCGCGACCATCGCGAAGAAGTCGCAGATCCCGGTGATCGCCGACATCCACTTCCAGCCGAAGTACGTCTTCGCGGCGATCGACGCGGGCTGCGCGGCGGTCCGCGTCAACCCGGGCAACATCAAGCAGTTCGACGACAAGGTGAAGGAGATCGCGCACGCCGCGCGCGACACCGGCACCCCGATCCGCATCGGCGTCAACGCCGGATCGCTGGACGCCCGCCTGCTCAAGAAGTACGGCAAGGCCACCCCCGAGGCACTCGTCGAGTCCGCCCTCTGGGAAGCCTCCCTCTTCGAGGAGCACGGCTTCGGCGACATCAAGATCTCGGTCAAGCACAACGACCCGGTCGTGATGGTCAACGCCTACCGTCAGCTCGCCGCCCAGTGCGACTACCCGCTGCACCTCGGCGTCACCGAGGCGGGCCCCGCCTTCCAGGGCACCATCAAGTCCGCCGTCGCCTTCGGCGCACTGCTCTCCGAGGGCATCGGCGACACCATCCGGGTCTCCCTCTCCGCCCCGCCGGTCGAGGAGATCAAGGTCGGCATCCAGATCCTGGAGTCCCTCAACCTCAAGCCGCGCCGCCTGGAGATCGTCTCCTGCCCGTCCTGCGGCCGCGCCCAGGTCGACGTCTACAAGCTGGCCGAGGAAGTCACGGCCGGGCTCGAAGGCATGGAGGTGCCGCTGCGCGTCGCCGTCATGGGCTGCGTCGTCAACGGCCCCGGCGAGGCCCGCGAGGCCGACCTCGGCGTCGCCTCCGGCAACGGCAAGGGCCAGATCTTCGTCAAGGGCGAGGTCATCAAGACCGTCCCCGAGTCGAAGATCGTCGAGACCCTCATCGAAGAGGCGATGAAGATCGCCGAGCAGATGGAGAAGGACGGCGTGCCCTCGGGCGAGCCGCAGATCTCGATCGCCAAGTAGCACCCGCGAGCACCACCCGTACCACCCGCACCACTGCGTGAAAGCCCCGCGTACCGCCCGGTACGCGGGGCTTTTCGGTCCCTCAAGGGTCCCTTCCCGGTCCGGATCCGGACCGACTTCGGTCCGACTGGGTGGTTCGGGAGGTGCCGGGTACAGTGCGGAGATCAGCGAACCGTACCGGTGAGGCCCTCCACGTGTTGACGACGACCACCACCCGCGTCCTCGCGCCAGACGAGCTGGGCGAGGCACTCGCCCTGCTGGAGAGCGAGCCCGTCAACAACGCCTTCGTCACCTCGCGCGTCCAGGTCGCCGGACTCGACCCGTGGCGCCTCGGCGGCGAGATGTGGGGCTGGTACGAGGGCGGCAGGCTGCGCAGCCTCTGCTACTCCGGCGCCAACCTCGTGCCGATCTGCGCCACCCCCGAAGCCGTCCGCGCCTTCGCCGAACGGGCCCGCCGCACCGGCCGCCGCTGCTCCTCCATCGTCGGCCCCGCCGAAGCCACCGCCCAGCTCTGGCGCCTCCTCGAACCGAGCTGGGGCCCGGCCCGCGAGGTCCGCGGCCACCAGCCCCTGATGGTCGCCGAGCAGATGCCCGACGACATCACCCCCGACCCGCTCGTCCGCCGCATCCGCAAGGACGAGATGGAAACGATCATGCCCGCGTGCGTGGCCATGTTCACCGAGGAGGTCGGCGTCTCGCCGATGGCGGGCGACGGCGGACTCCTCTACCAGGCACGGGTGGCCGAACTGGTCGGCGCGGGCCGCTCGTTCGCCCGCATCGAGGACGGCAAGGTCGTCTTCAAGGCCGAGATCGGCGCCGCCACCTCGGCCGCCTGCCAGATCCAGGGCGTCTGGGTCGACCCCGAACACCGGGGCAAGGGCGTCTCCGTCACCGGCATGGCCGCCGTCCTGCGCTACGCCCTCGCCGACGTCGCCCCCGTCGTCAGCCTCTACGTCAACGACTTCAATGCCCCGGCCAGGGCGTCGTACCGGCGGGTCGGATTCCGCGAGGTCGGCGCCTTCATGAGCGTCCTCTTCTAGATCCACCGGTCGTCACGCTGATCCACTCCGTCGTGCCCCCGGGGCCGTTAGGGTTCGCCCATGACGCCCCTGACCGACGAAGCCGCAGTGATCGGCCCCCTCGACCTCGCCGCGCGCGTGGACGAGGCACTCGCCGTGCAGGCCCTCGCCTTCGGGCTCGGTGCGGACGAGGTGGGCGTACGACGCCACATCGTCCTGCGGCACATGACCTCGCCCGGCGCCCGCGCCCTCGGCGCGACCACCCCCGACGGACGCCTCGTCGGCTTCGTCTACGGCATGCCCAACGACCGCACCCACTGGTGGTCCACCATCGTCGAGCCCTACCTGGAGCACACCGGCCAGGGCGGCTGGCTCGACCACTCCTTCGTGATCACCGAACTCCACGTCCACCCGGACTTCCAGGCCAGGGGCATCGGCCGCACCCTGATCACCACCCTCACCGACGCCGCCCGCGAGCCCCGCTCGATCCTCTCCGCCATCGACATCGAGAGCCCGGCCCGCGCCCTCTACCGCTCCCTCGGGTACGCCGACCTGGCCGGCCAGGTCCACTTCCCGAGCGCCCCGAGGCCGTACGCGGTGATGGGAGCGCACCTGCCGCTGCTGCGCCGGGCCGACCCGCGGACGTAACCGATTTCCGCCCGCCCCCACCCCCCGGCTAACCTCCTGACATCACCCTTCCGAGCAGGAGTTCACCATGGCCCAGGTCCAGCGCATGTCCCGTTTGATGGTCAAGACATTGCGTGACGACCCGGCGGACGCCGAGACCCTCAGCCACAAGCTGCTGGTCCGCGCCGGCTACGTACGTCGCAACGCGGCCGGCATCTGGTCCTGGCTGCCGCTCGGCAAGAAGGTCCTGGACAACATCTCCCGCGTCGTGCGCGAGGAGATGGACGCCATCGGCGCCCAGGAGGTCCTCCTCCCCGCCCTCCTGCCCAAGGAGCCCTACGAGGCGTCCGGCCGCTGGGAGGAGTACGGCGACCTGCTCTTCCGCCTCAAGGACCGCAAGGGCGCCGACTACCTCCTGGGCCCCACCCACGAGGAGATCTTCACCCAGACGGTCAAGGACCAGTGCACGTCCTACAAGGACCTGCCGGTGATGCTCTACCAGATCCAGACCAAGTACCGCGACGAGGCCCGCCCCCGGTCCGGCGTGCTGCGCGGCCGCGAGTTCCAGATGAAGGACTCGTACTCCTTCGACACTACGGACGAGGGCCTCGCCGAGTCGTACCGCCTGCACCGCGAGGCGTACATCAAGATCTTCAACCGCCTCGGCCTGGACCACCGCATCGTCTCCGCCGTCTCCGGCGCCATGGGCGGCTCCGCCTCCGAGGAGTTCCTCGCCCCGGCCGCCGCCGGTGAGGACACCTTCGCCGACTGCCCGAACTGCGACTACGCCGCGAACACCGAGGCCGTCACCTTCGCGCTGAAGCCCGTCGAGGGCGCGGCCCACCCCGCCGCCGAGGACATCGACACCCCCGACACCCCCACCATCGAGACCCTCGCCGCCCAGCTCGGCGTCGAGGCCTCCGCCACCCTCAAGAACCTCCTGGTGAAGGTCGACGGCGAGATCGTCGCCGTCGGCGTCCCGGGCGACCGCGAGGTCGACCTCGGCAAGCTCGGCGAGCACCTCGCCCCCGCCGTCGTCGAACTCGTCACCGCCGAGGACTTCGAGGGCCGCGACGACCTCGTACGGGGCTACGTCGGCCCGCAGGGCCTCGCCAAGGTCCGCTACATCGCCGACCCGCGCGTCGCCCCCGGCACCTCCTGGATCACCGGCGCCAACAAGCCCGACACCCACGCCAAGAACGTCGTCGCGGGCCGTGACTTCGAGGTCGACGACTACCTCGACGTCGTCGTGGTCAACGAGGGCGACCCGTGCCCCAAGTGCGGCACCGGCCTCAAGCTGGACCGCGCCATCGAGATCGGCCACATCTTCCAGCTCGGCCGCAAGTACGCCGACACCTTCGGCCTCGACGTGCTCGGCCAGCAGGGCAAGCCGGTCCGCGTGACCATGGGCTCGTACGGCATCGGCGTCTCGCGCGCGGTGGCCGCGCTCGCCGAGCAGTCCGCCGACGACAAGGGCCTGTGCTGGACGCCCGAGATCGCCCCGGCCGATGTGCACGTCGTCGCGGCGGGCAAGGCGCTCCAGACCGAACTGGCCGTCGAGGTCGCCGAGAAGCTGGGCGAGGCCGGGCTGCGGGTGCTGGTCGACGAGCGGCCCGGCGTCTCGCCCGGTGTGAAGTTCACCGACTCCGAGCTGATCGGCTGTCCGAAGATCCTGGTCGCCGGCCGCCGGGCCGGCGACGGCGTTCTGGAGCTGAAGGACCGCCGGACGGGCGAGCGCGAGGAGCTGACGGTCGACGAGGCCATCGCCCGCCTGACGGCGGCTGTCTGACGGCTCAGCGAAGCGCGCAGGGGCCCCGCCACTCCCGACAGGGGAGGGGACGGGGCCCTTCCCTGTGCCCCGCCTGCGGTGCCCCGCCCGCGCGCGTGGGGTCCGCTGCGCGGGGCCACTTCCCCACCCCGCCCCTTCCCGAAACCGGGGCGCTGCCCCGGACCCCGGGCCCGTGTGGGCGGGCAGGGGGTGGGTGGGTTGCCGGGGCTGCGCCCCGGGCCCCGGGTGGCAGCCCGGTTGGGGTGGGTGGGGTGTGCGGGTCGTTCGTGGCTGGCCGCGCAGTTCCCCGCGCCCCTAAATGCCCCCTCGCGCGGCGGAGCCGCCGCTATGCCCCCGCTCCCTTGGGCGGCGGGGCCGCCCCCGGGGGCGGGACGGGCGGGCAAGGGGGCGGCCCCCGGCGGAGCCGAACACCCCGACCCCGCCCGACCTCCGCCCCGGCCCCCACACCCCGGCCCCGCCCCCTCAGCGGTAGGAGTGGATCAACCGCGCCAGATGCCGCCCCACAACCTCCAGCGGCTCCACACTCCGCCCCACCTGCGCCGCCATCTCCGCCCCCTCCAGCGCGCTGACGACCGTGATCGCCAGCTCCCCCGCGTCCCCCTCCGCGAAGCCCGCCCGCAGCAACGCGTCCGCGACCAGCGACCGCCACCGCGCGAACGCCTCGGCCGCCGCCTCCTGAATGCCGGGGGAGTCCGGCGCCGTGCCCACGACCACCGAGGTCACCGGGCACCCGTCCAGCCAGTCCGACTCGCGCAGCCCCTCGCCCAGCACCTTCGTCAGGACGAGGATCGCCGTCGCCGGGTCTTCCTCCGAGGCCAGCATCCGGCCCAGGATGTCCGCGAACTCCTCGTCCCCGTGCCGCACGGCAGCCGTCCCCAGCTCCTGCTTCCCGCCGGGGAAGAAGTGGTAGACGGACCCGAGCGTGGCCTCCGCCTCGCGGGCGATCTGCTTGATGCCGGTGCCCTGGTAGCCCTGGCGCTGCATCAGCCGCGAGGTCGTACGGACGATCCGCTCACGGGTCCCGAGGGCGTCGGCGGGCTGCTGCTCTGGCTTCTTCTTCACACGGAGATCGTACCGAGTAGAGCGTTCGTTTCAGAATGGGTAGAGCGGTCGTTCTAGTACGTGCTAAGTTCCTCCCTAGATAGAGCGTTCGTTCTAGAGAAAGCGTTGTCCTGCCATGAGTGCACAGCAGCAGCAGCAGAAGCAGCAGCAGTCCGTCACCGTCATCGGCCTCGGCCCCATGGGCCGCGCGATGGCCGCCGCCTACCTCGACGCCGGTTACCGCGTCACCGTCCACAACCGCACCGCCGCCCGCGCCGACGAACTCGTCGCACGCGGCGCGATCCGCGCCGAGAGCGCCGAACAGGCCCTGCGTGCCAATGAGTTGGTGGTGCTCAGCCTCACCGACTACGACGCGATGTACGCCCTCCTGGAGCCGGCCGCCGCCGCCCTCGAAGGACGGGTCGTGGTCAACCTCAGCTCCGACACCCCCCAGAAGACCCGCGAGGGCGCCGCCTGGCTGGCAAAGCACGGGGCAGCGCAGCTCACCGGCGGGGTGCGGACGCCCCCGTCCGGCATCGGCTCGCAGGAGCTCGCCAGTTACTACAGCGGCCCGCGCGACCTCTTCGAGAGGTACGAGGACGCGCTGAAGGTCATCACGGGCACCGACTACCGGGGCGAGGACCCCGGTCTGGCCGCGCTCTACTACCAGGTGCAGATGGACATCTTCTGGACCGCGCTGACCTCCTGGCTGCACGCCCTCGCGGTGGCGGACGCCAACGGACTGAGCGCCTCCGACATCAAGCCGTACGCCGCCGAAGTCCTGGGCGGAATGGACCAGTTCCTCGACTACTACACCCCGCGCATCGAGGCCGGGCAGCACGACGGCGGGGTCGAGCGGATGTCCATGGCCGTCGCCAGCCTCGACCACGTCGTGCACACCGCGCGCGACTCGGGCGTGGACGCGGCGCTGCCCGCCGCCGTACTGGAGACCTTCCGGCGGGGCGTCGAGGAGGGCTACGCGGAGGACAGCCTGACCCGGCTGTTCCAGATGTTCGGACGGGGGCCCGCGACCGACTGACGCACACCCGGCCCTACAGCCAGCTCGCGAACTCCAGCAGCATCTCGCCGTCCTGACGCCGCCCCGCCGCCATCGCCCGCACCCCCGACTCGACCGCACGGAACAGGGTCCAGCCGTGCAGCCGCTCCCGGTCCACGTCCAGGGAGTCGGCCAGCCGGTTGATCCGGCGGCGGGTCGCGGGGGAGCCGGCGGCGGTGGCGATCTGGTCGTCGATCCGGTCGCGGACCAGCCGGGCCAGGTCGTACGCCCGCTCGCCGACCAGCGGGTCGGGGCCGACCGCCAGCCACGGCGTACGGTCGCCGCCGAGCACCTTGCCCTGGCGGAAGTTGCCGTGCAGCAGCAGGAGTTCGGGGGTTCCCGCGAGCAGCTCCTCGCGGGCCGCGAGGGCCGCGTCGACCAGCGGGGCGTACTCCCGGGGGGCCTTGCGCATCGGCTCCGACTGCCTGCCGGTGCGCTCCTCGGCCGTCTCGAAGGGGTGCCCCTCGGCGGGCGCCACCCACAGCTTCCGTACGACGCCGGCCGCCTCCAGCAGAGCCTTCGCCTCGGGGAGGGACCGCAGCGACACCTCGCAGTGCAGCCGCTCCAGGAGCAGCACCCCGTCCCCCGCGGAGCCGGTCACGGGCTCCTCCGCGAGCTCCACCGCACCCCACCCGTTCCAGTGCGCGAGCGCCGCCCGCTCCAGCTCGGGGCGGGCCGCTCCGGGGGCCAGCTTCAGTGCGCGCTGGGTGCCGTCGGAGCGGCGCACCAGCACCACCAGCGAGCTCCGCCCGCCCGGCGCCTGCACCCGTTCGCAGGTCAACTCCCGCTCGGCGAGGGCCTCCTGGGCCAGCCGCGGCAGTCTCCCGAGCCAGTCGGTGGCGGCCTGTTCCCCGTACGCCTCGCCCAGCGCCCTGACGAGGCGTTGCGGCGGTTCGAAAGCCATCGGTGGGGTGTTCTCCTTCGATTCGTAAGGCTCACACGCCTTCGCGTACCGAAGTGGTCAGTTCGGCGAGCCCAGGAAAGGCTACGCTGCTGCCCCGCCAGCGGACCGCCCGCACCGCCGCCTCGCGCAGCGCCCCGGCCGCCTCCCGCCGCAACGGTCCATCGGCGGCCCGCACCAGGTCCGAGTACACCCCGGCCACCCGGTCCTCCAGTTCGGCGGCCAGGTCCACCGCCGCGGCGGAGTCCGGCACCGGGAACGGCAGCGCGTAGGCCGCCTGCGCGACCACCGGCTTCCCGCCCAGGTCACGCACCGTCCTGGCCAGCGCATCCCGCCGCGAACGGTGCGCGTCGTAGGCCTCCTTGGCCTCGGTCCTGCGCTCCGCCGCGATCCTTCCGCCCACCACTCCGTAGCCGTAGACGGCCGCGTGCTCGGCGGCCAGTGCGGCCTGTACGGCTTCCAGGTTCACTTCTTCGCCCCGCCCGTCAGTTCGTCCAGCAGGAACACGTGTCCGGCACCGGCGGCGGCGACCGAGGCCAGCAGCCGGGCCAGTTCCGGGGTGGCCCCGGCCAGCGAGGCCAGGTGCGCGTCGGAGGCCCGCCGGGTGGCCGCGGACAGCTCCTTCAGTGCGGCCTTCCGGTCGGCGGCGACCGCCACCGGCGCACTGCCGGCGACTGCCTTCCCCTTGCCCCGCAGCACCTTCGCCTGCCGGGCGACCTCGTCGCGCAGCGGCTTCAGCCGGGCGGTCTCGGCGGGGTGCTTCTTCAGCAGGGCGTCGTAGTGGGCGAGCAGGTCAAGGCTGGTACGAGTGGAGGCCTCGCGCAGTCGTACGGCGGCGGTACGGGCGGCCGTGTGCTGTTCCGTACCGGCGGAACCTGACGTACCGGAACCGTCCGAGCAGCCGGCCAGCAGGCCCGCGGCGGCGGCCCCGCTCCAGGCCAGCGCACGTCTGCGAGTGGTGGGCGTGCGCAACTGTCCGTCTCCCTCGGTCCCTTTTGATCACCGCAGGCGAGCGTACCTGCGGTGTGCGGCGGACGGACGGCAACACCCCTCGGGACCGGATACCCTTTGACCTGACACACGACGAAACAAACAACAGCACACGCGGCCGAGGAGTCACCCGGATGAGCACCACCCAGAGCGACAGGCTGCGCGAACTGCTGGAACCGCTGGTCGCCGCCCAGGGCCTGGATCTTGAGGAAATCGAGATCGCCAAGGCCGGCAGGCGCCGCACGCTGCGTATCGTCGTGGACTCCGAGGACGGCGTGGAACTCGACGCGTGCGCCGAGATCAGCCGCCTCATCTCCGACCGGCTCGACGAGAGCGACGAGATGGGCGACGACGAGTACGTCCTGGAAGTCAGCTCCCCGGGCGCGGACCGCCCCCTCAGCGAGCACCGCCACTACGTACGGGCCACCGGCCGCCTCGCGAAGCTCACGCTGAACGACGGCGCCGAGCTCGTCGCCCGCATCCTCGTCGTGGACGAGGACGGGCTCGACCTGGAGGTGCCGGGCGTGAAGGGGCGCAAGCCCACCGCCCGCCGGGTGGAGTTCGCGGACATCGCGAAGGCCCGCGTCGAGGTCGAGTTCAACCGCAAGAACGACAACAAGAACGACGAGAAGGAAGAGGAGGCGTAGCCGTGGACATCGACATGAGCGCCCTGCGGGGTCTGGTGCGGGAGAAGGAGATCTCCTTCGAGGTACTGGTCGAGGCGATCGAGCAGGCCCTCCTCATCGCCTACCACCGCACCGAAGGCAGTTTCCGCCGTGCCCGCGTGAAGCTCGACCGTGAGAACGGCCATGTGACGGTGTGGGCGAAGGAGGACCCGGCGGACCTGGAGGAGGGGCAGGAGCCGAAGGAGTTCGACGACACTCCTGACGACTTCGGCCGGATCGCCGCCAGCACCGCCAAGCAGGTCATCCTCCAGCGGCTGCGCGACGCCGAGGACGACCAGACCTTCGGCGAGTACGCCGGCATCGAGGGCGATGTCGTCGTCGGCGTGGTCCAGCAGGGCAAGGACCCGAAGAACGTACTTGTCGACATCGGCAAGCTGGAGGCCATCCTGCCGGTGCAGGAGCAGGTCCCCGGCGAGGAGTACACGCACGGCCTGCGCCTGCGCACCTTCGTCGTCCGGGTCGCCAAGGGCGTCCGCGGCCCGTCCGTGACCCTGTCGCGCACGCACCCCAACCTGGTCAAGAAGCTGTTCGCGCTGGAGGTCCCGGAGATCGCCGACGGTTCGGTGGTCATCGAGGCCATCGCCCGCGAGGCCGGTCACCGCACCAAGATCGCGGTCCGCTCGACCCGGTCCGGCATCAACCCCAAGGGCGCCTGCATCGGCCCGATGGGCAGCCGTGTGCGCAATGTCATGGCGGAGCTGCACGGCGAGAAGATCGACATCGTCGACTGGTCCGACGACCCGGCCGAGATGGTCGCCAACGCGCTCTCCCCGGCCCGGGTCTCCAAGGTCGAGGTCGTCGACATGTCGACCCGCTCGGCCCGGGTGACCGTGCCGGACTACCAGCTGTCGCTCGCCATCGGCAAGGAGGGGCAGAACGCCCGCCTGGCCGCCCGCCTCACCGGCTGGCGCATCGACATCCGCCCCGACACCGAGGAGCTCGCTGAGGGCGAGGAGCCCGGCGAGTACCGGCGTGACGACCGGGACGCGCGTGGCGACCGCGGCTGAGTGAGCCGCGTGCAGTGAGGTGAGCCCGGGTGAGACCCGGGCCACAGCACTTTTTGGACCAACAGGTTTTCGATTCTTGCCCCAAAGGGGTGAGGTCGGTGCGGGGAGGTAGACTTAGTCGTGTCTGGCCAAACGCAAACCGGCGCATGCCCTGAGCGAACCTGTGTGGGTTGCCGGGAGCGAGCGGCCAAGAGCGATCTGCTGCGCACCGTGATGATCGAGGGTGAGTGTGTCCCTGATCCTCGCGGTACGCTGCCCGGCCGGGGTGCTTACGTACACCCCGCCTCTGCCTGTTACGACCTGGCGGTCCGCCGCCGGGCGTTCCCCCGGGCCTTTCGGGGCCAGGGGCCGCTCGATACGGCGCCACTGGAGAAATACGTGGCGCGGTACGTCGAGCAGGCGACACCGTAAGACGCACCAAACGAACGGCACGGGTCCCCGTGCGGTCAGGTACCTCGCGAGTTGGAAGTAGGTCGAGATTGCGATGAGCACTCGATGAGTACGCGATGAGTACGCCCATGAAGTAGCGACGGTCCGGCGTTCAACCCGGACCTAAAAGGAGCGAAGTGGCTAAGGTCCGGGTATACGAACTCGCCAAGGAGTTCGGTGTGGAGAGCAAGGTCGTCATGGCCAAGCTCCAAGAACTTGGTGAATTCGTCCGTTCGGCGTCCTCGACGATCGAGGCGCCGGTTGTACGCAAGTTGACTGACGCACTGCAGGGCCCCGGCGGCAACGCCGGCAAGTCCGCAGCGAAGCCCGGCGCGCCCCGCAAGGCGACGCCTGCCAAGCCCGCGGCCCCGTCCGCGGCAACCCCCGCCCCGGCGGCTCCCCGCCCCGGCGCCCCCAAGCCCGGTGCACCGGCCCCCAAGCCGGCCGCCGCCGAGGCCCCCAAGAGCGAGCCCACGGCCCCCGCCGCGACCCCGGCTGCCGCCGGTCCGCGTCCGGGTCCCAAGCCCGCCGTGGCCAAGCCGGCCCCGGTCACCCCGGTGCCGCAGGCCGAGTTCTCGGCCCCCGCGCCGGCCCAGCCCGCTGCTCCGGCAGCGCCGCAGGCCGCGCGTCCCGCCGGTGCCACTCCTGGCCCGCGTCCGGCCCGTCCGGCCCCGGCCCAGCGTGACAGCGCCCCCCGCGAGGGCGGCCAGCGCGACAACCGTGGTGGCGAGCGTGGCGGCGACCGCCCCGCGCGTCCCGCCGGTCAGGGCGCCCCGCGTCCCGGCGGTGCCCGTCCCTCGGGTCCCCGTCCCGGCAACAACCCCTTCACCTCTGGTGGCTCCACCGGCATGGCGCGTCCGCAGACGCCCCGTCCGGGTGGCGCGCCTCGTCCCGGCGGTGCCGGTGCCCCCGGTGGCGCCCCGCGTCCGCAGGGCGGCCCCGGCGGCGCTCCGCGTCCGCAGGGCGGCCAGGGCGGCGCAGGCCGTCCGAGCCCCGGTGGCATGCCCCGCCCTCAGGGCGGCGCCCCGCGTCCGGGCGGTGCCCCCGCGGGTAACCGTCCGAACCCGGGCATGATGCCGCAGCGTCCGGCTGCCGGTCCCCGTCCTGGTGGCGGTCCCGGTGGCGGCGGTCGCGGTCCCGGTGGCGGCGCAGGCCGTCCGGGTGGCGGCGGCGGTCGTCCCGGTGGCGGCGGCGGCTTCGCCGGTCGTCCCGGTGGCGGCGGCGGTGGCTTCGCGGGCCGTCCGGCCGGTCCCGGCGGCGGTGGCGGCGGCTTCGCCGGCCGTCCCGGTGGCGGCGGCGGTGGACGTCCCGGCTTCGCCGGCCGTCCCGGTGGTCCCAACGCACGTGGTGGCACGCAGGGCGCCTTCGGCCGTCCCGGCGGTCCCGCGCGCCGCGGTCGCAAGTCGAAGCGTCAGAGGCGCCAGGAGTACGAGGCCATGCAGGCCCCGTCCGTGGGCGGCGTGATGCTGCCTCGCGGCAACGGACAGACCGTCCGCCTGTCGCGCGGTGCCTCGCTCACCGACTTCGCCGAGAAGATCAACGCCAACCCGGCGTCGCTCGTCGGCGTGATGATGAACCTCGGCGAGATGGTCACTGCCACGCAGTCCGTCTCCGACGAGACGCTCAAGCTCCTCGCGGACGAGATGAACTTCGTCCTGGAGATCGTCAGCCCGGAGGAGGAGGACCGAGAGCTTCTCGAGTCCTTCGACATCGAGTTCGGCGAGGACGAGGGCGGCGAGGACATGCTCGTCTCCCGTCCGCCGGTCGTGACCGTCATGGGTCACGTCGACCACGGTAAGACCCGACTGCTGGACGCGATCCGCAAGACGAACGTCGTTGCGGGCGAGGCCGGCGGTATTACGCAGCACATCGGTGCGTACCAGGTCGCCACCGAGGTCAACGGTGAAGAGCGCGCCATCACCTTCATCGACACCCCCGGTCACGAGGCGTTCACCGCCATGCGTGCCCGTGGTGCGAAGTCCACCGACATCGCGATCCTGGTGGTCGCGGCCAACGACGGTGTGATGCCGCAGACGATCGAGGCGCTCAACCACGCCAAGGCCGCCGGTGTCCCGATCGTCGTCGCGGTCAACAAGATCGACGTCGAGGGTGCCGACCCGACCAAGGTGCGCGGTCAGCTCACCGAGTTCGGTCTGGTGGCGGAGGAGTACGGCGGCGACACCATGTTCGTCGACATCTCGGCCCGTCAGAGCCTCAACATCGAGGCCCTGCTGGAAGCGGTCATCCTGACCGCCGACGCTTCGCTCGACCTCCGGGCGAACGCCGAGATGGACGCGCAGGGTATTGCCATCGAGGCCCACCTCGACAAGGGCCGTGGTGCTGTCGCCACCGTCCTCGTCCAGCGCGGTACCCTCCGCGTCGGTGACACGATGGTCGCGGGCGACGCCTACGGCCGAGTGCGCGCCATGCTCGACGACAACGGCAACAACGTGCAGGAAGCGGGTCCCTCGACCCCCGTCCTGGTGCTGGGTCTCACCAACGTCCCCGGCGCCGGCGACAACTTCCTCGTCGTCGAGGAGGACCGTACGGCCCGGCAGATCGCCGAGAAGCGTGCCGCTCGTGAGCGGAACGCGGCGTTCGCCCGCCGTGGCGTCCGGTTCTCCCTGGAGAACCTGGACGAGGCCCTCAAGGCCGGTCTCGTGCAGGACCTCAACATCATCATCAAGGGTGACGCGTCCGGTTCGGTCGAGGCCCTCGAAGCCTCGCTGCTGGCGCTCGACGTCTCCGACGAGGTCGACATCCGCGTCCTGCACCGCGGTGTGGGTGCGGTCACCGAGTCCGACATCGACCTGGCGACGGGTTCCGACGCCATCGTCATCGGATTCAACGTCCGTGCGGCCGGCCGTGCACAGCAGATGGCCGATCGCGAAGGCGTCGACGTCCGCTACTACTCGGTGATCTACCAGGCCATCGAGGAGATCGAAGCAGCGCTCAAGGGCATGCTCAAGCCCGAGTACGAGGAGGTCGAGCTCGGTACCGCGGAGATCCGCGAGATCTTCCGCTCGTCCAAGCTCGGCAACATCGCCGGTGTCCTCGTCCGCTCCGGTGAGGTCAAGCGCAACACCAAGGCGCGCCTCGTCCGTGACGGCAAGGTCGTCGCGGAGGACCTCAACATCCAGGGTCTGCGCCGCTTCAAGGACGACGTCACCGAGATCCGCGAAGGGTTCGAGGGCGGTATCAACCTCGGCAACTTCAACGACATCAAGATCGACGACGTCATCGCGACGTACGAGATGCGGGAGAAGCCGCGCGGCTGATCGCCGCGTAGCGACACCGCGGGTGTCCGACGGTCGGGGCCGCTCGGCGGAGATTATTTCCGTCGAGCGGCCCCGGCCGTTGCGTGTACGGTTCTGGTGTCCCTGCCAAGCAGTGGCAGTGGCACATGAACCCGAACCGGCGGGACATCCGGACACACATGTATGTGGGGACTCTGTCCTTCGACCTCCTGCTCGGCGACGTACGGTCGCTGAAGGAGAAACGCTCCGTCGTCCGGCCCATCGTCGCCGAGCTGCACCGCAGGTTCGCGGTCAGCGTGGCGGAGGTCGGCGATCAGGACCTCCACCGCAGGGCCACGATCGGACTCGCGGTGGTGTCCGGCGACACGGGGCACCTCACAGACGTACTGGACCGGTGCGAGCGCATGGTGGCCGCCCGGCCCGAGGTGGAGTTGCTGTCGGTACGGCGGCGGCTGCACAGTGACGAAGACTGAGCAAGAACACACAAGGAGAAGGACCAGTGGCCGACAACGCTCGGGCGAAGAAGCTGGCGGACCTCATTCAGCAGGTCGTCGCCGAGAAGCTCCTGCGCGGGGTCAAGGACCCGCGTCTGGGGACGCACGTGACGATCACGGACACCCGCGTCACCGGTGACCTGCGGGAGGCCACGGTCTTCTACACGGTGTACGGCGACGACGAGGACCGTGCCAGTGCGGCAGCGGGACTGCAGAGCGCCAAGGGCGTCCTGCGCTCGGCGGTCGGGCAGGCGGCGGGCACCAAGTTCACGCCCACCCTGACGTTCGTGGCGGACGCCCTGCCGGAGAACGCCAAGACCATCGAGGACCTCCTCGACAAGGCGCGGGCCACCGACGCCAAGGTCCGCGAGACCTCTTCCGGCGCGCAGTTCGCCGGTGACGCCGACCCGTACAAGAAGCCCGGTGACGACGACGAGGACGACGCCACCGCATGAGCAACGCAGTAACGAAGACTCCGGACGGCTTGGTCATCGTCGACAAGCCGTCCGGTTTCACTTCGCACGACGTCGTCGCCAAGATGCGCGGGATCGCCAGAACCCGCCGCGTCGGCCACGCAGGCACCCTCGACCCCATGGCGACGGGCGTCCTCGTCCTCGGCGTCGAGAAGGCCACCAAGCTGCTCGGTCACCTCGCGCTGACCGAGAAGGAGTACCTGGGCACCATCCGGCTCGGCCAGGACACCCTCACCGACGACGCCGAGGGCGACATCATCTCGTCCACCGACGCCTCCGCGGTCACCCGCGAGGGCATCGACGCGGGCGTCGCCGAACTGACCGGCGCGATCATGCAGGTGCCGTCGAAGGTCAGCGCCATCAAGATCGACGGCAAGCGCTCCTACAAGCGGGCCCGCGAGGGCGAGGACTTCGAGATCCCGGCCCGCCCGGTGACCGTCTCCTCCTTCCAGGTGTACGACGTGCGCCCGGCGGTCGCCGAGGACGGCACGCCCGTCGTCGACCTCGTGGTCTCGGTGGTCTGCTCGTCCGGTACGTACATCCGCGCCCTCGCCCGCGACCTGGGCGCCGGGCTCGGGGTCGGCGGTCATCTGACCGCGCTGCGCCGCACCCGGGTCGGCCCGTACGGGCTCGACGCGGCCAGGACGCTCGACGCGCACCAGGAGGAGCTGGCCGTCATGCCCATCGCGGACGCGGCGGCCGCCGCCTTCCCGCGCTGGGACGTGGACGAGAAGCGCGCCGCACTGATCATGAACGGCGTGCGCATCGACATGCCCGCGCACGAGCGCAGCCCCGTCGCGGTCTACGGGCCCGACGGAACGTTCCTCGCACTGGTCGAGGACCAGCGGGGCAAGGCCAAGAGCCTGGCCGTCTTCGGCTGATACCCGGGGATCCCGTCGCTCCGCGAAACCGTGGGGCGGACAGGCTCCGCGAAACCGTGGGGCGGACAGTCGGCGCACTGCCCGCTCCACGGTTCCCCTCCCGCCTCCCCCGTGCACTCTCCCCCTGACCAAGGGTCTGTCCGTTTCAGCCGTTCGTTTCACCCCATCGGGCAGGCGCTCGGAGTGAATGCGGGGAGTGACGGGGGGCGCTTTCGCCGGGCGTTCTTCTCGTACTGATCATCCTCTGCCTACCGTCGTCGGCAGGGGGTGCTTCTCTATGGCGGCGGACGACGGGGCCCGGCCGGTTCCGGCGGCCGTGCTGGTACGGATCTGCGACCTGGCGGGACGACCGCGCGGCACCGGCTTCGTCGCCGACGAGCTCGGCACCGTCGTCACCGGCCACGAGGTCGTCGACGGGCTGACCAGAGTGGTGCTGCACGCACCCGGCGACCGCACCTGCCTCGCCGAGGCCGATGCCATCACCCCGCTGCCGGAGCACGGCCTCGCCCTCGTACGCACCGAGGGACTCGACGTGCGCCCGCTGCCGGTGACCGGGCGGGCGAAGGTGAGCGTCGGGACGTACGTACGGCTCGTCGCCGGGGGATGGCGGGAGGCGCGGGTGCTGGGGGCCGCGCCCGTGACGTACACGGCCACCGACCGCTTCCACCTGCTGGACTCCGCCATGGAGCTGGCGATGGGCACGGCGGGCAGCGACGCGCTGCGACTGGGCGGGGAGGCCGCAGGGGGACCCGTACTGGACGCGGAGACGGGGGCGGTGCTCGCCGTCATCGGGACCTCGCTCCACTCCGCGCACCGGGCCGCCGGATTCGCCGTGCCGCTGCCCGGCGCGGACCGGGGACCGCTCGGCGAGCTGCTGCGGCGGAACGCGGCGACCGTGCCCGCATATGGCGAGGACCTCAATCTGGCCGGGGCGTTGCAGCTGACCGCCACCTCGGTCGGCTCGGTCGGCGGCCCCGCGCAGTGGCGGGAACCGGTCGAACGGGACTGTCTGCGAAGGGAGTTCGAGGACTTCGCCACGGGCAGCGCGTCCGTGCTCGGGCTGGTCGGCGCCCCCGGGACCGGACGCAGCACCGAACTGGCCGCGCTGGCCGCACGGCGCGCCTGCGGGGCGGCGCCCGCACCGACCGTCTGGCTGCGCGGCGCCGACCTGCGGGACCGGGACACCTCGGTGGCCGACGCCCTGGCCCGCACCCTCGCCCAGGCAGGCCGGATCGTCGCCGCCTCCGGCACCGCAGGTGACATGACCCTCGCCACCCCCGAGCGGATCGCCCGGCTGGCCGGGGAGGCCGGGCGGCCCCTGCTCGTCCTGCTCGACGGGCCCGAGGAGATGCCGCCCGTACTGGCGCACCGGCTCGCCGAGTGGACCACCGGGACGGCGGACTGGCTGCGGAAGTCCGGGGCGCGCCTGGTGGTGGCCTGCCGGCCCGAGCACTGGGAGCAGGCCGGCGCGCTCTACCCGCCGCACGCGCTGCACCCCGTACGGGCCGAGCGGCTGCCGCCCGCCGTCCTGATCGCGGACCTGGACGAGCCGGAGGCGGCCGTCGCCCGCGAGCGGTACGGGATCGAGGACGGCGCCCTCGGCGAGGCGGACGCCCGGCACCCGCTGACCCTGCGGCTGCTCGCGGAGGTACGGGCCGCCCTGCCCGGCGGCCCGGTCACCTCCGGCTGCCCGACCCGCGAGGAGGTCTTCGAGGCGCACCTGGGCCTGATGTGCCTGCGCATCGCGGTCCGGGTGGCGGCGGCCCGGCGCCCCGCCCTGCGCGGGAACGCGGTACGGCGGCTGGCGGCCGAGACCTCGGGGCGGGTGCACGAGGCGGCGCGGCGCTGTCTGGGGCCGGGACAGGGCGAGTTGGGGCGCCGGGCCTTCGAGGAGATCTTCCCGTGGCGCACCGGCTGGGCCTCGGCCGTACTGACCGAAGGGCTGATCGTGCCCGCGGGCGGCGGCTACCGGTTCGCGCACGAGGAGCTCGCCGACTGGGTGCAGGGCGCCCACCTGGACCTGGGCGAGGCGGTACGGGACCTGGTGCACCGGACCGAGCCGCGCGAACTGCCCGTGCCCCGGCACCGGATCGGCCCCGTCATCGAGGCCATGCTGCTCCTGGAGAGGCACCACGGGACCGCCGAACTGGCCGTACGCATGCGGGAGTTGATCGCCGCCCTGGCGGTGGCGGAGGGCGCCGACGCGCAGTGGTGGGGGGCCACGCTGCTGGCGCAGACGCTGCTGCGGGTGCGGGACGTGGGGGCGTACCGGGACGTGCTCGGCGAGCTGGCCGGGGCGGTCACCGCGCGCTCGCTGCGCGAGGGCGGACCGCAGGGGCTCGGCGGGCTCGGCGGGTTCGGGCCCTGGTTCTGGGAGGAGCTGGCGCTCGACCAGGCCGAGCGGCTGGACCTGCTGCGGGTACTGGTGCTCGCGGACGGCGCGCCCCGGTCGTCCCCGGCCGGGCCCGAGGAGCGCGGGGAGCGGTACCTCGACGCCGTCGCGCGGCTGCTGGTGGCGGACGTGCGGCGGACCCAGGTGCTGCTGTGCGGCTGGTTCGGGGACACGCGGGAGCTGCCCGGCGGGGCCGGGGTGACCGTGGCGGAGGTGGCGCAGGCGCTGCTGCACACCCATCGCGCGCTCGCCGTCGACGATCTGGTGGAGACCCTGGTGGAGGCCGCCCACCCGCGCGCCGACGAACTGCTGCGGGTGCTCTGCGCCGACGAGCCGTCCGTACTGTGCCGGGCCGTCGACCGATGGGCGCACGACGAGCGGGCCGGGCGCCGGGTGGCCGCCGCCTCCTACGCGGCGGTCGTCGCTCCGTACGCGACGGGTGGCGCGGACCGGGAGCTGCTGCGGTTCGCGGGCCTGGCACTGCTGGCCAGACCCGGGGACCTGAGCCTGCACGGGGCCGCCCTCGCCCTCCTCGTACGGGATCCGGTGTCACGGTCGCGGTTCCTGCCGCGCGCGGTCGCCGCGTTCACCGTGGGCGAGCCACGGGTGCCCGCGGACGCCCTGGTCGCGGCGCTGGGCACGCACCCCGAGCCGGTGCTCGCGGCGCTGCGCAGCGGGCTGCACTCGGGGGGCGGGGAGCGGGGCGGCGAGCGGGCCAGGGAGGTACTCGCGGCGCTCGCCGCCGTCGACACCCCGGCGCTGGCCCGCCGGGCGGCGGCGCTGGTCGCCGAGTACGTGGTGCGCCGCCCCGAGGGCGCCGGGTACGCCGCCGCCTTCGTCGACGAGCGGCTGGAGAGCGGGCCCGGCGCCCGCGCAGTGCTGTTCCCGCTGGTCAGCGGGATGCTCCAGGGGAGTCCCCGGCAGGTGCGCAGCGCGCTGGCGCCGGTGCTCGCCGCGCCCGGGACACCGGTGTCGGGGGCGCTGCGGGCCGAGCTTCTCGACGTACTGCTGGAGTACGAGGAGTACCCGCGCGAGGAACCGGCGCACGGCACCGACTTCCCCGTGCTGGACGCCGTACTGCGGGCGGCGGCGCACGGGGCGGCGGTGCGGGCCCCCCAGCGGACCCGGGACCTGGTGCGGCGGGCCGGGGCGCTGCTGGTCCGTACCCCCGAGGGCGCCGCCTGCTTCGACCGGCGGCTGGTCGCGCTGGCCCGTGAGGTGCCCGCTTTCGCCGCCCAGCTGGCGGGGTGGCTGGCGACGGCGCCGCAGGACTGGGCGGCGGTGGTCGGTCCCAGTTCCCGGCGGATGGTGCAGACGCTGGCCGAGGCGGCGGTGCCGCGCCCCCGGGACGGGGGCACCGATGCGGGGCGCCGGGCGTGGGCATGGCAGTCTTAGACACTGCGTAGAGCAGGTCCGAGGGGTTCGGTGAACGCCTGGGGCAGTCACTACGGGCAGCCAACATCACGTACTAGAGACGTACAAGGAGCGGTCACAGTGCAGCGCTGGCGTGGCTTGGAGGACATCCCCCAGGACTGGGGACGCAGCGTCGTCACCATCGGCTCCTACGACGGCGTGCACCGAGGGCACCAGCTGATCATCGGGCGGGCGGTGGAGCGGGCCCGCGAGCTGGGCGTGCAGTCCGTCGTGGTGACCTTCGACCCGCACCCCAGCGAGGTCGTGCGGCCGGGGAGCCACCCGCCGCTGCTGGCCCCGCACCACCGGCGCGCCGAGCTGATGGCGGAGCTGGGGGTGGACGCGCTGCTGATCCTGCCGTTCACCGCCGAGTTCTCGAAGCTGTCGCCGGCCGAGTTCGTGGTGAAGGTACTGGTCGACAAGCTGCACGCGCGGCTGGTGGTGGAGGGGCCGAACTTCCGGTTCGGGCACCGGGCGGCGGGGAACGTGGAGTTCCTGGCGGAGCTGGGCCCGACCTACGACTACGACGTCGAGGTCATCGACCTGTTCGTGAGCGGCGCGGCCGGGGGCGGCGAGCCCTTCTCCTCGACCCTGACCCGGCGGCTCGTCGCCGAGGGGGACGTGGCGGGGGCCGCGGAGATCCTGGGGCGGCCGCACAGTGTCGAAGGCGTGGTCGTACGGGGGGAGCAGCGGGGGCGGGAGCTGGGGTATCCGACCGCCAACGTGGAGACGCTGCCGCACACGGCGATTCCGGCGGACGGTGTGTACGCGGGGTGGCTGACCGCGGACGGGGAGCGGATGCCGGCGGCGATCTCGGTGGGGACGAATCCGCAGTTCGAGGGCAAGAAGCGGACTGTTGAGGCGTATGCCATTGACCGGGTGGGGCTGGATCTTTACGGGCTGCATGTGGCGGTGGAGTTCTTGGCGTATGTGCGGGGGATGGCCAAGTTCGAGTCGCTGGAGGGGTTGTTGGAGGCGATCGGGGATGACGTCAAGAAGGCGAGGGTGTTGACGGGGGACGTGGACGCGGGGGGTCGCTAGGGGTGGTGGCGGGGGCGTAGGTGGGGCGGGGTCGGGTTGTGCGACTCCGTCGGGGGCCGCCCCCTTGCCCGCCCGTTCCGCCCCCGGGGGGCGGCCCCGCCGCCCAAGGGAGCGGCGGTATACCCGCCGCTCAAGGGGGCTAGGGGTGGGGCCTAGGAGTTGTGGACTTCCAGGGCGGTGCGGAGGGCGGATTCCAGGGCGCCTTCGATCCAGGCCGGTTTGATCGAGGTGTGGCAGCCGGCGAAGTGGAGCCGGCCCTCGGGGGTGGGGATGGCCGGGAAGAGTTCCGTGTGCTGGCCGGGGAGCAGGACCGAGGCCTCGCCGTACGCGTACGGGTCGCGCATCCACGACTGGGTCTTGCCCACGCCCGTGTAGAACACCTCGATCCGCTGCCCGTAGACGTCCTGCACTCCGCCCAGCGCCCTCGGGTAGCGCTCGTCGTCGTCGAAGGAGTCCCACTTCAGGGCGTCGTCGGCCCAGCTGTAGGAGGCGAGCAGGACGCCGCCCCTGCTGCCCGGCACCGGGTACGACGGCTCGAACATGAAGCGGTTGGGGTTGTCGGTGACGGAGCCGCCGCCGATGACGTGCGCCGCCTCCGGCTGTACGGGCTGGGCCGCCTGGTGCGCCGCGTAGTGCACCCGCTGGCTCCTGCTGATGTGGCCCTGCGGTACCGAGGGGTGCTTGCCGAGGAGCGAGCCGTCGGCGGGGGCGCGGCCGGCGCGGTAGTCCTCGTACAGGCCGGGACGGACCGCGGTCAGCTCGCGCTTCCAGTCGGCCTCGGTGAACTCCCACCAGCGGCGGGAGAATTCGAGCAGCACCTTGGTCGCCGAGTCGTAGTGCACCTCGGTGATCGCGCGCCGCTTCGGGTACGAGAGGGCCGGGGTGAAGGTGACGTGGCGCAGGCCGCTGAACGGCACCGTGAGGATCGCCTCGTCGCCCTCGAAGGTCTCCTGTACGACCTCCGCCCCGTTCTTGCCCTCGGAGACGGTGTGCACGGTGACGCCGCGCGGACCGTGTTCGACGCGTACCGCGCGCCGGTCCAGGTGCACCAGGTCCTTCACGCGCGCGTAGAGCGAGTCGGCGAACGTGGCGGTGCCGTCGGGGAGTTCGAAGAACTTGGTGTCCGGGCTGATCAGCGCGGACGACAGGAAGCTGTGCAGGAAGGCGAGATGGAGGCGGGAGGTCATGTTCTCGATGGTGCCGATCAGGTCGATCGTGGCGTCGTCCAGCTTCGCGACCTCGGTCAGATAGCGGTACATCGACCAGTGCCCGTACCTCTCCAGCACCGTCACCCAGCCTTCCACCAGCGCCTCGCCGCTCCTGCCTTCGATCAGCGCGCGGGCGGGCGCGAGGGCGGTGCGGACGATCTCGGAGGCCGGGACGTCCTCGTACTGGGCGGGGACGCCGAAGGAGCGGTTGACGGCGCGGGGCTTCAGCAGGTAATCGGCGCGGCGCATCCGGACGCCGTTGACCAGGATCCAGGTGCGCATCGCGGGCTTGCCCGAGGCGTCCACGTCGGTGAGGTGGAAGCGGCGGCGCTCCAGGCCGAGGGCGTCCAGCAGGCCGGTGATCAGGGGGTGGCTGTCGGGGATGCGCATGGCCCCGGCCTCGGCGTACTGCTTGGGGTCGGCGAAGGGGGCCTTGGCGTTCTCGTGGCCGCCGGTCCGGAAGGTCTTCACCCGGCCGCCGACGCGGTTGCCGTTGGCCTCGATCACGGTGACCTTGTGGCCGGCCTTGCGGAGCAGGTGCGCGGCGACGAGACCGGCCGGACCCGCGCCCACGACCAGCACCTTCTTGGGGGCGCGGCGGGTGCGGGGCAGGCCGTCGGTGAGCAGGACGCGGGAGTAGTCCGGCAGCAGCGGCCGGTTCTTCCGGTCGAGTACGAGGATGGCGCGGGCCACGGCGAGCGCCGCGTCGCGCTGGGCGGTGGGGGCGGCCGGGGCCGTGGGGGTGGCAGCGGTGGCAGGGGTGGCAGCGACGGCAGTTGCGGGTGCGGCGAGGCCGGTGGTGAGGGCTGCCGCGCCGGTCGAGGCGATGACCGTACGACGGGTCGGACGGGACGACGGGCGGGCTGAAGTGCCGGACGGTTCCTGGAGGTTCATGCGCGTTCCTGAGTGCTCATGCGACCCACACTCCGGCCCGTCGGTCCGCCAGATGCGGCGAACACCACGAAGCTGTGCCGATTCACCCTTTCTGAGTAATATGGCCGGGAAATGTCCACATGCGATATATCCGCATCTACGGCATTGTGAGTGCGGATATATCCCCCCAGAATCCTCTGAAAGGCGGAATCCATGACTGACGGCGAAAGCACCTTCGACAAGCTCAAGGGCAAGGCCAAGGAGCTCGGTGGCAAGGTCACCGGCGACGACCGGCAGCAGGCCGAGGGCAAGACCGACCAGCTCAAGGCGAAGGTCGACGAGATGGGCGACAAGGCCAAGGACACCATGGGCGGCGTCAAGGACTCTCTGACCGGCAAGAAGGACGACAACGCCTGACGGGCGACTTCGTTCAGCCGGTGACCTCGTACGTCGGGCGACTTCGTCCGGCCGAGGTGGTCGGGCCCTGGTGCGCTGGTGGGCGCACCGGGGCCCTTCGCCATGCCCTTCGCTATGCCGTCCGCTTCTCCGCCGCCCGCCGGTGCGCCCAGTGGCAGGCGACCTGGGCCCGTTCGTCTCCGGCGTCGAGCACCGGCAGCTGCTCGGTGCGGCACTTGTCCGCGACCCCCGCCTCCTCGGCCTCGCCCGAGGCCAGGATCTGACAGCGGGCGTGGAACCGGCAGCCGGACGGGATCCGGGACGGGTCCGGGGGCTCGCCGGTGAGCACCACCGGTTCCCCCTCCGCCTCCGGCAGCACCGACAACAGGGCCTGGGTGTACGGGTGCCGGGGCGCGGTCAGCACCTGCTCGACCGGGCCCGACTCGACGATGCGGCCCAGGTACATCACCGCGACCCGGTCCGCGATGTTCCAGGCGAGGCCGAGGTCGTGGGTGACGACCAGGGCGGAGAGGCCGAGGTCGTCGCGCAGGCGCAGCAGCAGGGCGAGGATCTCGCCGCGTACGGAGGCGTCGAGGGAGGCCACCGGTTCGTCGGCGACGATCAGTTCGGGGCCGAGGACCAGCGCGCCCGCGATGACGACGCGCTGGCGCTGGCCGCCGGAGAGTTCGTGCGGATAGCGCAGGAAGAACCGCTCCGGCGGGCGGAGTCCGGCGCGGGAGAGGGCGTCGGCGACGGCGGCGCGCTCGTCGGTGGTGCTGCCGTGGATGCGCAGCCCCTCGGCGACGGCGTCGTACACGGTGTGCCGGGGATTGAGGGAGCCGCTCGGGTCCTGGAGGACCAACTGCACGCGTTTGCGGTACGCCTTGAGGGCCTGCGCGCGGTAGTCGAGCGGGCTGTTGGCGAAGGCCACTTCGCCGGAGGTGGGCCGGACAAGACCGAGCAGGGCACGGGCCAGAGTGGTCTTCCCACACCCGGACTCGCCCACGAGCGCGACGATCTCACCGGGCGCGAGAGCGAGGTCGACCCCGTCGACGGCCCGGGCGGCGGGACTGCCGCGACGGCCGGGAAAGGTGACGTGGACGCCGGTCGCGGAGAGGAGGGGGGCAGCGGTTGATCGAGGCGGTGCGGTGGTCATGGAGGCTCCTCGGCGGATGGGATGGTCGACGGGTCGGCAGCCCCCGATCAGGAGCCCCCGGACGGCCCCGGGGACGAACTTCCGGGCTGGCCTCCGGGATGCCCGAGCGGCCCCTTGTCCGGGCCCCGGGACAGGTCGCCGGGCGGGCTCCCGGACTTGCTTCCAAGCGAACCTCGGGGCTCGCCCCCGGGCGGTTCCTCGGGCGGGCTCTCGCGCTGGCTCCCGGGCGGGTTCCCGGGCAGGCTTCTGGGCTTGCTCCCGGGCGGGTCCTCGGGCTGGCCTCCGGCCTCGCCCCCGCGCGGGCTCCCGGGCAGGCCTCCGGGCGGGCCCCCAGGCAGGTCCCCAAGTGGGCCCCCCGGCTGCCTCGGGAGGTTTTCGTGCGAGGGGTGGCGTAGGTGCTGGGGTGGGGTCGCCGTTACGTGTACGCAGGCTGCTTGGTGGGAGGGGCCCGCCGGTCTCAGGGGTTGGTCCTGCGTGTCGCAGGCCGTGAGGGCTACCGGGCAGCGGGGGTGGAACGTGCAGCCGGTGGGCAGGTCCGTCGGGTCCGGGGGGTCGCCCGGGAGGCCGCCGGGGGAGCGGCGGGAGGTCGGGTCGCCGATGCGGGGGAAGGCGGCGGACAGGGCGCGTCCGTACGGGTGTTGGGCGCGGAGGTAGACCTCCTGGGCGGGGCCCTCCTCGACGACCCGGCCCGCGTACATCACCGCCAGGCGGTCGCAGGTGTCGGCGAGGACCGCCAGGTCGTGGCTGATCATGAGCAGGGAGATGTTCTGGTCGGCGACCAACTGCTCGATCAGGCGCAGGATCTGGGCCTGGATCATCACGTCCAGGGCGGTGGTGGGCTCGTCGGCGACGATCAGTTGCGGGTCGCAGGCGAGGGCCATGGCGATCATGACGCGCTGGCGCTGGCCGCCGGAGAGTTCGTGCGGGTAGGCGTTCGCGCGGGCGGCGGGCAGGCCGACCTGTTCGAGGAGCTCGGCGGCCCGGACACGGGCGGCCTGCGGGGTGGCCTGCCGGTGGACGAGGACCGGTTCAACGATCTGGTCGCCGATGCGGTGCACCGCGTTCAGGGAGTGCATCGCGCCCTGGAAGACGATGGACGCGCCCGCCCAGCGGACCGCCCGCAGCCGGCCCCACTTCATCTTCAGTACGTCCTCGCCGTCGAGCAGGATCTCGCCGGTGATGCGGGCGGAGGCCGGGAGGAGGCGCAGGAGTGCCAGTGCCAGGGTGGATTTTCCGCAGCCGGACTCGCCCGCCACGCCCAGCTTCTGGCCGGCGGCGAGGGCGAGGTCCACCCCCCGTACGGCGTGCACGTCCTTCCCGTACGTGACGGAGAGGTTCTTCAGTTCCAGGAGGGAGTGCGCGGGACTTGGTGCGGCGCTCAACGGGCCACCCCCAGTTTCGGGTTGAGTACGGCCTCGATGGTGCGGCCGCACAGGGTGAACGCCAGCGCGACCACGGCGATGGCGATGCCGGGCGGCGCCAGGTACCACCAGTGGCCCGACGACACGGCGCCCGTCTCGCGCGCCTCCTGGAGCATGCCGCCCCAGGAGACGACGTTCGGGTCGCCGAGGCCGAGGAAGGCCAGGGTGGCCTCGGTGAGGATGGCGGAGGAGATGAGGAGGGTGGTCTGGGCGAGTACCAGCGGCATGACGTTGGGCAGCACGTGGCGGGCCATGATGTGGCCGTGGCCGCCGCCGAGCGCCTGGGCGCGTTCGATGTACGGGCGGGACTCGACGGCCAGCGTCTGGGCCCGGACCAGGCGGGCGGTCGTCGGCCAGGACGTCAGCCCGATGGCCAGCACCACCGTCCAGATGCTGTGCGACATCACCGTCGCCAGGACGATCGCCAGGATCAGCGCGGGCATCACCAGGAACCAGTCGGTGATCCGCATCGTGATCGTCGCGAACCAGCCGCCGAAGTGCCCGGCCAGGATGCCGACGAGGGTGCCGATGAGCACCGAGAGGGCCGCCGCCATCAGCCCGACGGCGAGCGAGACCCGGGCACCCCACAGCAGCAGCCCGAGCAGGTCGCGCCCCAACTGGTCGGTGCCCAAAGGGAATTCGGCACTGGGGGATTCGAGTGCCTCGCCGCTGGCACTGGCCACGCTCTGTACGTCGCTGCCGACGAGCAGCGGGGCGGCCAGCGCGAGTACGGCGATCAGGACGAGCGCCCCGAGCCCCACCAGGCCCGCCCGGTGCGAGCGGTACTGCCGCCAGAAGCGGGCGGCGGACCGGCGGCGCCGGGCCCTGGCCAGGGAGCGCGCGGTGGCTTGCTTCGGGGACGGTACGGATTCGGTCGTCATCGGCCCACCCGGGGGTCGAGCAGCGGATACAGCAGGTCGGCAAGGAGGTTCGTCAGGATCATCGCGCCCGCGAAGACGACGAAGAGCCCCTGGATCAGCGGGAGGTCCGGCACCTTGATCGCCTGGTAGAAGAGGCCGCCGAGTCCCGGCCAGGAGAACACCGTCTCCACCAGGATCGAACCCGCCGCCACATGGCCCAGATTGATGAAGATCATGGTGACCGTCGGCAGCAGCGCGTTGGGCACCGCGTGCCTGCGGCGCACCAGCGCGTCCTGGAGGCCCTTGGCCCGCGCCGTCGTCAGGTAGTCGCTGCCCATCTCGTCGAGCAGCGAGGACCGCATGACGAGCAGCGTCTGCGCGTAGCCGACGGCGACGAGCGTGACGACGGGCAGCACCATGTGGTGCGCGACGTCCACGACATGGGCGAACCCCGTCTCGTTGCCGGACTCCATCCCGCCGGTCGGGAACATCCCCGGGATCGGCCCTATGCCCACCGAGAAGACGATGATCATCAGCAGTCCGAGCCAGAACGACGGGATCGACCACAGGGTCAGCGCCACACCGGTGCTGAACCGGTCCCCGAGCCCGCCGTGCCGCCACGCGGCCCGGGTGCCCAGCCACAGGCCGAGCAGCGAGTAGAGGAGCACCGCCACCCCGGTCAGCAGCAGCGTCGCGGGGAACTTCTCCGCGATCAGCTCCCCGACCGGGGCGTGGAACTGGTACGAGGTGCCCAGATCACCGGACAGCGCCTTGCCGCAGTACTCGGTGAACTGCTGCCACACCGGCAGATCGAGCCCGAACTGCCTGCGCAGGGCGGCCAGTTGCTCGGCGTCCACCGGGCGGCCGTGCGTCATCGCGCTCACCGGGTCGCCCGGGATGATCCGGAACAGGAAGAAGCTGGTGACGAGTACGGCGAAGAGCGAGACGGCGGCGCCGCCGAGCTTTCCGGCCACGTACAGCAGATAGGTCAGCCAGGGGCGTGAGCTGCGGGAGAGGCCGGAGGACGGCCCGGACTTCACCGGGCCGCCGTCCGGCTCCCGCACCACGGCGGGGGTGCTTGCGGTGCTCATGGGTGCCTGTGGTCCTTCGTGTGCGTGCCGCGCGTGTACGTGCTCGGAACTACTCGCGGTCCTCGGCCGTGGAACTGCGCCGCCGGGCGACCACTACCGCGATGCCCGCGACCAGCAGCACACCGACGCCCACGATGATCCAGACGGCCGGGCTCGTGCCGCTGCCGTCGTCCGCGGTGTCGTTGACCGCCGGAACCGCCGACCACCAGCTCCAGTAGCCGTCCTGGCCCCAGATGTTGCCCGCCGCTTCCGGCATGGTCTTGATCGACTTGATCTGGTCGGTGCGGTAGGCCTCGACCGCGTTCGGGTAGAGCATCACGTTCATGTACCCGGTCTCGTACAGGCGGGCCTGCATCTGCCGGACCAGGGCGGCGCGCTTGGCCGGGTCGTACTCGGCGAGCTGCTTCGCGTAGAGGTCGTCGAACTGCTTGTCGCAGATGAAGTTGTCGGTCTGGCCCTTGCCCTTGGGGGTGGCCGGCAGCGCGGCGCAGGTGTGGATGGACAGGACGTAGTCCGGGTCGGGGTTGACCGAGTAGCCGTCGAAGGCGAGGTCGTACTCACCGGCCAGCCAGGGGTCGCTGACGTTGTCGAGGCAGACGGTCTTCAGGGTGATGCCGAGCGCCCCCCACCACTCGTAGAGGTACTTGCCGATCGCCTTGTCGTTGGGGTCGGTGGCGTGGCACAGCATGCGGAATTCGAGCGGCTTGCCGTCCTTGCCGAGGCGCTTGCCCGACGCGTCCTTCTTGTACCCGGCGTCGTCGAGGGTCTTGGCGGCGCGGGCGGGATCGTAGGCGCGCTGCTGCTCGGGGGTGGGCTTCCAGTGGTAGTCGGCGAACCGGGGCGGGATGTACCCCTGCCCCTCCACCGCGTGCCCCTGGTAGACCTTGTCGACGAGCGTCTTGCGGTCGACCGCGAGGAACAGCGCCTTGCGGACCGCCGGGTCGAGCAGCGCGGGGTGGCCGTCGCCGAACTTCTTGCCGGTCCTGTCCTGGGCGCCGGGGTTGGTGGCGATGGCGAAGAAGCGGCGGCCCGGGGCGTCGTTGACCTTGATGTCCGGCTCGGACTTCAGGGACGCGGCCTGGGCGGGGGTGAGCCCCTGCACGAAGCCGACCTCGCCGGTGCGCAGTGCGGCGACCGCCGCGTCGTTGTCCTTGTAGTACTTCAGCGTCAGCTCTTCGAACTGCGGGGCGCCGCGCCAGTACTTCTTGTTGGCCTTCAGCTTCACGTACTGGTCGGTCTTGTAGTCCGCGATGTAGTACGGGCCGTTGCCGACGATCGGGAAGGCCTTGTCGTTGTTGAACTTGGAGAAGTCGCCGACCTTCTCCCACACGTGCTTGGGCACGATCGGCACGTCCAGCGCCGTCATCGTGGCCTGCGGCTTCTTGAGCTCGACGACCAGGGTCTCGGGGTCGGGGGCGGTGACCTTCTTGAAGTTGGAGGTGAAGCTGCCGTTGGCGGTGGCGGCGGCCTCGTCCGTCATCATCTTGTTGAAGGTCCAGGCGGCGTCCTCGGCGGTGGCCGGCTTGCCGTCGGTCCACTGCGAATCCTTGCGGATCTTGTACGTCCAGGTCAGCTTGTCCGCGGACGGCTTCCACTCGGTGGCCAGCGCGGGGACGGTGTGCGCGTCCTTGACGTCGTAGTTGGTGAGGAAGTCGTAGACCAGGCGCATCACCGTCGTACTCACGAGGCGGGAGGCCAGGAACGGGCTGAGCGAGTCGACGCTCTGGGAGACGGCGATGGTGAGGTTCTGGTCGGCGGCCTTGGCCTGGGTGTGGGGCTGGGCGTTGGCCTGTTCCTGGGATTTGGCCTGTGCCTCGGGGGCCTGGGCTGCGGCGGCGGCCGGGTTCAGCGGGGCTGCTGCCGTGGCCAGCAGGGCGAAGGCGGCGGCGCCGGTCGCCAGCAGGCGGCGGGCCCGGGCGTTCCGGTTCCGGGATGGGGAGTCGTACGGCGGAGCCTGAGTGGTGGTGCCCTGTGTGTCCATGGACGGAGACCTCGCGTCGTCACTTGCACGTCACTTGCTCGTACTTGCCTGTGCTCTTGCCTGTGCTCTGGCGTCTGCTTGCCTGTGCTTGCTTCTGCTGGACCGTGTTTGCCCATGCATGCCCCGGCGGCAGGTGGATCATGGGTCGGCCGAGTGGTGTGGCGAAGGTCTACCAGCGCTCTTCGGGACGTGTCAACGGCGTGTCAACTACCGCGTGTGCTGCGGGAATGCGCCATACGGGGCGGGTCGGACGCGTGGTGAGGACCGTCCGGGCGTACGGGTGGGGGTGCGGGTGGGGGTACGGACGTCGGCGCGGGCGGACAAGCGGAAGGCCCGCACCCGGTCCTGGTGTGACCGTGGTGCGGGCCCTCATTGGTCTATACCGCTGAAGCCCTACTGCTGAGGGGCTGGCGGCGCCTGCGGAGGCTGCTGCTGCGTCCAGCCGGGAGGAGCGGAGGCGTCGGGGGTGGAGGGCTGGTGGGGGTGGGCGGGGGTGGGTTGCTGACTGGGGTGGCTCGGCTGTCCGGGCTGGCCCTGGTGGCCCGGCTGGTTCGGGTGACCCGGTTGGCCCGGCTGACCCTGCTGGAGGTTCTGCGCGGGCAGGGGAAGTGGCTGGGGCATGGGCTGCTGGCCGGCGGGGGCGTTCGGGGGGAGGGGCTGGCCCTGGGGTGCCGGGGCCTGCTGCCAGCCGCCGGGGGACTGGGGCTGCTGGGGGTGCGGGTGTTGGTGCTGGTACGGCTGGGGCGCGCCACCGACGGGCTGCTGCTGGCTGGGCTGGCCGGGCTGGCCGGGCTGTCCGTGCTGGAACTGGCCGGGCTGCGGCTGCGGTTGGCCCTGCGCTCCCGGCTGGGGGTGACCGGGCTGGGGCTGCCACTGCTGCTGGCCGGGCTGGCCGGGCTGCTGTCCCTGCGGTCCGGGCTGGCCCTGCGGGCCCGGCTGCTGTCCCTGCGGCGCCGGCTGGCCCGGCTGTCCCTGCGGGCCCGGCTGCTGGGGGGCGTACGGCTGTTGCTGGTACTGGCCGCCCGGGGCCTGCTGCTGGTCCGGTACCTGGCCCGGCACCTGGGCCTGGCCCTGTCCCTGCGGGTATCCCTGCTGGCCCGGCATCGGCGGTGCCAGGTGCGGCGGCGGGTTGCCGTCCGCCGTCCACAGCCCCTGCGCCTGCTGTGCCCGTACGAAGTCCTCGGCGACCAGCGACGAGAGGTGGAAGTACGCGTCGCGCGTCTTCGGCCGCATCATGTCGAGGTTGACCTCGGCGCCCGCCGCCAGGTGCTCGTCGAACGGCACGACCACCACACCGCGGCAGCGCGTCTCGAAGTGCTGCACGATGTCGTCGACCTTGACCATCTTCCCGGTCTCGCGCACCCCGGAGATGACGGTCAGCGAACGCTGCACCAGCTCCCCGTACCCGTGCGCCGACAGCCAGTCCAGCGTCGTCGACGCACTGCTCGCACCGTCCACGGACGGCGTCGAGACGATGATCAACTGGTCGGCCAGGTCGAGCACTCCGCGCATCGCGCTGTAGAGGAGGCCCGTGCCGGAGTCCGTCAGGATGATCGGGTACTGCTTGCCGAGCACGTCGATCGCGCGGCGGTAGTCCTCGTCGTTGAAGGCCGTGGAGACGGCCGGGTCGACGTCGTTGGCGATGATCTCCAGGCCGGAGGGGGCCTGCGAGGTGAACCGCCGGATGTCCATGTAGCTGTTGAGGTACGGGATCGCCTGGACGAGGTCGCGGATCGTCGCCCCGGTCTCGCGCCGCACGCGGCGGCCGAGCGTACCGGCGTCAGGGTTGGCGTCGATGGCGAGGATCTTGTCCTGCCGCTCGGTGGCGAGGGTCGCGCCGAGCGCGGTGGTCGTGGTGGTCTTGCCCACGCCGCCCTTGAGCGAGATCACCGCGATCCGGTAGCAGGACAGTACGGGCGTCCGGATGAGCTCCAGCTTGCGCAGCCGCTCGGCTTCCTCCTTCTTGCCGCCGAACTTGAAGCGGGAGGAGCCGGAGGGGTTGCGGCTGCTCTTGGGCTTCTGCTTGTTGTTGCGCAGCAGCCGCTCGGAGGACAGCTCGACGGCGGCGGTGTACCCGAGGGGAGCCCCGGCGTGCGAAGCCTGCCGCTGGTCGGGCGTGACGGGCGACGGCCAGGCGGCCCCGGTACGGGGGTCCACGGGAGCCCCGGGCCCGGCGGCGGCAGCCTCGGGCTGCTGGGCCTGCGGTGTCTGTGGTGCTTGGGGTGCCTGGTGCGCGGGCATTGCCTGCGGAGGCAGCTGGCCCGGCTGGTGCTGCTGCGGTACGGGGGCCTGGTGCGACGGGACCTGGCCCGGCTGGGCCTGGGCGGGGTCCTGCTGCGCGGGCAGTGCGGGGCCGGCGGGCTGCGGGAATCCGTAACCCGGCTGCGGCTGCTGGGGCTGGGGCTGCGGTGCCGCGCCGGGGGTACCGGCTTCCGGCTGTACGGGTGCCGGGGCGGGCGCGGGCGCCGAACTCGCCTGCGGGGCAAGGGGGTTGCCGGGCTGCGGGAACCCGTATCCGCCCTGCGGTGCGCCGGGTGCGGGTGTGTTGAGGGGCTGCGGGAATCCGCCCTGGGCCGCCGGGTCGGGGGCCGGGGTTGCCGGGGCGGGCTGGGCGGCTTGCGGGAAGCCGTAACCGCCCTGCTGGGCAGCGGGGGCCGGTGCCGGTGCGCCGGGGGAGGGGGCCTGCGGTGCGGCAGGTCCGGCTCCGGGCTGGGGGGCGGGCTGTGGCTGTGCGCTGTCCGGACGGGGGGAGCCGTAACCGCCGTCGGGCTGGATGCCGGGGGCGCCGGGGGCGGGCGTGTTGAGGGGTTGCGGGGGTCCGCCTTGAGCCGCTGGGGCGGGTGCGGGGGTTTCCGGGGCGGGCTGGGTGGCCTGCGGGAAGCCGTAGCCGCCCTGCTGAGCGGCGGGCGCGGGTGCGCCGGGGAAGGGGGTCTGCGGTGTGGCAGGTCCGGACCCGGGCTGTGCGTTGTCGGGGAGGGGGAATCCGTAGCCGCCGTCCGGCTGGGCGCCGGGGGCGCTGGGTGCGGGTGTGTTGAGGGGCTGCGGGAATCCGCCCTGGGCTGCCGGGGCAGGCTGTGCGGCCTGCGGGAAGCCATAACCGCCCTGCTGTGCGGGTGAGTTGGGCTGCTGCGGGAAGCCGGGGGAGCCCTGGGCCTGCTGGCCGGACGTCTCGCTCGACGGGGCCGGGGCGGTCCAGGCCGACGGAGTCCCGGGAGGCGTCGGCCACTGCGGCGCTGTCGTGGGCGCGGCGGGCTGGAACGACGGCGGCAGCGGCGGCAGGCTGCCCTGCGGCGGAGCCGGGGGAGTCCAGGACGGGGCGGCGGCCGGTGCTCCGTCGGGCGGCGTGTCCTGCGGCTCGCCGGCGGGGAACGCGGCGGCGGCGTCCGGTCGGGCGTCCTCGGGGACGGCGTCGGTGATCCCGTCGTGCGGGGCGGCGTCGTCCTCGGCGGAGGGTGCGGTGGCGGGGATGTCGGTGGAGGGGCTGTCCGGGGCGCTGTCGTCCGTGACGTTGGCGTCCGTGGGGATCGCGTCCGCGAAGTGGTCTTGGGGGGCGTAGCCGCTCGGCACCGAGTCGTTCGGAGCGAGGTCGTCCGAGGCGTCCGGGGCGGCGAGGGCGTCCGTGGTGTCGCTGTCCGGCAGGAGGTGGTCGTCCGGGGCGGCGGCTGCCGGGACGGAGTCGGTCGGCTCCGGCTCGTCCAGGGTGAGGTCGGTGGAGGAGTCGGCGGCGGGCGAGGTGTCCGGCGTGGCGTCCGAGTCCGGGGTTGCGGGCTCCGGGTCGGGGTCGTCGCTGCCCCAGTTCAGGCCCAGCGGGCGGTCGTCGGCGGAGGCATAGCTGTGCCGGTCCGTGTCCTCCGGATCGAGGTCCGGCGCGGGCGCGGTCTCGCCGTCGGTGTCGTCGGCGGTGGATGCCTCGGGCTCCGGCTCCGTAACGAGGTCGGCGACGGGGCTCTCGGCGTCGAAGCCGCCGGGGCCACCGGGACTGTCGGGGCTGGCGGAGCCGTCAGGGCCGTCGAGCGCGTCGTCGTCCGGTGCGCCCCCGCCCCCGGCCGCCGCAGCCTCCGGCTCCGTACCGGATCCGTCGCCGTCGGAGGCCTCGCTCGCCGCGGCCTCTTCCATCCTCGCGAACTCCCGCTTGAGCGCGGCCGGCGAGAAGCGCATCGTGGCACCGCTCTCCAGGTCACCGCCCCCGAAGGCTTCCGGTTCGCCGCTGCCCGGGGCGCCGGTGTCGCTCGCGGCCGGGGTGGCCGCAGCCGCCCCAGCGGCCCCAGTGGTCCCGGCGGCCGCAGTGGCCTCGGCGGTCGCCGCGTCGGCCTGGCCCGAAGGGCTCGCGTTCTGCGTGTACCAAGCGGGCGGCGTGTAGTCGATGGTGAACTCGCCCGTCCGGTCGGCCTCCGGGTCGGGCGTCTCGTCTACGGGCACGTTCCAGCCCTCGCGGATCTCGTCCCGCTCGCTGTTCACATTGCCTCCTGCTGTGGTCGAGCACCCTGGTGCCGTGCGTGGTGGGTGGGGTGACCGCTGCCGTCGTCCGATCCGCTCGGCACTTCCCCGTGAACTGCGCGTTCGCAGGTCCGCCGGTGTTGCCTGCCGCGCCCGTGCGTCAGCCTAGTCGTCAGTACTGCCCGTACGGCAGGCCCGATCCACCGTGGAACCGTGCCTCCCGCGCCACTTGTTGCCCAGAAGTGACTTCTCCGCACCCCTGCGTGACGCCCAAAACGGTCACAACTCGACATCTCCGTACGGAAAGAGAGTCGCCCGCCCACCGAAGGGCACGCTTCCCAACAATCGGGTGTCGACACCTGTGGCGAGCGTCATGGTCGGCCACCACGCCCCCGGCACCAGGCGCCGCCCACGGCCGAGCGGCCGCCCGGACGCTCCCGCCCCGACGGCCGCTCGGCCGATCACGCACATCACGCACACCCGCCCGACGTACCTACGTCAGGTCGAATTCCCCGTCCCGCGCGCCCAGCACGAACGCCGTCCACTCCGCCTCGGTGTACCTGAGCACCGTCTCCGGGTCCGCGGACGACCGCATCGCGACCGCGCCCTCGGGCAGGTAGGCGATCTCCACCCGCTCCTCGGCGTCCTCGGTGCCCGGCGCGCCGAGCCACTCCACGTCCGAGATGTCGAGGGCGTAGAGCGCGTCCTTCTCCTGCTGAGTTCCCATACCGGCTGTCCCCTTCGCTGTCCGTCCGACCCAACCGTCGCTCTCACGAACGCCGTTGCCAAGCCCATCGTGCCCGATGGGCGAGGAGGGGGTTGCGCCATCGCCGCGATCGTGCTTCCCGTACGGGTGACGGAGGGGTGCGGTGCGGACGGCGGCGGCGCCGCGGCCTCTGGCTCCGACGCGCGTCAGTCCATCCGCCGGGCCGGGCCCAGCAGCGCACCCTCGACATCGGTCGGCGCAGTGGTCACCCAGTGCCTCTCGTGCCCCGCGCACCACAGCGTGACCCCGTCACCGAGGCCCGGCAGCGCAGCCGTCTCCTCCGGCGTCAGCCCCAACAGCCGCCCGATCTGCCCGGCTTCGTCCGGAGACACCCGTTGTACGCCGACCAGCGAGGCCTCCCGTACCAGCCGGGGCGCCACCGGACTCAGATACGGCAGCAGCGTCAGCACCGCCTGCCACGGCGAAGCCAGCACCCGGCCGCGCGGCGGACGCATCCCGCAGTCCCGCACCACCAGCACCGGCGAACCCCCGACCGCACCGCTCGGCGGCACCCGCCCCACCCCGTGCAGCGCCACGGAGTCCAGCCCCGCCCCGCTGCCCGCGGCCTGCGCGAGCTGCTCCCAGGCCTGCGCGCGCCCGGTCTCCACCACCACCCGCGCACCCGTGCCCGCCGTGCGAAGCGCCAGCACCTGCGCCGTCCAGACCCCGCCGATCAGCAGGACCTCGTACGGAGTCGGCCGGTGCAGCCCCAGTACGCGCGCGGTGCCGCCGGTGTCCTCGCCGAGCAGGATGCCGTCGTCGCCGACCGGCAGGGCGAGCGCGCCGAGCCCGTCCGTCTCCAGCGTGTGCCCGGGGTGCCGGGGGCCGCGCAGCCCACGCGGCATGACGTCCCGCAGCCGTACGCGGGACCGGCCTGTACTCCCCATCCCTCTCATCGCGTCGCACCGCCCAGCGGCAGCGTCGCCAGCACGCCCGGCAGCTGTTCCCGGTCGAGCCGTACCAGCGAGACCTTGGCGGAACCCGCCATGCGCTCCAACTCCTTGCGTACGGAGATCAGTTGGGTGTCCGTGTCGCCGGTCACCCGGATGTGCCCGGCCACCGCGGTCGCCCCCCGGTGCGGGCCGCGCCGCACGGTCAGGCTGACGGTCGTCGCGTACGAGGGAACCTCGGCCAGCGCCGACAGGACCCGCGGCAGCGGGGTCGCGGCACGCCCCAACTCGGGCCAGCGGCCCACCGCGTAGCTGGTGTGCCAGCGGTCGTCACAGGTCCAGACACGGGCCGTCTCGGCGCTGCGCCGGGGACGGCCGGAGCTTCCGGGGCCGGGCACGGCCGCTGGTGCGTGCCCCGTACGCCCGCAAGTAGCCGTCGCCATAGCCGAGTTGAGCTCTTCCTGGTCGAGCACCACGGCCCGGAACCCGGCCCCGGTGACCCGGCTCGCCACGTGGTCGGCCACCCGCACCAGGCAGCGCTGCGCCCCCGCCACCCCGCCGCCGCGCGCCTCGACCGCCTCGTGGGCGGTGCGCGGGTCCAGCTTCAGCGCGATCCAGGTCATCCGCAGCGCGGGCGTAGGGGCCTGGCGCTGGAGGGCCGCGTGGGTGCGGCGGGCCGCCGACTGCTCGGGGAGGTGCGGGGCGGGAGCCGCCCGTACCTGCTGGAGGAGCTGCGCCGACTCCAGGGAGATGTCGTCCACCTCCAGACAGTCGCCCAGCAGGGACAGCGGCAGCGCCCGCGCGCCCGAAGCGGGCCGCAGCGCCTCGCCGCTCGCCTCGACGCGGACGACCGCCGTCAGGAAGGTGCCGTCGCCGACCATGCCGACGGTGCGGCGGTCCCGGTCGACGTAGGTGTACGGGCCGAAGCCGGGGACGTTCTCCGCGACGGGCGTCAGGGCGGGGTCGAGCGCGGGGTCGGGGGCGGCCGTGCTCCTCCGCACCCGGGCCCGGAAGGCCAGCGCCGCCGCCAGCCAGTCGAGCACCGCGCGGCCCCGGCGGCGTGCCACCGCGAACAGCAACAGCCCGGCCGCCACCGCGAGACCGGCGATCAGCCAGGGACCCCCGGCCAGCCACCCCACACCGGCGGCGGCCAGTGCCATTTCCAGCAGCACGAGTTGACGCAGCGGGAGGGCGAGGGTCCGGCCGGTGCGGGACAGCGGACGGAGTCCGGTCTTCGCGGGCGGAGTGCCGGGAGCGGGAGCAGGGGCGGGAGCAGGCGCAGAGGCCCCGGCCTGGGGTGTTGCGTTCGATTCATTGCTGCGTTGCCGACGGGAAGTGGTTCGTCTGGTTCCGGGTGGTTGCGGTGCGTTCCGCCCCTCGCGTCCGCGCGTTGTCGTCGCCATCGCAGCCTCCCCGTCGGACCTCTGCCAGCGCTCCCCGGCGGGATACTGGATCGGGCGATCACAGTACCGGAGCAGCGAGTTACCAGGAGCGGCAGGCATAGTGGGGCGCGGCACCACGGCGGGAGGCCCGGTGCGTACCCGGGCAGTCGCGCCTTGAGCGGGGAGAGGGAACAGCGGACAGATGGCATCACGTCGGGATGAACTCAACGCCTACACATTTGCGAAGCGGAGACTGATCGCCCAGTTCCTGCAGCCCAGTTCGACCGGTTCGGAAGAAGGTGCGCCCCGTCCGTTGCGGGCCGTACTGCCGGGCGTGATCGTGGGTGTGGTGGTCCTCGCCGGATTCGGTGCGTGGGGGATGTTCAAGCCGGTCGCCCCGAAGGAATGGGACAAGCCGGGCGAGAACGTGATCATCGCGAGCAAGTCGACCACCCGCTATGTGGTGTTGGAGACCGACGGCAAGCGTCAGCTGCACCCCGTGCTCAACATGTCCTCCGCCCGCCTCCTCCTCGACCCCGACAAGGGCAAGGTCGTCAACATCGACGAATCCGTGCTGGACAGCGGCAAGATCCCGCACGGCGTGACCCTCGGCATACCGTACGGACCCGACCGGCTGCCGGACCCCAAGGAGGCGGGCTCCGCCAAGCGCTGGGCGGTCTGCGAGCGGCAGGGCGAGGGCGGCAGGGCGATCGAGAAGGCGGCCTTCCTGTTCGCCGAGCGCGAGGCGGACAAGACCGAGGGCCCGTCCCGGCTCGCCGGCGGCGACCTGCTGTACGTCGAGGGCCCGGGCCCGGCCCGCACCCGCTACCTGGTGGACGCGGGCGGAACCGCGTACGCCGTCGGCCGCGACGAACTGCTGCTGCGCCAGCTCGTCGGCCAGGGCCGGACCCCGCAACGGGTCTCGGCGGGCTGGCTGGCCACGCTGCACCACGGCGACCGGATCGACTTCCCCGCCCTCTCCCCGGCGGACGGCACACCGGGCACCCCGGCGGGAGCACCCGGAATGCTGCGCCCCGAGCAGAACAAGGTGGGCATGGTGCTGCGCGCCACCGACGGCACGAAGAGCCAGCAGTACGTGGTCCTCAAGGGCCGGGTCGCCCCCGTCTCGGACTTCACCGCCAAGCTCCTCATCAACAGCCGCGCCCTGGTCGCACTGGAGCAGGCGGGCCGCCCGACGGAGGTCAGCGGCGGCGCCTTCGAACCGGGAGCGCCTTTCGGGGCCGGTCGTAAATGGCCGCAAGCGGCACCGAAACCAGTCAATTCGCCAAAATCACAGGGCACTTCTTCGGCCGCTTCCTCGTCGGAGGGCGAGCGGGACACGGTCTGCAACGTCCTGCGCGGAGTCAGCAAGTCGACCGGCGCCACGACGCTGAGCACCTGGGCGGGCACCGGTTTCCCGGCCTCGCTGCCGAAGGGCGGCAGCAGCGCGTACGTCACTCCCGGCTCCGGCCAGCTCTTCCGCCAGTTCCAGGGCTCCGAGACCAGCACGGGCTTCGTCTTCCTGGTCACCGACACGGGCCTGCGGTACGCGATGCAGTCCAACGGGGACAGCGCGACGGGCGACCCCGACGGCGGCATCGGAAAGAAGGGCACCAAGGAACAGCGGCAGGCGGCCCAGCAGGAGGCAGCTCAGGCGCAGAACCGCCTCGGCTACAAGGAGGTCGAGCCTGCTCCGGTACCGGCGGCCTGGTCGGCGTTCCTGCCGACGGGACCCAGGCTCTCGACGGGCGCGGCGAGCCAGCCGCAGGGCTCGTGAGGGGGGTGGCGCGCGTGGGTTCGCGCCTGCTGGCCACGGGTGTGCGGTACGGGCTCGCCGGGGCCGTCGCCGTACCGCTGCTGGCAATACCGGCGGCCACGCCAGCCCTGGCAGCGCCGCCCCCGCCCGCGGACGCGGGTCAGTGCACGTACCCCGGGAAGCCGTACGAGGGCCGCCCCTGGGCGCTCCAGCGCGTACTGCTGGACGAGCTGTGGCGGCAGTCGACGGGCAAGGGGGTGCGGGTGGCCGTCATCGACAGCGGCGTTGACACCAAAAACCCCCAGCTCAAAGCGGCGGTCGACGTACGCAGCGGGCGCAACGTCCTGCCCAAGGGCCTCAAGGACGAACAGGGCACCCCGATCCCGCGCGGCAACGAGTACGGCACGACGGACACCGTCGGCCACGGCACCAAGGTCGCCGGGATCATCGCCGCCCGCCAGGCCCGCGGCACGGGCTTCGCGGGCCTAGCCCCCGGCGCCACGATCATCCCGATCCAGCAGAACGACGCCGAGGGCCACGGCAACGCGCTCACCCTGGCGACCGCGATCGAGCACGCGATCGCGCAGAAGGCCCAGGTCATCAACATCTCGCAGGACACGGCGAACGCGACCGAACCGACGGTGGTCCTGCGCCGCGCCGTCGACAAGGCGCTGAACGCGGGCATCGTCATCGTCGCCTCGGCCGGCAACGACGGCCTGGGCGGCAACGTCAAACCGACCTACCCCGCCTCCTACGAGGGAGTTCTGGCGGTGGCCGCCTCCGACCGCAACAACGAGCGGGCGGCCTTCTCCCAGTCGGGCGACTTCGTCGGAGTCGCGGCGCCGGGCGTGGACATGGTCTCCACGGTCCCGGGCGGCGGCCACTGCACGGACAACGGCACCAGCTTCTCCGCGCCGTACGTCACCGGCGTGGCGGCCCTGCTGCGGGCCAAACACCCTGGCTGGACCCGCCAGCAGATCGTCACGCAGATCCAGCAGACCGCCGAACGCGCCGTCCCCGGCCACGACCGGCTGGTCGGCTGGGGCGTGGTCGACCCGGTCCGCGCGCTGACCGAGGACGAGCACCCGCCCGCCGCGGCACCGGTCCCGGACGGCGGCTCGACGGACGTACGGGCCCCGGAACCGGCCCGGTTGACCCTGGGCGAGACCCCCCAGGAACGCGACTCCCGGCTCGCCACGTACGTGGTGGTGGGCGGCGGGGTGCTGGTCGCGGCGATCGGGGGCGCGGCGGTGGCGACGCGGGACGCGCGGCGGCGGAGGACACAGCGGTAACAGTTGCGAAGCAGGAACACCGCAAGTCGGGACGGGTGGGACAAGTACCCATCTAGGGTCGTGAAGTTTCTGTAATCGCGGAAACAGCCAGTCCAGTAAGCCGGTTGGCATACGCAGGTAACTGGTTACAGTGATGTTGGTGTGACGGGTGGGGCTTGCGTTCACTGCGATCGCAACCGGTGCGGGTAGAGCAAACGGGGATGGGGAGGTCACAGGATCGTGAGCGATCTGGAAAAGGGAGTGGGCGCGCTGCGCCGCTTCCAGAAGCGGGTCAACGTCCTGCTGAGCGAGCTGGAGGGCAGCGACGGGGGCCGCACGAAGCTCGCGGCACAGACGGTGTCCCGGGCGTCGCTGAGCGGCGGCTCGGCGACGTTCGCGGAGGCGGACGGGCTGTACAGCCAGTACAACCGGGTGCACCAGTCGCTGACTTCACTGTCGAAGACGCTGGGCGACCAGATCGAGCTGCTGAGCATTGGGGTGCATGCGGCGGAGGTCGGTTACGACAACGTGGAAGAGGACGTGCGGCGGCGGCACCAGGCGATCAGGGACCGCCTGGACGAGGCACGGGACGAGGACAGGGCACGGCAGAACGTCTACCAGGCCGGGCTTGAGCAGATTAGGGAGCGCGACCAGGCGGGCTACGGGACACAGGGCCCCGTGACGACTCCGCCCAGCTCGGGGGACGCGAATGACGGGAGCGGACTGTGACAACGCCTGAGAACCCTGTGCCCAAGGCGAGTGAGCAGGACCTCACCGAAGTCCAGGAGCAGATCAAGGGAGCCGACTCGCTGCGCGGGTTCTCCGAGTCGCGCTCGCTGCTGATGCGGCCGGACGCACCCGCCGCGCCGTGGCCCTCACCTATGCTCAGGCCGCCGGGCGTGCCGGGATTCGCCACGCGTACCAATTTCGAGGGCCACGATCTCAACGCGATGATCGACCTGGTCGATCAGGCGAACCCCAAGGATCTGGAGAACGCAGGCGCCGCGCTCTGGGCGGCCAGGGACGCCCTGCGGGCGGCGGCCAAGGAGCTCAAGGACTTCGTCACCGCAGTTGACTGGAAGGGCGAAGGAGCTACCCAGTTCCAGAAGTTCGGACTGGGGCTTGTCACCCATGCCCAGGGCTTGAGCGACTTCGCCGATACGGCTGCTACCCAGATCACCGTTGCGGGTACCGGACTTGCCTCGGTGCACAAGGCGATGCCGCCCAGGGACTCCCGCCTCGACAAGCGGAAGGTGGAGGACATACCTCTGCCGGGCAGGGTCGAAGGCAGCGCGACGTACGACGCGGCGGTCAAAGTCGAGAAGGACCGTCAAGAGGCCATCAACCAGATGAACCGCCTCTCGTCCTTCTACGCGGTGTCACAGCAGACCCTGGCGTTGCAGGAACCACCGGCGTTCGACCAGATCCTGAAGGCCAACGTGCCGCCGCCCAGCGGTGACGGAGGCCCGTCCGAGGCGGCAGCCCGGAGCAGCACGGCGCAGATGGGCATGGCCGCCGCCACCGCGCTGCCCGCCACTGCCCGCCCCGACGCGGTCGCGGCGCCGGCCGCCGCCGGCGGGCAGGCCGAAGCGGCCGGCACCCCGGCTGCCACGGCGCCCGGCGCGGCAGTTGGCGGTGTGGCAGCCGGAGGGGTCGCGCCCGGCAGCGACGCATCGATGGAACTCGCCCGGGCAGCGGCACCGCCCGCACCGGCACCTGCCCCCGCTCCCGGAGCGCCCCCGGCGGCACCGCCCACCGCCCTCCCCGGGCAGCCGACCTTCGGCACGCCTCCGCCGATGGTCCCCGGGTACGCACCGCCGGCCCGGACCGGACAGGTCAGGGCCCCGGCCATGCCGAGCAACCCGGTCGGCCGCACGGGCCAGCCGCCGATGGGGCGTGCGACGACGGGCCAGCCGCCCATGGGCCGTACGGGTACGACGGGACAGCCTCCTATGGGCCGCACCGGTACGACCGGGCAGCCGCCCATGGGCCGCGCGGGGACCACCGGCCAGCCGCCCATGGGGCGTGCGGGTACGACGGGCCAGCCCCCGATGGGCCGCGCGGGTACGACCGGTCAGCCCCCGATGGGTCGCACGGGTACGACGGGGCAGCCCCCGACGGGCCGCGCCGGGACCACCGGCCAACCCCCCATGGGACGTACCGGACGCGTCGAAGGCATCACGGGCGGCAACGCCCAGCGCACCACCCAGGGCACCTCGGGCACTCGTATCCCTCGCGGGACCGTCGTCGGCAGCGAGAACGCGGCCCAGTCCCGCACCACAACCGGTCGTGTCCCCACGAGCGGAGCCATCGGCGCGCAGCCCGCAGCCGGTACCTCCGCCCGCCAAACCGGCCGAACTGCACCCGCCGTCAACGGAGTTGTCGGCACGCCCCGGAACAACGCCGCCTCGGCCGGCCGCACCGCCACGGGCGGCTTCACCCAGGGCGGCGCGGGACTCGTCCGGGGCCCGGCAGGCTCCCGCAACCCCGACGAGCCCCGCGATCAGGAGGGCTCGAAGCGTCCCGACTACCTGACCGAGGACGAAGAGACATGGACGGCAGGGCGCCCCGGCACCGTGCCTCCAGTGATCGGCTGAGTACGACGAAAGGTCCGGAAGTCAGCATGACGGCAGGAACGAGCCAACTCCGAAGGCGACAGCGGTGGGTGCCGCGTGCCCTGGCTGCGGTCGGGACGTGCGCCATCGGGCTCGCGGCCGCAGCGCCGCCTGCTGCGGCCGCGCAGCCGGCCCCGGAACAGTGGTACTTGGGCCCGATGCAGGCCGAGGCAATGTGGAAGGTCTCCACGGGTAAGGGCATCAAGATCGCCGTCGTCGACTCCGGTGTGAACCCGAACACCGCGTCCCTGAAGGGACAGGTGCTCCCCGGCCTGGACACGAGCAAGCGCGAGGGGAGCAGCCCCTTGACCGAAGACCTCAACGGCCAAGGGACCACCACGGCAGAGCTCATTGCCGGAACGGGCGCAGGCGGCGGCATCCGGGGCCTGGCGCCGGGCGCGAAGATCATTCCGTATCGGGTGCCGCTCCTGAAGCACAACGAGCTGCAAGGCATCGACGATCCGGTGTACCGCGCGGTGAAGGCTGCAGCGGACAGCGACGCCAAGATCATCCATGTCTCGGTCGGCAACGAAAGCGTGGTCGGCGCGAACCCCGTGCCGGGCTTGGCGAACGCCTACGAGTACGCGTTCGGCAAAGGCAAGTTGATCATTACCGGTACGGGAGACAACGCGAAGCAGGGAAACAAGCCGCAGTCTCCTGCGAAATCAATCGATGTAGTAGGTGTCGCATCGATCGACCGGTCGGGCAAGGCGGCCGACTTCTCGCAGCATGGGAAGGACGTGGACCTCTCAGCTCCCGGCGTCGACACTCCGCGCTGGTGCGATGCGAAGTTCCAGCGCTACTGCCAGGGCAATGGAGGTGGCGTGGCCGCAGCGGCCCTCACCTCTGCCTCGGCGGCCCTGATCTGGTCGATGCACCCCGATTGGACGGCGCAGCAAGTCTTGCGAGTGCTCTACGACACGGCAAGCCGCAGCTGGGACGTGCGTACGCACAACAACTTCCACGGCTTCGGCACCATCCGTCCACGTGAGGCGGTGCTCCAGGGCAAGGGGAACCCGGGCAAGCCGGACTCCAAGAGGCTGATCTCCCGAGTGCAGCCCGTCCCTTCCGCCGCTCCCACCAAGCCGCCGAAGGCAACCCAGAAACCGGATTCCGCCGGTCTGGCCGCCACCTCCAAGGATGCGGATACCGGCGACGGCACCAATACCCCCCTCCTCATCGGCGGCATCGCAGCCGCCGCCCTGGCCCTGGCCGCCGGCACCTTCGCCGTACTCCGCCGCCGCGCCTCCTGAGCCCTCAAACCACTCAGACCACCTGTCCCACACCCCACACGCCACACCCTCCGAAAGGAAGCCACCCATGTCAGACCGCCAAAGGCTTGATGACCACTCACTCACCCGCCTGCAGACCACCCTCACCAACAGCTTCGAGAGCGTGAAGGGCCAGCTGCACCGCCTCAACGGCACCATCGACAGCCTCGAAGGCCAGTGGCAGGGCATCGGCGCCGGCGCGTTCAACACGAAGCAGGCCGAGGTCAACCAGAGCATCGTCCGCATCGGCAAGCTGCTCCTGAAGTTCCAGGAGGGCATCGAGGCGGCCCGCACCATCGGCGGCAACACCGAGGACGAGATCCTCCAGGCGATGCGCGGCGTGGACGTGGTGGACGGCTACCAGGGCGACGCGAGGGCCGAGGCCAACACCTCGAACCTCAACAAGTTCTGACCCGCCACCACCCGCCGCACACCAGGCACCACTCCCACCCACCACTCCGGAGGCACCCATGCCGTCGAACGAACCCGGCTCGATGATCGTCACGTACCACGCCCTGGAGCTCGCGGCCCGTGAGGTCCGCAACCAGGCGAAGAACCTGGAGGGCGACCTCGCCGCCATCAAGGCGCAGATCGCCAGCGTCTCCGAACTCTGGGCGGGCAAGGCCCGCGAGGAGTACAACAACTCGCAGAACCAGTGGGACCAGCAGGCCCGCAGCATCCACGACTCGCTGTCCCAGATATCGAAGCAGATCGACGAGGCCGTCATGCGGTACAAGTCGGGCGACATCAAGGCAGCGGGCTACTTCACGCTCTGACAGCCGTTACGGCCACCAAGGCCAGGCACGCACACGACCAGGGGTGGGCACACGCGGGAGGTGCCCACCCCGAGTCATGCCCCCACACCCGTACCCCGCACGGTCAACGGCTCCGCCCCACGCAGCCGCAACGCGGGCCCCTCATCCAGCCCAATCACAACGGCCCGCCCGTCCGCCGCGTACTGCACGCTGCACACCACACGCCACGACCCCCACACCCGCACTTCCTGCCCCGGCCGCACCGCGACCGCCGCAACGGTCGGGTCGACGACCACCGGCACCCCCAACCGCGCGGCCTTCACCTCCGCCCACACGGTCTTGCCCACCCCACCGGCCCGCCTCCGCACTCCCCACTGAGCGGCCAACGCCTGCACCACCAGCAGCCCACGCCCCCCAACCTCGTCATCCCCCGGAACACGAGCCTCGGGAACACCGTCCCCCGCGTCACTCACCTCCAGGGTGAGCAGCCCCGCCCCGACGGCGTACCGGACACGCACCTCCACGAGCCGCCCCTGCGGAACAGGTACCCGTACGGCATTGGTCACCAGCTCGGAGGCCACCAACAGGGCGCTCTCCACCCCCTCTCCGTCCACGGCCCACTCCCCGAGCACGGCCCGCAAGGCAGCCCGGGCCCGCGGCACACTCCTGCGGCTGCGGGACAGCCGGAAGACGGCTTCGTTCTCGACATCGTTCGGTACGGATCGCTCTGTCATGACGGCCCCCAAGGGGTAGAAGTCACCGCCGGAACCAGCCACGCCCCAAGGCGAGTTGAGATTCGGGCTTCCGTGTTCAGCAGAGTGCCTGCGGATCATGCGAGTCTGCAACGTTGTCGACAGGCATCATTCCAATGTTCCACCTTTCGAGTTAATCGCGACGCAAGACACCGTCCCCTCTGCTAGACGTGAGGGCATGCTGCCGAAGAGCACCACACCGAATCCGTCGACCGTCCTCGGCCGCCAACTCGGCGGCGAACTCCGCAGGTTGAGGGAAGCGGCGGCCATGACGACGAGCCAGGCCGCCGATGCTCTCGACTGTACGAAGGGCAAGATCAGCCGGATCGAGAACGGCCGCGTCGCCGTCCGGCTGCCCGACCTGGCGGCGATGCTGCTTGCCTACGAGGTCTCCGACCCCGACCTGCGCAACCGCCTGGGCACGCTCGCCCGCAAGGCCAACCGCCGCCGTAGGGAAGGCTGGTGGAACCAGTACGCCTCCGTACTCGCCGACACGTACCGCGACTACATCGCCCTGGAGGACACCGCCGACTCGATCCGCTCTTTCCAGGCTCAGCTGGTGCCGGGGCTCTTCCAGACTCCGGACTACATCCGTGCGGTGACGATCGCCTCCGGCTCGTGGGATACGGCCGAAGAAGTCGACAGGTTCGCAGAAGTGCGCATCGCGCGTCAGGAGCGTCTCACCGGCGCCTCACCACTGCGCATGTGGGCCGTTCTCTCGGAGGCCGTACTCCTCCAACAGGTGGGCGGACCGCAGGTGATGAACGAGCAGCTTCACCACCTGCTCGCGGTCTCCGAGCTGCCCAATGTGACCCTTCAGGTCCTGCCGTTCTCCCGCGGGGCCCATGCGAGTATGTTCGGCCCGTACGTACTGCTGGGTTTCCCCGAAGAGGGGGCGCTCGACGTCGTGTTGGTGGACAACCCGTCCGGGTCGGTCTGGCTGGAGCGAGAGGCCGAGGTCGCGCGCTACCAGCACCTGTTCGACAACGCCGCCAAGTCGGCCCTCTCCCCGGTGGAATCCCGCACGGTCATCCACCGCCGGGTCAAGGAGAACAGAGCATGACGAGCGCAGGCCGAACCACGCCGGACCTCTCGGGCGCGAGGTGGCGCACCAGTACGTACAGCGGTGGGAACAACGAGTGCGTAGAGATCGCCGACAACCTCCCCCACCTCATCCCCATACGCGACAGCAAGCACCCCGCCGGCCCGGTCCTGACCTTTCCCCGCGCCGCCTGGCAGTCCTTCATCATGTACGTGCGCTGACCGAGCCGCGCACAGAGAGGGCGGGCCCACCGGCAACGGAGCCCGGCCCCTCGCCGCTCAGACTCCTGTCTCGCGAACGCGAAGAATGTCCCCCATCGCGAGTGCCTCGGTCCCTTCCCCGACCAGAGTCACACGAGCCGCATGAGGCGGATCAAAGGCCTCGACCACCACCTTCTCGTACCGCTGGATCTTCTCCAGCGTAAAGACCAACCGCGGTACGTCTCCGTCCCCGAGGACCAACGTGTCACCACGCCGTACCTCACCGCCCACGCACCTGACCACGCACGTTCCCCAGGAACCCGCCGAGGCTTCGAACTCATAGATCTGAAGAAGACCGGGGTTTTCCTTCACGGGCCGGGGAACGGGGGACGCGCCTTCACTCAAGCTCACAGAAATCAACATACGGGATAAAGGCCCACGCCACTTCACTCAACAGAGGAGGCGAAAAAGGAGCGAATGCGTACCAAAGAGCAAGACGCCGCATCGAAGGACAGCGAAGAGCCCGGAGCCTCTGCGGTCACCACGACGCGCCCCTGCCGCTCTTCCAGCCGCACCTGCTTTTGCCCCGGATGCACCCAGCCGCTCACCACGAGACCCCGTACGCCCGTGAATACGAGTGAGAACTTGATCGCGTTGTGCCGCTCGTCGGTCCTGAAGCTGGGGATGAGAGCGGGGCCGGCTTCCCCGTCCTGAATCTCGAAACCCAAGGTGACCGCGCACTGACGCTCGTCGATTTGGATGTAGAAGAGATCGCAGGCACTGAGCACAGAAGGATCGACCAGGATGCTCCGAGCAGAACCGGAAGGGCCGGCATCAGCGCCGTTCAAAGAAGTTCTCCACGTGAGGTTCCGGCACGGTCGCGTGCAGTCGGCGGTCAAGATAATTCGCGAACAGATGCGGGCCGCTGTCCGCCCCGTCCTGCCCCAGACGGAACCCACTCAAGTGGCCGGCCAGGACATCGGAGTAACAACTGAACCGAAGGATCACGGCCTCGTCCGTCTCCACAGCCACCCAGATTCTGTGTCTGTCATCCGGCGACGTGAGCGACAAACTGCCCATGACGGGCGGGCTCCAGCCGCAGAGCGAGAGATCCTCGACCCCAATGAACTCGAAATGACACTGCACCGCATCGACCCCGGCACTTACCCATTCCGTCGGCAGGGGGAGGGGTGGATCGGGCAGATCAAGGCGCAAAGTCAAAGTCGGCCCACGCCAGTTGAGCTGGACCGAGCGAATCCGCACACGGTCCAGAGCGGGCAGCACTGCACCGTACAGCGGCGCAAGATACTCGCTGTTGCGCACGGCGAATCCTGTATTCCTTTGCATGCCCACCAAGTATCCCTCGCAATGGTCCCTTGCTCGCTTCCAAACGTAGCGCTGCGTCGAGGCTGAGAAGACCTTAGGGCCGACATTTCTCTTGAGGTGTGAGTACGAGTTCTCAGTTGAAGCTATGGATCGTGTCGCCCTCCGTCAGAAGCGTCAGTCCGTCTCCGGAGAAAGTGACTTTGCCGGAGTGAGTCTCGTTCAGTGCCGATACAATTTTTCCGTACCACTGAATGCTCTCCATTGTTACCCCTCCCTGCTGCTGACGGGAGGTGGTGAAATACATTCCGATCCTTGCCTCGCCTGATGTGCAGCGAACGACGCAGATCGTGTGCGGCCCCATTTCTTCCTCAATGGATATGATTCGGATGCTGCTTTGGCCCGCCACTGCTGTCTGCTTTCCTTGTGGAATCTCTCAATTTCCTCAGATGGGGGCGGGAAATGCAACGATCCAGTAATCGTACTCTTCAGCGGTTACGCCACAAATGTTGTCCCCCGAATTTGAGCACGCGATGAACTCGACACAGTCCTGATCGTCTCGTAGCCGAGAGATGTCAGTCTCAGGTGTAATTTTGACGTGAACCCACCCCACCCCGTGGCTTCCGGTACTAACCACTGTGACGAGGAATGTTTCATCTTCATCGAAGATTCCGGTCCTACGGGCGTGGTGCAACCATTGAGTATGGATATCTCCGCCGAGGCTGGAGAGGGGGAGGGATGCTACGGGTTCCACATCGCCTGCCACCGACTGCCAGGCCTGAGTAACGGTGGGGCCTAGCGGAATGATTCCAGGAACTTCCAGTATCTCCAAGGAGGCGTCCTGGACCTTCTTCAGGAGGGTAGCCCTCGATTCCTCCGACAGGGGTTCGCGATCCTCGGCCCTGGAAACGATGGGTATCTCCTTTACAGGGGGAGCCACGACTCGTATCCATGGCCGTCCCGTACTTGTCAGTTCACTTGCCATCAACTTTGCTCCTTGGAAGGAGGTGCGGAAGGCATGACAGAAAGTCTCTAGAGTACTGCCTGGGGAGTGGTGCCAGAAGTAATGGGGAGTGGTGCCAGAAGTAATCACGTGGATCAAATTGAGCAGTTTCCCTTCGCACACTGTCATGGCTAATTTCCTTAGCCATGACAGCGTGAGTCCTCCGGTCCGCCATTGGTGCGAGGAATGCTACCTGACGGTCAGACGTGTCGCATTATTTCGATTTCCACGGGCGGGATGGCCTTCAATTGGTGAAGGATATTTCCGAGGTCTTGGAAGGAGGAAATGCAGAAATCTTGGTCGTTCACGACGATATTCTGTGACACTTCAAGAAAGTCTTGAGAGTCGATTCCGCCGGATTCTTCGAAGATTCGCTCCGGATAAAGTGCCCAATTCTTTCCAGAGGTGTCAAGTCGCCACGTCATGATCGTTGGCGTCTGTTCGATGGCACACTTGAGTAATCCCTCCAGCGCGACAGAGTGGTGGGCATAGCGCATTCCAAGGTTGGACATCTGCTGATACCCGTAGGCAGGGTGGACGTCACCTCCGCATCTGAACCATTCGAGTTCCCCGAATTTCCGCATGACGCGCCCTGCGTATTCGCTGCGGTTTGTCATTACGCTACTCTATGCCACTCCGGCTTGGGCGTCTGCCAGTAATTCCTGTTCAAGTCATTGGATTTTCTCTGCGTCGTCCCAATCGGTTCCCCGAGATTCAATGAACTCACTGATGTACAATTCCGTCTCCTCGCCCAGGTCCTGACCATTCAGCCACAGAGACTCACATTCCGGGCAGGCCCAGAAATCCTCGCGACTGCTTTTTAGGCGGTATTTTTGCAGCCAGTCCTGACCGCAGTGTACGCAAACTACTTTGGGATTCATCGCCAACTCCTCGGGAAAGCTGTTATTACTTCATTTCCGTATTCGACGGTTATGGATATGAATTTTTCGCTGGGGTTGAATCCCACTTGCCTTCCCATTGGGATTATGTATGTCGTGCGAGCTCCCTGCTCGTTCACGGAAACGGCTCCGTCGCGGAGGCTCCACGACTCGTCCACAGTTTCGAGGATTCCCTTTCCTCCGGTATCGAACACTCCATGGGTTGGTTTGCCGGGCACGTCGCTGCCGTGTTGCTGTACATGGGTGATGCGGTGCTCACCATTTCGTCCCGGTCCGTAATCCAGTCCCTCTGGGCTCCTGAACCACCCGTCGCCGAGATCCTCCAGGTTGAGCCCACCACCGTTGGAGTACGGCGCCAACCCCAATGGGTCGCTCGATGTCTGAGGATTGTGGACGTACGCCGCCGGGTTGTTTGCTGGTGCCAGGCCCAGAGGGTCCTGGCTGAGGTAGCGCGCCGATTCTGGGTCGTAGTGGCGGAAGTGGTTGTAGTGCAGTCCTGATTCCGGGTCAAAGTACTGCCCGGGGAAACGGAGCGGTGTATACGTCCCACTTGCTGTTGACCATGCAGTTGTCCCCCACAAAGAGCTCCGCGCCCGCCAGGCAAGGTTGCCCTGCTCGTCGATTAGTTCGCGTGGGGTGCCGATGAGGTCGGTGACGATGCTGAAGAAGCGTTCGTCGATCTTGGTTTGGGGGAATTCGGCGGAGGTTACGCGCTCCGTCTGGGTTAGAGGGCGGAGTCCATGGTGGTCCCAGGTCAAGGTAACCGGGTTCGGGAGGGTGAGGGAGGTGGTGATCTGCTCACAGAGGGTGGTGCCGTCCCAGGTGAAGTCTGTGCGTTCTACGACAGTTTCGTTGCCCTCCCCTAGGCGTTGCTTTGCAGTGCGGCGGCCGAGCGGATCGTAGGTGTAGCGCCAGCGGGTGCCATCGGGGGTGGTGACCGCGGTGAGGTGATTCTCCGCGTCCCATGTGTAGAGCCAGGTGTCCGGCTTGCGTGAGAGGCGGGGCTTCTGGCGGAGAGTGGTGCGGCCGAGGGCGTCGTGTTCGTAGCGGACGGTGCCTGCGCGGGTGAGGTTGGTGCCGGTGTAGTCGCGGGTGCCCGTGGATTCCTGGCCGGGGTGGGTGGCGGGCCAGTTGGCCGAGGACTGGTTGCCTGCCGCGTCGTAGGTGTACTTCTCAGTCCAGTTGTGGGCACTGACGGTTGTGACCCGACCAACGCGGTCGAGGGTAAAAGTACTGGGGCCGGACAGTTGGTCGTCGATGCCGGTGAGGTTGCCGTCGGCGCGGTACGTGTAGGTGCGGCGTTGCACGCTGCGGCCCGCGTGTGTGACCTGCTGGTCCGTGAGGCGGCCCAGGGTGTCGTAGCCGGAGGTGAGGGTGACCGTCTCGCCTATGTGGCGGGTCAGTTCACGGCCCGCCGCGTCGTGCTCGAAGGTGAGGGTGCGGCCCGAAGTGGTGAGGGTGTCGCGGCGGCCTGCAGCGTCGTACGTCCAGGTACTGTTCGCGCCCGAGGGTGTGCGGCGGGAGGTGCGGCGGCCCAGGGAATCGTGGCCGAAGGTGAGGGTGCGGCCGTTCACTGTCTCGGACTTGAGGCGGCCGTAGCGGTCCCGGAGGAGGGTGACGGTGGCGTCCGGTCCCGTGGCCTCGGCCAGTTGGTCGAAGAGGTCGTACGTGTAGGTGGTGACAGCTCCGGCGGCGTCCTTGGAGAGGATGCGGCCCAGCTCGTCGCGGGTGTAGCGGACGGTCTGGTTCAGGGCGTCGACGCGGGTCAGCAGGTGGCCCGCCGCGTCATGGGTGTAGGTGAGGGTGCGGCCGTCGAAGTCCGTTTCGGAGGCCAGGCGCCCTGCGGCATCGTACGAGTAGTCCCAGGTCAGGCCCTGAGGGTTACGTACTTGGGTCAGGCGGAGTTCCGAGTCGTGCCGGAACTCGTAGCGCAAGCCGTCGGGGCCAGTGCGCGCCTTCATCAGGTCGAAGTGCGTGTACTCGAAGAGGGAGACGCCGCCCATCTGGTCCGTGTGGCTGGTGCAGTTGCCCTCGCCGTCGTACGTCCAGGAACTGGTGGAGCCGTCCGGGGAGGTGCGGCAGGCGAGCTGCCCCTCGACCGTCCAGTCGAAGTGGGTCGTTGCGCCGACGGCATCCGTGATCGTGATCGGGCGGCCGAACGCGTCCCGTGTGTAGCGGGTGACCGCGCCCAGGGGGTCGGTGATCTCTACCGGCAGGCCCGCTGCGTCCGTACGGACCTGGGTCGCGTTGCCCAGGGGGTCGACGACGGAACGGAGGCGGCCCGCTTCGTCGTACGAGAAGCGGGTGGTGGAGCCCGACGGGCCGGTCACCGCAGTGCGGTTGCCGCGTTCGTCGTACTCCTGGCGGATCGTCAGACGGTCGGGACCGGTCACCCGCACGGGAAGCCCGAGCGCGTTGTGCTCGGCGGTGGCCTCACGGCCGTCGGGGCGAACGGCACGGGTCACGCCGCCCGTTTCCGAGTCGTACTCGAAGTGCGTGGTGCGACCGAGTGGATCGGTGCGTGACAGGAGCCTGTGGCGCCGGTCGCGTTCGTACCGGGTGATGCCGCCCAACGGGTCGATCTCGGCGACGATCTGGTGGGTGTCGTTGACCAGGTAGCGGTGGACGGCGCCGGAACCGGTGGTGGCCGTGGTGACGCGCAGACCGGTGTCCGGGTCGATGTCGTCGTACGTCACACGCAGCGCGACGTGGCCCTCCGTGCCGCCCTCCGCTATGCAGCGGTCCTGATCGTCGTACTCGTACTCGTAGCGGCTGTAGTTGGTGTCGGTCCAGGAAGTGACGCGGGCACGCTCGTCGTACGTGAAGACGAGGGGGAGGCCGGAGGAGTTGGTGACTGAGGTGAGGTGGCCGCCGGTGTAGCCGTAGCGGACGATCTGCTGGTCGGAGCCGTCGGAGGCAGCACCGGCCAGGCTCAGGGAGGTGACCCGGCCGTCTTCGGTGGTGAGCTTCAGGTGGCGGCCGGCGTGGTCGACCAGGGCGGTGGGTGCGCCTGACTCGTCGTACTCGAAGGTGATCCAGTTGCCGTTGCGGTCGTCGATCTGGGTGAGGAGGGCTAGGTGGGGGCCGATGGTGGCGAAGTGCTGGATCCGGCCGGTGTCGGGGTCGGTGACCGTGTAATTCCCGGCGGCATCCGTGTCCAGCGGGCGGGCCGGACCGTGGGTGGGCAGGACCGGGACGCCAGGGGCGGGGTGCGGGTAGGGCAGCAGGAGGCCGTCCTCGCAGACGAGGATGACGCCCTCGGAGTCAATCTCCAGGCGCTGGTCCGCGGTCGAGGCCCAGGACGGGCCAAACCAGCGGCCGGACCGGTAGTTGGAGGCCACCCGCCGGGCGAAGGCAAGGGGCAGAGCGCCCGGCAGCGCGACATCGACCTGGGGGAGGTACATGACGCCGGTGGCGAGGTCGATGGGGTCCGAGGGGTCCTGCTTGAGCGGTGCCTCGGGACGGGTCAGCTTGTCAGGGTCTTCGGCCAAGGCCTCGCGCGCCTTGGCGAAGAGTTCGGCGGTTTCCGGGTCAACGGGCAGATTGGGCCCGTCGGCGCTGGGATCGTCGGTTCTCCTCGTGTCCGGCGTGCTGCCGTCAAGTTCTGTCCCGGGGGCTTTGGGGCCCCCGTTGTGTTCGGCCGCGCGGGCCGCCGCAGCCGCCTCCTGCCCTGCCCGCCGCGCCGCATTCGCCCCCTTCATCGCCGCCCCCGCGCCCCTCGTGCCGATCAGTTCCGGCACCAGCGTGCCCAGGAACTCGCTCGGGTCCTTCTTGGCGGTTTCCCAGAGGGTCTTCACCGCGCGGTCCGGGTGGGCCGCCGTCGTGGCCAGGCCCGCCAGGGTTGTGCTGGTGGACTTGAGGTACTCGGCGGGGTGGGTGATGTTGTACGCGTCCAGCGGGTTGACGCCCCGGACGAAGTTGGTCAGGCCGATGGTGCCCTTGGCGATGCCGCCGAGGAAGTGCGTCGATTCGGTGCCCTGTGCGATGGCCCAGTCCGCGCCGTCCAGCTTCAGCCGGTCCATGCCCGTCGGTTCCTGAGGGGCGTGCGCCAGGGCTGCGGTGACCTGGGATTTCGCCGTGGTCGCGGCGGTGTTGCGCTGGGTGCGGGCGGCGTTCAGGATCTCCTGCGCGCGGGCCGTCTTCGCGGCGCCCGGGTCGGTGAAGGGTTCCGGGCGGGGCGGCGGGTTCGGGTTGTTGCGGGCGGCGTTGTAGGCGTCGACCTTGGCGTTGTAGGCGGTGACTGCCGATTTGGAGGCCGCTTGGCCCTCCTTGTAGAGGGCTATCGCCTCCTTTGCCTGGCCCTGCGCCCAGGTGACCGTCGAGGCGTACGTCTCCAGGGCCTTCGCCGCGTCCCCGCACGCGTCCGCCGCGTGCAGCCAGTCCGTCGGCAGCGGAGCGAACTTCTGCCGGAAGGTGTCGGCCGCGACGCCCTTCCAGTGGCTGGAGTCCAGCTGCTTCATGCCGTTGCCGACCCGGCCGAACGCCGTCCCGAAGTCCCGCAGGTTCTTGGCCGTCGCCCGGATCTCGGCGGGCTTGCCGTGGATCAGCTCGTCGGGGTCCTCGGTCTGGCCGAGCTGCTGCTCGCCGACCTCCGCGCCCAGGTCGGACGCGACACCGTCGCCCCAGTCCTTGACGGCGTCACCCGCCTCTTCGAGGCCGACCTTCTCCAGGCCGTCGCCGATCTTGTCCGTACCCCAGTCGACGCCCTCCCCGAGCTTCTCCTTGCCCCAGTCGACCCCCTCGCGCACCTTGTCGTACGCCCCGCCGACGACCTTGTCGAACGCGTCCCCGAAGTCCGGCATCAGCGACCGCCCCCACCCTGTGCAGCTGTGTCCTGTTGCTGCGGCGGTGCCTCGCCGCGCTGCTGTGCCACCGCTTCCGGGGTCGGCTCGAAGAACTCGCGGAGCTTCGACTGCGCCCCGTCACGCTCCCCCTCGTCGATGATCCCGGTCCGTTCCATCCAGTCCGCGTTGGTGGCCACCACGTCGTACCCGGTGTTCTGCCAGGTCTCCTTGATCTCGGTGCCCGCCTGCCGGAAGGAGTCGCCGCTCCAGTCCGCGTTGTCCGTGGGGGTCTGGGCGCCGATCTCGGCCCAGCTCTTCTCCTTGACCTGGTCCTCGGTCAGATGCGGATTGCCGTTCAGGCCGTTCGCCACGACCTTGAACGAGTCCTTCACGTACTGCTCCTGCTGGTGGAAGGAGCCTGCGGAAAGGCCGACGCCCTGCGCGAAGTTGTTGCCGCGCATCATCAGTGCGCGTACGCCCCACTCCCAGCGGTCGCAGAAGGTCTTGAACTCCGCCGTCAGCCCGGCGTGCCCCAGCTCAAGACCCGACAGCGCGAGATCGGCGAAACCGCGCCCCGCGGTGGCCCGGCCGGTCATGGCCTGCTCGTTCAGCTCGGCGAGCGCACCGTTGATCCCGGACGCGATCAGCGCGAACGCGGGCTGCGCCGCCGCCAGATCCGGCTGTTCCCCACTCATTCGCCACCCCCGAGATCCACCGCGACCGACTCCGGTACGACACCTGCCACCGGCGGGAACAGCGTCCCGTCGTCGCTTCCCGCGTCCAGCGCCACCCCTGCGGGCACGCCCAGCGCGGGCACCATCACATCCAGCAACCGGGCCCCGTACACCCGTTGGTACGTCCACTCCCGCCCGGCATCCCCCTGCGCGAACGCGAAGCGCGCCAGCGCTGCTTCGTCGGAGAACGCGCAGATCCACCGCACCCCGCCCCACTCGGCGGTCCACAGGCCGCCCGACGCGTCGAGCGGTACGAGCACCGTGTTGCGCCGGAACTCGCCCAGCAGCGCGGCGAACTCCCTGCGCGCGACGGCGATCCGGGCCGCGTCAGCCGTGTCCTTCACTGCCCGTCCACCCACCCCGTCTGCACCAGCGGGTTCCCCCGCCGCCGCGACACGAAGAAGCCCCGCCCCGCCGGCATCGGCCTGGGCTTCAGGCCCGCCAGGACCTCGCCCTCGTTCGGGTCGCCGGACAGCAGCAGGCCCTGCGCGCCCAGCTCCTGGATGCGCTGCATGAAGGGTTCGTACGCCGCCCTGCTCGCGCCCGCCGTGCTGCGCGCGATCAGGAAGCGGACGCCCACGTCGCGGGCGAAGGGCAGGAGCTCGGTGAGGCGGCCCAGCGGGTTGCCGCTCGACGTCGAGACCAGGTCGAAGTCGTCGACGACCACGTACACGTTCGGGCCCTGCCACCAGCTGCGGTCGCGCAGCTGCTGCGCCGTGACGTCGGCCGCCGGGGTGCGGCGGCGCATCAGGCCCTCCAGCGCGTCCACGTGGTGCTCCATGTTGTTGGACATGGGCACGTACTCGGCGAGGTGCGTGGGCGGGGTGACGTCCAGCAGCCCGCGCCGGTTGTCGATGACGAAGAACTGGGCGGCGGACGGGTCGTAGCGCTCTGTCAGCTGGCGGATGAGGAGCCGCAGGAGGTTCGTCTTGCCGGATTCGGACTCGCCGTAGACGAGGAGGAAGGGGTCCTGGTCGAAGTCCAGGAAGACCGGTTCCAGGCGGTTCTCGTCGATGCCGAAGGCGATGCCGCGCTCCGGGTGTGCGTTGCCGTGCGGCAGCGAGGCTGCGGCCAGTTCGCGCGGCAGCAGGCGTACGGCGGGGGCGCCGGGCGCCGTCCAGTGGCGGGTGACCTCGCGGGACATCGCGGTGGACGCCTCGGAGAGGTCGGTGTCGGAGTTGATGCCGTCGATCCGCGGGACCGCCGCCATGAAGTGCAGCTTCTCCGGGGTGATGCCCCGGCCGGGGACGCCCGGCGGCACGTTCACCGCGACCTTGCGGTCGATGTCGGAGTCCATGACGTCACCGAGCCGCAGTTCGAGGCGGTTCATCAGGTGGTCCTTGAGGTTGGCGCGGACCTCCATCGAGCGCGACGCGGTCAGGACGACGTGGATGCCGTAGCCGAGGCCGCGGGCCGCCATCTCCACGACGAGCTGCTCCAGACCCTCGTACTCCGTACGGAAGGTCCCCCAGCCGTCCACGACCAGGAAGACGTCGCCCCACGGCTGGTCCGTCACCGATATCTCGCCGCGGGCGCGCATCCTGCGGTACGTGGCGATGGAGTCGATCCCGGCGGAGCGGAAGTACTCCTCGCGCCGGGCCATCACCCCGTACACCTCGGCGACCGTACGCCGCACCCGCTCGGGGTCGAGCCGGGACGCGATGCCGCCGACGTGCGGCAGCCCGGAGACCGCCGACAGTCCGCCACCGCCGAAGTCGAGCCCGTAGATCTGGACTTCCTGCGGGGTGTGGGTCAGGGCGAAGGCGGAGACCAGGGTGCGCAGCAGCGTCGACTTGCCGGACTGCGGGCCGCCGACGATCTGCATGTGTCCTGCCGCGCCCGAGAAGTCCCGGTAGAGCGTGTCGCGGCGCTGTTCGAAAGGCTTGTCGACGACGCCGAGGGGTACGACCAGACGTCCCGCGCCCTCGAACCCGGGCTGGGTCAGCCCGCGTCCCGGCACCTCCGCGAGGCCCGGGAGCAGCTCGTCGAGCGTGGGCGGGTTGTCCAGCGGCGGCAGCCACACCTGGTGCGCCTCGGCGCCGCGCCCTTCGAGCCGCCGCACGATCACGTCGAGCACGGTGTCCGACAGCGCGTCGTCCGTGCCGCCCGCACCCCCCGCCTCCGCTACGGAACCGGCCGCAGGCGCCAGATAGCGCACCGGCACCGGAGCCGCAGTGAACAGCGCCGGAGTCCGGTCCACCGGCAGCGTCCCACCCGGTAGCGGTCGCCGGTCCCCGCTCCGGTAGACCCCCGAGACGTACGCCGCCTTGAAGCGCACCATCTCGTCGGTGCCGAACTTGAGGTAGCCGGAGCCCGGCACGTTGGGGAGCTGGTACGCGTCCGGAACGCCGAGCGCCGCCCGCGACTCGGCGGCCGAGAAGGTCCGCAGCCCGACGCGGTAGGAGAGGTACGTCTCCAGGCCGCGCAGCCGCCCCTCCTCCAGGCGCTGCGAGGCGAGCAGCAGATGCACGCCGAGCGAGCGGCCGATCCGGCCGATCTGCACGAACATCTCGATGAAGTCCGGCATCGCGGTCAGCAGCTCGCTGAACTCGTCGATGACCAGCACGAGGGAGGGGATGGGCTGGAGCGGGGCGCCGGCCGCGCGCGCCTTCTCGTAGTCGTGGATGTTGGCGTAGTTGCCCGCGTCGCGCAGCATCTCCTGGCGGCGGTTGAGCTCGCCCCGGATCGAGTCGCCCATCCGGTCGACCAGGGTGAGGTCGTCGGCGAGGTTGGTGATCACGGCCGCGACGTGCGGCATCTGCGACATTCCGGCGAAGGTGGCGCCGCCCTTGAAGTCCGCGAGGACGAAGTTCAGGGTCTCGGAGGAGTGGGTGACCGCGAGGCCCAGGACCAGGGTGCGCAGCAGCTCCGACTTTCCGGAACCGGTCGCTCCGACACACAGCCCGTGCGGGCCCATGCCCTCCTGTGCGGCCTCCTTGAGGTCGAGCATCACCGGGCTGCCGTCCTCGCCGACCCCGATCGGCACCCGCAGCCGCTCCGACTGCGAGCGCGGCCGCCAGGTGCGGGCGACGTCCACCGACGCCGCGTCGCCGAGCCCCAGCAGGTCGGTGAACTCCAGGTTGGCGAGCAGCGGCTCGTCGTCGTCCCCGCCGGACGCCATCCGCAGCGGCGCCAGCTGCCGGGCCAGCGCCTCGGCCGCCTCCCGGCTCAGGCCGTCGGGCACGCCCTCGTAGACCATGCCGTCCCCGGACTCCAGGTGCAGTACGTCCGGCCGTACGACGACGGAGAGACCGCCCCGCGCGCCCGACATCTCACCCGGTACGACCTCGACGACGGTCACGCCCTGGAGCCCCTCGGGGGACGCCAGGACGGACATCGGCGGCACCGAGAGGCCGTCGATCACCACGATCAGGTGCGGCTGGTCGAGCAGCGCGGGCCCGCCGGGCTGGAACCGGGGCCGCCCGTCGAGACGGCCCGCGATCAGGTCCTCCAGCTCCTGGATCCCGCCCGCGATCAGCCGCCGGGAACCCGCGCCGTCCCCGTCACCGGGCGCCTGCGCGTGCGGCAGCCACTTCGCCCACTCCCACTCGGCCGCGCTCGCCGCGCCCGCGCCGACCGCGATCACCAGGTCCTCGGGCGAGTGCAGGGCGGCGAGCGAGCCGACCACCGCGCGCGCGGTGGACCGTACGCACTCCGGATCGCCGCTCACGGTCAGGTGGTAGAAGGCCCGCAGCGAGACGGCCATCGGCAGCCCGTCCAGCGTGCTGTGCACCTGGAGGAACTGCTGCATCGCGCCCGCCGTGAGCGGCTCCAGCTCGTCGACGGGGGCGGTCTCCGGCGCGATCAGCGGGGTGGCGAGCTGCTGGCTGCCCAGGCCGATGCGCACCTGGCCGAAGTCGGGGTCGGCGGCGCGCCGCTCCCAGACCCGGCTGCCCTCGGCGACCAGCGCCCAGAGCTGCTCGGGGGAGGGGTGCAGGTAGTACTGCGCGTCGCGCTGGACGCGGGCGGTCTCCAGGACGGTACGCCTGGTCCGGGTGAGGTACTTGAGGTAGTCGCGCCGCAGATCGGCGAGTTCTCCCTGGGTGCCGCGCCGGTAGCGCACCAGCATCGCGACGGCCATGGCGATCGTCGAGGCGATCATCACCATGCCCATGATGCGCATGATCGGGTTCGGCGTCATGAAGAAGAACACGACGGACCCGCCCATGCCCAGCATGGGCAGGATCTGCATCAGCGCGCCCTCCTGCTGGCCGCGCGGCAATTCCGGAGGCGGTTGCAACTGCACCTGCTCAGCGGGAATTTCGGATGGCAGCGCACGAGGTGGGCGCTTGACGACTATCTGGCTCACAGCTCCTCAATTCCCTTACCGGGAAGAGTCGTTCCTCCTGCACATTTCCTGATGGCCGACCCCGCCCGCGGGGATCTTAACTTGGAGTGGGGGTGCCAGGTCGGCGGTAGGGTGGCGCACGGGTCGTATGCACTGCTGTATGCACCCGCGAACTATCAGAGCAAACGGTGTTGTTCAGGACAACTGGTGATTCGTCCTCCGATCCGGCGACCCCTGCGGGCATTTCGGCGCACGAGGGGCGCCGAGCCCTGCCGCGCAGGGGCCGTTCACCGGGCATCCGGAGCGCATCGTGAGCACCTGGTGAAAACCTCGTGAAGGTACTCGTGAAGGTTTCTGAGCGAGCACATCCGTGAGCCGCTGAGCGACCGCATCCGTGAGTCTCTGAGCGACCACATCCGTGAGCCTCCGCGCGAGCACCAACGTGAGCGCCATCCGACGGGAGCAGAAGTTGAGTACGACGGTCTCCGCGCCGACACCCACCGGCGGCCACCCCGGCCCCGCGAACGGCCGTCCGGCCCCCGCGATCACCACCGCCGCGAACGGCACCGGCTTCTGCCGGGTCACCGTCGTCGCCCCCGACGGCCGCGTCGACGTGGCCCTCCCCGACGACCTCCCCGTCGCCGACCTGCACCCCGAGATACTCCGGCTCTCCGGCCAGAGCCCCACCGCGAGCGCCCCCGTCGGCTACCACCTGGTCCGCCGCGACGGCACCGTCCTCGACAGCGCCCGCACCCTCGCCGCCCAGCGCGTACTGGACGGCGAACTCCTCTCGCTGCGCCCCTTCTCGCAGTCACTCCCGCCGGCCGTCTTCGACGACGTCTCCGACGCCGTGGCCACCGCCGTCGCCGCCGACCGCACCCTGTGGAACGACCGCCTGATGCGCGGCGCCGGACTCCTCGGCGGCGCCGTCCTCCTGGTCCTCCTCGCGTTCGTCCTGTGGAACGCCGACCCCCGCCACGACATGCACGGCCTGCCCGGCATCCTGGCCGCCGTCACCGGCACCCTGCTGCTCGCCCTCGCCTGCGTACGGGCCCGGGTGTACGACGACCGGGCCTCGGCCGTCGCCCTCGGCACGGGCGCCCTGGTGCACGCCGCCGTCGCCGGAGCCGGACTGCTGCCGTTCGCCGCGGGACAGACGGGGACCGGACGCCTCCAGTTCCTGCTCGCCTGCGCGGCCGTGCTGGTCTCGGCGGTGATCCTGGTGATCGTCTCCCCGTACGGCGACGGCCCGTTCGTCGCCTTCGCCGTCGCCTCCGCACTCGGCCTGCTGGCCACCTTCGTCGCGATCCTCACCGACCTGAAGCCCGTCGAGGCGGCCGCGATGCTGCCGCCGCTCGCGGTCGGCGGACTGGCCTTCCTGCCCGGCCTCTCCACCCGCTTCGCCCGCCTCCCGGTCGGCTTCGAACCGCCCCGCACCACCGTCGGCGACTACAGCACCGGCGCCGAACCCGCCCCGCAGGGCCCCGTCGACGCCGACCGCATCACCGCCCAGGCCCGCCGGGGCCACGAACTGCTCCTCGGCCTGGTCGGCGGCTTCTCCCTCACCACCGCCGGCGCGGCGGCCGTACTCGGCTTCTCCGGCGACACCTGGGCCCAGGCCCTCGCCCTCACCACCGGGCTCGCCATGCTGATGCGCGCCCACCTCTTCCGCTACACCGCCCAGGTCTCCTGCGCCCTGGCGGCAGGACTCGGCGCGCTGGTACTGCTCGGCCTGGGCCTGTGCCTGAACCCGCCGCGCACCCTGCTCGTGGAGGCGCTCGCGGGCGACTCCAGCGGGCTCGACCTCCGTACGGTGTGGCTGGCGGCGGCGATCGGGGCGGTGGCGACGGTACTCACGGCGACGGGCCTGGTGGTCTCCAGCAAGGGCGTCACCCCGTTCTGGGGCCGCTTCCTGGAGATCGCGGAGACGTGCGTACTGCTGACGCTGCTGCCGCTGTGCCTGGCGGTCTTCGACGTGTACCACTCGATCAGGGCGCTGACGTCCTAGGAGCGGTGCGGGGGCTCAGTCCATCCGCCGCGCGGGCCCGAACAGCGCGCTCTCGGGCCCGGTCGCGGCCGTGGTCACCCACTGCCGCTCCGGGCCCGCGCACCACAGCGTGACCCCGTCCCCGAGCTCCGGCAGCGCCTCGGTCTCCTCCGGCGACAGCCGCAGCAGCTGCCCCAACTGCCGTGCCTCGTCCGGCGACACCCGCTGTACGCCGACGAGCCCCGCGCCCCGTACGAGGCCCGGCGCCACCGCGCTCAGATACGGCAGCAGCGTGAGCACCGTCTGCCACGGCGCGGCCGCCACCCGCCCGCGCGGCGGCCGCATCCCGCAGTCCCGCACCACCAGCACCGGCCGCCCCACCGCGGCCCCGAGCGCCGGCACCCGCCCCACCTCGAACAGCTCCACCCCGCGTACCTCCGCCCACGCCTGCGCCCGCGCCGTCTCGACCGCCACCCGGACACCTGCACCGGCCTCCGCCGCGCGCAGCGCCAGCAGGCGTGCCGTCCACACCCCGCCGATCAGCAGGACGTCGTACGGTTCGGGCCGGTGCACCCCGAGCAGCAGCGGCTGCCCCGCCGGGTCGGCCCCGACGAACACCCCGTCCCCGCCGACGGGAACATCCGGCAGCACCCGCGGACCCCGCGCCGTCCCGCGTTGCACGGTGAGGCCGAGCGTGGCCGTCCGTCCCGGCAGTGCGGCAGGCAGGGCAGGTGCGCGGTCGCGCGGGCCGCGCACCACGTAGGAGGAGTACTGCTGGTCGTCGCAACCCGCCGCGGCCAGCGCCGAGTCGAGGCCCTCCTGGTCCAGTACCGAGGCCCGCGAGCCCGCCCCCACGAGCCGGCTCGCCAGGTGGTCGGCCGCCCGGACCAGACACCGCTGCGCCCCACCGAGCCCGCCCCCGCGCGCGGCCACCGCAGCGGGGCAGAGCCCGGGTTCCAGGCGCAGCACCACCCAGGTCAGCCGCACCGCGGGAGCACCTGTTGGGCCGCCGCCCCGTACCTGCTGGACGAGCTGTGCGGAGGCGAGCGCGATCCCGTCCACGTCGAGGGCGTCGGCCAGCAACGACAGGGGCAACTCCGCTGCGCCGCTCGCCGGTTGGAGCCCCGTACCGCCGCCGAGGTCGACCCGTACGACGGCGCTGAGGAACGTCCCGTCGCCCACCATCCCGACGACCCGGCGCATGCGGTCCTCGTACGGGTACGGGGTGAGCCCGGAGAGCCCGGAGAGCCCTTGCCGGGCAGAAGCGGAATCCCGCCGGAGCGCCCGCCGAAGCCGAAGTCGCCCCCGGCCCCCGCGCCGCCCCAACGCCACGAACGACAGCCCCACGGCCGCCGCCCCGGCAGCGGCCGCGACCCACGGCGCACCGCACGCCACCCCCGCCACCGCCCCGGCCGCCGCCAGCTCGCCGATCACCAGCGGGCCCGCCAACTCCCGTGCAACCAAAGTCCTGTTGGGCCGGAATACCCATGTCCCCATCGTCGCCCGCCTCCCGCGACCGTAACCACCGCAGTCGTGCGGGAGTTGACCGAGCGTTCACCCTATCCGAGCAGTGAGTGACGGATTCCCTGCGCGGAGTGACGGGTGGACAGGGGGTGGCGAGGGGGCGGAAGGGGTCCGATGGCATCACGACGAGACGAACTCAATGCGTACGCCTACGCGAAACGGAGGCTGGTCGCACAGTTCCTGCACCCCAGCCGGACCGGCTCCGAGGAAGCCGCACCGCGCCCGCTGCGTGCGGTACTGCCGGGGGTGCTCGTGGGGGTGGTGGTGCTGGCGGGCTTCGGGGTGTGGGGGATGTTCAAGCCCGCAGCACCGAACGGCTGGAAGGAGCCGTACGGAAACGTCATCGTGGCGAGCCAATCCACCACCCGCTACGTGGTGCTGACGACGAAGGGCGTGGACAAACTCCACCCGGTCCTCAACATGGCATCGGCCCGCCTCCTCGTCGACGTGGACGACCGGCGGAGCCAGATCATCAAGGTCGACGACACGGTCCTCGACCGCAGCGACCTCCGGCGCGGCCCCACCATCGGCATTCCGTACGCCCCCGACCGGGTGCCCGGCGCGACGGAGGTCGCCAAGCCGAAGCTCTGGGCGGCCTGCGAGCGCGCGGAAGTGGGCGGACGCGCGATCCGGACAACCGTGTTCGTGCTCGCGGGACAGGAACGGGACGAGCTCGACAACGCGTACCGGCTGCGGGGCGGGCAGTTGCTGTACGTGGAGAGCGCGGAGGAGGGGCACCAGCGGTACGTGGTGGACGCGAAGGGCACCAAGTACCCGATCGGCAGGGGCGATCAGGTCCTGCTCGCCCAGGTGGTCGGCGTGGGGCGGGTGCCGCAGCGGGTGTCGGGGGAGTGGCTGAAGACGCTGCACGAGGGGGACGAGATCGTCAGCCCGGTCGTACCGGAGAAGCCCGGTGGGCTCAGCCGCGTACCCGGCCTGCCGGCGGACGGGAACCGGGTGGGGTCGGTGCTCAGGGCGGACGGCCTGCACTTCCTCGTGCTGCGCGACCGGGTCGCCCGGGTGTCGCCCTTCATGGCGAGGCTGCTGCTCAACAGCAAGCAGCTGGCCCCCGTGGGTAAGGGGGGCAAGCCCGCCGAGGCCGCCCTCGTCTTCGACCCGCGCGCCGAATTCCGGCCGTACCCCCGTTGGCCCGAGCACGCGCCCGAACCCCTGGCGAGCAACTCCGCCCACTCCGGCAAGGGACACGGCGGCGCCGTGTGCAACGTCCTGCGCTCCGTGCGCGGCTCTCGCGGCACCACGACACTGAGCACCTGGGCCGCGCCGGACTTCCCCCGCCCGTTGCAGAGCGGAACCACTTCCGCGTACGTCACTCCCGGCTCCGGCCAGTTCTTCCGCCAGATCTCCGGTACGCAGACGGACACCGGGCCGTACTTCCTGGTCACGGACGCGGGGCTGCGCCACTCCCTCCAGGTCGGCGCCCACCCGGCGGCGGGCGACGCGGCCCACCGCGAGGGGCCGTACCCGACCGGGCCCGGCAAGGAGAAGGGGGATCCCCGCCAACCTCTCAAGACCGCACGGGAACTCCTCGGCTACCAAGAGGTCGAGGCCGCCCCGATCCCCTCGGCCTGGTCCTCGCTCGTGCCGATGGGCCCGCGTCTGTCGACGGGTGCGGCCGTACAGATGCAGGGCTCGTGAGGGGCGCGCCGCGCATGACATCGCCGTACCGCAGCGGACAACGACGTCTCCGCACCGGTCTCGCCCGGGCCACGGCGACGATCGCGCTCGCCACCCTCTGCGCCCCCGCCGCCCAGGCCAGGAACCAGGCGGCGGAATCCACCGACCCGGGCCCGTGCACCTTCACCGGCGAGCCGTACACGAGCAGGCCCTGGCCGCTCCAGCGCGTACTGCTCGACGAGGTCTGGCGACAGGCGCCAGGGAGGGGGAGGGACGTCAGGGTGGCGGTCATCGACACGGGCGTGGACGTCAGGCACCCACAGCTCAGGGAGGCGGTCGACGTATCCGCCGGGGCCAACTTCCTCCCGGGCACCGGCCCATCCGTCGGCCCCGCCGGAACCTCCGACTCCGTCGGCCACGGCACCAAGGTCGCGGGCATCATCGCCGCCCGCCCCCACCCCTCCACGGGCTTCGTGGGCCTGGCCCCCGCAGCCACGATCATCCCCATCGAACACAACGACGCGGAGGGCAACGGCACGCCCGAAAAGCTCGCGGCCGCGATCAAGCACGCGGTCGCGATGGACGCCGACATCATCAACATCTCCCAGGACACGGCGAAGTCGATCAGGCCAAGTCCCGCACTGGAGAGGGAGGTTCGAGCCGCCATCAACGCCAAGCGGATCGTCGTCGCCTCCGCCGGAAACAACGGAGCCGACGGCAAGCTCAGGGAGACCTACCCCGCGTCCTACGACGGCGTCCTGGCCGTGGCCGCCTCCGACCGCAACAACGAACGCGCCTACTTCTCCCAGCCGGGCCACTTCGTCGACATCGCGGCTCCCGGCACCGACATCGTCTCCACGGTCCCCGGCGGCGGTCACTGCACCGACAGCGGTACGAGTTTCGCCGCGCCGTACGTCGCCGGGATCGCCGCGCTCCTCAAGGAGAAGCACCCCCGCTGGAAGGGCCCGGAGATCGTCCGCCACCTCCAGCGCACCGCCGAACGAGCCACCCCCGGCCGCGACCCGTACGTCGGCTGGGGCGTCGCCGACCCGCTGCGCGCCCTCACGGACGACACGGCCCCGACCGCCGGACAACTCCCCGTGCCCGCCGAGCCCCCGACCCCGGACCCCACCTCCGCACGCACGGGCGAGACCGAGCAGGAACACGCCGCGCGCCTCGCCACGTACGTCCTCATCGGCAGCGGCGCGGCGGTGGCCCTGCTCACCGGAGCCGCGGTGGCGGTGCGCGACGCGAGGCGACGCGGACGTGCCACCACCCGCCGAACGGGTGTCGGAAGCCCGGCCCACGAAGGCTGATTCCTGGGCAACGAACCGCACTGACCAGCCACTTGACCGGTTGCCGCCCCCCAGTCCGATGGCACGCTCAACTGATCAGCAGCACTACTCGCAGGACCCCTGAACGAAAGGAATGCCGTGCCCGACGGAAGCGGCGGCAGCGACCTCGAACGCGGGGTGGGCGCACTCAAGCGGTTCCGCACCCGGGTGCACGCGATACTGGCCGACTTCGAGGACGGCGAAGCCGGTACGAGGAAGGTGGCGACCCACACCCTCGCCCGCGCGCACTTCGGCGCCCCCGCCACCCACTTCCCGGAGGCGGACGACCTGCACGCGCAGTACCGCCGCGTCCACTCCGGCCTGGTGACGCTCTCCCGCGGCCTTTCCGACCAGATCGAATACCTGAACATCGCGGTACACGGCGCGGAGATCGGCTTCGACAACCTGGAGGAGGACCAGCGCCGCCGCTTCTGGGCCATCCGCACCCGCATGCAGCAGGAACGCGACTCCGCCCCGGAACGGGGGACCAGCGGATGACCTCCCGTTTCGAGTCGCACGACCTCAACACCATGATCGACCTGGTCGAAGCCGGAAACCCGCAGGCCCTGGAGGGCGCGGGCCGCTCGCTGCTGGGCGTACGGGCAGCCTTCCACGCCGCGGCGAGGGAGTTGCGCGGTCACCTGGCCGGGGTGGAGTGGAAGGGCGAATCGGCCACGGAGTTCCGGAGGTTCGGCGTACGTCTGGCGGAGCACGCGGACGCGCTGGGGGAGTACGCGCACCGCGTGGGCCTGGAACTGAAGGAGGCCGGCGCGGGCCTCACCTCGGTACGCAACTCCCTCCCGCCCAAGGACGCATCGCCCGCCACGGGCGCGGTGCCCTCGGAGCCGCACCGCCAGGAGGCCATCAACCAGCTGAACCGACTGGCCTCGTACTACCGGATCTCCACCGACAAGCTGGCGGCCGAACCGCAGCCCACCTTCGAAGAGGACCTGAGGGCAGCGGTCCCGAGGCCGGCATACGGCACCGGCACGGGAAGCAGCCCCACCCCGGAACCCGGGCCACACGCACCCGGGTCACCTGCACCCGGGTCACCCGTACCCGGGCCGCCCGCGCCGGGGGAGCCCACACAGGGGGAGCCCTCCACCCTCCGCCACTCGACGACACCCAACACCCCACAACAAACCCCCGACCCAACCTCCTCACCTTCGCTACGCCCCACGCCCCAAGAGCCCCCCACCCCAGCCACACCGGCACCCCACGCCCACCCAACTCCCACGCACATGGAGCTCAACTCCATTGCCCCCCACCCCCAACAACCCACCCCCCAACCCCCACAGCCACTCCAACCACCACCCACAACACCCCACCCACCATCAGCTTTCACGGGAGTCCCACTGGCGGGCATCTCCGGCGGCATCCCACTGCCACCGCCCCCACCTCCCGTGACCGGTACACGGGGAACCCCGAGCCCCCAGGCCATGGCGACCGGATCGAGGGCGGTCAGCGGCAGCCCCCGCCCACCCCTCCTCCCCACCAGCCCGTACGGCGTGATGGGCGGAACACCCACCTCCACCCCCGCCTCGGCCACCTCCCGCCCCGGCACCTTCACCCAGGGCGGCGCAGGCCTGCTCCGCCCCGGCGCACCCCCGATGGCACCGCCACCCCCACAACGCGCCCCCACCCGCCCACCCCGCAACAACCCCCGGGCCACCACTTCCCCCCTGACGGAGGACGAGGAGACCTGGACCTCCGCCCAGCCCACCGCCGCCCCACCCGTCGTCACGCACACCACCCACCCGCACTGAGGAGGCACCGCACATGGCAGTCCAGAAGGTCAACGGAGTAGCGCTCGCGCAGCTACAGGTAGAGCTCACCGGCGGCTTCGAGAGCGTCAAGGGCCAGCTCAACCGCCTGCACGCCACGATCGACAGCCTCGAAGGCCAGTGGAAGGGCATCGGCGCGGGCGCGTTCAACACCAAGCAGGCCCAGATCAACAACAACATGGTCCGGATCGGCAAGCTCCTCCTGAAGTTCCAGGAGGCGATCGAGGCGGCCCGCACGATCTCCGGCAACACGGAGGACGAGGTGCTGGCAGCCATGAGGGGCATCGACGTGACCCCCGGCTACGCGGGCCCGTCGGCACCACCGGCCACCACACCCACCTCAAGTTTCAGCAGCTACTAACCAACCGGAACGGGACCCCTCGCATGTCTCACAACGACGGCACCATGCTGGTCACGTACGCAGCCCTGGACGACGCGTCCCGCACGATCAAGCGGCAGGCGGAAGCCCTGGACGAAAGCCTGCGCGCCATCAAGACCAAGATCGCCACCATCTCCGAACTCTGGGCCGGCGACGCCCGCGAGGCCTACAACACGGCCCAGGCCCAGTGGGACAACGAAGCCATGGCCATCCACACGTCCCTGCTCCAGATCTCCCGCGCGGTCCAGGAAGCGGCCCCGACCTACCAGGCAGGCGACAAGAAGGCCGCCCAGGGCTTCATGTAACCCACCCCCCCCAAGCCCCAACCCGGAGCGCCCCCAACCACATCGGCTGGGGGCGCTCCGGGTGTCTCAGGTCCTCAGTTGCACTCGTTCGATCCTGCGACTGCCTTGGCGTAGCCGGTGACGAGGCCCTTCATGGCGGACTCGTCGGGCGGTGCGGGATCGTTCGAGTAAACGATGACGAAGAGCTGCCCCTTCTCCCGTTTCCAGGGTGTCGAAGGGTGCCGGCATGCGACGCGGCTGACGCCTCCCCGCGCTGCGTAGGTATACGAGTCGTCCTCGGAGTAATGCTTGCCCAATTGGACGCCCATCGGAGCCGAGGCCACCTGCGCCACGTTGAACTTCCTCGGGTACCACTCCTTGATCATGGAGAGCACCTTGACCCCGTCGACGCGGACCCGGCAGAACGAATACCGCTCCGAGGTTCCCTTCTGCTTTTCCAGTTCCTGGGAGATGGCGTTGCCGGGAGGCAGGAGCGGTTCGACCGCTGCGGCAGGTACTGGCGTTCCGCACAAGGTGCTCGGTGTCGCATAGGACTTCGCTTCTTGCGGGCTGCAAGACGCGATGAGGGCCCCGCCGAGGGCCAACAGGGAGATTGCCGCTCTGCGTACTTTCCCGCACCCTGCGAAGGCCGATGAAGGTTCTTTCGATTCAACGCTGGACATTGGTTTCCAGATCCCTTGCCATTCGATAAGCGTTGGTGGAAGCGGCGTAGAAGCCTTCGTGCGTGCCGTCGCGAACTGCATCGGCCAGCATTCCGGGATCGGAAAAATGGTGCACCTTACCTGCGGCCACAGAAATTCCCTGTCCGAACTCGGTGCTGAAATTCTTCCGCGCTTCCCAAGATTCTCCGGCGTCGACAAAAGCCTCCTTGGCCTTCTCCGCCTCGGCTTGCTGGGCAACGTATTCAATGGCCATGTTGCCCAGGGTGGTTGCCGCTCCACCCGCGACCGCACCAAGTGCCGGAGTTCCGATGAAGCTGACGCCGACACCCACTCCTGCTCCAGCCAGTCCAGCCCAGCTGTTCTTCCCCTGGCTCACCGCGTTGATGAAGTCCTTGTCGTCTTCCGAAGCCTTCGTCAGTACGGCCTCTTGGTTGCCGATGGCCAAAGCTCCGCCGATCTCACCCGCTCTGAGAGCGATGCTCCCGAAGGTTTCCTCGATGGGGTGCGGATACCGCTGATCAGCGGGAAGGCTCGGGTTGAGGTGGTAGTCCATCAGGCTCGCCATGTACGCCCTGTGCCCGAACTGCATCGCGGTATTTCCGTCGGGAGTTTGCCCCATGGCCACCAGGAATCGCATGAGTTTGGCTTGCGTCATGTCGGCCTGTGCACCGGCAAGCGGAAACAGCTTTTCCGTATTGCCGTAGTGGTCGGCGCCGGCCAAAGTCCGGTTGATGTCCGGAAAGTAATCCCCTGTGATACGCCCAAGGTTGTCGCCCAAATACTTGCGATGCGTGAGCCGTTCCTCGTTCTCGGCGACCGCCGTCACAATGGCCGACATCACCTTCGCCTGTTCCGCAGTGTGCGGAGCCGAGCCCGGACCCGGCGGCTCGCCCGCCATACGTCCCGTCGCCGCCGCCTCCAACGCACTGGCCATGAACTCCGGCCCCGCGAAACTCTCCTCCCCATTCGGATGATGCGTAACCGGCCAGTCCCGCTCACTGAACAAGTAGTCGAAGTTGCTCAGCCCCTTCTTCCCCTTGTCCTCGTCCTCCGGATCATTGAAGAACTCGTGGTCCTCCTTCTCCGTCACGAAAGACCCGTTGAAGAAACTCGTCGCCGCGTCCGGACTCTTCGACAACGCCTGCATGAACCCCGTCATAGGGTCATGCCCCGCATCCGTAGTACTCCGGTTCAGCACCAGCGAGTCATCCCAGATGTCCTCCGCCGAAGCCCGCCCGTTCTCCCTCAACTCCTTCTCGACCCGGATCAGTTCGGACCCGTAACTCTTCAGGAACTCGTTGTCGAACTGCCCCCACCGCATCAGATTGCTCATCACCTGGAAGCCCTTCGCCTCCCGCCGCCCCGCCGAGATCGACTCGTCCCCCAGATCGACCATGCTCCGCTCCCACGCCCGCATCTGCGGACTGTCGGACCGCGTCGCCTCCGCCAGCGTCAGCCCCAGGTACTTCTGCAACTCCGCGTCCTTCTGGAACCTCGCGTTGTCCGCCCAGAAGTCCAACGTCCCCCGCGCCCCCACCCGCTCCGCGAACCGTTCCGCGAACAACGGATCCGACGCGTACCTCTTCAACCCGGCCTTGAGCGCGTCGAGTTCCCCCTGCGTGAGGTCGAGGCCCTTGCGCTTCATCACGGCAGCCATCGCATCCGCCTGCCGCAACGCCTCCGCCGCCGTATCGCGGTCCCGGTACGAGGACGCGGACACGAAACCGAGCTCCGCCTGGGCCACGAGGGTCCGCAGCACCCGGTCCGCCGTCGTGTCGCTCTCCGCGGCAGCGTTGAGGATCCGCTGGATCTCGTCCCGCAGCGCGCCGATGTCCTTCGCGGACTGCTTCGCCCGCTGCGCCTCGGCGGCCCGGGCGGCCTCTCCCGTCTCCCCGGCCTTGCACGGTGCGTCCGCCCTCACCACGAACCCGCCCCCGGCGACCCCGACCACCATCAACTGCTTCGCCCGGCCCCGCTCGATGGCCCGGTTCAACTCGTCACGGTGCTTGACCAGTTCGCCGCGGGTGTCCCGCAGGATGTTGTGGATGCTGGTGGCCTGGGCGACCGCGTCCGTGAACTCCCCAGCGGTCTTCGTGACGAACGCCCGCGAGACCCTCGCGTTCTCCCCGCCCCAGCGGGCACGTTCGGCCTTCGCGCACATGCCGTCGCGCGCCTCCTTCGCGAGGGTCCTCAACTGGGCGACGGTCCGGGACCAGTCACGTACCGCCTCGTCCAACGATGCGAAGTTCCCGTGGCGCAGGGTCTCCAGCTTCATCAGCGCGCCCCAGAACTTCCCGACGGCTCCGGCCGCCCTGACGGCCCGGACCCTGACGGCCCTGGCCCTGGCCCTGACGGACCCGACCGCTCCGACCTCTCGTCAAAGCTCGTCTCCAACTGCTTGATCCTGCTCACCGCCCGCTGCACGGCATGCTCGTCCTCCTGGTGCACCTTCCTGGTGACCTGCACATGCCGTGAAATCAGCGCGCACGCTTCCACCAGCGAACGCACCTGCTGCCCCCACCGCTCCTGCACCCGCTGCAGCCCGCCCCCGAGCTCGAACCCCTGCCCCTTCAGATCGCCCGCCGCCCTCGTACTCGCGGCGACCGGCCCACGCCCCTCCCGCCCCAACCGCTCGGACAGTACGAACGCGTCCTTCGCCACGGCCGACAGATCCCGGTCATTGGTGGCCAGCACCCCCTGACCACCCGCGCCCCCAGCCCCCACCGGCGACCCCACCAACTGATTGAGCTGCATCCCCCCACCAGCCCCGGCCCGCCTCTCCGCCGCCTCGCCCTTCAACTTCTCCCACTCGTCCCAACCCACCAGCAGCCCTCAGCCTTCTCCCGAACCCGCGCTCAAACCCGATCAGCACCCGCATCCGCACCCACACCCGCACCCGCGTCCCCCTCCCCAACCCACCCCGTCTGCACCAACGAGCTCCCCCGCCTCCGCGACACCAGCACTCCCCGCCCCGCCGGCATCACCCGAGGCCGCACCCCACCGAACACATCCCCCTCGTTCGGATCACCGGACAGCACCACCCCCTGCGCCCCCAGCTCCACCATCCGCTGTACGAAGGGCTCGTACGCCGCCCTGCTCGCGCCCGCCGTGTTCCGCGCCAGCACGAACCGCACGCCCACGTCCCGCGCGAACGGCAGCAGCTCCGTCAGCGGCGACAGCGGATTGCCGCTCGACGTCGACACCAGGTCGTAGTCGTCGACCAGCACGAACACCGTCGGCCCCTGCCACCAGCTCCGCTCCCGCAACTCCCGCGCCGTCACATCGGCCGCAGGGACCCGCCGCCGCATCAGCTCGGCCAGCGCCTCCACGTGGTGGTCCATGGCGTGCGACATGGGCACGTACTCCGCGAGGTGCGAGGGCGGAGTCACGTCCAGCAGCCCCCGCCGGTTGTCGATCACGAAGAACTTGCACGCCTCGCCCGCGTACCGCTCGCTCAACTGCCGGATCAGCAACCGCAGCAGATTCGTCTTCCCGGACTCGCTCTCCCCGAAGACCAGGAAGAACGGATCCCGCTCGAAGTCCACGAACACCGGCTCCAACCGGTCCTCGTCGAGCCCGAACGCCACCCCCTCACCCGGCCGCGAACCCCCGCCCGGCAGCTCCCGTACCGCCAACTCCCGTGGCAGCAACCGCACCTGAGGCGCCCGCGCGACACCCTCCCAGCGCGCCGACACCTCCCGTACCAGCGCCGCAGTCGCCTCTGCGAGACCGTCGCCCGACCCCACCCCGTCAGTGCGCGGCACCGCCCCCATGAAGTGCAGCTTCTCGGGAGTCAGACCGCGCCCCGGCACCCCGGAGGGCACCTGCGCGGCCACCCGCCGGTCCAGCTCCGAGTCCATGACGTCACCGAGCCGCAGTTCGAGCCGGTTCATCAGGAGGTCCTTGAGCTGTGCACGCACCTCCATCGAACGCGAGGCGGTCAGGACGACGTGGACGCCGTAACCCAGCCCGCGCGCCGCGATGTCGACGACGGCGGACTCCAGCCCCTCGTACTCCGTACGGAAGCCGCCCCACCCGTCGATCACCAGGAAGACATCGCCCCACGGCTGCTCGTCCGCCGGGATCGCAGCGCTCGCACGCATCGTCCGGTACGTGGCCACGGAGTCGACGCCCGCCGACCGGAAGTACTCCTCCCGCCCGGCCAGCACCCCGTACACCTCGGCGACCGTACGACGCACCCGCTCGGGATCCAGCCGCGAGGCGACCGAGCCCACGTGCGGCAGCCCGGCGAGCGCCGACAGCCCGCCACCGCCGAAGTCCAGCCCGAAGAACTGCACCTCCTGCGGCGAATGCGTCAGCGCGAAGGCGGCCACGAGCGTCCGCAGCAGCGTCGACTTGCCCGACTGCGGACCGCCGACGATCTGCATGTGCCCGGCGGCCCCCGAGAAGTCCCGCCACAGGGTGTCCCGCCGCTGCTCGTACGGCTTGTCGATCACCCCGAGCGGTACGGAAAGCCGCCCGGCCCCCGCCACGCCATCCGCCTCCGCCGCGACCAACTCGTCCAATGCCGGGGGACTGTCCAGTGGCGGCAACCACACCCGGTGCGCATCCGGCCCCTGCCCCTCCAGCCGCCGCACGATGACATCGAGCACGGAATCGGCCAACGCCTCGTCCTCGGCAACCCGCGCCCCGGGCACCACATCCGGCACAGGCACCGGAGCCACATCAGCCCCCGCCGCCACATCCACCACATCCACCAAATCCGCCACATCCGGCACATCCGGCACCGGCACCCGCCCCGCCGTGAACAACATCGGCCGCCGACCCCCCACCCCCACCGACCCCACCGGCTCCCGCCGCACCTCCGCCCCCCGGTACGGCCCCGACACGTACGCCGCCTTGAAGCGCACCATGTCGTCCGTCCCGTACTTCAGATAGCCGGACCCCGGCACGTTCGGCAGCTGGTACGCATCCGGAACCCCGAGCGCGGCCCGCGACTCCGCCGCCGAGAAGGTCCGCAGTCCCACCCGGTACGACAGATACGTCTCCAGCCCCCGCAGCCGCCCCTCCTCCAACCGCTGTGAGGCGAGCAGCAGATGCACCCCCAACGACCGCCCGATCCGCCCGATCTGCACGAACATCTCGATGAAGTCCGGCATCGCGGTCAGCAGCTCGCTGAACTCGTCGATCACCAGCACGAGCGAGGGCACCGGCCGCAACGGCACCCCACCGGCCCCCACGGCACCCGCCAGCCGAGCCCGCTCGTAGTCGTGCACGTTCGCGTAGTTGCCCGCGTCCCGCAGCAACTCCTGGCGGCGGTTCAGCTCACCCCTGATCGAGTCACCCATCCGGTCGACCAGCGACAAGTCGTCCGCCAGATTGGTGATGACCGCCGCCACATGCGGCAACTGCGCCATCCCGGCAAAGGTCGCCCCGCCCTTGAAGTCCGCCAGGACGAAGTTCAAGGTCTCCGACGAGTGCGTGACGGCCAGCCCCAGCACCAGCGTCCGCAGCAGCTCCGACTTCCCCGACCCGGTGGCTCCGACACACAGCCCGTGCGGCCCCATTCCCTCCTGCGCCGCCTCCTTCAGGTCCAGGAGTACGGGTGCACCGTCCTCGCCCACCCCGATCGGCACCCGCAACCGGTCCGCCCGGGGCCGCGCCCGCCAGGTCCTGCCCACCTCGACGGCATCCGCGTCCCCCAGCTCCAGCAGCTCCGTGAAGTCCAGCTCCGAAAGCAGCGGTTCCCCGGCGGCATCCGCCCCCGAAGCCACCCCGAGCGGCGCCAACTGCCGGGCAAGCCCCTCCGCACACTCCCTGCTCAGCCGGTCGGGCATCCCCTCGAAGGCCGCCCCGTGCCCCGACTCCAGCAACAGCACTTCATCCCGTACGACGACGGAGAGCCCGCCCCTCGCACCCTCGCCCAGCTCACCCGGCACGACCTCCACCACGGTCACCCCCTGGAGCCCGTCGGCGGAGGCGAGCACGGACCCGCCGGGCACGCTCACCCCGTCGAGCACCACCACCACCTGCGGCCGATCGGCCAGTGCAGGCCCGTCCGCCCGAAACCGGGGACGGTCGGCCAGCACCCCACCCAACAGCCCCTCCAACTCCACGACCCCACCCGCGAACAGCCGTGGACTCCCCACCCCGTCCGCCTCACCCGCCCCCTGCGCATGCGGCAGCCACTTCACCCACTCCCACTCCGCCGCACTCCGCTCACCGGCGGCCACGGCGACCACCAGATCGGCGGGGGAGTGCAACGCGACCAAGGACCCCACCACAGCCCGAGCCACATCCCGCACCCCACCGCTCCCACTTCCACTCCCACTCACCACCAAGTGGTAGAACGCCCGCAACGAAACAGCGATCGGCAGATCATCAACGGTGCTGTGCGTAGCCAGGAACTGGCGCAGCGCCCCCGCCGCCAACGGCTCCAGCTCCTCCACCGGCGCGGTCTCGGGCGCCACCAGGGGAGTCACCAGCCCCTGACTCCCCAGCCCCACCCGTACCTGGGCGAAGTCCGGATCGGCCGGCCGCCGCTCCCACACCCGACTGCCCTCGGCGACCAGCGCCCACAACTGCTCGGGCGAAGGGTGCAGGTAGTACTGCACGTCCCGCTGCCGCCGCGCGGTCCTCAGCACACCCCGGCGCACCTGCGCCAAATGCGTCAGATAGTCCCGCCGCAGATCGGCCAACTGCCCCTGCGCACCCCGCCGGTGCCGTACGAACATCGCGACGGCCATGGCAGCGGTGGAAACCACCATCAACCCGCCCATCACAAGCATGATCGGGTGCTTCCCCATGAAGAGGAAGACCACTGACCCACCCATCCCGAGCATCGGCAGGAGCTGCATCAGCACGCCCTCCTGCTGCCCCCGAGGCAACTCCGGAGGCGGCAGAAGAACCACTTCATCCCCACCAAAACCAGGCGGCACATCCCGAGCCGGACGCTTGACGACGATCTGCCCCACGATCCCCAATTCCCCTACCGAACAGTCGTGTTACCCCCAAACCCCAACGATCCGGGCCCACCGCCGACGGATCCTACTGCCCCACCCCACCCCTCCCACACCACCCCAAACCCCCGCACCCCCCACCCCCCGGCCCCGCCCCCACCGCTCGCCCCGTTACGCGGCCACCCCGCCGAGCCCCCTCGTGCGGCGACGCCGCCTGTGCGCCCCTGCCCCCTCGTGCGGCGACGCCGCCTGTACCCCCCCGCCCCCTCGGGCGGCGGGGCCGCGCGCCGAGCCTCCTTGGGCGGCGGGGCCGCCCCCCGGGGGCGGAACGGGCGGGCAAGGGGGCGGCCCCCGACCCCGCTCGGCCCCTCACCCCCGCCCCACCTCCGCCATGGCCCCGCACCCCCACTCCCGCCCCACCCACACGCCCGCGCACCCCCACCCCCGCCCCGGCCCCACCCCCCCCGCCACCTTCCCCACCCCTCCCGCGTTTGACGAAGGAGACCCCCGCCCCCACCAACCCCCAAAAGGACCAACCCCGTTGACCCCCCAATCAGCAACCACCCCACCGCCAACCACGCAACCCGAGCCCCACCCCCACCCCCACCCCCAACCCCCCACCCCCTTCCTCCGCCTCACCGTCATCACCCCCACCAGCCGAATCGACGTAGCCCTCCCCTCCGACCTCCCCCTCGCCGACCTCCACCCCGACCTCCTCCGCCTCTCCGGCTGCCGCCCCACCCCTCACGCCCCCGTAGGCCACCGCCTCGTCCGCCGCGACGGCACCGCCCTGAACGGCTCCCGCACCCTCGCCGCGCAGCGCGTCCTCGACGGCGAGATCCTCGTGATGCGCCCCTTCGGGGAGTCCCTCGCCCCACCCGTCTTCGACGACGTCTCGGACGCCGTAGCCTCCGCCGTCGCCCGAGACCGCACGCTCTGGAGCGACCAACTCACCCGCACCACCGGCCTGTTCGCCACCTCCGCCCTCCTCACCCTCCTCGCCTTCACCCTCTGGAACGCCGACCCCCACCACCACACCCGAGGCGTCCCCGGAGCCCTCGCCGCCCTCACCGCCGTACTCCTCCTGGCCCTCGCCGCCATCCGCACCCGGGTGTACGACGACCAGGGCTCGGCCGTGGCCCTCGGCACGGCAGCTCTCGCCCACGCCGCCGTCGCCGGCACCGCACTCCTCCCCATCGCCACGGGCGAAGGCCCCGGCCGCCTCCACCTCCTCACGGCCTGCGCGACAGTCCTCCTCGCCTCCGTCCTCCTCCTGATCGCCACCCCACCCCCACCCACCACAACCACGCACCCCTCCGCCTCCACCCCCACCACCCGAACCACCGCCAACACCACCCCCACCCCCATCCCCACCCCCACCACTCCACCCACCGACGCCCCCTTCGTAGCCACCGCCACCGCCTCCACCGCCGCCCTCCTCCTCGTCTTCACCGGGACCGTCGCCGACCTCACCCCCACCCGGACCGCCGCCCTCGCCGCCCCGCTCCTGGTCGGCGCCCTCGCCTTCCTCCCCGGCCTCGCCACCCGCTTCGCCCGCATCCCCGTCGGCTTCGCACCACCCCCCACCCCCACCACCACCGGCTACACCGACGCCTACGACGACCACGCCCACAGAGGCACCCCGGACAGCACCACCCCCACCCCCCGTCCCTCCATCGACGCCCCCCTCATCGCCGCCCGCACCCGTCGAGGCCACGAACTCCTCACCGGCCTGATCGGCGGCTGCGCCCTCCTCGCCGCCGGTTCCGCCGCCGTCCTCGGCTTCTCCGGCAACCCCCGCGCCCAGTTCCTCGCCCTCGCCCTCGGCACCGCCCTCCTCCTGCGGGCCCACCTCTTCCGCTACACCGCGCAGGCCGCCTGCACCCTCGCCGCCGGCCTCGCCACGTTCCTCCTGCTCGGCCTAGGACTGGCCCTGCGCCCGCCGCCCGCCCTGGTCAGCGGCGCCCTCGCCGGTTCGGCAGGCCCCCTGGACCTCCGTACAATCGGAATCACGGCAGCCACCGCAGCGGTCGCAGCAGTGATCGCCGCAGTCGCGCTGATCGTCCCGAACAAGGGGGTCACCCCCTTCTGGGGCCGCTTCCTGGAGATCGCCGAGACCTGCGTCCTGCTCACGCTCGTCCCGCTCTGCCTCGCGGTCTTCGACGCGTACCACGCGCTCCGCTCGCTGGCCCCGTGACCGGCCCCCGCCCCGACCGCCCCGGCCCCCTTCACCAGCCTGGTACTCTGACCTACGGCCGTTTGTGTACGCGCCCACCGGAGGCCTCAGAACCTCTGCGGGCTGCGCCCAGCGGATCCCCGCCTCCCGAGTAACGGAAGCTCCCCTGAGACCAAGACCAGGGGCACTCGGTGGCAAGTCGATGACTCACGAGGAGTACGCATGGCGCTCGACGCCGCTACGAAGAAGCAGATCATGAGCGAGTTCGGCCAGAAGGAGGGCGACACCGGCTCTCCCGAGGTCCAGGTCGCCATGCTTTCCCGCCGCATCTCGGACCTGACCGAGCACCTCAAGACGCACAAGCACGACCACCACTCCCGCCGGGGTCTGCTGATCCTGGTCGGTCAGCGTCGTCGCCTGCTGCAGTACCTCGCCAAGAAGGACATCCAGCGCTTCCGTGCGCTGGTCGACCGCCTCGGCATCCGCCGCGGTGCGGCCGGCGGCGCCAAGTAGGACGCCACGAAGGGAGCGGTTCCCGCCACTGGGAGCCGCTCCCTTTGCCGTACGTACGGCGGTACGCGTACAGCAGTACGCATCGGCCGCAGGTGCCGTACGTGCAACAGGCACGAAGCCTCTTGTACGTCCGGGACGTGCGGGACGTACCGGACGCCAATTAGGCTGGTACGCGTCACACCCCGCCCCACCGGCGAGGCGTACGAGCACGACGCACGGGAAACGTACACAGACGTCACGGACGTCACCACGAAGCCCGTGCGAGCAATAGAGCAAGAGCAGTAGAGCTGCACAGCAGTACAAGCCGTACAGCTGAGCAGCTGGAGCAGCACACAACACGAAGAGCGAGAAGCGGCGCAGCCCAGCCCGCCGGTCCTCGGTAGTGGCCCCCGGAGAAACAAGACCCGGGTGCTTCGATCGAAGACCGGCCCGCACCACGGAGCGCGACCGCTTCTCCGCCACCGTCCCACCGCCACACGGGCGACTGGGGACGAAGACGAGGAGAAAACGCTAGTGGAGAACGAGACCCACTACGCCGAGGCCGTCATTGACAACGGCACCTTCGGCACCCGCACCATCCGCTTCGAGACGGGCCGCCTGGCCAAGCAGGCCGCCGGCTCCGCCGTCGCGTACCTGGACGACGACACCATGGTGATGTCGGCCACGACCGCGTCGAAGCGCCCCAAGGACCAGCTCGACTTCTTCCCCCTCACGGTGGACGTCGAAGAGCGCATGTACGCCGCCGGCAAGATCCCCGGCAGCTTCTTCCGCCGTGAGGGCCGGCCCTCCGAGGACGCGATCCTCACCTGCCGCCTGATCGACCGGCCGCTGCGCCCCTCCTTCAAGAAGGGCCTGCGCAACGAGATCCAGATCGTCGAGACGATCATGGCGCTCAACCCCGACCACCTGTACGACGTGGTCGCGATCAACGCCGCCTCGTGCTCCACGATCCTGGCGGGCCTGCCCTTCTCGGGTCCGATCGGCGCCACCCGCGTCGCCCTGATCAAGGGCCAGTGGGTCGCGTTCCCGACGCACACCGAGCTTGAGGACGCCGTCTTCGACATGGTCGTCGCCGGTCGCGTCCTGGAGGACGGCGACGTCGCGATCATGATGGTCGAGGCCGAGGCCACCGAGAAGACCATCCAGCTGGTCAAGGACGGCGCCGAGGCCCCCACCGAAGAGGTCGTCGCCGCCGGTCTGGAAGCCGCGAAGCCCTTCATCAAGGGTCTCTGCAAGGCCCAGTCGGACCTCGCCTCCAAGGCTGCCAAGCCCACCGGCGAGTTCCCGGTCTTCCTCGACTACCAGGACGACGTCCTGGAGGCCCTCACCAAGGCCGTCAAGTCGGAGCTCTCGCAGGCCCTCACCATCGCGGGCAAGCAGGAGCGCGAGACCGAGCTGGACCGCATCAAGGAGATCGCCGCCGAGAAGCTCCTCCCGGCCTTCGAGGGCCGCGAGAAGGAGATCTCCGGTGCCTACCGCGCGCTGACGAAGAAGCTCGTCCGCGAGCGCGTCATCAAGGACAAGGTCCGCATCGACGGCCGCGGCGTCACGGACATCCGTACGCTGGCCGCCGAGGTCGAGGCCATCCCGCGCGTGCACGGCTCGGCCCTGTTCGAGCGTGGCGAGACCCAGATTCTGGGCGTCACCACCCTCAACATGCTGCGCATGGAGCAGATGCTGGACACCCTCTCCCCGGTGACCCGCAAGCGCTACATGCACAACTACAACTTCCCGCCGTACTCCGTCGGTGAGACGGGCCGCGTCGGCTCCCCGAAGCGCCGCGAGATCGGCCACGGCGCGCTCGCCGAGCGCGCGATCGTGCCGGTCCTGCCGACGCGCGAGGAGTTCCCCTACGCGATCCGCCAGGTCTCCGAGGCGCTGGGCTCCAACGGCTCCACCTCGATGGGCTCGGTCTGCGCCTCCACCATGTCGCTGCTGAACGCCGGTGTGCCGCTCAAGGCCCCCGTCGCCGGTATCGCCATGGGCCTCATCTCCGAGGAGATCGACGGCAAGACGCACTACGTCGCGCTGACCGACATCCTCGGCGCCGAGGACGCGTTCGGCGACATGGACTTCAAGGTCGCCGGTACGAAGACCTTCGTCACCGCGCTCCAGCTCGACACCAAGCTCGACGGCATCCCGTCGTCGGTCCTGGACGCCGCGCTGAAGCAGGCCCGCGACGCGCGTCTGCACATCCTCGACGTGATGAACGAGGCCATCGACGTTCCGGACGAGATGTCCCCGAACGCGCCGCGCATCATCACCGTCAAGATCCCGGTGGACAAGATCGGTGAGGTCATCGGCCCCAAGGGCAAGATGATCAACCAGATCCAGGAGGACACCGGCGCCGACATCACGATCGAGGACGACGGCACCATCTACATCGGTGCCGCCGACGGACCGGCCGCCGAGGCCGCCCGCGCCACGATCAACGGCATCGCCAACCCGACCATGCCGGAGGTCGGCGAGCGCTACCTGGGTACGGTCGTCAAGACCACCACCTTCGGTGCGTTCGTGTCGCTCATGCCGGGCAAGGACGGCCTGCTGCACATCTCGCAGATCCGCAAGCTCGCCGGTGGCAAGCGCGTGGAGAACGTCGAGGACGTGCTCGCGGTCGGCGCCAAGGTGCAGGTCGAGATCGCCGAGATCGACTCCCGCGGCAAGCTCTCCCTGATCCCGGTCATCGAGGGTGAAGAGAACGACGAACAGAAGGACGACGCCTAAAAGTGACGTCCCGTAGTTCCGTGACGACGGCCCGCACCTCTTCGGAGGGGCGGGCCGTCGCCCGTACCCAAACGCTTCTCCAGGGTGAGAACGGCATCGGTACGGTCCGCAGGACCACCCTCCCCGGCGGCCTGCGCATCGTCACCGAGACCCTCCCCTCCGTACGCTCCGCCACCTTCGGGATCTGGGTCAACGTGGGCTCCCGCGACGAGACCCCGTCCCTGAACGGCGCGACGCACTACCTCGAACACCTCCTCTTCAAGGGCACCGCCAAGCGCAGCGCCCTCGACATCTCCTCCGCGATCGACGCGGTCGGCGGCGAGATGAACGCCTTCACGGCGAAGGAGTACACCTGCTACTACGCCCGCGTCCTCGACACCGACCTCCCCCTCGCGATCGACACCGTCTGCGACATGCTGACCGGCTCGCTGATCCGCCAGGAGGACGTCGACGCCGAGCGGGGAGTCATCCTCGAAGAGATCGCGATGACCGAGGACGACCCGGGCGACTGCGTGCACGACCTGTTCGCGCACACCATGCTCGGCGACACCCCCCTCGGCCGCCCGGTCCTGGGCACCGTCGACACCATCAACGCGCTCCAGGCCGACCGCATCCGCCGCTTCTACAAGAAGCACTACGACCCCACCCACCTGGTGGTCGCGGCCGCGGGCAACGTCGATCACGCGACGGTCGTACGACAGGTCCGCCGCGCCTTCGAGAAGGCCGGCGCGCTGGGCCACCCCGAAGCCCGCCCGGTCGCCCCGCGCACCGGCTCCCGCAGGCTCCGCACCTTGGGCCGCGTCGAACTGCTCAACCGCAAGACCGAACAGGCCCACGTGGTCCTCGGCATGCCCGGCCTGGCCCGCGCGGACGACCGCCGCTGGGCACTCAGCGTCCTGAGCACCGCGCTGGGCGGCGGCATGTCCTCCCGCCTCTTCCAGGAGGTCCGCGAGAAGCGCGGCCTGGCCTACAGCGTGTACTCGTACACCTCGGGCTTCGCCGACTGCGGCCTGTTCGGCGTGTACGCGGGCTGCCGCCCGAACCAGGTGCACGACGTACTCAAGATCTGCCGCGACGAACTCGACCACGTGGCGGCCAACGGCCTCACGGACGACGAGATCACCCGCGCCATCGGCCAGCTGTCGGGCTCCACCGTCCTCGGCCTGGAGGACACCGGCGCGATCATGAACCGCATCGGCAAGAGCGAACTCGCCTGGGGCGAGCACATGTCGGTCACCGACATGCTCACCCGCATCAGCGAGGTCACCCCGGACGAGGTCCGGGAAGTCGCCCACGACATCCTGGGTCAGCGGCCGTCCCTCTCGGTGATCGGCCCGCTCAAGGACAAGCAGGCGGCCCGCCTCGAAGAAGCGGTCTCGTAACTCCCCTTAAGGAATCACTGAACATGAGCAAGCTGCGCGTGGCGGTCCTCGGTGCCAAGGGCCGGATCGGCTCCGAAGCCGTACGAGCCGTGGAAGCCGCCACGGACATGGACCTGGTGGCCGCCCTCGACCGGGACGACTCGCTGGAGACCCTCAAGGAATCCGGCGCCCAGGTCGTCGTCGACCTGACCCACCCCGACTCGGTGATGGCCAACCTCGAATTCTGTGTACGCAACGGAATGCACGCCGTCGTCGGCACCACGGGCTGGACCGAGGACCGCCTCGCGCAGCTGAACTCCTGGCTGGAGGCCACCCCCTCCACCGGCGTACTCATCGCCCCGAACTTCTCCATCGGTGCCGTCCTCACCACGAAGTTCGCGCAGATCGCGGCCCCGCACTTCGAATCCGTCGAGGTCATCGAGCTGCACCACCCCAACAAGGCCGACGCCCCCTCCGGTACGGCAGCCCGTACCGCCCAGCTGATCGCCGCGGCCCGTACCGAGGCGGGCAGCGCCCCGATGCCGGACGCCACCTCGACCGCTCTGGACGGGGCGCGCGGCGCGGACGTCGACGGCATCCCCGTCCACTCCGTGCGCCTGCGCGGTCTCCTCGCACACCAGGAAGTCCTCCTCGGCACCGAGGGCGAAACCCTCACCATCCGCCACGACTCCCTGCACCACAGCAGCTTCATGCCGGGCATCCTGCTCGGCGCCCGTCGCGTGGTCACCACTCCCGGCCTCACGTTCGGCCTGGAACACTTCCTCGACCTGAACTGACGGCACCCAGCCATGCGCGCAAAGATCACCTACCTCGTCACGTCCGCCGTCCTGGTCGTCTTCTTCGTCCTGGTCGGCGGCCGTGCCGTCGCCATGATCAAACTCGGCACCCCCCTCGGCATCACCTTCGGCGTCACCGCCCTCACCATCCCGCTCATCGGCGTCTGGTTCCTCTGGAAGAACACCGAGTTCGTCCGCAACGCCAACAAACTGGCAGCCATCCTCGACGCCGAGGGCGCCCTCCCGGTGGACGAACTCCGCCGCACCCCGGCCGGCCGCATCGACCGCGACTCCGCCGACGAGGTCTTCACCAAACGCCGCGAAGAAACCGAGGACAACCCCCAGGACTGGCGAGCCTGGTTCCGCCTGGCCATCGCCTACCAGGACGCCAGAGACACCCCCCGAGCCCGCAAAGCCATGCAACACGCCATCGCCCTACACAAGAACACCCACTAGACCCCAGGCGCGACTCCACCGCGCGGGCGCGACCACCTACACCCACCCGGTCTAGGGGCGCGGCCCTGTGCCATGCGCGGCTCCGCCGCGCGGGCGCGACCAGCCCTCCTCCCAGGGGTACCGCGTACCCGCCCACCCCCGCGCGGGGTGCGCCCTTTAGGGGCGCGGGGAACTGCGCGGCCAGCCACACTCGACCCGCACCTCCCCCACCCACCCCCACCGGGCTGCCACCCCGGGGCCCGGGGCGCAGCCCCGGCAACCCACCCACCCCCGCCCGCCCACACGGGCCCGGGGCCCGGGGCGGAGCCCCGGTTTCGGGAAGGGGCGGGGTGGGGTGAAGCCCCGCGCAGCGGCCCACCCACCCCCGCACACCAAAAAGGGCCTGGCCCAGGGCATCCCCCGAACCAGACCCTCACGTCAACCACAACGAGCCCGCCGCCTACCGCCGGTACTCGTCCCCCCAAGCCTCCACCACATCCGTAGCCCGCTCAAAAGCCTCGGGCCGAGAAAGAAAATCCGCACTGTGGTCGGTCAGCAGCGGCGGCAAAGAACCCCCACCCCGCCGCTCCATGACCAACGCCTGCCCCTGCACAGTCCGAGGCAACCCCAACCACCGCACCGGCTGCTGAACCGTCCGCACGTTCGAAGTCTCGCCCCACGGCACGGTCACGGTCCCCAGGAACCCCACCCGCCGCAGCCCCGCCCGACTGACCCAGACCCCCATCCGCAGGATCCTCAGCGCGCAGACGATCACCACCGCCCCGACACCGAGCACGATCAACGCAGCGGTCAACTCCGCCGCGAAGGCAATGATCATCGCCGACAGCAGCACGAACGACGCCAGCAGCAGCAACAACGCCGCGATCCCGACCCGGTAAGGCCCGGGCCGATAGGGCCGCCGCCACTGGTCGTGATCGTCGTACGGCAGCGCAACATCGTCCGCGCCAGCTTCAAAAGCGCGGTCGGCCGTCAGGAAAGGCAGGGGCACGACTGGTCCTCACTCACAAGCACGCTCGATTGGGCAGTGCCCGGTGAGGCTACCGAGCGCTCCCGCGCCAAGCCACCTCAGGGGGTCCGGACGAGTCCTGACGGCCCATCGACTCAGCCTGCCGGCCCGACGCAGCCGAACCGCCGGATCAACGGAACCGGATCACCGGAACCGGATCAACGCCCCTCAGCAGCCTCGGACTGCTGCGTCTTCCCCGGCGCATTCCCCGGATCAAGCGCGGGAAGCCCGAACATCAGCGAACCGACCAGTCCGGCGACCACGGTCAGACCGATCAACGACCGCCCGAAGAGCTGGGCCGTGCTGGCGCGTTCGGGAGGGGGCGGGGTGACGTTACTGCGGAAGCGGTCGGCCTCGGCAACGAAGGCGAACGGGACGGCTTCTCGCCGGCGAAACATGAGTGTCGCTCCTTTTGGTCATCAAACTGACGGATTCACAGGAGCACCGAACGGTGCCTTACAAGTACAGACGTACAGCCCTGTCACTTGGTGCCCGATTTCCCCGAATTGCTCAAAGAATGTCCTGACGCCCCGTCGAACTTCTCGCCGGACCCTCGCCAGGCCCTCGCCGGACCCTCGCCAGGCTCCCCCCGGACTCCGCAAGCGGCGATCGGCCCCTCCTCCGGCCCGTAAAGTGGACGCGGCCCAGAGCGAGACGCAAGTGGAAGGACCCGCCGGTGACCGTGACCCCGGACAGCACCCCCGAAGAGATCCAGAAGCCCAGCTTCCGCAGTGAAGTCACTGTCGAGCTGGTCAAGCACGCGGCGCAGGACTCGGACGTCCTGTGGGCCGCCCGGGTCTCCACGGCCGGCGAGCAGTCCCTGGAGGAACTCACCAAGGACCCCGAGCGCTCCAAGGGGCTCATCAATTACCTGATGCGCGACCGCCACGGCAGCCCCTTCGAGCACAACTCGATGACCTTCTTCATCAGCGCCCCGATCTTCGTCTTCCGCGAGTTCATGCGGCACCGCGTCGGCTGGTCGTACAACGAGGAATCGGGCCGCTACCGTCAGCTCGACCCGGTCTTCTACGTCCCCGGCGCCGCCCGCAAGCTGGTCCAGCAGGGCCGCCCCGGCAAGTACGAGTTCGTCGAGGGCACCGAGGCCCAGCAGGAGCTCACCGCCCGCGTCATGGAGGACTCGTACCGCCAGTCCTACGAGGCGTACCAGGAGATGCTCGCCGCCGGCGTCGCCCGCGAGGTGGCCCGCGCGACCCTCCCGGTCGGCCTGTACTCCTCGATGTACGCCACCTGCAACGCACGCTCGCTGATGCACTTCCTCGGCCTGCGCACCCAGCACGAGCTGGCCAAGGTCCCCTCCTTCCCGCAGCGCGAGATCGAGATGGTCGGCGAGCAGATGGAAGCCCAGTGGCAGCAGCTCATGCCGCTCACCCACGCCGCCTTCAACAAGAACGGCCGTGTCGCCCCGTAACTCTCCGAGGGCACAGATGTACGGATGGGCTGCACGAGGTGTCCGTATTGCGACGTTTCGAGAAGTTCATCTAGGCTGATCAAACGGACCCGGCACTGCTTGAACCCCCGAGCAGGCAGTGCCGGTGTCCTCTTCCCCCGTCTCACACGGTCCCCCGAGGGGACACCCCGCGCTGAGCAGCGAGTAGCGTGTTACCCATGGCTCCGATCTCCACTCCGCAGACCCCCTTCGGGCGGGTCCTCACCGCCATGGTCACGCCCTTCACGGCGGACGGCGCACTCGACCTCGACGGCGCACAGCGCCTCGCGACCCATCTGGTGGATGCCGGCAACGACGGTCTCGTTGTCAACGGCACCACCGGCGAGTCCCCGACCACCAGCGACGCGGAGAAAAACGACCTGGTACGGGCGGTACTGGAAGCGGTCGGCGACCGCGCCCACGTCGTCGCCGGAGTCGGCACCAACGACACCCGCCACAGCCTGGAGCTGGCCCGCGCCGCCGGGCAGATCGGCGCCCACGGCCTCCTCGCGGTCACGCCGTACTACAACAAGCCCCCGCAGGAGGGCCTGTTCCGGCACTTCACCGCCATCGCCGACGCCACCGAGCTCCCGGTGATGCTGTACGACATCCCCGGCCGCAGCGGCGTCCCGATCAACACCGAGACGATCGTCCGCCTCGCCGAGCACCCCCGGATCGTCGCCAACAAGGACGCCAAGGGCGACCTGGGCCGTGCCAGCTGGGCCATCGCCCGCTCCGGCCTCGCCTGGTACTCGGGCGACGACATGCTCAACCTGCCGCTCCTGTCCGTCGGCGCCTGCGGCTTCGTCTCCGTCGTCGGCCACGTCGTCACCCCCGAGCTGCGCGCCCTGCTGGACGCCCACCTCTCCGGCGACGTACAGAAGGCCACCGAGCTCCACCAGAAGCTGCTGCCGGTCTTCACCGGCATGTTCCGCACCCAGGGCGTCATCACCACCAAGGCCGCGCTGGACCTGCAAGGACTGCCCGCCGGACCGCTGCGCCTGCCGCTCGTCGAGCTGTCCGCGGATGAAACCCACCAGCTCAAGATCGATCTCGCCGCAGGCGGGGTACAGCTCTAAACACAGACTTCACAACTGAACAAGCACCACACCCAGCAGCACCCGGAAACACCCCTGCACAGACATTCAGCCCGTGCACGACACAACATGCGCCCGAGATCCGAGCGATCCGCCGCGCGCATGGTGAGGAGAGTCTTTTGAGTCATCCGCATCCCGAACTGGGCGCCCCGCCGAAGCTGGCCAAGGGCGGCCTGCGCGTCACCCCGCTGGGCGGTCTCGGCGAGATCGGCCGCAACATGACGGTCTTCGAGTTCGACGGCCGTCTGCTCATCGTCGACTGCGGCGTCCTGTTCCCCGAGGAGGAGCAGCCGGGCATCGACCTGATCCTGCCCGACTTCACCTCGATCAAGGACCGCCTCGACGACATCGAGGGCATCGTCCTGACGCACGGCCACGAGGACCACATCGGTGGTGTCCCGTACCTCCTGCGCCTCAAGCCCGACATCCCGCTGATCGGCTCCAAGCTGACGCTCGCCCTCATCGAGGCGAAGCTCCAGGAGCACCGCATCCGCCCGTACACCCTTGAGGTCGCCGAGGGCGACCGCGAGCGCCTCGGCCCCTTCGAGTGCGAGTTCGTCGCGGTCAACCACTCCATCCCGGACGCGCTGGCCGTCGCCATCCGCACCCCCGCGGGCATGGTCGTCGCCACCGGCGACTTCAAGATGGACCAGCTCCCGCTGGACGGCCGCCTCACCGACCTGCACGCCTTCGCGCGTCTGAGTGAAGAGGGCATCGACCTCCTCCTCTCGGACTCCACGAACGCCGAGGTCCCGGGCTTCGTCCCGCCCGAGCGCGACATCTCCAACGTGCTCCGCAACGTCTTCGCGAGCGCCGAGAAGCGCATCATCGTCGCCAGCTTCGCCAGCCACGTGCACCGCATCCAGCAGATCCTGGACGCCGCCCACGAGTACGGCCGCCGCGTCGCCTTCGTCGGCCGCTCGATGGTCCGCAACATGGGCATCGCCCGCGACCTCGGCTATCTCAAGGTCCCCGGCGGCCTGGTCGTCGACGTGAAGACCCTCGACGACCTCCCGGACGAGGAAGTCGTGCTGGTCTGCACCGGCTCGCAGGGCGAGCCGATGGCCGCCCTCTCCCGGATGGCCAACCGCGACCACCAGATCCGCATCGTCCCCGGCGACACGGTCATCCTGGCCTCGTCCCTCATCCCGGGCAACGAGAACGCGGTCTACCGCGTCATCAACGGCCTGACCCGCTGGGGCGCCAACGTCGTCCACAAGGGCAACGCCAAGGTCCACGTCTCGGGCCACGCCTCGGCCGGCGAGCTGTTGTACTTCTACAACATCTGCAAGCCCAAGAACCTGATGCCGGTCCACGGCGAATGGCGCCACCTGCGCGCCAACGCCGAGCTGGGCGCCCTCACCGGCGTCCGCAAGGACCACATCGTCATCGCCGAGGACGGCGTCGTCGTCGACCTCATCGACGGCCGCGCCAAGATCGTCGGCAAGGTCCAGGCGGGTTACGTGTACGTCGACGGCCTCTCGGTCGGCGACGTCACCGAAACCCACCTCAAGGACCGCCGCATCCTCGGGGACGAGGGCTTCATCTCGGTCTTCGTCGTGGTCGACAGCTCCAGCGGCAAGATCGTCGGCGGCCCGACCTTCCACGCCCGCGGCTCCGGCATCGACGACGCCGCGTTCAACGCCGTCACCCCGAAGATCGAGGAAGCCCTCGCTCGTTCGGCAGCGGACGGAGTGATGGAAGCGCACCAGATCCAGCAGCTCATCCGCCGTTCGGTGGGCAAGTGGGTGTCCGACACCTACCGTCGCCGGCCGATGATCCTTCCGGTCGTCGTCGAGGTCTGATCGAGGTCCCACTACCTCATCTCCTGGAGCGGGGCACCTCGATTTGCATCGAGGCACCCCGCTCCAGTACGTTTACGGCTCCACCTCAGCGGGAACCCGGACACCTTCGCGTGCCTGGAGCACCGGCAGGGGGTTGGAAATTCCGACTCAGAACTTCTGATAAAGTCGGAACCGCTGAAAAGGGAAAGCGCGAAAGCGAAGAACCTGGAAAGCACCGAGGGAATCGGCACTGGAAACAGTCTGATAGAGTCGGAAACGCAAGAACAAAAGAAACACCGAACGAAATCGTCCGGAGGAAAGCCCGCGAGGGTGAGTA
>NZ_JBVIMX010000024.1:16075-146730 GCF_055579625.1 Streptomyces sp. NPDC032721 | reverse complement strand
TTTTTTTTTGCGGTCAACACTACCTCCCTCTTACGCATTGTGGGGGGGGTGGGGGGGGGGGGGGTTGGGGGGGCGTTTCTTGGCCCGGCTTTTTCCGGGACCCCGCCCCGTTCTCACACGTCCACTCTCATCAGTCGAAGAAGACGAGCTGCGCCTCCGACACCCCGTTCAGCTCGTACCGCGTCCCGGTCAGCGGTCGCCCCGCGAAGAGCCGCATCAGGGTCGGCGTGTCGCCCACATAGACCGCGTCCCCGCTGCCCGCGCCCAGCCGGACCGCCTCCCCCAGGTCCGTCAGCTCCGCCCGCAGCGCCGGGAACTTGCGTACGTACGTCAGCCGCGCCAGCAGCGGTACGGCGAGCGTGCCGCTGGCCCCGCCGTACGCGCCCTCCAGGCCCCACGCCTCCCGTACGTCCCCCGTGTGCACCCACTCCCCGAGCGCGATGCCGTCCAGCCGCCCGTCCTCCCGGGCGCCCATCACCGCGCCGGACTCCTGGTAGCCCTGCTCCAGCTCGTCGAGCAGCCGGGACAGCGGCCAGTCGGCGCGCTCGGCGATGTCGCGGTCGTTGGACTCGGGGGAGAAGACGTCCTTCTCGTAGCGCACTTCGAGCACCCGGTTCAGCGCCGCCGAGCAGTGGGCGACCACGTGCCGTACGGTCCACCCCGGACAACAGGTCCGCACCGCGAAGTCCTCGTCGGTGGCGCGGGACCTCAACAGGTCCAGGAACGGCTTGAGTTCGGAGTGGAGCAGTCGCTCCGGCAGGCCCGCATCGCGTATCGGTTCTGCGTGTTCCGCGTGTTCCTCATTCGTCGTCATACGGGCCAACGTACGGGCGAATCCGACCGCTCACTCCTCGATCGCAGTGTCCCGCGCCGCCTTCTCCCACGCCCGCACCTCCTCGCGCACCGCGTCCAGGTGACCGACCACCGCGTCCACCGCGTCTCCGCCCAACGGCAGCCGCAGCGGCGTCACTTCGGCGTCCAGCGCGTACAGAATCGCGCGGGCGGCCTTCGCCGGGTCGCCGGGCTGGACCCCGTTGCTCGACTCGATCATCTTGCGCGTCCCGCCGACGCTCTCCGCGTACGCCGCCGTCGGCTCGCTCGCGCTGAAGCCGCCGAACAGCCCCGTCCGGAAGGATCCCGGCTCGACCACGAGCACCTTGATCCCGTACGGCGCGACCTCGTCGGCGAGCGCCTCGCTCATCCCTTCCAGCGCGAACTTGGTGGCGCTGTACGCCCCGAAGCCCGCGAACGACATCTGCCCGCCCATGCTGCTGAGCTGCACGATCGCCCCGGAGCGGCGCTCGCGCATGTGCGGAAGTACGGCACGGACCAGGGCGGCGGGGCCGAAGAAGTGCACCTCGAACAGATCCCTCAGCTCCGCGTCGCCGGTCTCCTCCACAGCACCGACGTGCGTGCGCCCCGCGTTGTTGACCAGTACGTCGATCCGGCCGTGCCGGTCGATGACGTCGGCCACCGCCGCGTCGATCCCGGCGATGTCGGTGACGTCCAGGCGGGCCGCCTCGACCTGGCCGGGGTGGGCGGCGACCAGCCCGGCCAGGGTCTCGGTGCGCCGGGCCGTGGCGATCACGGTGTCCCCCGCCGCCACTGCCGCCTCGGTGATGGCACGCCCGAAGCCGCTTCCCGCGCCGGTGATCAGCCAGACCTTGTTCATGGTGTGGTTTCCCCTCCTCGGGCGGGTCCCGCTGCCGGTCCCGCGCTCTGCACTGATCCTCAGCCGCAGCCCCCTCCCCCGTCCAAGACCCTTCGTGATAGCCATCGGTTATGACCAGCCGGATAGACATCCACACCCGCGACCTCCACTACTTCCTCGCCGTGGCAAGGGAGTTGAGCTTTACGCGCGCCGCCGAGTCGCTGTACGTCTCCCAGCCCGCCCTGAGCAAGCAGATACGCCAGCTCGAACGCACCCTGGGCGCCCAGCTGTTCACCCGCGACCGCCGCAACGTGGCCCTTACCCCGGCGGGCGAGACGCTCCGCCCGTACGCCGAACAAACGCTTGCCTCCTGGCAGTTGGGTACGGCGGCCCTGGAGGCCCTGCGCACCTCCGCCGCCTCGCTGCTGCGCATCGGCATGAGCACCAGTCCGGGGCGGGGCGGGATGCTGCCCACGATCCGGTCGCGCTTCACCGCCGCGCACCCGACGACCACGCTCTCGCTGCGCCAGGTCGACTGGTCGGACCCGTCGGCGGGGCTGGCGGACGGGACGAGCGACGTGGCGTTCGTCTGGCTGCCGCTGCCCGACCCGTCGCGCTTCGCCCATCTGGTGCTCGCCGAGGAACCGAGACTGGTCGCGCTCCCGGCCGGCCACCCCCTGGCGGACCGCCCGTCCCTCGACTTCGAGGAGCTCCTCCCCGAACCCTTCCTCGCACTGCCCGCCTCGGCGGGACCCCTACGTGACTACTGGCTCGCGACGGACGCCCGCAACGGCGTCCCGCCCAGGATCGGCGCGGAGGTCGCGGGCCCCGACGAGACGTACGAAGCCCTGGTCGCGGGCCTGGGCGTGGTCCTGCTCGCCACCGGGAACGCCCCGCTGTTGCTGCGCGGCGAGGGCGACGTGGTGACGGTCCCGGTCCACGGCATCACCCCGTCCCGCTTCGCCCTGGCCTGGCGCAAGGACGACGTACGCCCGCTGGTCAGGGCGTACGCACGGGCGGCCAGGGAGTCCCGGGGCACGCGGGGCACCGGCGGCGCGGCAGACTAGCCGTATGACGAGCCGCCCGACGAGCCCCGCGCCGATGCCGTACGACGAAGCCGACCTGCTCCGCCGCTGGACGACCACCATCGCGGCGCTGCGCCAGGCCCCGGGCGTGGGCAGCGGACCGGGCGTGGACAGCGCCCCGGACACCGCCCCGGACCCGGCCCCCTACGCCGCGAACCTCCTCAGCCGCTGGTCAGAGCCCCAACGCCACTACCACACCCCCACCCACCTGGCAGCGGTCCTCACCCACCTGGACACCCTCGCCGACCACGCCGCCGACCCGGACCTGGTCCGGCTGGCCGCGTGGTTCCACGACGCGGTGTACCTCCCCGACCGGGACACCAACGAGGACCGCTCGGCCCGCCTCGCCGAGCGCGCGCTCCCCGAGCTGGGCCTCTCCCCGGCAGCGACGGCCGAGGTGGCCCGCCTGGTCCGGCTCACGGTCACCCACGACCCGGACGACGACGACACCAACGGCGAGGCCCTCTGCGACGCGGACCTGGCGATCCTGGCGGCACGCCCGGAGCCGTACGCGGCCTACGCGGCGGCGGTGCGCAGCGAGTACGCCTTCGTACCGGACGACGACTTCCGCAAGGGCCGGGCCGCCGTACTGGCCCAACTCCTCGCCCTGCCGCGCCTGTTCCGCACCCCGTACGGCACCAGGAACTGGGAGGAGCCCGCCCGCCGCAACCTCACCACCGAGCTGGACCTGCTGACACCGTAGGCATCTCAGCCGCCCATCGCGGCCCGCTCCTCCGCGCTGCGCAGCACACAGAACTCGTTGCCCTCTGGATCCGCGAAGACGACCCACCCGGTACCGTCCGGCTCGCGCCGGTCGTCGAGCAGGGTCGCCCCGAGCCCGAGATACCGGTCCACCTCGTCGTCCCGGCGCCCGTCGGGCTGGAGGCACAGGTGCACGGGGTTCTTGCCGCTCCGGCGCGCGGCCTCGGGCACCTCGGCGAAGTACAAGTGCATCCCGGTCGGCAGCCGGACGCTCGCGGTGGAGTCGCCGGGCTTGTCGAGCTCGTCCATCGGATGCCCGACGACGCGGCTCCAGAACGCGGCCAGTTCGTACGCGTTCCCGCAGTCGAAGGCCACGTTGAACACCATCGCACCCATCAGCCCCACCTTCCCGGTTATTACGGATCCCCCCTATTCTGCGGCGACTTGGTGATCCGCGCGCTGGTGCCTGCGCAGCAGTACGTTCATGTCGGTCTCCAGACTCCCGTCGAACTCGGCACGGGCCACTGCCCGCGCCACGTCCAGCTCGGCGCAGTCGGCGCAGCCATCGACCGGCTCAGGCGGGCGCAGGACGTCGACGAACGGCTCGCTCACAGGGCGCTCTCCGAACGGTGGTCGGCCACGCGGATCCCGGCGCTCAGCCGTTCCGCCAGGGTGGCTTCGCGCAGCCAGCCCGGCTCGGCCTGCCACTCCCGTCCGCCGCCCACCGGGCGCAGCATGGCGTACGGGCCCGCCTTGCCCCGGTACTCGGCGACGGCTTTCGCCACCTGGTCGTAGACGAGCGTTCCGGCCGGGTACGGCGACGCCGCCGGCCCCTGGTGTTCCGTGTGCATGGGCGCAACTCTCCTTCGCTTTCATGGCGTAACGAGCATTGCCTAGGGGCAGGGTCCGGATACCGGATACCGGCGGTGCTTCCGCCCGCTGCACGGCAACTTCCACACCTTCCACCTCCACGGAGGCCGCACGATGCCGACGAGACGAGTGGTCACCGGCCGGAGTCAGGAACCCCGACAACGCTTCGTCGAGGAGCTGCGTCGCCTGCGCGCCGAACGCGGCGAGTCGCTGCGCAAGCTGGGCGAGGTGCTGGGCTGGGACTGGTCGCTCTTCGGGAAGATGGAGAGCGGAGAGACGATCGGCGGACCGGAGGTCGTCCAAGCGCTGGACCAGCACTACGGGACACCCGGGCTGCTGCTCACGCTGTGGGAGCTCGCAATGGGAGACACCAGCCAGTTCCGGGAGCAGTACCGGCGGTACATGTCGCTCGAAGCGGAGGCTGTAAGCCTGTGGCACTACGCGGTCAGCGCTCCCCCGGGATTGCTACAGACTGAGGGGTACGCGCGTGCGTTCCTCAAGACGGGCGGCTTCGTCGGGGATGAGCTGAACAAGCAGGTCGAAGCCCGTACCGGCCGACGCGAACTGCTCGCTGGCGCGGATGCTCCGCACTTTCGCAGCATCCTGTCCGAGGCCGTGCTGCGCACACCGTTGAATGATGCGGGCGCCTGGCGCGAACAACTGGAGTACTTGGTCGAGGTGGCCGACCGGACCAATCTCGTCCTACAGGTACTCCCTCTGAACGTGGGACCCCAGGCTTTGCGGGACACGAGTGTGATGTTCCTGCGGCTGCCGGATGCCCGCACGGTGGCCTACGTCGAGAACTACATCCACGGTGAGCTGCTGGAGAGTTCGGCTCAGGTCGAGCGACTTCAGCGCGCGTATGATGCATTGCGTGACCTGGCCTTGTCCCCTTTGGAGTCACGGAAGTTCATCACGGACTTGCTGGAGGAAGCGCAGTGCGATTCATCGACCTGAGTGCGGCGGTGTGGCGCACAAGCTCGTACAGCAACGCGGATGGCGGGGAGTGCGTGGAAGTTGCTGACCACTTCCCGAGCATCGTCCCCATACGCGACAGTAAGGCGCCCGAGGGCCCCGCGCTCCTCATCGAGCCCGCCGCCTGGACGTCTTTCGTCAGCGCACTCAAGGACGACAACCTCGCCGCCTGAACTGCCCACCACCTGGAGGCAGCACGTGCGAACCATCGACCTGAGCGCCGCGACCTGGCGCAACAGCTCCTACAGCAACACCGACGGCGGCGAGTGCCTCGAAGTCGCCGACCACTTCCCCACCCTCGTCCCCGTACGCGACAGCAAGACCGCTCCGGACGGCCCCGCGCTCCTCATCGAGCCCGAGGCTTGGACGTCCTTCGTCGCTGCACTCAAGCACGGCTGAACACCCGCCAAACAGGAGCTCGTTGACCGGCCCTCGCCCACCCGGCGGGGGCCGTTCCCGTTGCCCGGCACCGGCGAGACTCGGGATTCGAGCGTCAAGACGCTTTCTCTAAGGAATGGATGGCGAAGTCTTACCCACCCCCCACCCGGCCCCCCAACTCACCTCACCCGCGCGCGAGATGGCTTTTCGTGACCGTGTCGCGACACACCGCTCCGAACGTGTACGGTGCGTCACAACAGACAGAACGACCCCCATGGGTGCGCCAACACCACACAGGGGTCTGACCACGCGAGATCGTCTCTTAGCAGGGATCCCTCATGGCTATGACGCAGCTTAGTCCTGCCCCCCACGCCCCCGCGCACCCCATGGCCGTCCCCGGCTTCGGGAAGAAGTCCGCGCCGGATCAACTCCCGCGCCACGCAACCGACTTCAGCCATCTCCCGTCCCGCGAAGCGGCCATCGCCGGGTACATCGACAGGTTGCCGGACGGCTCGGACATCAGTATCAAGACGCTGGCCAAGGAGATCGCCGCGTACGGCCAGACCGCGATCTCCACCACGCTCCGCAACCTCTCCGCCGCCGGTCACCTGCGCCGCTACCGCGAGCCGCTGTGGGAGGCGGGCGGCAGCGCGAAGTGGGTGCAGCGCACGTACTTCTCCCGGACGCAGCGTTCGGACGCCTGGTGGCAGTCCGCCGTGCGCGGCGAAACCACCGAGGACGCCGCCGAGGCCGCCCCGGAGACCCACGAGCAACGCGCGTACGAGACCCTCGCGCACCTCTCCCACCAGGTGCCGCAGCTGACCCTCTCCGCAAACGCCTGCCGCGAGCTGGCGCCGTACGCGGCGGAGTGGCTGCGGCGCGGGGCCTCGCCGGACCGGCTGCTGCGCGGGCTCGGGCAGATCGTCCCGCGCGTGGTGCACAGCCCCTTCGCGTTCGTACAGTCGAAGCTGATCAAGGAGCTGCCGCCGGAGCTGCCCGCGCCGAGGCAGGGCGTTCGGATCATGGAGTGCTCCGTGTGCGGCGTCCCCGGCGAGCCCGCCGCGCTGCCGGGCGGCCTGTGCCGCCCGTGCCGCAGCCAGCCGTACGTACGGGACACCCCGGGCCTGCCCGCCGACGTCGTACGCGGAAAGGCCAGCCGCATCCGCCACGACCTGCGGGAACGGGGGTGGGAACAGGGACGGGGACCCCGCTGAACCGGCCCTCAGTCGTCGACTGCGCCGGGGGCCAGCGCGGGGGCGGGGAAGACGTGGCGGGCCTCGCCGCCGGACCACCACACCCCGACGGCGAACACCGCTGCCGCCTCCAGCAGCGCCGCCCGGCCCAGCTCGCCGCACGGCAGCGGAGTGCAGCCCATCGACGTGATCAGCTCGCTCGTCAGGGCGGCGGTGGGCGGGGCGTCCGCACAGAAGGGCACGGCCAACGGTGCGCCCTCGAAGGCCGGTTGCGGCAGGGTCCAGATGCTCTCGTGGCAGATGCCGAACACCTTGGCGACCCGGGCGTCCGGCGCCGCCGCCGCGATGCGCGTGGCGACCGAGTCCGTGCCCCCGGCGGTGGACAGGACCGGGCCGTCACCGGAGGGCACCATCGGCACCGTGCAGTCGAAGACGGTCCGTCCGGCGAGGTCGGTGGCGAACTCCTTGGCCAGCTGCGGTGCGATCCCGGCCGGTACCGCGAGCAGTACGCCCTCGCCGTACCCGGCCGCCTCGGTGAGGCCGCCGTGTGCGGCGGCCCCGATGCGCTCCGCCGTCCTGGCGGCGGACGCCGTGTTCCGGCCGCCGACCATGACGTCGTGTCCGGCCCGCACCCAGGCCCCGCCCAGTGCCGCTGCCATGCCGCCCGTACCGAGAATGCCGATGCGCATCGTCGTCCTGCTCCCGTTCGCGTCGTGGAATGTCATGACCGGGACGCTAGGCCGGTCGATGCACACCACCTGGTACGCATCGGCCGGGGCAGGATGTCCGCATGGGACAGGTGGACGGGGCCAGGGACACGGCCGGGGACGACATGGGCGGGGATCCGTTCGCGGCGGACTGCCGGGCCAGGACCGCCTTCGAGGTACTGGCCAACCGCTGGGACAGCGTGGTCCTCTACGCACTCGGCGAGAACGGCCCGATGCGGCCCCGCGCCCTGCTGGCCCGGATCGGCGGGATCAGCCCCAAGGTGCTCAACGAGGCACTGCGGCGACTGGAGTACAACGGCCTGGTGGAGCGCCGCCGTTACGCCGAGGCCCCGCCCCGCGTCGACTACTCCCTCACCGGGGCCGGCACCGCCCTGCTCACCCCGATCCGCGCCCTCGGCGCCTGGGCGGCGGCCTACGGGGACGACGTACTCGCGGCACAGGAGCGTTTCCCCCGGCGCTAGGAGCCCCCGCCCACCCTCAGCAGCGCGTCCGTCAGCCGTCGGGCCGTCGACACGTCGCAGCGGCCCAGGTCGATCAGCGGCGCGGGCACCTCACGGGCGCAGGAGGCCGGGTCGAGGGCCAGGGAGGGGAGGTTGAGCCCGGCCCCGACGAGGGCGGCGCGCAGTGCGCGGATCGTTTCCTCGGCGGCGCGGATGTCGGGCTCGGGGGATTCCGTAGTCGTCATGATCCATATCTCTACCGTCCGTATGGTGCTTATGCATCAGTGGAGTTGAAAGCCTCGCCAAGTGGTTGATTTAGGTGACCCGCCAGTACGGGAATGGCAGGCTCCGAGCGCTTGTTGAACACTGCTATGCCCCCCTCCGATCAGCCCGCCGCTCCGCCGCGCGCCCGTGACCGTATGCCCCTCGCCGTCTACATGCTCGGCCTCGCCGTCTTCGCGCTCGGTACGAGCGAATTCATGCTCTCCGGGCTGCTGCCCCCGATAGCCGACGACATGGACGTCACGATCCCGCAGGCGGGGCTGCTCATATCCGCCTTCGCGATCGGCATGGTGATCGGTGCGCCGCTGCTCGCGGTGGCGACGCTGCGGCTGCCGAGGCGGACGACGCTGATCGCGCTGATCTCGGTGTTCGGGCTCGGCCAGGTGGCGGGCGCGCTGGCTCCCTCGTACGAGCTGCTCTTCGCCTCCCGCGTGGTGAGCGCGTTCGCGTGCGCGGGCTTCTGGGCGGTCGGCGCGGCCGTCGCCATCGCGATGGTGCCGGTGACGTCGCGGGCCAAGGCGATGGCGGTCATGATCGGCGGGCTGAGCATCGCGAACGTGCTGGGCGTGCCGCTCGGCGCGTTCCTCGGTGAGAACTTCGGCTGGCGTTCGGCGTTCTGGGCGGTGGGCGCGGCCTCCGCGATCGCCCTGGTCGGGGTCACCACGCTGATCCCCCGTATCCCGCTGCCCGACGAGCGCCCGCAGCTGAAGAAGGAGCTGAGCATCTACCGCGACCGCCAGGTCCTGGTCAGCGTCGTGATCACGGCCCTCGCGGCCGGCGGTGTCTTCTGCGCCTTCTCCTACCTGTCGCCGATCCTGACGGACGTGGCCGGGCTGGACTCGAAGTGGGTCCCGTGGATCCTGGGCCTCTTCGGCATCGGCGCGCTGATCGGTACGACGGTCGGCGGCATGATCGCGGACGCCCGCCCGTTCGGCGTCCTGATCGGCGGCATCAGCACCTCGACGGTGCTGCTGGCGGCCCTGGCCCTGTTCGGCTCGTCGGCGGCGGTCGCCATCGCCCTGTCCTTCGCGCTCGGCTTCTCCGCCTTCTTCACCGCACCGGCGCTGAACGCCCGGATGTTCAACGTGGCGGGAGCGGCCCCGACCCTCGCCGGAGCCACCACCACGGCCGCGTTCAACCTCGGCAACACGGGTGGCCCGTGGCTCGGCGGCACGGTGATCGACGCGGGCTGGGGCTTCTCGGCCACGGCGTGGGCGGGCGGGGCGATGACGGTGGTCGCGGTCGGCCTGGTCGTACTGTCCCTGCGCTGGCAGCGCACGGACAACGCGTCGCGGCTGGTGGCGAAGGGCGCGGGTGCGGGTGCGGGTGCGGGTGCGGGTGCGGGTGCAGGTGCGGGGAGTGCCGTACCGGCCCAGTCTTCGGCCTCCCCGCAGCCCCTCTCCCACCAGTAACGCCAGTAGCGCCAGTAACGGGCCCGGAGCGGACCTCAGTCCTCGATCGCCTGGTACGCCGTCGTCCAGAAGTCGTGGATGGCGTGGGCCGCGTTCGGGACCGTCATGCCGACCTGGGTGAGCAGCAGGCCGGTGAGGCCGGTCTCCGGGTCCGCGTAGGCGGAGGCGCCGCTGCCGCCGTCCCAGCCGAACTGGCCGACGGGCGCGTAGTCGCCCCGGTAGGTGCGCACCGCCATCCCGAAGCCCCAGCCGCCGTGCTGGCCCTGGCCGAAGGACAGGTGGACGTTGTCCTCGGCCATTGCCTTGCGGGCCGCCGTCTGCTCCGGCGAGAGGCGGTTGGTGGTCATCAGCTCGACGGCCGCGCGGGACAGGATCCGCTCGTCGCCGTGCTTGCCGCCGTTGAGCAGCATGGTGAAGTACGCGTGGAAGTCGTCGACGGTCGAGACCAGGCCACCGCCGCCGCCCTGGAACGCCGGCGGCCGGCTCCACCGGCCGCCCTTCGCCGCGTCCCACACGTGGAACTCGCCGGTCTGCGGGTCCGGTGCGTAGAGGTCGGGCAGCCGGTCGATCTTGTCGGCGGGGACGTGGAAGCCGGTGTCCTTCATGCCCAGCGGCTCGAAGATCCGCTCGCGCAGGAACTCCTCGTACGTCTTGCCGGTGACCCTGGCGACCAGCACGCTCAGCACGTCGTGGCTGATCTGGTACTGCCAGCGCTCGCCGGGGTGGGCCATCAGCGGCAGCGTGCCGAGGCGGCGCATCCACTCGTCCGGTCCCGGCATCGGCTCCGGGCCGTCGGGGGTGAGCCCGTTCTCGAAGATCGCGCCGAAGATCGGGGTGCCGATCGCCGTGATGTCCATGCCGAGGCCGAACGTCGAGGTCAGCAGGTCCCGTACGGTGATCGGCCGACGGGCGGGCTCGGTCTCGTCCAACGGACCGTCAAGACGCTTGAGCACCTGCCGGTCGGCGAGCTCGGGCAGCCACTCCTGGACCTGGTCGTCCAGCCGCAGCCTGCACTCGTCGAGCAGGACCATGGCGGCCGACATCGCGACCGGCTTGGACGTCGACGCCATCCGGAAGATCGTGTCCCGGGCCATCGCGGGACCGCCGTCGTGGCGCATCGTGCCGAGCGTCTCGACGTGCGTCTCGCCGCCCCGGCCGACCAGTGCGACGAGACCGGGGATCTTCCCGGAGTCGACGTGGCCCGCCAGTACGTCGTGCATCCTGCGCAGACCCGCTTCGGAGAAGCTGCCGTTGCCGTTGCCGTTGCCGTTGCCGTTGCCGTTGCCGTTGCCGCCCATGGTGAATCCCCCTCGTGAAGGTTCAGCAAGTACTGAACGAGCACGAAGCTACATTGCGTTTATGAATCGGTCAACGATGAATACGCAAGCAACCGCCTGCAACCTGGGGGATACAGAGCCATTCATTGCAATGGGCTTGCGAGTTAACGCAAAGGTGGTCGCGGGTCGCGTTGCAATGGGGTGCGGGGAAACGCAGCGCCCCGACAGCCCTCGGGCCTACCCCGCGAACTTCCGCCGCCGCAGCCCGGCCGCCGTGATCCGCCGCACCAGTTCCTTGCTGCCGATCTCCACCGCCCCGGCCGCCACCGCGTCCCCGTACCGCTCGGCGGGGATGTCGTAGTGGTCGCGCTCGAAGGCGCGCGGCGGGGCGCCGATCCGGGCCGCGAACGCGTGCAGTTCCTCGTACGACACATCGCTGACCAGGTGCGACCACATCCGGCCGTGGCCCGGCCAGGTCGGCGGGTCTATGTAGAGGGTCACGGGCGCAGACCGCCGACCGGGGCCACCGCCACCACCTGCTTGGTGCACACCCAGTGCGGGTCGGCACCCAGCTCGGGCTCGACCTCCAGTGCGTGCGGGCCGTCCTCGCAGACCGGGCACAGCGGCCAGCGGCCGTAGTCCTCCAGGAGAGCGTCCTGCACGTCCTGGGCGATCAGTCCGACGACGAACTCGACGCCCTCGGGCCACTGCTCCACCCACCACCTGCGATGCACCACCGCGTCCTCGACGAGGGACACGATCTGCGCCTCGGCCACATCGCGGGCCGCGAGGTCGGCCATCACCAGGGCGCGGGCGGTGTGCAGGGCCTGCTCAAGACGGCCGGTGGGGTCACTGTGCTCCATGCGCCCCATTGTCCCGCGACTCACCTCGTCCGGGACTTTGGGCCTCTTGACCGAACCCCTGCCTGAAAATACCTTTCAGGTGTGAGCAAAGCAGTGAAGGAAACTTCCAGTCCCCTTTCGCCGACCGCCAAGGTCCAGGCCCCGGCCCCCGCCGCCCTGGCCGCCAAGGTCCGTACCCTCGCCCCTTCCATGACCCGCTCCATGCAGCGCGTCGCGGAGGCCGTCGCGGGCGACCCGGCGGGCTGCGCCGCCCTGACCGTGACCGGTCTCGCCGAGCTCACCGGCACCAGTGAGGCGACCGTCGTACGGACCTCCCGCCTGCTGGGGTACCCGGGATACCGGGACCTCCGCCTCGCCCTCGCCGGACTGGCCGCGCACCAGGAGTCGGGCCGGGCCCCCGCCGTCACGGCGGACATCGCGGTCGACGACCCGATCGCCGACGTCGTCACCAAGCTGGCGCACGACGAACAGCAGACCCTCGCCGACACGGCAGCCGGTCTCGACACCGTCCAACTGGGCGCGGCCGTGGCCGCGTTGGCGACCGCGAGGCGCGTCGACATCTACGGGATCGGCGCCTCATCGCTGGTCGGTATGGACCTCGCCCAGAAGCTCCTGCGGATCGGCGTCATCGCCCACTCCCACACCGACCCGCACCTCGCCGTCACCAACGCGGTGCAGCTGCGCGCGGGCGACGTCGCCGTCGCGATCACCCACTCCGGCGCCACCAGCGACGTCATCGAACCCTTCCGGGTCGCCTTCGAGCACGGGGCGACGACGGTCGCCATCACCGGCCGCCCGGGCGCCCCCGTCGTCCAGTACGCCGACCACATACTGACCACCTCCACCGCGCGCGAGAGCGAACTGCGCCCGGCCGCGATGTCCAGCAGGACCAGTCAACTCCTCGTGGTGGACTGCCTGTTCGTGGGCGTCGCCCAGCGCACGTACGACACGGCGGCGCCCGCCCTGGCCGCCTCGTACGAAGCCCTGGCCCACCGGCACGACCACCGCCAGGACCCGCGCGCCGCGCGCTGATCCGGCCCCGTAACCCCCGCCCGTACCCTCCCCCGCCCCGTACCACCAGAGAGAGCCGCGCCCTGATGACTGCCACCGACGACCAGACCTACGGTGAACTCCGCGCCCAGCTCGCCACGTTGACCACCGAGGCCTTCCGCCCCGAGCTCGCCGAGATCGACCAGCTGCCCACCGCCGAGCTGGCCGCCCTGATGAACGGCGAGGACGCCACCGTGCCCGCCGCTGTCGCCGCGAAGCTCCCGCAGATCGCCGCCGCCATCGACGGCATCGCGGACCGCATGTCGCGCGGCGGCCGGCTGATCTACGCCGGTGCCGGTACGGCGGGACGCCTCGGCGTGCTGGACGCCAGCGAGTGCCCGCCCACCTTCAACACCGACCCCAGCGAGGTCGTCGGGCTCATCGCGGGCGGCCCCTCCGCCATGGTCAAGGCCGTCGAGGGCGCCGAGGACAGCAAGGAGCTGGCCCGCGAGGACCTGGACGCGCTGAAGCTCACCGCCGACGACACCGTCATCGGCATCTCCGCCTCGGGACGCACCCCGTACGCCATCGGCGCCGTCGAGCACGCCCGCAGCCTGGGCGCGCTCACCGCGGGCCTGTCCTGCAACGCGGACAGCGCGCTGGCCGCCGCCGCCGACCACGGCATCGAGGTCGTCGTGGGCCCCGAACTCCTCACCGGATCCACCCGGTTGAAGTCGGGCACCGCCCAGAAGCTGGTGCTCAACATGATCTCGACGATCACCATGATCCGGCTCGGCAAGACCTACGGAAACCTCATGGTCGACGTCCGCGCCTCCAACGAGAAGCTGCGCGCCCGCTCGCGGCGCATCGTCGGCCTCGCCACCGGCGCGGCCGACGCGGAGATCGAGGCCGCCCTCGCCGCCACCGACGGGGAGGTGAAGAACGCGATCCTGGTGATCCTCGGCGACGTCGAGGGCCCCGATGCCAAGGCCCTGCTCGATGACGCGCACGGCCACCTGCGCGCCGCCCTGACGGCCGCCCGCACCCGCACCTCCACCGCCTGACGGCGGACTCCCCCACCCCCCGCACAGCAAGGCCACGCACCATGAGCACCACGGAAAACAAGAACCGCGCCACCGCAGCCGCGATCCTTCCGCTCGTCGGAGGCGCCGACAACGTAGAGACGGCCGCCCACTGCATGACCCGCCTCCGGCTGGGTCTGCGCGACCGCTCACTCGTCCAGGACGAGGCGCTGAAGGCGCTGCCCGCCGTGATGGGCGTGGTCGAGGACGACACGTACCAGATCGTGCTGGGGCCGGGGACGGTCGCCCGCGTCACCCCGGAGTTCGAAAAACTGATCGAGGAACAGAAAAGCACGGGCACGCCCGCCGCGGGGGACGCCCCGGACCACACCCCCTCCGCCGAGGAGCTGGCAGCTCAGGGCGCCGCGATCAAGGCCGCCCAGAAGGCCAAGAACGCCACCCCGTTCAAGCTGTTCCTGCGCCGCGTCGCGAACATCTTCGTACCCCTGATCCCGGCCCTGATCGGCTGCGGCATCATCGCCGGACTCAACGGCCTGCTCATCAACCTGGGCTGGCTGCCGGGCATCACCCCGGCCCTGGCCGCCATCGCCTCCGGCTTCATGGCACTGATCGCCGTCTTCGTCGGCTTCAACACGGCGAAGGAGTTCGGCGGTACGCCGATCCTGGGCGGCGCGGTCGCCTCCATCATCGTCTTCGCGGGCGTCGCCAAGATCGACGTCTTCGGCCAGACCCTCTCCCCCGGCCAGGGCGGTGTGCTCGGCGCGCTGGGCGCGGCGGTCCTCGCCGTGTACATCGAGAAGTGGTGCCGTCGCTGGGTCCCCGAATCCCTCGACGTGCTGGTCACCCCGACCCTGACCGTCCTGATCTCCGGCCTGGTCACCATCTTCGGCCTGATGTTCGTCGCCGGTGAGATCTCCACCGCCATCGGTACGGGCGCGGACTGGCTGCTCGCCCACACCGGCGCCTTCGCGGGCCTGGTCCTCGGCGGCTTCTTCCTCCCGCTGGTCATGCTCGGCCTGCACCAGGCCCTGATCCCCATCCACACCACCCTCATCGAGCAGCAGGGCTTCACCGTCCTGCTCCCGATCCTGGCGATGGCGGGCGCGGGCCAGGTCGGCTGCGCGGTTGCGGTGTTCATGCGCCTGAAGAACAACCACTCCCTCCGCAAGACCATCAAGTCCGCCCTCCCGGCCGGCATCCTGGGCGTCGGCGAGCCGCTCATCTACGGTGTCTCGCTCCCGCTCGGCCGCCCCTTCATCACGGCGTGCGCGGGCGGCGCCGCGGGCGGCGCGTTCGTCGGCCTCTTCTCGATGCTCGGCGACAAGGTCGGCTCGACGGCCATCGGCCCGTCCGGCTGGGCCCTGTTCCCGCTCCTCCAGGGCAACCACGGCCTGGGCACCACGATCGCCGTCTACGCGGGCGGCCTGTTCGTCGGCTACGCGGTCGGCTTCCTCGCCACGTACTACTTCGGCTTCACCAAGTCGATGCTGACGGAACTGAACGCCCCGGCAGCGGACGCGGCAATGGCCCCGATCGCAGGCTCCACACCCCCCACGGACCCCGCAGACACACCGAAACAGCCCGCCGGAGTCTGACGCCACCACACCGAACGCACCGCACACACGAACGCCCGAGGGCGGTACCCCCCTGTGAAGGGAAGTACCGCCCTCGGTTCGTGCGAAGGACTGGCGATCAGCCGGAGGGGCCGATCAGAAGTCCATGTCACCGCCCGGCATGCCACCCGGGGCGGCAGCGCCGGCCTTCTCGGGCTTGTCGGCGATGACGGCCTCGGTGGTGAGGAACAGCGCGGCGATGGAGGCGGCGTTCTGCAGGGCAGAGCGCGTGACCTTCGCCGGGTCGAGGATGCCCTCGGCGATCATGTCCACGTACTCGCCGGTCGCGGCGTTCAGGCCGTGACCGATCGGGAGGTTGCGGACCTTCTCGACGACGACGCCACCCTCAAGACCACCGTTGACGGCGATCTGCTTGAGCGGGGCCTCCAGCGCGAGCTTCACGGCGTTGGCGCCGGTCGCCTCGTCGCCCGTGAGCTCCAGCTTCTCGAAGACGGCCGAGGCCTGGAGGAGGGCGACGCCACCACCGGCGACGATGCCCTCTTCGACGGCGGCCTTCGCGTTGCGAACGGCGTCCTCGATGCGGTGCTTGCGCTCCTTGAGCTCGACCTCGGTGGCGGCACCGGCCTTGATGACGGCCACGCCGCCGGCCAGCTTCGCCAGGCGCTCCTGGAGCTTCTCGCGGTCGTAGTCCGAGTCGCTGTTCTCGATCTCGGCACGGATCTGGTTCACGCGACCGGCGACCTGGTCGCTGTCACCGGCACCGTCGACGATGGTCGTCTCGTCCTTGGTGATGACGACCTTGCGGGCGCGGCCGAGCAGGTCGAGACCGGCGTTCTCCAGCTTGAGGCCGACCTCTTCGGAGATGACCGTGCCGCCCGTGAGGATGGCGATGTCGTTCAGCATGGCCTTGCGGCGGTCGCCGAAGCCCGGGGCCTTGACGGCGACGGACTTGAAGGTGCCGCGGATCTTGTTCACGACCAGGGTGGAGAGCGCCTCGCCCTCGACGTCCTCGGCGATGATCAGCAGGGGCTTGCCCGACTGCATGACCTTCTCCAGCAGCGGAAGGAGGTCCTTCACGTTGCCGATCTTCGAGTTGACGATCAGGATGTACGGGTCGTCGAGAGCCGACTCCATGCGCTCCATGTCGGTCGCGAAGTACGCCGAGATGTAGCCCTTGTCGAAGCGCATGCCCTCGGTGAGCTCAAGCTCCAGGCCGAAGGTCTGCGACTCCTCGACCGTGATGACGCCTTCCTTGCCGACCTTGTCCATCGCCTCGGCGATGAGCTCGCCGATCTGGGTGTCGGCGGCGGAGATGGAGGCCGTCGAAGCGATCTGCTCCTTGGTCTCGACATCCTTCGCCTGCTCCAGGAGTGCGGCGGAGACGGCCTCGACGGCCTTCTCGATGCCACGCTTCAGGGCCATCGGGTTGGCACCCGCGGCGACGTTGCGGAGGCCCTCACGGACCAGCGCCTGCGCGAGGACGGTCGCGGTCGTCGTGCCGTCACCGGCGACGTCGTCCGTCTTCTTCGCGACCTCCTTGACGAGCTCGGCGCCGATCTTCTCGTACGGGTCCTCCAGCTCGATTTCCTTCGCGATGGAGACACCGTCGTTGGTGATCGTGGGGGCGCCCCACTTCTTCTCAAGGACGACGTTGCGGCCCTTGGGGCCAAGGGTGACCTTGACGGCGTCGGCGAGCTGGTTCATGCCACGCTCGAGGCCGCGCCGGGCCTCCTCGTCGAACGCGATGATCTTGGCCATGTGAAGTGGTCCTCCCAGGACGGGGTGGATTTCTCCGGACCGGGGGTTCGCTGCCCGCGACGGACGGCCCGAAAGGCGGAGGATTCCTTACCCCCGACCCCGTGGGCCTCACCGAACCTGGTCCAAGTTCTGTCACTCTCACTGGGAGAGTGCTAACGCCAATGATTAGCACTCGGCATGGGCGAGTGCAAGCGGCTACCACAGATCCCGGCCCGCACGGACCCCCGTACGCCAAACGCACCAAGGGCCCGTACCCCTGTGAGGGGACACGGACCCTAGGTGCGTGAGTGCTTACACAAGTCGCTGAAGTGTGCGTCGGTGGCCGATCGCGCCGAGATCAGACGGCGAGCTTGACCATGTCCGCCTGCGGACCCTTCTGGCCCTGCGAGATCTCGAACTCGACTCGCTGACCTTCTTCAAGGGTGCGGTAGCCGTCCATCTGAATCGCGCTGTAGTGGACGAAAACATCCGCACCACCGTCGACCGCGATGAAGCCGTACCCCTTCTCCGCGTTGAACCACTTGACGGTGCCCTGAGCCATGCCTAACTCCCCTATTACTGGCCCTTGCGCGAGGCCGCACTTCGCGACCCCGGGTCAGACCCCACCCGCCGACAGGAACGCGGTGGATGTGCGCCGTAGCGCGTCGACCGCGGCTGAATGTATCCGCCCAACTGCCCTCTGCAACAGGTCAATTGGACGAGAATTCTGGGCAGGCTCGAAAGGCCGGAACGGTCAACTGCCCGGATTCCAGGGCAAGTCGGGCCGGACATAATGTGCGATTCGGCAACAAAAGGCTCGAACTCGCAAGCCCCATCTTGTCGCGTTCTCATATGCACGGGGCACGGGCGAGCGGAGGGGCTTCCCCTACTCTACCTCTTTCAACCATGCAGAATTGCCCCCTCCGCTTGTGAGCGGAGGGGGCAACTTGGGTTAACGAGGGGCGCGTTGGGGACGGTCTCCCGCCCCCTGTGCGCTTCCGCGGAAGCGGTTCTCAGCCGCCGGCGACGGCCGGGATGATCGAGATGCCGGCGCCGTCCGGAGTGGCCGTCTCCAGGCCGCTCTCGAAGCGCACGTCGTCGTCGTTCACGTAGACGTTCACGAAGCGGCGCAGCTTGCCCTGGTCGTCCAGGACGCGGGCGGCGATGCCGGTGTGGTTCTTCTCCAGGTCGGCGATGACCTCCGCGAGGGTCGCGCCCTCGGCGGCGACCTCGGACTCACCGCCCGTGTACGTACGGAGGATGGTGGGGATGCGGACCTTGACGCTCATGGTGTTTCTGCCTTCCGTTACGGGGGTGATTCAGCGTGCCAGGCCGGCGTCGCGGAACGCGTCCAGGTTCGGCCGGATGGTCGCGGTCGGACCCGTGGTCGGGGCCACCGCGTCGAGGGTCTTCAGGCCGTCGCCGGTGTTGAGCACCACGGTGGTCAGGGCCGGGTCGATGAGGCCGTTCTCGATCAGCTTCTTCGTGACGCCCACCGTCACACCGCCCGCGGTCTCCGCGAAGATGCCCTCGGTGCGCGCGAGCAGCTTGACCGCCTCGACGACCTGCTCGTCGTTCACGTCCTCCACCGCGCCACCGGTCCGGCGGGCGATGTCCAGGACGTACGGGCCGTCCGCCGGGTTGCCGATGGCCAGCGACTTGGCGATGGTGTTCGGCTTCTGCGGGCGCACCACGTCCGTGCCGGCCTTGAAGGCCACGGACACCGGCGAGCAGCCTTCCGCCTGGGCGCCGAAGATCTTGTAGGGCTTGTCCTCGACCAGGCCGAGCTTGATCAGCTCCTGGAGGCCCTTGTCGATCTTCGTGAGCTGGGAGCCCGAGGCGATCGGGATGACGAGCTGGTCGGGCAGCTGCCAGCCGAGCTGCTCGCAGATCTCGTACGCCAGCGTCTTGGATCCCTCGCCGTAGTACGGCCGCAGGTTCACGTTGACGAAGCCCCAGCCCTCGCCCAGCGGGTCGCCGATGAGCTCGGAGCAGAAGCGGTTCACGTCGTCGTAGTTGCCCTCGATGGCGACGAGCTCGCCACCGTAGACGGCGGCAGAGACGACCTTGCCCTGCTCCAGGTCGTGCGGGATGAACACGCAGGAGCGGAAGCCGGCCCGGGCCGCCGCGGCGCCGACGGCGCCCGCGAGGTTGCCGGTCGAGGAGCAGGAGAGCGTGGTGAACCCGAAGGCGCGGGCGGCCTCCAGGGCCTGCGCGACGACGCGGTCCTTGAAGGAGTGCGTCGGGTTGCCGGAGTCGTCCTTGACGAACAACTTGCCCGGCTCGACGCCGAGTTCACGCGCGAGGTTGTCGGCCTTGACCAGCTTGGTCCAGCCGGGGGCGATGTTGGGCTTGTCGGCGACGTCGGCGGGGACGGGCAGCAGCGGCGCGTAGCGCCAGATGTTCTGCGGGCCCGCTTCGATCTGCTTGCGCAGCGCTTCGGGGTCGCCCAGGGGCAGGTCGTACGCGACTTCCAGCGGGCCGAAACACAGCTCGCAGGCGAAGATCGGGCCGAGCGCGAAACGCTCGCCGCACTCGCGGCAGGACAGCGCGGCGGCGGGGCCGAGGTCCACGGAGGTGGTGGTTGCGGTGGTCTGCACAGCCATGATGGCGAGGTCCTTCCTCATCTTCCCCGTGACGGCTTTCGCCACGAGACGGAATTGGCACCTTCCGGACCTGACCTCGCGGTCGGTCGGGGGGTTGCCGGGACTTCAACGGGCCGTTTCCCTCTGTCCCTCTGGATGAGCGCTATGACTCCGGGCGCCCGCGTGAGCGGCCCGGGTATTTGTGCGCGGCACCGACCCCGACATGCGACGGTCGTCCGCGTTGTTCAAGACTGTAACCGAACCCCCGGGCGCTTGAGACAGCCGTCCGGACCGCGAGATGGATCACAGAGTCGGGAGTGACGGGCGTGCTGGAAGAGGTGGAGCGCTGGCTGGGCACGCGGTCCTGGACCGCCGCCGACCGCCCGCTGGACCGGCTGCTCGCCGCGAAGGCGGCCCGCGCCCAGAGTGTCAGCGTCGTCCTGCCCGCCCTGAACGAGGAGGCGACGGTCGGCCGGATCGTGGCCGATATCCGACGGGACCTGATGGGCCCGGAGGCCGGGGGCGGGGGCGTCCCCCTGGTGGACGAACTGGTGGTGATCGACTCCGGCTCGACCGACGGCACGGCGCGGGCGGCGGCCGGGGCGGGCGCCCGGGTGGTCCACCGGGACGACGTCCTCCCGCGCCTCCCCGCGGTACCCGGCAAGGGCGAGGTGCTGTGGCGGTCACTGCTGGTCACACGGGGTGACGTGGTGTGCTTCGTGGACGCGGACCTGGTGGACTTCGACTCCTCGTTCGTGTCCGGGATCGTCGGCCCGCTGCTGACCGAGCCGGACGTCCAGTTCGTGAAGGCCACCTACGACCGTCCGCTGGGCGCGGCGGCGGGCCAGGGCGGCCGGGTCACCGAGCTGATGGCGCGCCCCCTGCTCAACCTCCACTGGCCCCAACTGGCCGGATTCGTACAGCCGTTGGGCGGCGAGTACGCGGCCCGCCGCAGCCTCCTGGAGCGGCTGCCCTTCCCCGTCGGGTACGGGGTCGAGCTCGGCCTGCTCATCGACTCGCTGCACACCGTCGGCCTCAATGCCCTCGCCCAGGTCGACGTGGGCGTCCGCAAACACCGCCACCAGGACGGCCAGGCCCTGGGCCGGATGGCCGCCTCCATCTACCGTACGGCCCAACTCCGGCTCTCCCGAGGCCACTTGATCCGCCCGTCACTCACCCAGTTCGAGCGGCAGGACGGCACCTTCGTGCCCCGTACACACCCTGTGGACACGGAGGAGCGGCCGCCGATGCGCGAGATCCGGGAGTACGCGGCCCGCCACGCGGCGTAGGGCGATCCCGGCGGAGCGGGCCCTCGGCCACGTTTGAGGGAAACCGGGACGGGCTAGGTTTCGCCACATGACTGCCCCGGATTCCCCGCCTCCCCCGACCAGCATCCCCGCCCCCCGGATCCTCGTCGCGTCCAACCGAGGACCGGTCTCGTACACGCTCGACGACGAGACCGGTTCCCTCGACGCGAAGAGGGGCGGGGGCGGACTCGTCTCCGGACTCAGCGCGGTCGGCGCCGAGGGCCAGGACGCCCTGTGGGTGTGCGCGGCCCTGGGCGACGGCGACCGGGAGGCGGTCCGGCGCGGGGTCGGGGAGCCCGGGGTGCGGATGCTCGACATCGACCCGGCCACGCACTCCGCCGCGTACAACGGCATCGCGAACTCGGTCCTCTGGTTCGTCCACCACCTGCTCTACCAGACCCCGCTGGAGCCCGCCTTCGACGCGGATTTCCGCCGCCAGTGGGCATCGTACGAGACCTACAACCGCGCCTTCGCCGAGGCGCTCGCCGAGGCCGCCGCCCCCGGGGCCGCCGTCCTCGTGCAGGACTACCACCTCTGCCTGGTCCCCGGAATGCTCCGCGAGCTCCGCCCCGACCTGCGCATCGGCCACTTCTCGCACACCCCGTGGGCCCCGGTCGACTACTTCCGGCTGCTCCCCGACGACATCGCCCGCCAACTCGTCGGCGGCATCCTCGGCGCGGACCGGGCCGCCTTCCTGACCCGCAGGTGGGCCGACGCGTTCACGGCGTGCGCGCTCGACCTGCTCGGCGAGGAGGCCCTCGACGGCAAGCGGATCGGGGTGCACGGGCTCGGCGCCGACGCCGACTTCCTGCGCGAGCGCTCCCACCGCGACGACGTCGAGGAGCGGATGACCGCCCTCCGCGACCAGATCGGCACCGGCCCCGAAGGCCTCCCCCGCCGGACCGTGGTCCGCGTCGACCGCACGGAGCTCTCCAAGAACATCGTGCGCGGCCTCCTCGCGTACGAGCACCTGCTCGCCACCCGCCCCGAGTGGCGGGAGCGGGTCGTGCACCTCGCCTTCGCGTACCCCTCCCGGCAGGACCTGGCGGTCTACCGCGACTACACCGCGGCCGTCCAGCAGGCCGCCGAGCGCATCAACGCCACGTACGGCACCCCGGACTGGACCCCGGTCCTGCTCCACGTCAAGGACGACTTCGCCCGCTCCCTGGCCGCCTACCGGCTGGCCGACGTGGCCCTGGTCAACCCGATCCGCGACGGCATGAACCTGGTCGCCAAGGAGGTGCCGGTGGTCTCCGACGACGGCTGCGCGCTGGTGCTGTCCCGGGAGGCGGGGGCGTACGAGGAACTGGGCGAGGACGCCGTCACGGTCAACCCGTACGACGTCACGGGCACGGCGGACGCGCTGCACGAGGCGCTGACGATGGAGCCGGCCGAGCGCGCGGAACGCACCAAGCGGCTGGCCGCTGCGGCCACGGCGCTGCCGCCGCAGCAGTGGTTCCTGGAGCAGCTGGAGGCGCTGCGCGCGTGAGGGAGGACGAAAACGGCCCGGGGCCCGGAACTCTGTCGAGTTCCGGGCCCCGGGCCTACTGCTATTTCTTCAGTAGCGGGGACAGGATTTGAACCTGCGACCTCTGGGTTATGAGCCCAGCGAGCTACCGAGCTGCTCCACCCCGCGTCGGTGAACACGACAGTACGTGTTTTCCCCGGCGGTGGGAAATCGGTTTGCCGGGCCGGTTCCGGCCGAGGCCCGGCTAGGCCGTACGAGCGCGCACCGCTTCCGCCAACTGCCCCATGAATTGGGCCACTTCACCCGGCCCGGCGAGCAACAGGTCCGCCCGCTCGGCGAGTTCGGGCACGGCGGTGCCGCTGCACACCAGCAGTCCGGGGATCCCGTCGGAGCGGAGCTTCTCGACGGTGGCGTACGCGGGGAGGTCACCGAGGTCGTCGCCCGCGTAGACGACGCTGTGCGCGCCGATCTCCCGTACGTACTCGGCGAGGGCCACTCCCTTGTCCACTCCCGGCGGCCTCAACTCCAGTACCAGGCGCCCCGGTTCGAGGATCAGCCCGTGCCGGGCGGCCAGCTCCGCGAGCGGGGTGCGCAGTGCCTCGAAGGCGGCCTGCGGGTCACCGGCCCGGCGGGTGTGGACCGCGACGGCCTGCCCCTTCTCCTCGATCCAGGTGCCGTGCCAGGCACCGTGGGCGTCCAGGACGCCGGGGAGTTCGGCGCGGGCGGCGGCGATGCCGGGGTGCGGGGCGGGTGCCCGGACGGTGCCGGTGACCGCGTCCCAGCGCTCGGCCCCGTAGTGCCCGAGCACGACGAGGTGCTCCAGCCCGGGGACTCCGGCGAAGCCGCCGTACCGTACGGCCACCCCGGCAGGCCGGCCGGTCACGATCGCCACGCTGGCGACCCTCGGCGCGAGGGCCGCCAGGGCGGGGACGGCTGCCCGGTGGGCGCGGGCCTGCTCCGGGTCCGGCACGATCTCGGCGAGCGTTCCGTCGAAGTCGAGGGCCACCAGGGCGCGTTGGGGCGCGGAGAGGAGGGCGGCGAGGGCATCGCGGCCGCTTTCGGTGGACGGTTCGAAAAGGGTCCCCATGCCGTTGACCCTACCCGTCGGCCGCCGCCTCGGCTAAGCCTCTCAGGGGGTCAGGATCACGCTGCGGGAGAGGTTGCGGGGGTGGTCGGGGTCGAAGCCCTTGGCCTCCGCCAGGACCACCGCGAGGCGCTGGGCGCGGATCAGGTCCGCCATCGGGTCGGCGGTCGGGTGGGCGATCACCGTGCCGCCGACATTGGCGACGTCACCCGCGAGGCCGTCGGGCAGCGTGCCGAACATCCAGGCCACCCGGTTGGGGCCGGTGATCGAGATCGGGCCGTGCCGGTACTCCATCGCCGGGTAGGACTCGGTCCACGCCCCGGCCGCCTCGCGCATCTTCAGTCCGGCCTCCTGGGCGAGGCCGTACGTCCAGCCGCGCCCGAGGAAGGTCCACTGCTCGGCGCCGACCACGGCCTCCGCCAGCGGCTCGCTGATCGCCAGCTCGGCGTCCACCGCCGCCGCCTCGACCGTCTTCACGCCGTCGGCCAGCGGGCCCGTGTGCTCAAGTCCGGCACGCAGGAAGGCGAGCGCGGTCGTCGCGAAACGGGTCTGGACCACCGACTCCTCGTCCGCCCAGTCCAGTACGGCGACGACGTCCGCCGCGTCCATGACGGGGGTCTTGGGGTCGCCGGTGAGGGCGAGCGTCGGCACCTTGCCCCGTACCTCCGACAGCAGGGCGAGCACCTCGCTGGTGGTGCCGGAGCGAGTGATTGCCACCACACGGTCGTAGGTCCGGCCGGTCGGGAACTCCGACGACGCGAAGGCGTCCGTCTCGCCCTGGCCGGAGGCCTCGCGCAGCGCCGCGTACGCCATCGCCATGAACCAGGAGGTGCCGCAGCCGGTGACCGCGACGCGCTCACCAGGCAGGGGAAGGCCCTCGAAGCCGGTCGCGTACTCGGCGGCGCGCCGCCAACAGGTGGGCTGGGTGGCAATCTCAACTGCGGTGCGGGACATGCGCGACGACTCCTCAAGTACACAAATCGGGCGTGGTGCGGACGTGCGGACCTCTGATGACCTTGGTCCCGCTCTGCTTAGCAGCCCGTACGCGATTTGCGGAAGGTGTTGCACAAGAGATACCCAAGTGGTGTAGACCTCGCGGTCGCGCATCGGGGAAAATCGCAACTCATACGGACAAGTGCGTAGGTGGGACAGGGACGGCCTCACAAAGGCCCCCTTACCCCTCACGCAGAACACGCATCAAACTGGGCAAAAAGGGTGGACGGGCTGTGCAGCGGCGCTACTTGGGTCTGACCGCGGCAATAGCCGCACTCGCTATGGCAACGACCGTCACGGGTTGCGGCAGCATCGGCATCGGCGGCTCCGACGAGGTGACCCTCAAGTTCGTCGCGGCGGACTACAACATCGACGGCGGCGACGGCACCAAGAAGTACTGGAACAACGTCGCCCGCGCCTTCGAGGCGAAGAACCCCAAGGTCAAGATCGACGTCCAGATCTACTCGTGGGACGACGTGGACCGCAAGGTCAGCGAGATGGTCAAGGCCAAGGACGCCCCCGACATCGCCCAGATCGGCGCGTACGCCGACTACGTCGCCTCCGACAAGCTCTACAGCGTCGACGAGCTGCTCTCCATCCCCACCCAGGCCAATTTCCTCAACCCGCTCGCCAAGGCGGGCGAGGTGAACCTGCGGCAGTACGGGATGCCCTTCGTCGGCAGCACCCGGCTGATGTTCTACAACAAGGACCTCTTCGAGAAGGCCGGCATCCCGCGCGCCCCGAAGACCTGGGACGACATCGCCACCGACGCGAAGGCGCTCAAGGAAGAGGGCGTGAAGTACCCGTTCGCGCTGCCGTTCGGCCCGGAGGAGGCGCAGGCCGAGACCATGAACTGGATGCTGTCGGCCGGCTCCGGCTACACCGACGACATCGGCTCGTACTCGATCAACTCCGCCGACAACATCAGCGCCTTCAACTTCCTCAAGGACAAGCTGGTCTCCCCCGGTCTGACCGGGCCCGTCGCCCCCGGCAAGCTCAACCGCAAGGCCGCCTTCGAGGCCTTCGCGAAGGGCGAGGTCGGCATGGTCAACGGCCACCCGTCGCTGATGAAGCAGGCCGAGAAGAACGGCGTGAAGTACGAGATGATCCCGCTGCCCAGCTCGGACGGCACCGCCAAGCCGTCGATGGGTGTCGCGGACTGGATGATGGGCTTCAAGCAGAACGGCCACCGCGCGGAGATCGGCAGGTTCCTCGACTTCGCGTACAACGACGAGAACGTGCTGGCCTTCGCCGACGAGTTCGACCTCCAGCCGGTGACCATCTCGGCGACGGACAAGATGGCCACGGACGGCAAGCACGACAAGACCCGCAAGTTCCTGGACGCGATGCCGACGTCGCAGCTGTACCCGGTGGGCAAGACGTCCTGGGCGAAGGTCAGCGAGAACATCAAGCAGCAGATCGGCAAGACGGTGGAGCCGGGGAACACGCCGGGCGGGGTGCTGGGCGTTCTGCACCGGGAAGCCGTGGCGACGGACAGCGCCCAATAAACTGGCGCGCATGTCGCACGAGGACGAGGCCCCGACCACGGACCCTGCCGAACTGTCCCCCCGCGAGCTCGCGGTACTCGCCGTGGAACGGCAGGGGTGGTCCGGGCCCGGAGCCAAGGAGCGGGCGATCCGCGAGCAGCTCGGCATGTCGCCGACCCGCTACTACCAGCTCCTGAACGCCCTGCTGGACGACGTCCGCGCCGAGTCCCACGACCCCATCACCATCCACCGCCTCCGCCGCCTCCGCCACTCCCACCGCTCCCACCACTAACCCCCTCGGGCGGCGGTGCCGCCCCGACCCCCTAGCTCCCTTGGGCGGCGGGGCCGCACCCGTTACCCCGCCCCCTTGGGCGGCGGGGCCGCCCCTACCCCCGAGCCCCCTTGGGCGGCGGGGCCGCCCCCGGGGGCGGAACGGGCGGGCAAGGGGGCGGCCCCCGGCGGAGCCGCACCTTCGGGCCCCGCCCCAGCTCCGCCTTGGCCCCCGCTCCACACACGAGTGGTCCGCTGCGCGGGGCTTCACCCCACCCCGCCCCTTCCCGAAACCGGGGCTCCGCCCCGGACCCCGGGCCCGTGCGGGCGGGCAGGGGGTGGGTGGGTTGCCGGGGCTCTGCCCCGGACCCCGGGCCCGTGCGGGCGGGCGGGGTGGGGTGGGCTGCCGGGGCTGCGCCCCGGGCCCCGGGTGGCAGCCCGGTTGGGGTGGGTGGGGGAGGTGCGGGTCGAGTGTGGCTGGTCGCGCAGTTCCCCGCGCCCCTAAAGGGGCGCACCCCCGCGCGGGGGTGGGCGGGGACGCGGTACCCCTGCGAGAGGGGCTGGTCGTGTTCGTGCGGTGGAGCCGTGCAGTGGCGCAGCTCCGCGCGCCCGGCGGGGGCTGCGTGGTAGGGGACGGAATGGTGAGGTTTCCGGGGAGTCGGGCCGGGGGTGACGGGGAGTGGACTAGACCTGTCCGGGGTTGACGGGCGACACTGGGGCCGTGAAACACGTCATCGCCCTCGATGTGGGCGGCACCGGAATGAAGGCCGCCCTGGTCGGCGCCGACGGCACGCTCCTCCACGAGGCCCGCCGCCCCACCGGCCGAGAGCGCGGCGCGGACGCGGTCGTCGAGACGATCCTCGGATTCGCGGAGGATCTGCGCGCCCACGGCGAGGAGCACTACGGCGAGAGCGCGTCCGCCGTCGGCGTGGCCGTCCCCGGCATCGTCGACGCCGAGAACGGCATCGCCCTCTACGCCGCCAACCTCGGCTGGAGCAAGGTCCCGCTGCGCGCCCTGATCGGCGAGCGCCTCAGCGGCCCCGACCGCCCCCCGGTCCCCGTCGCCCTCGGCCACGACGTGCGTACCGGCGGCCTCGCCGAGGGCCGCATCGGCGCCGGCAAGGGTGCCGACCGCTTCCTCTTCGTACCCCTGGGAACCGGAATCGCGGGTGCCATCGGCATCGACGGCACCATCGAGGCCGGTGCCCACGCCGGTGCGGGCGAGATCGGCCACGTCGTGGTGCGCCCCGGCGGCGTCCACTGCGGCTGCGGCCAGCGCGGCTGTCTGGAGCGCTACGCCTCCGCCTCCGCCGTGTCCGAGGCCTGGGCCGAGGCCTCCGGCGACCCGGCGGCCGACGCCGCCGACTGCGCCAAGGCCGTCGAGAGCGGCGACGAGAAGGCGGTCGCCGTCTGGCACGCCGCCATCGACGCCCTCGCCGACGGACTGGTCACCGCGCTCACCCTGCTCGACCCCCGGACGATCATCGTCGGTGGCGGTCTTGCCGAGGCCGGTGAAACCCTGTTCGTACCGCTGCGTGCGGCGGTCGAGGAACGCGTCACGTTCCAGAGCCTGCCGACGATCGTGCCGGCCGCGCTCGGCGACACGGCGGGCTGCCTGGGGGCGGGCCTCCTCGCCTGGGACCTGCTCGCGACGTACAACGACAGCACCACACGTACCCCCCACCCCACCATGCGCAACGACGTCATGGACACCACGGAGGTATCCGACTGATGGCCAGCAGCAAGGTCCAGGTCCTGTCCGGCGCCAAGGTGGTGCTCCCCACCGGCACCGTCGACGGCGGCCGGGTCATCGTCGACGGTACGAAGATCGCGGGAGCGCTCCCCGACGGCACGGCCCCGGAGGCAGCCGCACTCGACCTGTCGGGCCACTGGATCGTCCCCGGCTTCGTCGACATGCACGTGCACGGCGGCGGCGGCGCCTCCTTCACCTCCGGTACGCCCGAGGAGGTGCTCCAGGGCATCCGGACGCACCGCGAGCACGGCACGACCACCATGGTCGCCTCCATGGTCACCGGCGAGATGGACTTCCTGGCCTCCCGCGCCTCGCTCCTCGCCGAGATCGTCCAGCAGGGCGACCTCGCGGGCATCCACTTCGAGGGCCCGTTCATCTCGCCGTGCCGCAAGGGCGCGCACAGCGAGGCGCTGCTGCGCGACCCCGACCCGGCGGACGTCCGCAAGCTGATGGACGCGGCGCACGGCACGGCGAAGATGTTCACGCTGGCCACGGAGATGACCGGCGGCATCGACTCCGTACGGCTGCTCGCCGAGCACGGCGTGATCGCCGCCATCGGCCACACCGACGCCACGTACGAGCAGACCGTCGAGGCCATCGACGCGGGCGCCACCGTCGCCACCCACCTCTTCAACGCGATGCCGCCCATCGGGCACCGCGACCCCGGCCCGATCGTCGCCCTCCTGGAGGACGAGCGGGTCACCATCGAGCTGATCAACGACGGCACCCACCTCCACCCCGCCTCCTTCCAGCTCGCGTACCACCACGCCGGCGCGCCCCGCGTCGCGCTGATCACCGACGCGATGGACGCGGCGGGCTTCGGCGACGGGCAGTACCAGCTCGGCCCGCTCGCGGTGGAGGTGCGCGACGGGGTCGCACGCCTCGCCGAGGGCGGCTCGATCGCGGGCTCGACGCTCACGCTGGACACCGCGTTCCGCCGCTCGGTCACCGTCGACGGGCTGCCGGTCGAGGACGCCGTACGGTCCCTGTCGGCGAACCCGGCACGGCTGCTCGGCGTCGACGACAGGGTCGGCTCCCTGGAGCCCGGCAAGGACGCGGACCTCGTCGTGCTCGACGCGGACTTCGCGATCGCGGGCGTGATGCGCAAGGGCGAATGGGTGACTGCGCCCCAAGTAGGCTGATTTACGCCCGAATTGCTCTACCGAATTGATACGAAGTGGCTGGCCCTGCCCCCTGGGCCAGCCACTTTCTTTTTGGCATGATCCCCCTGGTAGGAAGTATGGAAAGCGCTTACTGGGGGTGAACGCGGATCGTGTCCGAGGACTCTGTGGACACTGTGAACTCTGTGGGCCCGGTGGACCCGGTGGACCCCGTGATCCTGACGGTCACGTTGAACACCGCACTCGACCTCACGCACCACGTCACTCAACTGGTGCCGCACACGTCCCACCGAGTCACCTCGGTCACCGAACGCCCCGGCGGCAAGGGGCTCAACGTGGCCCGCGTACTGGCGGCCCTGGGACACCGGACGGTCGTGACGGGTTTCGTGGGCGGACCGACGGGAGAGGTCCTGCGCGGACTGCTCGCCTCGGCCGGGTCTGCCACCGGCGCTTCCCCCGGCTCCGTCACCGACGCCCTCGTCCCCGTCTCCGGCAACACCCGCCGCACCCTCGCCGTCGTCGACGAGTCCACCGGTGACACCACCCAGCTCAACGAGCCAGGACCGGCGGTCACCCCCGACGAGTGGGACGCCTTCCTCTCCTCGTACGACCAACTCCTGCGCGGCGCACGGGCGGTGGCCCTCTGCGGCAGCCTGCCGCCCGGCATCCACGTGGGTGCGTACGCCGACCTGATCCGGCGCGCCCGCACGGCCGGCGTCCCCGTCCTGCTCGACACCAGCGGCGAACCGCTGCGCCGGGGCATCGCCGCCCGCCCCGACCTGATCAAGCCCAACCTGGACGAGCTGGCCCAGCTCACCGGCTCCCGCGAACCGCTGACCGCCTCGGCCGACGCCCGCCGCCGGGGCGCCCACACGGTGATCGCCTCCCTCGGCCCGGACGGGATCCTCGCCGCCACCGAGTCGGGCGTCTGGCAGGCGGTCCCCCCGGCCCCCGTCAAGGGCAACCCGACCGGCGCCGGGGACTCGGCCGTGGCGGCACTCCTGTCCGGCCTGGTCGACGACCTCCCCTGGCCGGACCGGCTCACCCGCGCGGTGGCTCTCTCGGCGGCCACCGTCGCCGCCCCGACGGCGGGCGACTTCGACCGCGCGACGTACGAGTCCCTGCTCCCCCAGGTGAAGGTCACCGCCCTCCACCCACCAGGCACCCCCTAGGGCGTGTCCCCGCCCTGCCCCGTCCTCCGAGGATTGGTAAGTCCGCATGCCGCTCGTCAACACCGGCGACCTCGTCTCGGCCGCCGCCGCCGAACACCGCGCCCTCGCCGCCTTCAACGTCATCACCCTGGAGCACGCCGAGGCGATAGCTACCGGTGCCGAGCGGGCCGGCAACGCCCCCGCCGTGCTCCAGATCTCCGAGAACGCCGTCAGGTTCCACGGCGGCAACGTCCTCGCCATCGCCGCCTCGGCCGCCGCCGTCGCCCGCTCCTCGGCCGCCCCGCTCTCCCTCCACCTCGACCACGTCGTCTCGGTGGACCTGCTGCACGCCGCCCACGAGGCCGGTTTCAGCTCCGCGATGTTCGACGCCTCGAAGCTCTCCTACGACGAGAACGTCAAGGCGACCGCCGAAGCCGTCCGCTGGGGCCACGAGCGCGGCATCTGGATCGAGGCCGAACTCGGCAAGGTCGGCGGCAAGGACGGCGAGGCCCCGCTCGACGCCCACACCCCGGGTGTAAGGACCGACCCCCAGGAGGCCGCCGCTTACGTCGCCGCCACCGGGGTCGACGCCCTCGCCGTCGCGGTCGGCTCCTCGCACGCCATGACGGAGCGCACCGCCGCCCTCGACCACGCCCTGATCGCCGAACTGCGCGAAGCCGTCCCGGTCCCGCTGGTCCTGCACGGCTCCTCGGGCGTTCCGGACGACGAGATCCGCCGCGCCGTCACCGCGGGCATGGTCAAGATCAACGTCGGTACGGCCCTCAACACGGCCTTCACCGGCGCGGTCCGCACCTTCCTGGAGGCCCACCCCTCCACGGTCGACCCGCGCAAGTACCTCGTCCCGGGCCGCGAGGCGATGGCGGCGACGGTCACGCACTTCCTGCGGACGATCGCCTGACGGTCACCGGCTTTGGCCGGTCGCCCCCATACGCACGAGTGCCCCGCCGGAAACCTCTTCCGGCGGGGCACTCCGCGTCAGATCGCACTCGCGTCGGGCGGTCGTCGCGCTGCTAGCGCTTGTGCCCCTCGGCCAGCGACACCTGGTCCAAGTTGGCCTCGCAGCCCGTCGGGCAGGAGATGACGAAGGTGTTGTCCCCCGCCTTGAGGTCCACGTAGGAGTAGGTCTTCTGCCACCCCTTCTCCCAGTCACCCGCCGGACTGCCGCCGAAGTTCTTCATGCTGACGCCGGTCCCGTGCGGCTTGCCGTTGACCGCGAGGTCGGCGTGGGCGTCCTTGCCCGGGATTCCGTAGTCCACGTACAGCGTGTACGCCCCGGCCTTGGGCACCTTGACCGTCCAGGTCGCCGAGGACCCCGGGGCCGACATCGGCACGTAGGCGCCGCTCTCGGACTTGGAGCCCTTGACCGTCTTGTCCGTCGACAGCCCCGGCGACAGCGTCAGCTCGCCCGCCTGCGCCTTCGGCAGCTCGGCCGGCTCCTCCGGGTCCTTGGTCGGCTCCTTCGACGGCGAGGGCGCCTGGGACTGGTTCGTACCACCGCCGGTGGTCTCGCCGCCCGCCTGGTTGCCCTTCTTGTCGTCGCCCTTGCCGAAGTACAGCGCGGCCCCGATGCCTATCACCACGGCGGCGACCACCGCGAGGGCGCCGATCAGCAGCCCACGGGTGTTCGGGCCGCGTCCGCGTCCGCCACCGTGGCCCTGGTCACCGTGGTACCCGGGGGCCTGCCTCGGCGGGACACCGCCGGGCTGGGTCTCGGGGGCCGCGTAGTGGGCGTTGGGCTGCCCGTACTGCGGCTGTCCCTGCTGCTGCGGGAACGCCTGGGTGGCCTGCTGGCCGCCCTGCTGCCCCTGCTGCCCGTACTGCCGCTCTCCGACCGCCCGCACCTGGTTGTACGACGTCCTGGGGACCCCGCGCTGCGAGCTCGGGCCCGGGTAGCCGTAGCCGCCGCCCGAGCTCGGCGGCTGGGCGCCCGCCGCACGTCCGTCCTCGTAGAGGTAACCGAACGGGTCGTCGTCCTCAGGCGTGCCCGTGCCGTTGTTCCCGGCCGTCATCCCAGCGTCACTCCTCACCATGTTCGCCAGCGTCGCCGACCGGGCGAGCCTACCTGCTGCGTGTGAAGGCATTCCGGGACGTTGAACACAGCACCTACTGCACCACCCGTTCCCGCAGGGGGTCGCGCGGGGCTCAGCCGGCCCGTCGGTGCGGCTTCGACCGCGACCGCTTTTCGATGTACATCCGCTGGTCGGCGGATTGCAGCACCTCGTCGACCGTCATCCCGCACTCGGCCCATCCGATGCCGAAACTGGCCCCTACCCGGACCGCCCGCCCGTCCACCCGGATCGGCGGAATGATGGCGTTACGGAGACGGACGGCGAGGTCCGCGGCGTCCGCGCTGCCCAGACCGTCCGCGAGCACCACGAACTCGTCGCCGCCGAGCCGGGCGACCGTGTCCCCGTCCCGGACGCAGGTGGTCAGGCGGCGGGCGACCTCGATCAGCACCGCGTCGCCCGCGCCGTGGCCGAAGCGGTCGTTGATGGACTTGAAGCCGTCGAGGTCGCAGAAGAGGACGGCCAGGCCCTTGGTCCCGTCGTCCGCGTACCCGTCGTTCCCGGCGCCCCCCTCGGGCGGCGCCACCATGTGCACGTGGTGGTCGTAGAAGCCGGGGTCGCCCTCGCCCATCGGGTCGCCGTAGAAGCCGTCGTCGTACGTCACCCCGGCGTCGTACGCCCCGTCGTAGGCGGCGTCCAGGGCCTCCACGGCCGTCGCGCGCACCGCGTGCGGCCGGCGGCACAGCCGGGCGCTGAGGCGGGCGCGGAGCTCCGCGCTGTTGGGCAGGCCGGTGAGGGAGTCGTGGGAGGCGCGGTGCGCGAGGTGCAGTTCGTGGCGCTTGCGCTCCTCGATGTCCTCGACGTGGGTGAGGAGGAAGCGCGGGCCGTCGGCGGTGTCGGCGACCACGGAGTTGCGCAGCGAGACCCAGACGAAGGTGCCGTCGCGGCGCTGGAGGCGGAGCTCGGCGCGGCCGCCCTCCGCCGACGTGCGCAGCAGCGTACCCACGTCCTCGTGGTGGACGAGGTCGGCGAAGGAGAAGCGGCGCATGGCGGAGGCGGGGCGGCCCAGGAGGCGGCACAGGGCGTCGTTGGTGCGCAGCAGGCGGCCGTGCTGGTCGCCGCCCATCTCGGCGATGGCCATGCCGGACGGCGCGTACTCGAAGGCCTGCCGGAACGACTCCTCGCTGGCGCGCAGGGCCTGCTGCTCGCGCTCCAGGCGGACCAGGGCGCGCTGCATGTTGGAGCGGAGGCGGGCGTTGGTGATCGCGATGGCGGCCTGGGAGGCGTACATCGTGAGGGCTTCCTGGCCCCACGCGCCGGGCCGCCGTCCGCCGCGCGGCCGGTCGACGGAGATCACGCCGATCAGCTCGCCCTCGCCGCCGGAGGCGTACATCGGCGCGTACAGCCGGTCGCTGGGGTGCCATTCGTCGGCGAAGCGCGGGTCGGGGCCCTCGGTGTGCCACTGGGGTACGTCGTCCTCCATCAGCACCCAGCCCTCGGTGTGCGGGATGAAGTGGAGGTTGCCCCAGCGCTCGCCCATGGAGAGGCGGCGCTCCCAGGAGTTGCGGGAGCCGACGCGGCCGGTGATGAGGGCTTCGGCGGCGGTGTTCCCGGCGAAGGCGGCGACGACGAGGTCGCCGTCGGGGCGTACGAGGTTCACACAGGCGAGCTCGTAACCGAGTCCGGCGACGATGCCGTCGGCGACGGCCTGCACGGTGTCCGACAGGCTGCGTGCCGTGTTGAGATCAGCGACCACCCGGTGCAGTTGCCGCAGGGTCGCAAGGCGGACGTACGGCTCCGACTCGGCCTCCATGACCCGCTCCCCGAGACCTCGACAGCAACGACAGCAACTCCAGGCTTCTCATCGTCCGATTGCCACCGCCACTGAATCACAGCGCGCTGCCCTCTCGGTACACAGGGTCAACAATTACTCCCGTCTGTGACTCAAGTCACAAGCTCTTAACGGAAGTTGATGTATGACACGTGGGAGCGCTCCCGTACTGCTCAAAGCGCCTGCGTGGCCGAAAACGGGCGCCGAGCGGAGGGTTTTGGCCGGAGGACCTAGGTCCTGTCTGGTCCCTATGTCCGATGTGGCGGAGGCATGGTGACGCCTAGCGTTGATCAGGTGTTCCAGACGACAGAAGCCACCCCGGAAACCACCCCTCAGGGGCCCCTCCCTTCACCTCCGCCGTCGCTGATCCCGCATCCTGTGGGGGTGAGCAATGACGAGTTCCGCGCGGCGATGGCCCGTTTCACGGCGGGCGTGACGCTGGTGACGGCGCACGACGCGGACGGCGGGCCGCGCGGTGAGGACGTCGGGATGACGGCCACCGCGTTCATGTCGGTGTCGCTGGACCCGCCCCTGGTGATGGTTTCCGTCCGCAACGGCTCCCGGATGGACGACCTGCTCGCCGAGCAGCCCCTGTGGGCGGTCTCCCTCCTCTCGGAGAGCCAGCGCCACATCGCGGGCCGCTTCGCGATGAAGGGCAGACTGAGCGACCGGCTGCTCTTCGAGGACGTGGCGTGGAAACGGGGCGAGATCTCGGGCGCACCACTGATCGGCGGATCCCTGGCAACGGTCGAATGCCGAACGGAACAACGGGTCGAAGCCGGCGACCACACCCTGGTAATCGGCCGAGTCCTCGCGGTCGACCTACCGAGCGCGGACGGCGGCCCGCTCACCTACTTCAGGGGCAAATACAGACAACTGGCGTGACCCCTCGGGCGGCGGGGCATACCGCCGCTCCCTTGGGCGGCGGGGCCGCCCCCCGGGGGCGGAACGGGCGGGCAAGGGGGCGGCCCCCGGCGGAACCGAACCCCCCGCCCCCGCCCCACCCCCGCCATGGCCCCAACCCCCGACCCGCCAGCTCAGTCCCAGCCCCGCCCCGCCCGTCCCCCCTTGGTCTGGCTGCGCTGCTTCTTCTCCCGCAGCCGCCGCTCATTGATCCCCCGCGGAATCTTCGTCGCCCGCCGCGGCTTGGGCGGCGGCGCACTCGCCTCCGCGAGCAGCGCGGCCAGCCTCACCGCCGCCGTCTCGCGATTCCGCCACTGCGACCGATGCTCGGACGCCCGTACGGAAACCACCCCGTCGACCAGCCGCCCGGCCAACCGCTCCAGCGCCCGCGCCTTCCACACCTCCGGCAGCGCTTCCGTCTTCCCGAGGTCGAAACGCAGCTCCACCTGGGAGTCCGAGGTGTTGACGTGCTGCCCACCCGGCCCCGAGGACCTGGAGAAACGCCACATGAGCTCCGCCTCGGGAAGGGAGACGGAGCCGCGGATGATGTAGGGCCCGGACATGTGTCCATAGTCCCCGCTCGCACCACCCCGAGTCACACCGTTTTCGGGACCTCACCGCACACCCGGGCAAAGAAAGTAAAGAAAGCCGGAACTCGGCGGGCCCCTGTCCGCGTTAGAGGTGGTGACGGTAGCTTCGGCACTCGCACCGAAGCCCGCACACCACGAGGAAAGGGACATCCCATGGCAGTCAGCCTCAGCAAGGGCGGCAACGTCTCGCTCACCAAGGAGGCCCCGGGCCTGACCGCCGTAACGGTCGGTCTCGGCTGGGACGTCCGCACGACGACGGGCACCGAGTTCGACCTCGACGCCTCCGCCATCGCGGTGAACCCCGCGGGCAAGGTCTACTCCGACGCCCACTTCGTCTTCTTCAACAACAAGGCGACCCCGGACCAGACCATCGTCCACACCGGCGACAACCGCAGCGGTGAGGGCGAGGGCGACGACGAGCAGATCAACATCAACCTCGCGGGCCTGCCCGCCGATGTCGACAAGATCGTCTTCCCGGTCTCGATCTACGACGCGGAGTCCCGCTCGCAGAACTTCGGCCAGGTCCGCAACGCCTTCATCCGCATCATCAACCAGGCCGGCGGCGCCGAGATCGCCCGCTACGACCTGAGCGAGGACGCCGCCACCGAGACCGCCATGGTCTTCGGCGAGCTGTACCGCAACGGTGCGGAGTGGAAGTTCCGCGCAGTCGGCCAGGGCTACGCCTCCGGCCTGACGGGCATCGCCCAGGACTTCGGCGTCAACGTCTAAGTTCCCCAGCGTGTTGAGGAAGCCCCTGGCCGGGTGCATACGGCCGGGGGCTTTCCCCGTTCCTACCCGTGAACCTCTGCGAGCCGTCGCCGCCGAAGAGTGTCCCGCAACCGCCGCGCCTTCCCGTGCACGACCTCGGCGGGCAGCCCACTCGTCGTCTCCGGCACATACGGCTGACTACGGCAAGGCCGACACAGCCCACCGGGCAGCGCCGCTGCGGGCCCCGGCGCCCCACACTCGACGCACTCCATGATCCGCACCCCCTGCCGGGGCGCGGGCAACGGCGGCGGCAGATCCCTGACCAGCTTCGACTGCACATAGCCGAACGGACTGCGCACCTCCCTGGGCACCAACTGCCCGAGCACGGTCATCAGCCGGTCCTCCGACGCCCCGCGCCGAAACCACTCGGCAGCGTACGGGACGAGCTCGTGACAGGCGTTCTCCGACAGGGTCAGCTGCGGCACCTGATGCGAAAGCCGGGCCAGCGCCTCGTAGGCCCGCTCCTCCGGCCGCTCGACCACCACCTCGGGGTGGTCCTCGGTGCTCTCGCCCCGCACCATGGACTGCCACCAGGCGTCCGCCCGCGCGGTCCGCGAGAAATAGGTCCGCTGCACCCACCGCACGGTGTCGTCCGCACCCCACAACGGCTCCCGGAAGCGCCGCAGATGCCCTGCATCGGCGAGGTGACGCAGCGCGGTGGCGACGGCGGCCTGCCCGTACGCGGCGATCTCCCGGGCCAGCATCTTGATACTGATGTCCGCCCCGTCGGGCAACCGGTCGATGTACCCGGCGATGGCCGCTTCCCGCACGGGCAAATGTCCGAAGTCCCCCCGATGACGGGCCTCTTGATGCGGCGCGGACTGCTTCCCGAACCCGGGAGTGGCCATCGGGTGGGCGGGCGCGTGCAGGGCAGGACTAAGCTGGTCAACAGCCATGGGGATCGCTCCTACGATCTCGGTGGTCAGGCCCTCGCCAGGTGTGCAACCACCTGCGGGGGCCGTTCTGTTGTCACGCACCGTACACGCCCGCAACACGTGGTCGCGACACGATCACAAAATGTCATCTCGCTTGCAGGCCAAGCAAGTTGATGCCCCACACACGCACCACGCGCGCGCCCGCGACGCGCGAGGTACGTACGCACGGTGGAGTGGAAAGGCAGGTAACACCCCACCACCCATTCCTCAGAGAAAACGTCTCGACCCTCGGCACCCGAAGCTCAAAATCAAGGACGAGCCACCTTCGCGGTCTGCGTGGTGAGGCGTTTGCGGCTGTTGTCGATCCAGCGCTGAGCGGCCTCGTAGCCCTGAGCCTTGTACTCGATACCTTGGAGCAGGCTCTCCAACTTGTCAGGCGGACAGATCGCCCTCGGGACGTGTGACCCGTTGTTGATGGGACAGCCAGCCGACGAGTTCTCGTGCGCAAGCATCTGGCCTTCGGCCGTTTACGGTCGGTCGCGGCTCGCAGCACATCAGCTGGCCAGACCGGTAAAGGGCTGCTGCCGCAGACCCTCACCCACGTGACCGCGCGGACGACACCAGAAATCCGCTGCCCGTGACCAGGCTGATCCCGATCACGGCCGACTCGGGTACGCCGTCATCAGCGCGATGTCCCTCCGCGGCACCCGCGGCACCCACGGCCCGTAGCCGAACCGGCCAGGAGTTCGTGCTGAAGATCGTTCACGGGCTGCCTCCAGCACGCCACACCTCCTCCGTAACTTCGACAGAACCGATCCATGAACGGCAAGTACTGGTCAAAGAGTTGTGAGGTTTTTGTCAGCGCGTGAACAACTCCGGCACTCGGGTGTCACTCTCACATCGCTCAGCCTCTAACCCCCCACGGATCGAGTGATGGAGAGCGCATGACCCCCCACGTTTCACGCAAGAGCTCTGCCCGCACCCACACCAAGCGTGCCGCCGCCCTGGCGGCCGCCGCGGCGATGGTTGTCGTCGGCGTACAGGCCGGGACCGCCACCGCCGCACCGGAGCAGGCGCAGGCGGCGGGCCCCGCGGCCTCCGTCTCCGCAGCTGCCGCCGCCGTACGGGCGGAAAGCATCAAGTCCGCGCAGGCCGAGGCCGCTTCGGCTGCCAGAACCCTTGGCCTCGACGCCGCCGAGAAGCTCGTCGTCCGCGATGTCATCAAGGACGCCGACGGGACCGTGCACACCCGTTACGAGCGTACGTACGCCGGACTGCCCGTCCTCGGTGGTGACCTCGTCACCCACGTAGCCAAGGGCGGCAAGCTCAAGGGCGTCGACAAGGCCACGGACGCGAAGATAGCCGTGCCGACCACCACGCCGAAGCTCAAGGCCGCGGCCGGTGCCCGCAAGGTCGTCTTCGCGGTCAGCGGCAAGCCCACCCTCGCCTTCGAGACCGTGAAGACCGGGGTGAAGAAGGACGGCACGCCCAGCCGTCTGCACACCATCACCGACGCCAACACCGGCAAGAAGCTCTACTCGTACGACGAGATCCAGGACGGCATCAAGGCCGGAGCCGCCGCCCCGCAGGCTGCCGCCAAGGGCGGCAAGGGCGCACCGGTCAAGGCCGGCAGCGGCGCCAGCATGTACAGCGGCGAGGTCCCGCTGACCACCACCAAGGGCGGCTCGGGCTTCGAGCTGACCGACGGCGAGCGCGGCGGCCACAAGACGTACGACCTGAAGGGCGGCCAGTCCGGCCAGGGCACCCTCTTCACCGACGCCGACGACAAGTGGGGCAACGGCAAGGCCGACGACGCCCAGACCGCCGGTGTCGACGCCGCCTACGGCGCCGCCATGACCTGGGACTTCTACAAGGCGGAGCTCGGCCGCAACGGCATCGCCGGTGACGGCAAGGCCGCCTACTCCCGCGTTCACTACGGCAAGGCGTACGTCAACGCCTTCTGGGACGACAGCTGCTTCTGCATGACGTACGGGGACGGGATCGAGAACACCCACCCCCTGACCGCCATCGACGTGGCCGGCCACGAGATGACCCACGGCCTGACCGCCGCGACCGCCAACCTGGAGTACGCGGGCGAGTCCGGCGGCCTCAACGAGGCGACCTCCGACATCCTCGGCACCGCCGTGGAGTTCTTCGCGAAGAACAAGGAGGACGTCGGCGACTACCTCATCGGCGAGAAGATCGACATCAACGGTGACGGCTCGCCGCTGCGCTACATGGACAAGCCCAGCAAGGACGGCCAGTCGCTCGACTACTGGGACGAGAAGGCCGGGGACGTGGATGTCCACTACTCCTCCGGCATCGCCAACCACTTCTTCTACCTGCTGGCCGAGGGCAGCGGCGCCAAGGAGATCAACGGCGTGAAGTACGACTCGCCCACCAAGGACGGGTCCAAGGTCACCGGCATCGGCCAGGACAAGGCCTACAAGATCTGGTACAAGGCGCTGTCGACCTACATGACCTCGACGACCGACTACAAGGCCGCCCGCGAGGCGACCCTGAAGGCGGCGACCGACCTGTACGGGGCGGACGGTGTCGAGGCCAAGGCAGTGGCGGCGGCCTGGACCGGCGTCAACGTCAAGTAGTTGGCGGTTTTCACAAGTAGCCTTTACTCGCTGGGAGTTGGCGGCTTTTCGTCGCCGTAGAGCCAGACCTCCCAGATGTCCGACAGGTCCTCCTCCGTCTGCTCGTCCACGTACTTGGTGAAGTCCGCCGTGGACGCGTTGGAGTGGCGGTGGGTGGCGGCCCAGCCTTGAATGATTTCGAGGAAGGGTTCGTCGCCCACCGCCTTTCGGATTTTGTGCAGCACCATGGCGCCCCGGCCGTAGACCGGGTCGGCCGAGATGTACCTGGGGCTCGGCGGTGCGGCGGGCGGGAAGGCCCAGTTGGGTGCGTACGCGAAGGCTTCCTCGAACCGCTCCTGGGCGGTGTCGCCCCCGTGGTCCTCGTCCCACAGCCACTCCGCGTACTCCGCGAAGCTCTCGTTGAGCCACATGTCCCGCCAGGTCTTCGGCGAGACCGAGTTGCCGAACCACTGGTGGGCCAGCTCGTGCAGTTGCGCGCCCTCCAGCGAGCCGGGGCTGTCGGTGACCCCGGAGTAGACCGGTTTGGTCTGGCTCTCCAGTGCGTACCCCACATCGCCCTTGCGGAGAACGACCGAACCGATCGAGTCGTACGGGTACGGACCGAAGTTCAGCACGCACCACTCCATCAAGTCCGGGATCTCGCGCCGCAGTTGGCTGCTCTTCGCGTCGAGGGACTCCTCCGCCGCCGCGTACACCGGAACCTTCCGCACCGGCGTCTCCTCGTCCGCCGCGAGCTCGGCGACCGCCTCCCCCTGCCACACCTTGAACCTGCCCACCGCGAGCATCGCGAGATAGCTCGCCATCGGCTCGCGCATCTGCCAGTCGAAGGTGGTCCGGCCGTTCTCGGTGCGGGGCGGGGTCTTCAACTCGCCGTTGGAGAGAGCGCTTTGGCCCTCCGGGACAGTGACCTTGATGTCGTACGTGGCCTTGTCCGACGGGTGGTTGTTGCCCGGGAACCAGGCCATCGAGCCACTGGGCTCGCCCACCGCGACCGACACCTTGCCGTCCTCGGAGCGCAGCCAGCCCTCCTGGTCGGAGTCGCTGTTGGTGAGCCGGGGCGGGGTGCCGGAGTAGCGCACGACCGTCTTGAACGTCTCGCCCGCACGAAGGTCCCGCCTGGGCCGCAGGGTCAGCTCGCTGCCGGCCTGGTTGGCGGCGGCCTTCTCGCCCTCGACCGTCGCGCTCTCGACCTTCAGTCCGGTCAGGTCGAGGTTGAACGCGCTCAGGCCCTGGGTTGCCTTGGCGGTGATCTCTGCCGTGCCCTTGAGGTGGTGGGCGGCGGGGTCGTAGTCGAGGGTGAGTGCGTAGTGCGAGACGTCGTAGCCGCCGTTGCCGAGCCGGGGGAAGAGGGGGTCCCGCAGGCCGTGGGCGCCGGCGGTGCCGGTGACGGTGCCGGGGGCGTCCTGGGTGCAGGAGGTGGCGGCCAGGGTCAGGACCAGGGCCAGGGCGCCGCGGAGGAGGGTGGGGCGCGAGCGACTCGTAACCAGCATTTGAGGATCCTATTGGGCGCCTCTGGGGTGTTACGTGGCGAGGCCGGGGGGGGTGGGCGGGCCAGGGTGGGGAGGGGGGCCAGGGTGGGGCCGTGGCGGAGGTGGGGCGGGGGCGAGGGTTCGGCTCCGCCGGGGGCCGCCCCCTTGCCCGCCCGTTCCGCCCCCGGGGGGGCGGCCCCGCCGCCCAAGGGGGCGGGGGCGTAGCGGCCCCCGCCGCCCAAGGGGGCTCGGGGGTAGGGGCGGCGGCGCCGCCCAAGGGGGCGGGGGCGGCCGCGCCGCTCAAGGGGGTGGGGGTGGGTCAGAGGATCGCGATTCCCAGGGGGCGGACTCCTGCCGGGAGTTTCTTCTTGGTGGCTGACTTCAGGTCCACGATCGTGATTCCGTCCCAGGAGCCGTCGCGCGTGAATCCACCCGTGACGTACGCCGTACGCCCGTCCCGGGACACCGCCACGTCCTCGTGCGGTCCGTCGAGCGGAATGACCCGCTCCGAGCCATCAGGTGCCCGCACCGTCAGCGACGGGTCCTCGTCGTCGCCCCCGATCGGTCCCGTCCCGACCACCAGCAGCGTCCCGTCCGGAGTGATCGTGGTCCCGTGCTGATGCGTATTGGCGGTCATCTTCTCGACGGCCACCCGCCCACTACGAGGGTCGAGCACGGCAAGCCGCTCCCCCTCGAAGGGCAGCAACAGCTTCCCGTCCGACGCCCGCACAGCGGCATAGTGCGGCTTCAGCCACGAGCCGAGACCGCCCTCCGTACCGTACGGAGCGACCTCCATCCGACGCCCGCGCAGCTCACCGCCGGAACCGGAGACGTCGACCGCCGTGACGTCGTACGAGTCGTGGCCCGTCGCGTACACCTCACGCCCATCGGCGGAGACGTCCACGTCGAAGGGCCGCATTCCGACCCCGACCGTGTCGACGACCCGCCGCGACGAGGTGTCGATGACCTCCAACACGCCTTTCTCGTCAGGGACGTTGACACCCACGTACGCACGCTTGCCGTCGGGCGAGAGCGCGATGCCCATGCCGCCCGCCCGGTACTCGCCCATCGTGGCGGGCCCGTCCGCCTTCGTCTCGTACGCGATCCGTCCGAGGCTCTCGCGGGTACGGGTGTCCACCACGGCGACCCCCTCGGCCGTGGCCACCCAGGCACGCCCGTCCGCTCCGACGGCCAGCCCGTACGGGGCGGTGCCGACCTCGACCGAGTCGACGGGGCCCTTCGCCGGGTCGACGAAGGTGACCGTGTCCGCGTCGAAGTCGGCGACGAGGAGGGTGCCGGAGGGAGTGGGCGTGAGAGCAGGGGCGGAAGGGGTGACAGTGGCGGAACGCGGGCCCTCGGGCGCGGACTCGGCGGCACCGGCACAGGCGGTGAGCGCCGTGATCCCGACGAGGGCGAAGGCGGGCAGAGCGAGAAGACGCTTCCCGGAGCTCTTCCCGGAGTTCCTGTTCATGTCCGTGCCTTCCTCAGCAGCGCGGCAATCGCATCGAAGCCGCGGCGTTCGGCGTGTGCCAGGGGGGTCGCGCCGTCCTTGTCCGCGAGGTCGGGGACGGCTCCCGCCGCGAGCAGGAGTTCCACGATCTCCTGGTGCGGACGGCCGCCGTCGCCGAGGATCACGGCCTCCAACAGGGCTGTCCAGCCAAGCCTGTTGACGTGGTTCACATCGATGTCGGTCTCGGCGAGAACGGCCCGTACGTACTCGACGTGACCGCGCTCGCTCGCCGGGATCACGGAGATCCCGCCGAACCTGTTGCACACGGTCAGGTCGGGGTGAGCGGGCAGCAGCACGCGCATCATGGCGACGCTGCCCGTCCCCCCCGTGACCAGCCATGCACTGTCCTCGCGCCGGTCCTGTGCGTCAGGATCGGCCCCGGCCGCCACCAGCAGCCGGGCGGCCTCCACATGACTGCCGAGCGAGGCGAGCAGCAGCGGCGAACGCAGCTCCTCGTCGCGCGACTCGACCCGTGCACCGTCCCTGAGCGCTTCCCGTACCCCGTCGGCGTCGCCGGTGCGGGCGGCGTCGAGCAGACGACGGTCGGCGGTCGGGGCGTGGGCGGCGGTTCGGGAACCGGCGCCGGTACCGGTGTCAGTCATGGGAGGCCTTTCTGGTGTGCGTCACACGATGTGCGTTACGCGGTGAAGGTCGCGGTCAGCGGCCCAGCGCGGCGACGCCGGCCTGCGCGAACTTCTCGTCCAGGTCGCCGCTGGGCGCACCCGCGACACCGATGCCCGCGACCGGAACGCCCTTGGCCTGGACCGGGGCGCCGCCACCGAGGAAGAGGGTGCCGGGGATGTCCTTCAGGTTCGGGGCCTGCTCCAGGCGCTTGACGAGCTCGGAGGTGGGGGCGTTCCAGGAGACGGCGGTGTAGCCCTTCTTCACGGCCGACTCGGGGGACTGCGGGCCGGCGCCGTCGCCGCGCAGGGTGACGATGGTGTTGCCGTTGCGGTCGACGACGGCGACGGAGACGCGCTGGTTCTCCTTCTTCGCGGCGTCCAGGACGGCCTCGGCGGCCTTCGTCGCGGCGGCGACGGTGAGGTGCGTGGACTGCTGCAGGTTGCGGTTCGCGGTGTCGGCCTTCACGGCGACGGCCGTCTCGGCGGCCGGCGCGGAGGCGTTGGCGGACACGGCGCCGAAGGTACCGGCACCGAGGGCGGCGACGGCGACGGCACCGGTCAGGACACGGGTGCGGAGAGCGAGCTTCTTCATGGTGTTGCTCCAGAGATCGAGTGCGGTAGCAAGGCTGGGAGTGGGACGGAGAGCGGCGGGGGAGCCGCTCTCCGTCTGCTTCCAATCCTGGGTCCGCCCACCCCTGCGTACGGTCGGTGCACCGGCTCTCCCCTGCGCCCCGGCCGGCCGACAACGGGGTCAGCTGATCGGTTGATGCGGGGGTGGTCCGGGTGGGCCAGGATGGCCGTGTACGTGCTGTTCAGGACCGGTATGTACGCATGGACGACGGGCAAGGAGCCGCACGGTGCGACCGGACGAGACCCAGGACCCCACCGGCGGGGGCAACGGCCCCGCCCCCTCCCCGGACCCGGACGCCCGCTGGCTCGCACTGGTCATGCACGCGGCGTTCTTCCTGCTGCTGGGCGCCTCCCTGGCCCGCTTCCTGCTCCGCCACCCCGGCGAGACCCGCACCCCCTGGATCATCGCCCTGAGCCTCACCCTCGCCACCCTCTACCTCCTGAACAGCACCCGAGCCCCCTTGGGCGGCGGGGCCGCCCCGAGCCCCCGAGCCCCCTTGGGCGGCGGGGCCGCCCCCCGGGGGCGGAACGGGCGGGCAAGGGGGCGGCCCCCGGCGGAGCCGAACAACTCGCCCCGGCCCCACCTCCGCCACGGCTCCCGGGCCCGGACCCGGACCCACCCCCTCCACACCCACCTCCTCCTCACCGCCGTAGTAATCGTCTGGATGGTCCTCGTAGTCCTCGCCCCCAGCTTCGCCTGGTGCGCCGTCCCGCTCTTCTACACCGGCCTCCGCACCCTCCCCGCCCGCACCGCCCTGGCCCTCGTCGCCCTCCTCACCGTCTTCGTCGTGGCCGCCCAACTGGAGCTCGCCAAGGGCGGGTTCGACCCGAACCTGGTCCTCGCCCCGCCCGCCGTGGCCGCCATCGCCGCCGGGATGTTCGTCTACATGCAGCGCCAGGCCGCCCGCCAGCGCGCCCTGATCGACGACCTCATCCGCACCCGCCGCGAGCTCGCCGCCACCGAGCGCCGCGAAGGCACCCTCGCCGAGCGCCAGCGCCTCTCCATGGAGATCCACGACACCCTCGCGCAGGGCCTCTCCAGCCAGCAGATGCTGCTCCAGGCCGCCGACCGCACCTGGGACGCGGACCCGTCGACCGCCCGCCGGCACGTCCGTACCGCCACCTCCATCGCCGAACGCAACCTCGCCGAGGCCCGCCGCTTCGTCCACGACCTGGCCCCCGCCGACCTGGCCGAGGCGGGCGCCCGGGGCGGCGGCCTGGAAGAAGCGCTGCGCGCCGTCGCCGCCCGCGAGAACGCCCGCTTCCACCTCGACGGCACCGCCCCCGCCCGCCCGCTCCCCGACCGCGTGCAGTCCGCCCTGCTCCGCATCGCCCAGGGCGCCCTGGCGAACGTGCGCGAGCACGCCGGGGCCACCCGTACCGCGGTCACCCTCACCTACCTGGACGACCAGGTGCTGCTGGACATCGCGGACGACGGCCGGGGCTTCACCCCCACCACCACCCCGTCCCCCTCGGGCGTACGCGGCCACGGCCTGCCCGCGATCCGCGCCCGCGTCCAGCAGCTCGGCGGCACTCTCGCCGTAGAGTCGGCCCCCGGCGAGGGCACGGTCCTGTCCGCCGCGATCCCCCTGGACCTGGAGGCCCTGTCGTGAACAGCCCGCGTACGGTACGAATCCTGCTCTGCGACGACCACGTGGTCGTACGGGCCGGACTCCTGGCACTCCTCAGCAGCGAACCGGACATCGAGGTCGTCGGCGAGGCGGGCAACGGGGAGGAGGCCGTCGCGATGGCCGCCAAGCTGGCCCCCGACGTCGTACTGATGGACCTCCAGCTCGGCGCGGGCATCGACGGCGTGGAGGCCACCCGCCGGATCGCCGCCACCAACACCGGCACAGGCACCGGCACCGGCACCGGCACCGGACCCGGCACCGGCCCGCACGTCCTGGTCCTGACCACCTACGACACGGACGCCGACATCACCCGCGCCATCGCCGCCGGTGCCACCGGCTACCTCCTCAAGGCCGAACGCCCCGAAGAGCTCTTCGCCGCGATCCGCTCCGCCGCCGAGGGCCGCACCACCCTCTCCCCGCCGGTCGCGAGCCGGGTGATGGCCCAGATGCGGGGCGCCGCGGGCCCCACCCTCACGGAACGCGAGTCGGACATCCTGGCGCAGCTCGCGCACGGTCTCGGCAACCGGGAGATCGCCCGGGCCCTGTTCATCAGCGAAGCCACCGTGAAGACCCATCTGGGCCGCATCTACGCCAAGCTCGGGGTGGACACGAGGGCGGGTGCGGTGGCGGTGGCGAAGGAGCGGCGGCTGCTGCCCTGAAGTCCGCGCGGGGCCTTCAGAACTCGCTCGTGTCGAGGTCGAAGCCGAGCGGCTCGGGCAGCGGGACCTTGCCCGGCATGCCGTACGCCACCTTGCTGACGTAGTCGTCCCCCGCGGGCTCCGTGCACAGCACGGCCTTTCCGGCCTCGCGGTCGATGAGCAGATAGGCGGGAATTCCGGCGCGGGCGTAGCCCCGGAGCTTCTTCACGCGGTCGTTGCCAGCGGTGGAATCGGACGTGACCTCGGCGACCAGAAGGACCGGCGCAGGGTCGTGGTACTCCAGGGAGTCGGCAAAACTGCCCTTGGGCGCGACGACGAGGTCAGGGACGGCCTTGCCGGTGGCGGAGGACCCCGTGATGAGCAGACCGACACCTGTGTACGGGCGTAGTTCACGGTCTCCGCGCCGTAGTACCACCTGCTCCGCAACCTCGGACACCATCTCTTCGTGCTCGCCGTTGGCAGGGGGTGTCACGTGGATGTTCCCTTCGATCATTTCCACCCGCCAGCCCCTCGGGGCAACGGCGCTGAACACATCGAAGGCTTCCTCGACCGACATGGCCGGGTTCTTGTCCTCGAACTCGCCGGACTCGTCCTCGAAGTCGAACGAATCCCACTCGGGTACGGGCAGTGCCATGACGGACCTCCTTCGCGCAGCGCGACGCTTCCAGAGTAGGCCGGTCCGCCCGCCGGGAACGGGCTGCCGTTCACCCGAACGTGTGCGCGGATACGTTTCTCCGGCCCGGCCCCCGCCGTGCGACCATCGACTACGTGCTCGACATCGGCTACTCCCTCTCCCGCCGCTTCCCCGACCCCCCGCAGACGGACTACCGCCGTGCGGACGTGCGGTCGCTGCGGCACGACCTGTTCTGCGGCGACGTGTACCTCGCGGACACCAAGGCGGACCGGGAGGTATCCACAGCCTGGGGATGGGTTCCGGTGCTCGACTTCGCGTGGGCGCTGTGCGACATCGTCGAGCAGCTCGACCAGGACCCGCGCGGCAACCGCTCGGCGCTCCGGCAGTACGCCGAGATCGACTTCACCGAGTCCACCGACCGCATGCTCTTCGAGCGCCGCTTCGGCTGGGTCGACGTCGAGGCGGACTGGATGCCCGCCGAGGAAGCCCCGCTGACCTTCGGCCACCGCCTCCTCCGCCGCGAGGCCCGCGACTTCCTCCACGACGTGATCGCCGACCTCACCGACATGCACGACGGCCTGGACGACAACCCAGCGATCTGGACCCTCCTGAGCAAATACCCCCGCCTCGACTCCTGACCCAGCCGCCTCCTCGGCGGACATGGCCGGCGCCTCCCGCTGCGCTCGGTGTGCGGCTGCCGCAGGCGCTCAGCGGTGTCGCGCCTGCGGCGGGCAGGTGCCCCTCCCCGCCCCTTCCCTAGACCGCTCGCCGCGGGGCCGCACCACCCCCACCCCCCTAGCCCCCTTGGGCGGCACGGCCGCCCACGTTGCCCCGCCCTCTTGGGCGGCGGGGCCGCCCACGTTGCCCCGCTCCCTTGGGCGGCGGGGCCGCCCCCCGGGGGCGGAACGGGCGGGCAAGGGGGCGGCCCCCGGCGGAGCCGAACCCTCCGGTCCCGCCCCACCTCCGCCACGTACACCCCCACCCCGGCGCGCCCCCCTACTCCGCCACCCGAACCCCCAACTCCGCCGCAAAAACCCCCGCCAGCTCCATCAACTGCACAGGACTGATCACCGCCCCCCGCAACCGATCCACCCCCCGCGCAACCCCCAGCTCCGCCACCGTCCGCAGATCCACGTCCCGCATCGTCACCCCGCTGAAGTCCGCCCCCCTCAGCACACAGTCCCGGAACTCCACCCGCTCCAACTTCGCGTCCATGAAGTCCGGTTCGACCAGAACACACCCCTCGAACAGCACATCCTTCAGCTTCGACTTCCGCAGGTTCAGATAGTCGATCTTCCCGCCGCGCACCACCACCCGCTCCAGCACCGACCCGTGCAACTGCGTCCCGCCCAGCCGCGCATCCACGATCTCCACGTCCCGCAGCGACGCCTCCGCGAGGTTCGTCCCCACCCCGCGCACCCGTTCCAGGACCGAGTCCATCACCCGCACCCGGCTCAGTACCGTCTCGTCGAGCGCCACCCCGTACAGCCCGCAGTCCATGAACCGCGCCCCGCGACCCTGCTGCCCGGCGAGGTCCAGCTCGCGGAACTCAAGGCCGTCGTAGTCACCCTCCGACTCCAGCTCGCCGTCCTCGAAGGGCACCAGCTCCGGGAGCCGCACCTCCGGGCGCCGTACAGCGGGAATCCCGTCCTTCTTCGCATCACGTGCCATGCGTCCCATGCTCCACCCGACCACTGACAACGCACCCCGATGTCACATCCCGGCACCCCCCATCCGTCACCACTCCCGAAGGCAGCACCACACCCTCGGGAGCCCACCATGAACAACAGCACCACCACCCTCACCGTCATCGGCGGCGGCCTCGCCGGCCTCGTCTCCGCCGTCACCGCCGCCGAATCCGGCACCCCCGTCCACCTCCACGAGTCCCACCACACCCTCGGCGGCCGTGCCCGTACCGCCGCCACCAGCCCGTACAAGACCAACGAGGGCCCGCACGCCCTCTACTCCCGCGGCCCCCTCTGGACCTGGCTCCAGCAGCGCGACCTCGTCGGACCCGCCGCCGCCGTGCCGCTCCGCGCGTCCCTCCTCACCCGGTTCCACCGTGACGGCGCGCTGCGCCGGATGCCCCCGCTCCCCGTGCTCCGTCTCGGCCGCAAGCATGCGGGGGACGCGCCCGTCGACACCGACTTCCACAGCTGGGCGTCCGCCCTGATCGGCGAACGACACGCGCGGTACGCCGCCAACGCCATCGGTGTGGCCACCTTCCACCACGACCCCGGCACCCTCTCCGCCCGCTTCGTACAGGAGCGCCTGCACCGCGTCCTCGCCATGCCGCCGGAGGCCAAGTACCCGGTCGGCGGGTGGAGTTCGGTCGTCGAGCGGATCGCCGCCCACGCCCGTTCGCTCGGCGTGCGCATCGAGACCGGCTCCCGCTTCTCAGCGTCCGATCTCTCCGACGCCGCCACCGCCGGGCCCGTGATCGTCGCCACCTCTCTCCCCGCCGCCCGGCACCTCCTCGCCGACGACTCCCTCACCTGGGAGAGCGGCCGGACCGCGCTGCTCGACCTCGGTCTGCGCACCCGGCGCGGCGACGCGTTCATCGTGTCCGACCTCGACGCCCCCGGCTGGGTCGAGCGCTTCACCGCCCAGGACCCGACCCTCGCCCCGCCCGGCGAGCAGCTCATTCAGGCCCAACTCCCGCTCGCCCCGGGCGAGTCCAGGTCCGTGGGCATCGCCCGCGCCGAGCACCTCCTCGACCTCGGCCTCCCCGGCTGGCGCGACCGGGTCACCCACCGCGCCGAGGCCGTCGCCACCGGCCGCACCGGCGCGCTCGACCTGCCGGGCACCACCTGGCGCGACCGCCCCGCCATCGACCGGGGCAACGGCATCTACCTCGCGGGCGACCAGGTCGCGGCCCCCGGCATGCTCGCCGAGGTCTCGCTCAACAGCGCCCTGGAGGCCACCTCCCTCGCCCTGCGCACCGCGCACATCTCGCGGCTTGACCGGCTGGACCGGCTGGACCGGCTTGACCGGCTTGACCTCAAGAGCGCTTGAGGTACGAGAGTGATCCACGTACCGCCACCACGGCGGGCAACACCGCGCACCCCACCGGGAGTCGACCATGCACGCGATCCGCCTCCACGCCTTCGGCCCGGCCGAGAACCTCTCCTACGAGCAGACCGAAACCCCGGTCCCCGGCCCCGGCCAGGTCCGGATAGCCGTCGCCGCGTCCGGCGTGCACCTCCTGGACACCGCCCTCCGCGAGGGCATGCAGGGCCCGTTCCCCGCGCCCACCGAGCTGCCGACCATCCCCGGCCGCGAGGTCGCGGGCACCGTCGAGTCCCTGGGCGAGGGCACCGACCCGAGCTGGCTCGGCCGCCCAGTCGTCGCCCACCTGGGAATGAACCCCGGCGGCTACGCGGAGTTCGCCGTCACCGACGCCGCCAAGCTGCACCCCCTGCCCGCCACCCTCGACGCCGCCGAGGCCATCGCCATGATCGGCACGGGCCGCACCGCCCTCGGCATCCTCCAGTTCGCGGAGGTCACCGCCGACACCGTGGCAGTGGTCCCGGCCGCCGCGGGCGGTATCGGCACGCTCCTCGTCCAGTACGTGAAGAACGCCGGCGGCACCGTGATCGGCCTGGCCGGCGGCCCCGCCAAGGTGGCCCGCGTCGAGGAGAACGGCGCCGACCTCGCCGTCGACTACACCCTCCCCGGCTGGGCCGACCCAGTGATCGAGTTCCTCGCCTCGCGCGGCCTCGGCGGCGCCACGATCGTCTTCGACTCGGTCGGCGGCGACACCGGCCGCACCGCCGTCGACCTCCTCGCCCCGGGCGGCAAGCACCTGGTGTTCGGCTGGTCCGGCAAGGGCCCCCGGGACGGCGAGCCCCTCACCTTCACGGAAGAGGAACTCACCGCACGCGGCATCACCTCCGAGCAGGTACTCGGCCCGAAGATGTTCGAGAAGGTCGGCACCGCAGACCCCCTGCGCACCCTGGAGACCCGCTCCCTGGCCCTGGCCGCCTCGGGCGAACTCCGCCCCGCCGTACAGCGCTACCCCCTCGCGGAAGCCGCCAGGGCCCACCGCGAACTGGAGAACCGGGGCACGGTCGGCAAGGTGGTCCTCATCCCCTGACGCCCACCCTGACGGAACATCAACTGCCCAGCTCCTTCAGTGCGTTGTCGGTAAGCCGGTACACGTCCCACTCGTCCTGCGGACGCGCGCCCAGCGCCTCGTAGAAGTCGATGGAGGGCCGGTTCCACTTGAGCACCGACCACTCCAGCCGCTGGTACCCGCGCTGTACGCAGGTACGGGCCAGCTCCGTCAGCAGCGCCTTGCCGTACCCGCCGCCGCGCTCTGTGGGCCGTACGTACAGGTCCTCCAGGTAGATCCCGTGCACCCCGCGCCAGGTCGAGAAGCTCAGGAACCAGACCGAGTAGCCGACGACCCTCCCGTCCGGGGACTCGGCGATGTGCGCGTACGCGGCGGGGCTCGGCCCGAAGAGGGCGGCGCGCAGCTGCTCCTCGGTGACGCGGACCTCGTCGAGGGCCTTCTCGTACTCGGCCAACTCACTGATCATGGCCAGGATTTCGGGCAGGTCGTCCACGGTGGCAGGGCGAATCATGGGGTGAATCACGGGGCGAATCATGGCGGCAGGGTAGCCGGACCCACCGCACGCCTGCTCAACTGCCGGACAGGCCCCCGAGCAGCAGCCCGGCCACCATCAGGTCGTCCTCGTCCAGCCCCTCATCGTCCTCCACGCTCCACAGCGCGTTCTGCAGGATCCGCCCCAGGGTCCACGCCTTCGCCCGCTCCCGGTCCAGCCCCATCACCTCGGTCATCGCGTCGAAGCGCCACCGCACGTCGGCCGGGTCGAAACGGTTGTTGAGGGCCGGCCACAGGTCGAAGCCCGGGTCGCCGACGAGCGGCTTGGGGTCGATGGCGACCCAGCCGCCCCGCCCGGCGAGCACGTTCTCGAAGTGCAGGTCCCAGTGGAGCAGCGCCTCACCGGGCTCGCCCATGACCTCCCGTACGGCCGCCGCACAGTCGGCGACCAGCCGCCGTTCGGCCGGATCGGCGACGTGCCGCAGCGCGTCCGGCGTGTCCGCGACCATCCGCGCCGCGATGTCGCCGAGCCGCCGCATCCCGGCGGGCGCGGGTACGGCGTGGAAGCGCGCGAGCATCCCCGCGATGGTCAGTACGCCCTGCCGCGCATCCGGCTCGTCGTCGAGCGAACGGGTGGAGTCGAGGCGCTCCAGGAGCAGCGACCCGTTCTCGGGCGCGTGGTCCAGTACGTGCACGGCGCCCAGGTCCGCCCAGGCCAGCAGCGCGTCGGCCTCCCCGGCACTCTCCTCGTTGAGCGCCTGCAACTTCAGGGCGGCGGGAGTGCCGTCCGCGCGGTGTACGGGCAGGACGAGCGCCGCCATCCCGTGCATCGAAGGCCCGTCGACCGTCAGCTCCCAGCGGGCCAGCATCTCCGCCGCCAGCCCGGGGAGCGACTCGATGAACGCGCGCCCCGCCTCTCCCTCGTACCGGATCTGCGTGTCGGCGAGCTCCGCCGGAATCTCGATGTCGATCACCCGGCCGACCCTACTTTTCCGGCGCGGCCCACCGCATGCCTTTTCCCACGAACCGGGACAATCCACCCCATGTCCCCCGCGTCCGCATCCACGTCCGCGTCCCCGCCCCCTTCCCCGTCCACATCCACGCCCGTCAAGCGCACCGGCCGCGCCGTCCGGCGGTACCTGCGCTCCGCCCCCGCCACCCACCTCTGGCTCCTGCTCCTCTTCCTCACCACCGTCGCCGTGCGCCACATGGACCCTGCCTTCACCGACGAGTTCCTCCGGCAGCGCTCCACCAACATCCACCACCTGGCCGAGGACCCCGTCCACGTCCTGATCTCCTCTGCGCTCTGGACCGACGGCGGCGGCTGGCTCTTCTACGTCGTCCTCTACTCCGTGTTCCACGCGCCCGCCGAACGCTGGCTCGGCACCCTGCGCTGGTTCGGGGTCGTGGCGATCGCGCACGTCGGAGCCACCTACCTCAGCGAGGGCGTGCTGCTCTGGGCGATCCGGCACGGGATGGCACCGGCGAGTGCGGTCAACACCCTTGATGTGGGCGTCAGTTACGCACTCGCCGGAGTGGTGGCCGTCCTCACGTACCGCATCCCCACCCCCTGGCGGTACGCCTATGCCTTCGGGGTGCTCACCTTCTACGCGCTCCCGCTGGTGAGCGGGCGCACCTTCACCGACATCGGCCACTTCACCGCCGTACTGATCGGCCTGGCCTGCTACCCGCTCACTCGGGGGCGGGGACGGGGGCGGGCCCGCCAGCCCCACTGACCCCTCTGACCCCACTGGCCCTTCTGAGCCCTCTGGCCTCGTACGCCTCCATCACTTCCCCCCAGAACTCCAGCCCCCGCACCACCTCATGCCGCAACCGCGCCCGCCGCTCACCCTCCCCCGTCGGCCTGACCTCCTCGTACGCCCGGCGCAGCTCCTCCGCCACCTCCGCCGTCAGCCCCGCCAGCCGCTCCCGCACCACCACGTCCCAGTCGACCGCCCCCGCACCCCGCCCCTCCCGGTGCAGCTCCACCACCGGCAGCCTGCGCCCCACCGCCCACACCACCAACTGCGGCACATCGCGCCACAGATGCGCATGCCCGTACCTCTTGCCACGGGCCAGCCGGGCCACCACCTCCCGTACCTCGCGGGCGATCATCACCGCCCGGAGCACCCCCACCGCCTCCGTGTTCTCGTTGAACACCGTCCGGTACGCCGCCCCGTCCCGCTCCGCCCACAACCGTTCACGGCCCTCCGCCGTGCCCGCCGCGTGCGCCACCTCCAGGCGTGCGCCCGGCGCGAGGCAGGCGAGGGCCGCCGTCGCCTCCTCGACCGTCACGCAGGCCGCACCCGCACCACTCTCCCCGTACGGCTCCCGCGCCTCGCCTCTCCGTACCGCGAACCGCACGCCGTCCGCCCGGAATTGCCGCATCACCCGCAGCAGGTTCGGGTCCCGTACGAGCTCGTCCTGCGCGGTCGCGGCATTGCGCCTGCGATCCTCCGCGTCCAGCTCCCCGCGCACCACGTCCACCGCGGGCCCCGTCACCACCTCCAGCCGCACCACCGACTGGCGCAGCCCCTCCACCGGCATCCCGTCCGCGAAGGCCCGCTCCAGCACCCCCAACCGCTGTACGCCGTCCAGCACTTCGGGCACCGCGATACGCACCACACCCCGGTTCCGCGTCCCCGCCGGGTCCCACCGCACCAGCTCCGCGCTCAGCACCACGGAGCCCACCACCCCGAAGTCCCACGGCCGCTCCCACAAGAGGTCGGCCAACTCACCGTTGGCCGCGCTCCCGCCGAGGAACCCCCGCCTGCCCCCTTGCCAGTCCCACCCGGTCAGCTGGTCCGCACTCACCCACACCAGCCACCGCTGGTCACCGACCCGCTCGACCCGCTCCGGTCTCAGCACCAGCCCCTCGAAGTCGGAGGGGACGGTCAACGGCACGGCCTGCGGCGGCAGGAACAGAACATCAGTCACACCCCACCCAACGCCCGTACCACCCCCCAGGTCGCGCCCGCGAACACCCCGGACACCCCCGCCGCCCCCGACAGTCCGTCGAGACCCAGGCCCCCCACACCCACCGATCCGCCCATTGCCCCGCCCCACCCCCGCCCGCTAGCGTCCCCGAACCACCCCTGAGCAGCCACGAAGCCAGCACCCAGCACCCAGCACCCACAGCCTCAAGCCACCCAGGACGAAGGCCACCATGAGCAGCACCCCCCACGCCCCCACCACCAACGGCGGCATCTCCTTCTGGTACGCCGACGAGGGCATACCCGCCCCCCGCGAGCCCCTCCCCGGCGATGCCACCGCGGACATCTGCATCGTCGGCGGCGGATACACGGGCCTCTGGACGGCGTACTACCTGAAGAAGGCCGTCCCCTTCCTCAACATCACCGTCCTGGAAGCGAAGTTCTGCGGTTACGGGGCCTCGGGCCGCAACGGCGGCTGGCTCTACAACGGCATCGCGGGCCGCGACCGCTACGCCGCGCTGCACGGCCACGAGGCCGCCGCCCGCCTCCAGCAGGCCATGAACGACACGGTCACCGAGGTCATCGACACCGCCTCCGCAGAAGGCATCGAGGCCGACATCCACCGGGGCGGCGTACTCGAAGTCGCCTACACACCGGCCCAGTTCGGCCGCCTCAAGCAGTTCCACGCCGCCGAGGTCGCCTTCGGTGAGAAGGACCGGCTGCTGCTCGGCGCCCGCGACACCGCCGCCCGGATCCGGGTCGCCGGAGCGGTCGGCTCCACCTGGAGCCCGCACGGCGCCCGGCTGCACCCCGCCAAACTCGCCAAGGGCCTGGCGGACACGGTCGAGGCCCTGGGCGTGACCATCCACGAGTCCACGCCCGTCACCGCCATCGAGCCCAAGCGCGCCCGCACCCCGTACGGCACGGTCCGCGCCCCGTACATCCTGCGCTGCACCGAGGGCTTCACCCCGAACCTCAAGGGCCAGAAGCGCGACTGGCTCCCCATGAACAGCTCGATGATCGTCACCGACCCGATCCCGGAGTCCCGCTGGCAGACCATCGGCTGGGAGGGCCGCGAGAACCTCGGCGACATGGCGCACGCCTATATGTACGCCCAGCGCACCGCCGACGACCGCATCGCGCTGGGCGGGCGGGGCGTCCCGTACCGCTTCGGCTCCCGCACCGACAACGACGGCCGCACCCAGGCCGCGACCGTCACCGCGCTACGCGAGATCCTGGTCCGCTTCTTCCCCGCGCTGGCCGGCACCCGCGTCGCACACGCCTGGTCCGGCGTCCTGGGCGTCCCGCGCGACTGGTGCGCGACCGTCACCCTGGACCGTACGACCGGACTCGGCTGGGCGGGCGGCTACGTCGGCTCCGGCGTCGCCACCACCAACCTCGCCGCCCGCACCCTGCGCGACCTCTTCCTCCAGGACAGCGGCCAGGGCGGCGACACCGGGCTGACCTCGCTGCCCTGGGTCAACCACAAGGTCCGCAAGTGGGAACCCGAACCCTTCCGCTGGCTGGGCGTCCAGGGCATGTACGCCGCCTACCGCGAGGCCGACCGGCGCGAGCTGACCGGCCGCTCACCGAGGACCGACCCCATCGCCCGCGTCGCCGACCGCATCGCGGGCCGCTGAGCCACTCACGCGTCGGACCACTCACACGTCAGCCACTCACACGTAAAGGAGGATCTTCCCCCGGAGCCGGCCGCGCTCGCCGTGGGTGTGCGCGGCCGGGAGGTCGGAGAAGGGGAAGGAGCTGTCGATACGGCTGTGGAACGTGCCCGCCGCCACCATGCCGAGCACCGGGCCGAGCGGTTCCGCGGTCGGGGTGCGGCTGCCCGTGGAGGTCCGTACGCCGAGCGAGGCGTCCTCGAATCCGGCGATCGTCAGGACGCGCTCCGGATCGCCGGTCAGCCGGACGGCGACGGCCGCGAAGCCATGGCCCGCCGCGTCGTAGACCGCGTCGACACCGTGCGGAGCCAGCGCACGGATCCGCTCCTCCACTCCGTCGCCGTACGGGACGGGTACGGCACCCAGGGACCTGACGTGGCCGTGGTTGGGCTCGGAGGCCGTACCGATGACCGTCACACCCCGGGCGGCGAGGAGCTGGACGGCGGCGCCGCCCACCGTGCCGGCGGCCCCGTTGACCACCACCGTCCAGCCCGGCAGGACGCCTAGGGCGTCGATGCCCCGGGTCGCCGTCTCCACGGCGACGGGCAGGCTGGCCGCGGTCTCGAAGGACACCCCGTCCGGCAGGACCGCGAGAGCTTCGGCGCGGACCGCGCAGTACTCGGCGTAACCACCGGTGTGGGAGAAGCCCGCCACCCGGTCGCCGACCGACACCCCGGTCGTCCCGGGCCCCAGGGCCTCGACGGTCCCCGCGATCTCCTTGCCGAGCACGGCGGGGAGCGGCGTGGGGAACGCGTCCCGCAGCTCTCCGCTGCGGATCTTCCACTCCAGGCTGTTGATCCCGATGGCGGCGGTACGCACCAGAACCTGTCCGGGCGCCGGGACGGGGGTGGGGAGGGCGGCCAGCTCGAAATTGCCGGCGCCGCCGAACGCGGTGAGGAGTTGGACTTTCACTGTGCCTGTGACTTTCGGAGCGTGGGGGGATACAGGGGGGCTTCAGGACGTGCTGGTCCGCTGGGGGGCGGCGTCGAGCTGCTTGCTGCGCCGGTTCATCCAGGCGGCGACCAGCGCACCGGACAGGTTGTGCCAGACCGAGAAGACCGCGGCCGGGAGCGCCGACAGCGGCGAGAAGTACGACGCGGCCAGCGAGGCGGCGAGCCCGGAGTTCTGCATGCCCACCTCGAAGGCCATCGCACGGCTGGCCGCGGGTTCCAGCCGGGCGGCCCGGCCCGCCGCGTAGCCGAGTGCGAGGCCGAGGCCGTTGTGCAGGACCACCGCGAGCAGGACGACGGCCGCCGCCTCCTTGAGCGCGGAAGCGCTGGCGGCCACCACGATCAGGACGATCACTCCGACGACGACCGCCGACAGCCAGGGCAGCGCGGGCAGACAGCGGCGTATCGCCCCGGCGGCCAGCTTGCGCACGAGCAGTCCGGCGAAGACCGGGATCAGGACGGTCTTCATGATGTCCCAGACCATCGCCCCGGCCTCGACGTCCAGGATGTGCCCGGCGAGCAGCAGCACCAGGAAGGGCATCACGAGCGGGGCGATGACGGTGGAGACGGTCGCCACGGACATCGACAGCGCGACGTCGCCGCGGGCCAGGAAGGTGACGACGTTGGACGCCGTACCGCTGGGGGCACAGCCGACGAGGATCACGCCCACCGCCAACTCCGGCGAGAGGTCGAGGACTTGAGCGATGACCCATCCCAGCCCCGGCATGATCACGTAATGGGCGACCAGCCCGAGACCGACCGCCCAGGGCCGTTTGGCCACGCTCCGGAAGTCGGCCGACGTCATCGTCAGCCCCATACAGAACATGATCAGGCCGAGGAGGTACGGGATGGCCGGCTTCCCCCCGGCGAACGCCGACGGCGCGGCGAGGCCGACCCCGCCGGCCACGAGCACCAGCAGCGGAAAAACGGTGACGGCGAGCCGGGCCGTGCGCTCGGTACCGACGTTCTCGTCGGCAACAGGGCCGGACGGGACCGGAGTCCGAAGGTTGTCCATGAACGGTTCCTCCTGATGCGGCTGATCCGGCGACCCGCCACCAGGCCGCCACACGTGCTGGCGTGCGGGAGGGCGTCCGGTCCTGGTGGGGTTCGTACGTCGGATGGTCAGTCGACCGGCACCGCGCGCACCGCGCCCGTGTCCGCCGACTGGGCCCAGGCCGCGTAGGCGCGCAGCGCCGTCGTCACCGGGCGTTCGGCGCGGACCGGGCGGTAGCCCGTGCGGTCGCGGTCGGCGCGGCGCTCGGCCAGTTCCGGCTCGGGCACCTCCAGGCCGAGGCCCCGGCCCGGGATGTCGACCGTGATCAGGTCGCCGTCGACGACGAGGGCGAGCGGGCCCCCGGCGGCCGACTCGGGCGAGACGTGGCCGACCGAGAGACCCGAACTGCCGCCGGAGAAGCGGCCGTCGGTGACGACCGCCACCGTCTCGGCCAGGCCCCGCCCCTTGAGGTAGGCCGTGGGGTAGAGCATCTCCTGCATGCCGGGGCCGCCGCGCGGTCCCTCGTACCGGATCACCAGGACGCTGCCGGGCTCCACCCGCCCGGAGAGGATCGCCTCGCAGGCCTCCTCCTGCGAGTCGGTGACCACGGCCCGGCCGGTGAAGACGGTCATGCCGTCGGCGACGCCCGCGGACTTGACCACCGCGCCGTCCGGGGCGAGGTTGCCGCGCAGGACGGCGAGGCCGCCGTCCTCGGAGAAGGCGTGGGCGCGGTCGCGGATGCAGCCGGTGGCGGCGTCCACGTCGAGGGAGTCCCAGCGGGCGGACTGGGAGAAGGCGGCCGAGGAGCGGACGCCGCCGGGGGCCGCGTGGAAGAGGTCGACCGCCTCGGGCAGCGGCGACGGGGCGCGGACGTCCCAGTCGGAGAGCCACGCGTCGAGCGAGTCGGCGTGGACGGCGTGCACGTCGGTGCGCAGCAGTCCGGCACGGTTCAGCTCGCCCAGGAGGGCGGGGATGCCGCCCGCCCGGTGCACGTCCTCCATCAGGTAGTCGCTGCTGGGGGCCACCTTGCAAAGGCAGGGGACCTCGCGCGAGCGCTGCTCGATGTCCGGGAGCCGGTAGTCGAGTTCGGCCTCGTGGGCGGCGGCCAGCAGGTGCAGCACGGTGTTGGTCGAGCCGCCCATGGCCAGATCGAGGGCCATCGCGTTGTCGAAGGCGGCCCGGGAGGCGACCGCGCGAGGCAGGACGGAGGCGTCGTCCTTGCCGTAGTACCGGCCGGCCAGGTCCACGACCGTACGTCCGGCCTGCTCGTAGAGCGACTTGCGGGCGGTGTGGGTGGCCAGGGTGGTGCCGTTGCCGGGCAGTGCGAGGCCGAGCGCCTCGACGAGGCAGTTCATGGAGTTGGCGGTGAACATTCCGGCGCAGGAGCCGCAGGTCGGGCAGGCCGACTCCTCGATGGACTCCATGTCGGCGTCGGAGACCGCCGGGTTGACCGCTTCGGTGATGGTGTTGACCAGGGTGAGCCCGGAACGGACCGTGCCGTCGGCCATGACCGCCCGGCCGCCCTCCATGGGGCCGCCGGAGACGAACACGGTGGGGATGTTCAGGCGCAGCGCGGCCATCAGCATGCCCGGCGTGATCTTGTCGCAGTTGGAGATGCAGACCAGCGCGTCCGCGCAGTGCGCCTGGACCATGTACTCGATGGAGTCCGCGATCAGTTCGCGGGAGGGCAGCGAGTACAGCATCCCGAAGTGCCCCATCGCGATGCCGTCGTCAACCGCGATGGTGTTGAACTCCCGGGCGATACCGCCCGCTTCGCGCACCGCCTCGCTGACGATCCGGCCCACCGGCTGGAGGTGCGTGTGGCCGGGCACGAACTCGGCGAAGCTGTTGGCCACCGCGACCACCGGCTTGACGCCGATGTCCTTGCCGGGAACGCCGGAGGCGCGCATCAGGGCGCGCGCGCCGGCCATGTTCCGGCCGTGGGTGACAGTGCGGGATCTCATCTGCGGCATGTCCCGCATGTTCACGGAACCGGGCCCCCGCAGGAAGACGCCCTGACTACTGGCACTCCCACTACCAGCACTTATCCTGCGTGCATGGGATCAGCAGGAGAGCGAAGGAAGGAACTGGGCGGCTTCCTGCGCGCCAGCCGTTCCCGGCTCGACCCGACCGAGGTCGGCCTGCCGCCCGCCGGACCGCGCCGCCGCGGCGGCCTGCGCCGCGAGGAGGTCGCCACGCTCTCCCAGGTGAGCGCCACCTGGTACACGTGGCTGGAGCAGGGCCGCGACATCCAGCCCTCCCGGGACGTGCTGAACGCCCTGGCCCGCACCCTGCGCCTGTCCCCGGCCGAGCACGGGTACGTGCTGTCGCTCGCCGGGTACGCACCCGCCCCCGAGCAGTCCCGGCCCACCGAGCACACCGCGCCCGACCACGTGCAGCGGCTCCTCGACGCGCTCGCCGGCTTCCCCGCGTACGCCATCGCCCCGGACTGGACGATCACCGGCTGGAACGCCGCGTACCTCGACCTGTACCCGAACGTGGCCACCGTGGACCCGGCCGAACGCAACCTCCTGTGGCTGGTGTTCACCGATCCCTACGTCCGTGACCTCCTGCCGGACTGGGAGGTGACGAGCCGTCGGTTCCTCGCCGAGTTCCGCGCCGAGGCGGGACCGAGGGTCGGCGACCTCGCCCACTCCCCCGCCGTACAGCGGCTGCTGGAGACGAGCCCGGAGTTCCGGGACGCCTGGCAGGACCACCACATCGAGGGCTTCACCTCCCGGCTGCGTGCCTTCGACCACCCCACGTCGGGCCCGTGCTACTTCGAGCACCACCGCCTCGCTCCCGCCGACCACCCCGACCTCTACGTGGTCGTCTACACACCGGCACAGGCACCCGAGAGGTCGGAATCCTCCTGAAAAGCCCGCGCCCATAAAGATCTTTTACGCTTGACACCACCGCCTCCCGTGATGAACGATCCACACCGCGCCGGGGGGAACGGTCATGCCGTGGGCGACAGTTGCGCAATGCGGAAGGTGTTCTCCCCCTCTCGTCGTTGAATCGGTACGCCCGGCGTTGTGCGTACCGGCAACAGGAATGTGCGCAGCAAACGCCCGGTTCGGCCGGCCCGCCGCCGAACATCTCACCTCCTGCCACCCATGACGGGGATCGATCGCGTCCGCGAATCGCCCTGCCATGAACTGGAGTTGATTCAAGGAGACTCAATTGGCCGTCCTCTGCCGCCCCGCCGTCGCCGTACCCGAGTACGTCATCACCATGGAAGAGACCCTGGAGTTCGCCGCCAAAGCACATGCGGGGAAGCCCCAACTCGCCCTGGCACTAAGGCTGATAGAGAACACCGGTGTGCAGAAGCGCCACCTGGTCCAGCCGATCGAGAGGACGCTGAGCCACCCGGGATTCGAGGAACGCAACCGCATCTTCGAGATGGAATCGAAGAAGCGCTGCCCGGAAGTCATCGAGAACGCCCTCGGCAACGCCCAGCTCCGGGCCTCCGACATCGATGCCATCATCTACGTGTCGTGCACCGGATTCATGATGCCGTCGATGACCGCCTGGCTGATCAACTCCATGGGATTCCGTTACGACACGCGGCAGATACCCATCGCCCAGCTGGGCTGTGCGGCAGGCGGCTCCGCGATCAACCGGGCCCAGGACTTCTGCGCCGCCCACCCCGGCAGCAACGTCCTCATCGTCTCCTGCGAACTGTGCTCGCTGTGCTACCAGCCCGACGCGGACGACGTCGGCTCGCTGCTCTCCGACGGCCTCTTCGGTGACGCGGTCGCCGCCGCCGTGGTGCGCGGCACCGGCGGAACGGGCATCGCCCTGGAGCGCAACGCCGCCTACATCATCCCCAACACCGAGGACTGGATCTCCTACGCCGTCCGCGACACCGGCTTCCACTTCCAGCTCGACCGCCGCGTCCCCGGCACCATGGAGCCGCTCGCTCCGGTACTCCGCGACCTCGCGTCCGGCCACGGCTGGGACGCCGGTGACCTGGACTTCTACCTCGTCCACGCCGGTGGCCCGCGCATCCTGGACGACCTCGCCAAGTACCTCGGCGTCGACCGCACGGTCTTCCGGCACAGCTGGGCGACGCTCACCGAGTACGGGAACATCGCCAGCGCGGTGGTCCTCGACGCGGCCCGGCGGCTGTTCGAGGAGGCCACCCCGGACGCCGGCGCCACCGGCCTCATCGCGGGCTTCGGCCCCGGCATCACCGCCGAGATGGCCCTCGGCCGCTGGAGCGACGGCACCGTCCCGGCAGCCCGCTGAGAGACCGGAAAGGCGACAGGCGACAGGCGACAAGCACATGACCGATCTCATCCTCCCGCCGGGCGCGGGCCGCAAGCTGGTCACCCCGGCACAGGAAGTCACCTTCAAGGCCACCCACGAAATGGGCTCGTCCATGTCGATCTTCGAGGTGGTCGTACCGCCCGGATTCGACGTCGGGGCACACGTGCACACCGAGTCCCAGGAATTCTTCTACGTCCTTCAAGGCGAGCTCGAAGTCCTCTGTTTCGAGCCCGTCGAGCGCACGCCCGACACCTGGCACCACTGGAAATCCCCCAAGGGCGACCGGGCCGTACGCGCCGTCGAGGGAAGCTGCATGTTCGTTCCCCCCGGCACCCCGCACGCATTCCGCAATGCGACGGACAAACCGGTGAAGATGCTTTTCCAGAGCTTCCCCTCACCGGACCACGAGCAGTACTTCGAAGAAATCGCGGAGATCTGGTCCCGCGGCACGACGGTGGACGCCTCGGCCGTGGAGGACATGCGCAAGCGGTACGACGTCAACCAGATCACCCCCCTCCGTTTCGAGCGCCCGCAGCCGGGCGACAACGGACCCCGAGCCGAGGAGAGCAAGAAGTGAACGCCACCGTAGGAATCGACGAGATCCATTCCGCCATCAAGGAATCCGCAAAGCTGCTCGAACTGCCGCTGGAATCCGAGAAGGTGAAGACCGCACTGGCCGCCTTCGAGGAGGCATTCACCAATTCCACGGTGGCCTTCCGGATCGCCACCGGAACGCGCCGCGAAAAGCTCCTCGGATACCGGTACATCAAATACCGGGGTGACCTCGACCCGCTGGAAACCGCACTCGCCGCAGGAATGGTGGAGCCCAGCGACCACCCCGCGGCACGCCTCTTCCACGACGTGAAGAAGAACTTCCCGATCGAGGGCACCGGCGGCGACTTCGAGATAGCGGCCGGATTCCAGAAGATCTGGTGCTTCTTCCCCAGCAGCCGCCAGCAGCCGCTCGACGAGTTCGCGAAGCTGGAGACGATGCCGCGCGCGGTCGGCGACAACCTCGAACTCCTCGCCCGCTACGGCCTCACCAAGGCCAGCCTCTTCGCCGTCGACTACACCTCCCGCACCCTCAACATCTACTTCGACGGCCTGCCCGCCGGCACGTTCGCACCGGACAAGGTCCGCGCGCTGACCGCCGAACTCGGCATCCCCGAGCCGACCGAGGCCGAACTCGCCCACTGCGCGGCGGCCTTCGCCGTCTACTTCACCTTCTCCTGGGACTCCTCGGAGATCGACCGGGCGTGCTTCCCGGTACTCGTCCCGGACGCCGGCCTCGTACCCACCACCCTGGGCCCGACCATCACGCGCCTCGCCCAGGAGGTCCCGTTCGCCGGCGAGGACCGCAAGTGCATCTACGCGACGACGCTGTCCGCGCGCGGCACGTACTACAAGCTGGAGCCCTTCTTCTACTGGAAGCCGGAACTGGTGGACGCCATGCACCTGGACGGCGCCCCCGAGGAGCAGCCCGCCTAGGGACGCAGGGACGTTCCGAGCGTTCCGTGCGTCCCGGCCGACGCCGACGAGCCCCGTGGCGGACAAGTCCGTCCGCCCGGCTCGTCGGCCGGCGCCTCCCCCAGCCCGTCGCCGACCTGCCATGTGAAGGAAATCCATGTCTCTCAGCACGACCGAGGCCAGTGCCCCCAGTACCGGTGAGTCCCCGGCCCCCGTGATGCTCGAATTGGTGGACGAGGAAGGCAACACGATCGGCACCGCGGAGAAACTGTCGGCCCACCAGGCCCCCGGCAGGCTCCACCGGGCGTTCTCGGTGTTCCTCTTCGACACCGAGGGCCGGATGCTGCTCCAGCGCCGGGCGCTCGGCAAGTACCACTCCCCCGGCGTGTGGTCGAACACCTGCTGCGGCCACCCCTACCCGGGCGAACTCCCCTTCCTCGCGGCCACCCGCCGCACCAGCGAGGAACTGGGCCTGGCCCCGGCACTCCTCAGGGAAGCGGGAACGGTCCGCTACAACCACCCCGACCCGGTATCCGGCCTGGTGGAGCAGGAGTTCAACCACCTCTTCGTGGGCCTGGTGTCACAGCCGGCCAGGCCCGACTCCGAGGAAGTGGCGGAGACCGCGTTCGTCACCGCGTCGGAACTCGACGACATGCGGCGGGACGGGGCCTTCTCGGCCTGGTTCCCCACCGTCCTCGACGCGGCCCTCCCCGAGATCCGCAAGCTGGCGGCTCCCGGCGGCTGGTAGACCCTGCCATGTCCAGCGAACAGATCGTCGTCTTCCTGCTCGACCTCGCACTCATCCTCGCCGGCTGCGCACTGCTCGGCGCTCTCGCCACCCGGCTGGGACAGCCCGCCGTGATCGGCGAACTCCTCGGCGGCATCCTGCTCGGCCCCACCCTGCTCGGGCAGTGGTCCCACGTGGTGATCCCCGACGGGATCCGGCCGGTGCTCACCGGACTCGGAAACGTCGGCGTCGCCCTCTTCATGTTCGGCCTCGGCCTGGAGTTCCAGCGCGGCACAGCGCGCGGCGGCGGCCGCAAACCGCTCGGCATCGCCGTGGGCTCCCTGCTGCTGCCGTTCGTACTGGGCTCGATGCTCGGCCTGGCCCTCGTACTCACGGACTACTGGCAGCAGCCGGACCCGACGGGCTTCGTCCTGTTCATGGGGATCGCCATGGCCGTCACGGCATTCCCTGTGCTGTCCAGGATCCTCGTCGACCGGGGCATCGCGGGCACCGAACTGGGATCGCTCGCGATGGCCGTCGCCGCGGTGGCCGACGTGCTCGCCTGGTGCGGACTCGCCGCGCTGGTCGCGCTCACCGGTGCCACCGGCGGTACGCCGTGGCTGGCCGCGCTCGTCGTGCCGTACGCCCTGGTGATGGTGTGGGTCGTGCCGCCGCTGCTGCGACGGCTGCTCGCCACGGGGTCGCCGAACACGGTGGCCGCCTGCCTGTTCGGCGGCTGCCTCGCGAGCAGCGCGGTCACCGAACTGCTCGGACTGCACTTCATCTTCGGGGCGTTCCTGTTCGGGCTGATCACCCCGCGCATCGCGGGCACCGGGGAGCTGGCGCAGAAGGCCTCCCTGGTCAGCCGGTTCTTCCTGCCCACGTACTTCGTGGTCGCGGGCCTCCAGGTGAACCTGGAGGTCACCGCGGCGGCGCTGGGCCTGCTCGCCGTGATCGTGCTCGTCGCGGTGACCGGGAAGCTGGCCGGCACCTACGCCGCCGCACGGGCCTGCCGACTGCCCCACGAGACCTCGGCCCTGCTGGCCCTGCTGATGAACACCCGGGGCCTCACCGAGCTGATCGTCCTCACCACCGGCATGAAGCTCGGCCTCATCAACCAGGAGCTCTACTCGGCCATGGTCGTGATGGCCCTCCTGACCACAGCGGCCACCGGACCCCTGCTCACCCTCTACGGATCACGCCGGGCAGCCGTCCCTGTCCCACCGTGACGCCCCCGACCCACAGCACCACCGCACCTCGGCCCTCGGCCGACCGCACCACGAACGTGAAGGAAAGAACTGTGTCGAAAAACGTCCTGGTAGTGGGCGGCGGCCCGGCCGGATCGGTCACCGCGACCTTCCTGGCGCAGGAGGGCTTCTCCGTCCGGCTGATCGAGAGCCAGCACTTCCCGCGCTACCACATCGGCGAGTCCCTGACCCCGGCCAGCCGAGCCGTCCTGGAGATCCTGGGCGTCGCGGACAAGCTGGACGAGCTCGACTTCCAGCGCAAGCGCGGGGCCGTCTTCGCCTGGGGCGAGGACACCTGGGTGATCGACTGGAGCAAGATATTCGGCAAGGACGTGCACACCTGGCAGGTCGACCGGGGCCGCTTCGACACGTTCCTGCTGGACAACGCCCGTGACAAGGGCGTCAAGGCCGAACACGGCATCACCGCCAAGTCGGTGGAGTTCGGCCCCGACGGCCGCCCGTCCGCGGTCGAGTGCAAGGCCGAGGACGGCACCACGTTCACCATCGACGACTTCGACTTCCTCGTCGACGCCTCCGGCCGCTCCGGCCTGCTGAGCAAGCAGCTGCGCAACCGCAGGCAGCACGAGCTCTTCCGCAACGTCGCGATCTGGGGCTACTGGGACAACGCGGCCGCGCTGCCCGACTGCCCCGAGGGCGGCATCAGCGTGATTTCCTCCCCGAAGGGCTGGTACTGGGTCATCCCGCTGGGCGGCGGCCGCACCAGCGTCGGCCTCGTCACGCACAAGGACCTGTTCGCCGCGGACAAGCGGCAGCACGCGGACACCGAATCGCTCTACCACGCCTACCTGGACGAGTCCGTAGAGGTAAAGGGCCTGCTGTCCGACGCCACCTACACCGGGCACGCCCGCGTGGAGACGGACTACTCCTACATCGCGGACGACTTCTCCGGCCCCGGCTACATCATGGTCGGCGACTCCGCCTGCTTCCTCGACCCGCTCCTCTCCAGCGGCATCCACTTCGCGATGTACGGCGGAATGGTCGGCGCGGCAGCCCTCGCGTCGGCCGCCCGGGGCGAGGTCACCGAGGCCGAAGGCCTGCGCTTCTTCGAGTACTCCTACAAGCGCGCGTACAACCGCATGCTGACCCTGGTCAGCAACATGTACCAGGGCTACCGCGGCAAGGACGACTTCTTCTGGACCGCCGACCGCCTCGTCGGCAAGGACCTGACCGGCAAGGAGGAGGCCTTCGGCGAAGTCATCGGCGGCCTCGCCGACATCCGGGAGGCCACCAACGCCTCGACGAGGGTCGTCTCCGCGGAACTGGAGGAAGAGGCCCGCCGCATCCAGCAGGGCGAGGAAGCCGGCCAGAACCGCCCCCTGTTCCTCGCCCAGCCCCAGCTGGCCCAGGTGGAGGAGCCCATCGACGGCCTCCAGCTGATCACCACCCCCCACCTCGCCCTGCAACGCGTCCCCACGACCCCGGACCCCGCCGCCACCTGACCCACCCGAGCCCCGGCGCTCCCCCGGAAAACGCGAAAGCCCCAGGTCACATCAACTGTGACCTGGGGCTTTCCCGCAGAGCCCCCTATCGGATTCGAACCGATGACCTACGCATTACAAGTGCGTTGCTCTGGCCAGCTGAGCTAAGGAGGCGCGTGCGATGAAGTCTAACCTCAGAGCCCACGGCCATGGACAGCGGATTTCACAGGTCAGGACTGCTGACAGAACCCGAAACCCCGGGTAGCGTCACCGACAGTCCACCCAGGTGGACCAGACCAATTCTCCTTCCACTCGGATCGTCCGGCACGTTCCTGCCGGTAGAAGGGCACATCACCATGGCTACAGTCACGTTCGACAAGGCGACCCGCGTCTACCCGGGGTCCACCAAGCCCGCCGTCGACCAGCTGGAGATCGACATCGCGGACGGCGAGTTCCTCGTCCTCGTCGGTCCCTCCGGCTGCGGCAAGTCGACCTCCCTGCGCATGCTCGCGGGTCTTGAGGACGTCAACGGCGGCGCCATCCGCATCGGTGACCGCGACGTCACGCACCTGCCGCCGAAGGACCGGGACATCGCCATGGTGTTCCAGAACTACGCGCTCTACCCGCACATGTCCGTCGCCGACAACATGGGCTTCGCGCTGAAGATCGCCGGCGTGAACAAGGCGGAGATCCGCAAGAAGGTCGAAGAGGCCGCGAAGATCCTCGACCTCACCGAGTACCTGGACCGCAAGCCGAAGGCGCTCTCCGGTGGTCAGCGCCAGCGTGTCGCGATGGGCCGCGCGATCGTCCGTGAGCCGCAGGTCTTCCTCATGGACGAGCCGCTGTCGAACCTCGACGCCAAGCTCCGCGTCTCGACCCGTACGCAGATCGCCTCGCTCCAGCGCCGCCTGGGGATCACGACGGTCTACGTCACCCACGACCAGGTCGAGGCCATGACCATGGGCGACCGCGTCGCGGTCCTCAAGGACGGTCTGCTCCAGCAGGTCGACTCGCCGCGCAACATGTACGACCGCCCGGCCAACCTCTTCGTCGCCGGCTTCATCGGCTCCCCGGCCATGAACCTGGTCGAGGTCCCGATCACCGACGGCGGCGTGAAGTTCGGCAACAGCGTCGTCCCGGTCTCCCGCGAGGCGCTCTCCGCCGCCGCCGACAAGGGCGACACCACCGTCACCGTCGGTGTCCGCCCCGAGCACTTCGACATCGTCGAGCTGGGCGGCGGCGAGGCCGCGAAGTCGCTGTCGAAGGACACCAACGACGCCCCGGCCGGTCTGGCCGTCTCCGTCAACGTCGTCGAGGAACTCGGCGCCGACGGTTACGTCTACGGCTCCGCCGACGTCAGCGGCGAGCACAAGGACCTGGTCGTCCGTGTGAACGGCCGCGCCGTCCCGGACAAGGGCACCGAGCTGCACGTCGTCCCGCGCCCGGGCGAGATGCACGTCTTCTCCACCAAGACGGGCGAGCGCCTCAGCGACTGATTTCGCAGGTACGACTGCCGTGAGGGGCCCCGCACTTCGGTGCGGGGCCCCTCACGCGTTTAACGGTCGACCCTGCGGACTGTCGACAAATACCCCGGCACAGCGGGCATTTCGATCTCTGTACGTCAACACCCCATTCGAAAAGGGACATCGAACCATCCCCCATGAGGGTGACTGAATGTCGCCAAATCGTCACCTGGCGCTACGCTCACTCGCGTGACCCACACAGCACGCCGCATCGGCCGAACTCTCGCCCTCGTCCTGCCCGTCGTCCTGGTGCTCTCCGGGACCCTCGCCGTCACCCGCGTCCCGTGGGTGGCCGGCACTCCCGAGTCCCAGATCCTGACCGCGTCCGCCGAGGACGTCTCCACCAAGGCCAAGTCCCGTGCCCCGCAGGATATTCTGCGCGACCGGCTGCTGCTGGAACTTCAGGAAAAGGACCCCGGCACGGCCCTCACGCACCTCCAGCGCGAGGTCGAGCGCCGCCCCTCGCTGGCCAAGCACTGCATGTCGATCGCCCGCGCGCTCGGCCGTGCCGCCGTCTCCCACTACGGTCCCACACGTGCGCAGTCCTATTCGCGCCCCGTCTGTGACACGTCCTTCGCCACCGGCGTCGCGAACCACCACAGCTGACCGCGACGGACTGCCCGCATCCGGCGAAGCCGACGAAGACGAAGGCCCTGACAGTGCCCTGCGGCGCCCCATGCGCCGCATATCGTCCCCCGTATGACAGCACCCCTCCCCCACAGCACGCCCGCGACACCCACGCAGGCCGTCGTACTGGCCGGCGGACAGGGCTCGCGGCTGCGGCCGTACACCGACGACCGCCCCAAGCCGATGGTCGAGATTCCCGGAACCGGGACTCCGATCATCGGCCATCAGCTTTCCTGGCTGGCGGCGGAAGGCGTCACTGACGCCGTCGTCTCCTGCGGCCACCTCGCCGAGGTCCTCCAGGACTGGCTCGCCGAGAACGCCTCCGAACTCCCCCTGCGCGTCACGACGGTCGTAGAGACCCAGCCGCTGGGACGCGGCGGCGGCCTCAAGTACGCGGCCCGCCGCCTCCCGCACCCCGAGCAGCCCTGGTACGCCACCAACGGCGACATCTGGACCCGGTTCTCGCTGCGCGAGATGGCCGCCTTCCACGCCGAGCGCGACGCCACCGCCACCCTCGCCCTGGCCCGCCCCCGCATCCCGTGGGGCGCCGTCGAGACCGACGCCTTCGGCCACATCACCGACTTCATCGAGTCGCCGCCGTCCCCGTACCTGATCAACGCGGGCGTGTACGTCTTCTCGGCGGCCTTCACCGCCCTCCTGCCGGACCTGGGCGACCACGAGCGCACCACGTTCCCCCGCCTCGCCCGCTCCCGCAGCCTGGCCGGCTTCCCGCTGCCGCAGGGCGCGTACTGGCGGGCCATCGACACCGCCAAGGACCTGACCGAGGCCGCCAAGGAGCTTGCCTCCCAGCGCGGTTGACGTACGACGCGGGGCCCGGCACTTCGGAAAGTGCCGGGCCCCGCGTCCTGCTCATACCTGCCGTACGGAACTCGCTAGCCGAGCAGTCCGCCGATCACCTTGTCCTCGCCACCGCCGCCGGAGCCCCCGTTGCTCCCCCCGCCCGAACCGCCGGAGCCGGAGCCGCCGGAGTCCGAACCGCCGGTGCTGGAGCCGCCGTTGCTGCCGCCGCTGGACGTGGGGCCCGCCGTGCTGGTGGCGGGCGGTCCCGCCGTGGTCGCGGCCGGGCCCGACTCCCGGGTGGGGGTACGGCCCGTGCTGCCGCGGGTCTCGCTGGGACCGGCCGTCGCACCCGCCGTGGTGGAGGCGCGCGGGCTGCCCGAGGAACTGGGCCGGGCCGACGGCGAAGCGGAACCGCTGGCCGTGGGCGACGGCTTCTGCTTGCGCGGCACCTCGCCGGTGCGCTTGGCACCGGGCTCCTTGGGGAGCGGCCGGCCGGGCAGGTGGTTGACCGGGTCGTCCTCCGGCCCCGGTACGACGACCTCGGCGGACCGGACGGCCCCGCCGAGCACGGAACCGACCAGCAGGGTCAGCCCGACCACCAGCGCCACCATCAGGAACCCGCGCCGCAGCACCCGGCGCCGCAGCTCCCACACCTCGCTGCGCGGACCCAGCGTGCGCCAGGCCTCGCCCGCGAGCCGGGAGTCCAGGGAGTACACCGGGGCGCCCGCGATGATCAGCGGCGACCAGGCGGCCAGGTAGATGATGTCCGGCGCGTCGTACGCCGGGACGCTCTTCCAGCTCACCGTCAGCAGCAGCGCCGCCGACAGCAGCGTCCCGAGCACGCCCGCGACCCGCTGCCACAGCCCCAGGATCGTCAGCACACCGACGATGACCTGGAGGAACGCCACGGTGAGCCCGGCACCGACCGGGTGCTGGAGCGCGAGCTCCCTGAGCGGCTCGGCGAGCGCCCACGGGTGCAGCGAGTTGAGCCACTTGACCATGGAGCCGCGCTCGCCGCCGTCGAAGAAGACGGGGTCGCAGAGCTTGCCCATGCCGGCGTAGATGGAGATGAAGCCGAGGAAGATCCGGAGCGGCAGCAGCACCACCCCGAGGTTCATCCGCCGGTCGGGATAGAAGGAGTGCCGGGAACGCCCGTCACCGCGCGTCCCGCGCTCCTCCGGCTCCCCCTCGTCGTCGTACGGGAGTTCCTCGGACTCGTAACTGTCGTACGCGCCCTCGGCCTGCCGCATCCTGGGCAGCATCCGGGTCTGCGGCCCGCCGTCGCCCGGACCGCCGACGACCGGGTTCTGCATGGTCTCGTCGGGGGTGGCGCCGGCGGCACCGATGCGCGGGATCAGCTGGGTGGCGCCCGCGTCGAGGTCGAGGCCGTCGGGGCCCGGACCGCCGGCACCTGGGCCGCCGGGGCGGGTCGCGGTCGCGGTCGAGTTCCGTACGGCCTGGAGGAGCCCGCCCGCGCCGGGGTCGCCCGGCGCTGACTTCCCCGACCACACGACGGGTGCCCGGCGGCGCCCGGCGGCGGCACCGGCCGCGGCCGCACCACCCACCGCGGCCGCCCCGGCCCCGCTCATCGCCGGCATCATCGCGGTCTCCGCCAGCGCACCCCGCGCGCCGGAGGAGCGCGCGGTACTCGGAGCGAGCTGCACGCGGAAACTGGCGTGGTTGACGATGACCTGCGCCGGGTCGCAGGGCACCTTGACCATGCTCAGTGCGGGCTGATCGTCGAACCCGGGTGTTCTGGTGTCCACACTCATCTAACCGAGTGATGTGTGCTTAGGACACTGCCTTGACGGCACCGATCTGTCCGAGACCCGTCAAATCAGCACGTTCCCACGGACCTCGCAGGTCAACGCAGGTAGACGAAGAGGGCCCCGGATCAGCTCGACCGATTCCCGGGGCCCTCTATCGCACTTATGTCGCTTACTTCCGGCGACGCGCCGTTTCGTACAGCACGATCCCCGCCGCGACACCGGCGTTCAGGGACTCGGCACCGCCCGGCATCGAGATGCGGACGCGGTAGTCGCAGGTCTCGCCGACGAGACGGCCCAGGCCCTTGCCCTCGCCTCCGATGACGATGCAGACCGGGCCCGCGAGCTGTTCCAGGTCCTCGACCTTGTGCTCACCGTCGGCGGCCAGGCCGACGACCGTGATGCCGGCCTTCTTGTACTCCTCCAGGGCCCGGGTCAGGTTGGTGACGCGGGAGACCGGCGTACGGGCGGCCGTACCGGCCGAGGACTTCCAGGCACCGGCGGTCATGCCGGCGGCACGCCGCTCGGGCACGACCACGCCGTGGCCGCCGAAGGCGGAGACGGAGCGGACGATGGCGCCGAGGTTGCGCGGGTCGGTCACGCCGTCCAGCGCGACGATCATCGGCTCCTCGTGGTTGTCGTACGCGGCGTCCACCAGGTCCTGCGGGTGGGCGTACTCGTACGGCGGGACCTGGAGGACGACGCCCTGGTGGTTGAGGCCGTTGGTCATCCGGTCCAGCTCGGCGCGCGGCGCCTCCATCAGGTTGATCTTGCCGCGCTCACCGGCGAGCTGGAGGATCTCGCGGACCCGCTCGTCGTTGTCGATGTACTGCTGCACGTAGAGCGTGATGGCGGGGACGCCGTCGCGCAGGGCCTCGTAGACCGGGTTGCGGCCGACGACCATCTCGGAGGTGCCCTTGCTGCCGCCGCGGCGCGGGGCGGGGCGGCGGGCCAGCGCGTGCTTGGCTTTGGCGCTGGCGAGACGGTTCGCCTTGTGCTTCTTGCGGTCCTCCGCCTTCGGGGTCGGGCCCCTGCCCTCAAGCCCCTTGCGGCGCTGACCGCCGCTGCCGACCTGCATGCCCTTCTTGTTGGCGGTGCGGCGGTTCCTGCGTTGGCTGTTGCCGGCCATGACTACCTGTTTCCTGTGGATCCGGCGATCCACATGGTGATGCAGATCGTCTACGTCGTACATGAAAGTGTGCCGCCCGGCGCTCCGGGCGGCACATCGGAATGCCCCTGGGGGCACTGCGGAAAGCCCTGGTACTACCGGGGCCCGAGGGTCCACCTCGGCCCCGACGGGCTGTCCTCGATGACCAGTCCCGACTGCTGGAGCTGGTCGCGGATGGCGTCGGCCGCCGCCCAGTCCTTGCGCTCGCGCGCGGACTGACGCTGGTCGAGTACGAGCCGTACGAGAGTGTCGACGACCCCGTGGAGGTCCTCGCCGCGATCGGACTCGCCCGCCCAGTGTGCGTCAAGCGGGTCCAGACCGAGAACCCCGAGCATCGCGCGGACCTCCGCCAGGCGCTCGACGGCGGCTTCCTTGTCGTCCGCCGCCAGGGCGGAATTGCCCTGCCGGACGGTGGTGTGGATGATCGCCAGCGCCTGCGGGACCCCGAGGTCGTCGTCCATGGCCTCGGCGAACGCGGGCGGCACCTCGGCTGCGGGCTCCACGACGCCCCCGGCCTTCTCCACCACCCGCTGCACGAATCCCTCGATCCGCGCGAACGCGGACTCGGCCTCGCGCAGGGCCTCCTCGCTGTACTCGATGGCGGAGCGGTAGTGCGGAGTGCCGAGGTAGTAGCGCAGCACGATGGGGCGCCAGGCCTTGACCATCTCGCTGACCAGGACCGAGTTCCCGAGGGACTTGGCCATCTTCTCGCCGGCCATCGTCACCCAGTGGTTGTGCACCCAGAAGTTGGCGAAGTCGTCGCCGAACGCCTTGGCCTGGGCGATCTCGTTCTCGTGGTGCGGGAAGATCAGGTCGATCCCGCCGCCGTGGATGTCGAAAGCCCGGCCGAGGTACTTGTGCGCCATGGCCGAGCACTCCAGGTGCCAGCCGGGACGCCCGCGGCCCCAGGGCGACTGCCAACTGGGCTCGCCGGGCTTGACGGCCTTCCACATGGCGAAGTCGCGGGGGTCGCGCTTGCCGGTGATGCCTTCCTCGGCGGGCTGGCGCAGGTCGTCCAGGTCCTGGTTGGAGAGCTCCAGGTAGCCGTCGTACGAGCGGACGTCGAAGTAGACGCTGCCGTCGGCCTCGTACGCGTGCCCGCGCTCGATCAGGCCCTGCATCATCTCGACCATCTCGGTGATGTGACCGGTGGCGCGGGGCTCGTAGGTGGGCGGCAGGCAGCCGAGGGCGGTGTAGCCGTCGTTGAAGACGCGCTCGTTCTCGTAACCGATGGCCCACCACGGGCGGTCCTGCTCGGCCGACTTCGCGATGATCTTGTCGTCGATGTCGGTGACGTTGCGGATGAAGGTGACGTCGTAGCCGCGGTAGGTGAACCACCGCTGCATGATGTCGAAATTCAGTCCGGACCGGATGTGCCCGATGTGCGGGGCGCCCTGCACGGTAGCGCCACACAGGTAGATCGAGACACAGCCCGGGATGAGGGGGGTGAAGTCACGCGTCTGCCGGGCGCTGGTGTCGTACAGGCGAATAGTCACCCCACAAGGGTACTGAGTGTTTGGCGTAGCGCGGGCCGGTCCCCGCCCCGGTTACGCATCGGATACCTGCGGCCGGGGCGGGGGTGTTCCGGCGGTGTCCGGCCCCCGGGAACTCAGATGCTGCCGACGACCTTGCGGGCGCGGACCCGGACGACCACCCGGGCGTCGTCGTTGACGGACGACGGGTTGAACTCGGCGTACTTCTTGCCGGTGTACTTCACCGCCAGCTCGTCGATGAGCTCCTGGCCGCCCTCGGTGGTCATCTCGGCGGTACCGCGGATCTCGGCGTAGCTGTACGGGGCGTCGAAGGGCTGCACCAGCACGGTGACGCGCGGATCGCGGCGCAGGTTCTTCTCCTTCCGCCGCCCGATCGTGGTCGAGAACAACACGTCGTCCCCGTCCCGCTTCACCCAGACCGGCGATACCTGGGGGCTGCCGTCGGGCTGGATGGTGGCGACGGTGATGAAGACGGGGCTGTCGAGCAGTGCCTTGAGCTGGTCGCTGAGCGCGGCAGACATGAGCATGATCCTTCCGAAAAGACACAATTCCGTGCCCCTACCTCTACCCTGCCCCCCACCCCCAAAGCCGCCCCCACGCCCGAGCCCCGAGCCTCCTTGGGCGGCGGGGCCGCCCCCCGGGGGCGGAACGGGCGGGCAAGGGGGCGGCCCCCGGCGGAGCCGAACCCCCCGACCCCGCCCCCCTCCGCCACGGCCCCACCCCACACCCCCCCAACTCAGCGCCGATAAACCAACGCCGTGGCAATCGCCGCCAACCCCTCCGCCCTCCCCGTAAGCCCAAGCCCGTCACTAGTCGTCCCCGACACCGAAACCGGCGCCCCCACCGCCCCGCTCAACACCTTCTGCGCTTCCTCCCGCCGCTTCCCGACCTTCGGCCGCACCCCCACCACCTGCACCGCCACGTTCCCGATCTCGAAGCCCTCGGCCCGTACGATCCGCGCCGCCTCGGTCAGCAGCGTCACGCCGGACGCCCCGGCCCACTCGGGACGCCCGGTCCCGAAGTGCGCACCGAGGTCGCCGACCCCCGCCGCCGAGAAGAGCGCGTCGCACGCCGCGTGCGCGACCACGTCCGCGTCCGAGTGCCCGGCGAGCCCGAACTCCTCGCCCTCCCAGTGCAGCCCCGCGCACCACAGCTCACGCCCACGCTCGAAAGCGTGAATGTCGGTCCCGATCCCGACCAGCGGAATCACCGGACCGACCACATTCTCAGAAGCCATCGTTGGCCCTCCTCCGTGCGAGTACCGCCTCGGCCAGCACCAGATCGAGCGGCCGGGTCACCTTGAACGCCTCTTCGTGCCCCCGGACCACCACCACCGGTGCCCCGAGCCGCTCCACCATCCCCGCGCAGTCCGTCGCACCCTCACCGCTCGCCGGTACGGTCTCGTGCGCGCGCACCAGCGTCGCCCGGTCGAAGCCCTGCGGTGTCTGTACGGCGCGCAGCAGCGCGCGCTCGGGAGTGGCGACGACCGGTTCGGCCGTGCCGTCGGTACGGGGTTCGACCTGCTTGACGGTGTCGGCCAGCGGCAGCGCGGGCACCACCGCCGGCGCCCCGCCCCGTACCGCCTCGATCACGGCGTCGACGGTGTCCACCGGAACCAGCGGGCGTGCCGCGTCGTGCACCAGTACGGCGGTGATGTCGTCGGGCAGTACGTCGAGGCCGAGCTTCACCGACTCCTGCCGGGTGTCGCCGCCCGGCACGACCAGGAAATCGGTGCGCTCGGGCAGCGCGTGCCCGTACTCGTCGAGCATGGCCTTGACCTCGCCCGCCCCGTCGGACGGGGCCACCACGACCACCAGTGCGACGTACCGCGAGGCGGCCATCGCGCGCACGGCGTGAATCAGCATCGGGGTCCCGTTGAGCGCGCGCAGCGCCTTGGGGGCGCCGGGGCCGAGCCGCGTGCCACGGCCCGCGGCGGGGATCACGGCGGCGGTACGGCCGCCCGTACCGCGCCCAGGATCACCAGGGGAAGCGGGGGAAGCGCTTGCAGGGGTGTCTTCGACTGTCATCGGCTACTCCGGAGGTTTGTCGCCTCGCCCGGCATGGGTATGGCCTGGGGGGTACCCCCTGGTCGCAAGGCCTGGGTGGAGTGCCGCGCGCTGCGCTCTGACCGGCCCCTTCCGTGACAGCCGTCCAGGGAGCCGCACCGGCACTTCATCAACACCGCAACGCACCGCATGCGGAAACGATCTTTGAAGAGAAAAATGATGCCGCGATGTCCGTCGGCGGACTGCGGACACAGTCAACCGGCGGACATCGCGGCATCACAACAAATCAAACGCGCGCACGCCTCACGGCGCACACGCGAGAGTTACGACGCGAGAACCTCGTCCAGCAGGGCCTCGGCCTTGTCCTCATTGGTGTTCTCCGCGAGGGCCAGCTCGCTCACCAGAATCTGGCGCGCCTTCGCGAGCATGCGCTTCTCGCCGGCGGAGAGACCACGCTCGCGCTCACGACGCCACAGGTCACGCACCACTTCGGCGACCTTGATGACATCGCCAGAAGCGAGCTTCTCCAGATTTGCCTTGTAACGACGGGACCAGTTCGTCGGCTCTTCTGCGTACGGTGCGCGCAGCACCTCGAAGACCCGGTCCAGCCCGTCCTGCCCAACCACATCGCGAACGCCGACGAACTCCGCATTGTCCGCCGGTACACGAACCGTCAAGTCGCCCTGGGCGACCTTGAGCACCAAGTAGGTCTTGTCCACGCCTTTGATCTGGCGAGTCTCAATGGCCTCGATCAGCGCGGCCCCGTGATGGGGATAGACCACGGTGTCGCCAACCTTGAACGTCATGTGACAGGTACCCCTTCCGTGGCTATCCAGAGTAACACGGAAACTGCTTGTTCTGAATGGCGTTTCCGCAGGTCAGGGCATATCTCGGGGCTTGACAACTACAACAGGAACGTGCTGCGGCAGGCTTCCGGAAGACGGTATTCGCAGGTGGGAGCGGCTCTGCGGGCGACGAGAAACGCGCACGTTACACGCACCGCAGAGGCTCACAGAGGGGCTGAACGTCCCGGTTTGCCGGGTTCCACAAGGTGAACTTCGTCTACTCCGTTCGGAGATCGATCACCCGTACGGCGGCAATCCCGAATTGATCAACGCACCGTCTTGATCAATTCCCGCCGTCCCGCATTCCCCTCGAATTCAAGCCATGGAACCCTGCACAAAATACGGCCACCGCGCACACCCCCCGGTCGTACTCGGGGGAGGCCGGGGCAATGCCGGGGCCGTCGCTCCGCGCACCTCTCGGGGGTGCCCGGCGGGGAGGGGCGGGTCGGGTGCGTCGGCCGGTCACCGGCTCGGTAACCTAAGCGCGCATCACGTCCACCGCCCGTAACGTCCTAGGAGTTGCCGCCGCCGTGAGCCGCAGCCTTCGACGCGGCACTCTCGCCGCTACCGCCCTCGCGTTCTCGATCGCCTCGCTCGCCGCATGCGGTGCTGGCAACGACGCACAGACGCTGGCCATCAAGCCGGACAACGCCGCGACCTCCGTCGACGACGGCAAGATCAAGCTCCAGAACGTCACGGTGATCACGCAGCCCCGCGAGAAGGCCAAGGGTCACGCCGTCGGCGAGGGCCCCGCGGTCGTCGCCGCGACGCTCTTCAACAACGGTGACAAGCCGCAGACCCTGGACGCGGTCAAGCTCGGCGGCAGCAGCGCCGAGGTGAAGCTGACCCCGGCCAAGGGCCTCACCGGCAAGATCACCGTGCCGGCCGGCGGCTCCGTCGTCATCGGCGGCAAGGACAACGCGTCCGCCGTCGTCCAGAACGGCCGCGAGGCCGCGCAGAACGGCAACGCCCAGCCCGTCACCTTCAGCTTCAGCGAGACCGGCAACGTGACGCTGCGCGCCTTCGTCGTCCCCGCCGTCGGCCACTTCGAGGGCTACGGCCCCGAGAAGGTCCCGGCCGCCCCCTCGGGCACGCCGTCGGCCCCCGCGAGCGGCTCGCCGTCCGCCACGGCGACCGGCGCCCCGGGCACGAAGCCGACCAAGCCCGCGGCCGGCGCGACCGGCTCCCCGTCCGGCACCCCGAGCGGCACCCCGGCCCGCTGACGTACCCGTACGACATGAGGAAGGGCCCCGCCGGAGCGATCCGGCGGGGCCCTTCCCCGTACAGGCTCAGGAGGAGCGGGGCGGTTTACGGCTCGAACTTGTAGCCCAGGCCGCGCACCGTGACCAGGTAGCGCGGGGCGCCCGGGTCCGGCTCGATCTTGGCGCGCAGGCGCTTGACGTGGACGTCGAGGGTCTTGGTGTCGCCGACGTAGTCCGCGCCCCAGACCCGGTCGATGAGCTGCATACGGGTCAGCACGCGGCCCGCGTTGCGCAGCAGCATCTCCAGGAGGTCGAACTCCTTCAGCGGGAGGTCGATCTTGGCGCCGCCGACCGTGACGACGTGACGGTCCACGTCCATCCGGACCGGGCCGGCCTCCAGGGCGGCCGGAGTGACCTCCTCCGGCTCTCCCCTGCGGCGCAGGACGGCGCGGATGCGGGCGATCAGCTCGCGGGAGGAGAAGGGCTTGGTGACGTAGTCGTCGGCTCCTATTTCCAGGCCGACGACCTTGTCGATCTCGCTGTCCTTGGCGGTGACCATGATGACGGGCACGTTGGAGCGCACGCGCAGCTGGCGGCAGACCTCCGTGCCGGGCAGGCCGGGCAGCATCAGGTCGAGCAGGACGAGGTCGGCGCCGTTGCGCTCGAACTCGTCGAGGCCGTCGGGGCCGGTGGCCGCCACGGCGACCTCGAAGCCCTCCTTGCGGAGCATGTAGGACAGGGCGTCGCTGAAGGATTCCTCGTCCTCGACGACGAGCACTCGGGTCACGGAAGGACCTCCGGGGCAGGGGTGTGAGCGCGGATGGGAGTCTCGGTGGTGTCATCGGGGCCGTCGGCGGGTTCGTCGTCGAACTCCTCGACGTCGTCGGGTCCGACGAGGGGGCGGCCCGGGGTGTGTTCCACCCTGGCCTCCCTGACGGAGCCCGCTTCGGGCAGCCGCAGGGTGAAGGTGGAGCCCTGTCCCTCGGAGCTCCACACGGTGACCTCCCCGCCGTGCGAGGCGGCCACGTGCTTGACGATGGCCAGGCCCAGGCCCGTACCTCCGGTGGCGCGGGAGCGGGCCGGGTCGACGCGGTAGAACCGCTCGAAGACCCGCTCGCGGTCGCGCTCGGAGATGCCTATGCCCTGGTCGGTGACGGCTATCTCTATGAGGTCGCCGCCGGGGGCGGACACCCGGCGGGCGGCGATGCCAACGCGGGTGCGGGCGGAGCTGTAGTTCACGGCGTTCTCGACGAGGTTGCCGAGGGCGGCGGCGAGCTGGCCGCGGTTGCCCCAGACGTGGAGTCCGGAGGTGCCGCCGGCCTGCATGGTGATCTGTTTGGTGGAGGCGGTGTGGCGGCTGCGGTCGATGGCCTCGGCGACCAGCTCGTCCACCCGTACCGGCTCCGAGTCCTCCAGCGGGTCGTCGTTCTGCACCCGGGAGAGGTCGATGAGCTCCTGGACCAGTGAGGTGAGCCGGGTCGCCTCGATCTGCATCCGGCCCGCGAAACGGGTGACCGCCTCCGGGTCGTCCGAGGCGTCCATGACGGCCTCGGAGAGCAGCGAGAGCGCGCCGACCGGGGTCTTGAGCTCGTGGCTGACGTTGGCGACGAAGTCGCGTCGTACCGCTTCGATGCGACGGGCCTCGGTGAGGTCCTCGACCAGCAGGAGTACGAGGCGGGAGCCGAGCGGGGCGACCCGCGCGGACACCGCCAGGGCCTCGCCGCGGCCGGTCCCCCGGCGGGGCAGGTCCAGCTCGACCTGGCGTATCTCGCCGTCCCTCCTGGTGTCCCTGGCCATGTGCATCATCGGCTCGACCGCCAGCTTCCCGCCCCGGACCAGGCCCAGGGCGTACGCGGCGGAGCTGGCCTTCACCACGTTGTCGCTCTCGTCGAGCACGACGGCGGAGGAGCGCAGCACGGAGAGGACCGTGTCCACGCCCGGGGGCAGGGTGCCGTTCGCCTCGGGGCGCAGGGCGGAGGAGCGGGTGGGCCGCTTCTGCTCGCGCTCGCTCCAGCGGAACGCGAGCATGGCGATGATGCCGGTGCACAGTCCGGCTATCGCTGCTGCTGCGGCCACTGCCGCGTTCACGTCCATGTGCACCAGGTTATGCCTGGTCACTGACATGGCCCCAAGCGAATGGGTGTCAGCTCGAACGTTCGTCGCCCAGAGTTCACCAAGGGGATGGTGCTGGTTCACTTGGTCGGCCGTAACCGGACGCGTACCGGACAGATGGTGGGAATGTGGGGGCCGGAGCCCCGCCAGACCCCGGAAATCACCACTGCAGAGAAGTCAGGAAGTAGGGACACCCATGCGGGACGCGTACCACGAGGAACTGGACTCCATCGGCGAGGACCTGGTCGAGATGGCCCGCCTCGTCGGGTCCGCGATAGGGCGGGCCACCACGGCCATGCTCGACGCGGACCTGAAGCTGGCGGAGAGCGTCATCGCCGCCGACCAGAAGGTGGACGACCTCCAGCACGACCTGGAGGCGCGCGCCATCGCCCTCCTCGCCCGCCAGCAGCCGGTCGCCACCGACCTGCGCATCGTCGTCACCTCGCTGCGGATGAGCGCCGACCTGGAGCGCTCCGGCGACCTCGCGCAGCACGTGGCGAAGCTGGCCCGGCTGCGCTTCCCGGCCACCGCCGTACCGAACGACCTGCACGCGACCATCCTGGAGATGGGGCAGCTGGCACAGCGCCTGATGGCGAAGTCGGCGGAGGTCATCATCACCAAGGACGTCGACCTGGCCCTCCAGCTGGAGCAGGACGACGACGAGATGGACAGCCTGCACCGCACCCTCTTCCAGCACCTGATGGACGACCGCTGGAAGCACGGCATCGAGACCGCCGTCGACGTCACCCTCCTCGGCCGCTACTACGAGCGCTTCGCGGACCACGCGGTCTCGGTGGCCAAGCGCGTGGTGTACCTGGTGACGGGCGAGCACGCGGACGAGATCCAGGCGGCCCAGGGCGAGACCGCGCAGGCCTAGAAAGCGGGCGCGAGAGCACCACTCCCGTGCAGGGCGCATCGACTCGTGTGCTTCCGCGCGCTGTTGATGCGCCCTCGGGCTGGGCATGCAATGGATAGGGATGGGGGCGGCCGTACGGCTGCACCCCCTGCCTTGCCTACGAGGAGGACCCATGGCTCTGCTCACCCCCACCGTCCCCGCGGTGACGGCTCCCCCGGGCGGGACGCTCTCCTGCGGCTGCGGCCCGAGCTGCCAGTGCGGCTGCCAGTCGGGCGGCGGCTGCCAGTGCGGCGGCAGCTGCGGCTGACCACCGGCCGACGGCATCGACGGCCGCCGGCATCGACGAAAAGGCCCCCGACGGCGGAGATCCGCTGCCGGGGGCCTTTCGCGTGGCTTGTGGGCGTTACTTCTTCTTGCCCTGGTTCTTGACGGCCTCGATGGCCGCGGCCGCCGCGTCCGGGTCGAGGTACTTGCCGCCCTTGGTGACCGGGCGGAAGTCGGCGTCGAGCTCGTAGTAGAGCGGGATGCCGGTCGGGATGTTCAGGCCGGAGATGTCCTCGTCGGAGATGCCGTCGAGGTGCTTGACCAGGCCGCGCAGGCTGTTGCCGTGGGCGGCGACCAGGACGGTCTTGCCGTCGAGGAGGTCCGGGACGATGCCGTCGTACCAGTACGGCAGCATGCGCTCGACGACGTCCTTGAGGCACTCGGTGCGCGGGCGCAGCTCAGAGGGGATCGTGGCGTAGCGGGCGTCGTCCGACTGCGAGAACTCGGTGCCGTCCTCAAGGGCCGGCGGCGGGGTGTCGTACGAGCGGCGCCAGAGCATGAACTGCTCCTCGCCGAACTCGGCGAGGGTCTGCGCCTTGTCCTTGCCCTGGAGGGCGCCGTAGTGACGCTCGTTCAGGCGCCAGCTGCGGTGGACCGGGATCCAGTGGCGGTCCGCGGACTCCAGCGCGAGCTGGGCGGTGCGGATGGCGCGCTTCTGGAGCGAGGTGTGCAGTACGTCGGGGAGCAGACCGGCGGCGGTCAGCAGCTCACCGCCCCGTACGGCTTCCTTCTCGCCCTTCTCGGTGAGGTTGACGTCCACCCAGCCGGTGAACAGGTTCTTCGCGTTCCATTCGCTCTCGCCGTGGCGGAGGAGGATCAGCTTGTACGGTGCGTCGGCCATGCGTACGAGCGTAATCGACATTTCGGCCACCCTGCGCGCCCGCGGGGACGGATCGTGCGGTAAGGGACGGCCGGACCGTGGATTGAGGACCTTCGTCAATTGAGTGGCGGGCCGGGCGGCCGCGTCAGTAATTTGCGCTTGCTGCCAGAGCCACTTACATCCCTGGAGGAGTCCGATGTCCGTCACAGGGATGTCCAGGTCCGGCGGACCGATGCGTCCGCTGCGTCCGGTACGTGCGCTGCGCGAGAGCGTCTCGGGGCTGCCCCGGGCGTTCTGGTGGCTGTGGACGAGCACGCTGGTCAACCGGCTGGGGGCGTTCGTCGCCACCTTCATGGCGCTCTACCTGACGCTGGAGCGCGGCTACTCGGCGACGTACGCGGGCCTGGTCGCCGCCCTGCACGGGCTCGGCGGCGTCGTCTCGTCGCTGGGCGCCGGGGTGATGACCGACCGGCTGGGCCGGCGGCCCACGATGCTGATCGCGCAGCTGTCGACGGCCTTCTCCGTCGCGCTGCTCGGCTTCATGGAGCACCCGGTGGCGATCGCGGGGGTGGCCTTCCTGGTGGGCATGGCGTCCAACGCCTCGCGGCCGGCCGTGCAGGCGATGATGGCGGACATCGTGAAGCCCGAGGACCGGGTGCGGGCGTTCTCGCTCAACTACTGGGCGATCAACCTCGGGTTCGCGGTCTCGTCGGCGGGCGCCGGTTTCCTGGCCGAGTACAGCTACCTGGCGGGCTTCCTCATCGAGGCCGCGATGACGCTGTTCTGCGCGGTCGTCGTCTTCGTGAAGCTGCCGGAGACCCGGCCCGTGCGGACGGTCGCCGAGAAGGCCGCCGAACCCCGGACCGGGCTGGGGACGGTGCTGCGGGACGGGCGCTTCATGAGTGTGGTGGGGCTGTCGTTCCTGGTCGCCCTGATCTTCCAGCAGGGGTACGTGGCGCTGCCCGTCGCCATGGGGGCCGACGGCTTCAGCAGCGTGGACTTCGGCACGGCCATCGCGGCCAACGGGGTGCTGATCGTGGTGCTCCAGATCCCGGTCACCCGCTTCATCGAGCACCGCGACCCGCGCCGGCTGATGGTCCTCTCGTCGCTGCTGGCGGGGTACGGCTTCGGGCTCACGGCGTTCGCCGGATCGCTCGGGGTGTACGTCCTGACGGTGTGCGTGTGGACGCTCGCCGAGATCATCAACTCGCCCGTCCAGATGGGCCTGGTGGTACGGCTCTCGCCCGTCCACGGGCGCGGCCGCTACCAGGGGATGTACACGCTGTCCTGGTCGGTGGCGGCGCTGGCCGCCCCGCTGATGGGCGGGTACGTGATCGACCGGTTCGGGTCCGAGTGGCTGTGGGGGGCCTGCGCGGTGATCGGGACGCTCGCGGCGGCCGGCTACTGGCTGTTGATGCGGGGGCTGCCGGAGGGGGCGCCGGGCGAGCATGCCTCCCCCGCGGAGGGACAGCAGGCCAAGGACAAGGGGCCGGCTGCGGGGGTCATGCCGGGGGCGTGACGGCCGGGTCAGTCGCGGGGGCGGGTGAGGTGGGTGAAGGCATCCAGGTTGCGGGTGGACTCGCCCCGCGAGACCCGCCACGCGTACTCCTTGCGGATCGCGGACGCGAAACCGAGTTCCAGGAGGGTGTTGAAGCTGCCGTCGGCGGCTTCGAGCACCGAGCCCAGGAGGCGGTCGATCTCGTCGGGGGTGACGGCCGAGAGCGGGAGCTTGCCCGCGAGGTAGATGTCGCCGAGGGAGTCGATCGCGTAACTCACCCCGTACAGCTTCAGGTTCCGCTCCAGGAGCCAGCGGTGGACGGCCGCGTCGTTCTCGTCGGGGTGGCGGATGACGAAGGCGTTGAGCGAGAGGGAGTGCTTCCCGATGATCAGCGAGACCGTCGTGGAGAGCTTGCGGGTGCCGGGGAGGGTGACGACGTAGGAGCCAGGCCGGGGGCTCTCCCACTCCAGCCCGGCCTCTTTGAGGGTCGTTTCGAGCGTTTCCCGTGTCGCGTCCGGTGTCTCAGCCATGGTGCGAGCGTACGTGGCGGCGGTGTTCGTGCATCGCCGCGGTGTAGACGTCGGCGGTGGCCGACGCGGCGGTGTCCCAGCCGAAGGCCTGGGCGTGCCGGGCGGCGGCGTCGCCCATCCGGGAGGTGAGCTCGGGGTGGTCGATGAGGCGGCGCAGGGCGCGTGCGTAGGCCGCCGGGTCGTGGCCCTCGACGAGGATTCCGGTCAGGTCGTCCCGTACGGCGACGGGCAGGCCGCCGACCGCGGCGGCGACCACCGGCGTCCCGGCGGCCTGGGCCTCGATCGCGACCAGGCCGAAGGACTCGCTGTACGAGGGCATGACGAGGACGGAGGCGGCCCTGAACCAGTCCGCGAGGCGGTCCTGGCCGACCGGCGGGCGGAAGCGGACCACGTCGGCGATGCCCAGGCGGGCCGCCAGCTTCTGGAGCTTCTCCGGCTTGGCCATGCCGCTGCCGCTGGGGCCGCCGACGACCGGCACCACCAGCTTCGTACGCAGCGAGGGGTCCTCGGCGAGGAGCACGGCGACGGCGCGGAGCAGGATGTCGGGGGCCTTGAGGGGCTGGATGCGGCCCGCGAAGAGGGGGACGAAGGCGTCCTGCGGGAGGCCGAGGCGGGCCCGGGCGGCGGCGCGGCCGTCGGCGGGGCGGAAGCGGTCCAGGTTCACGCCGGGGTGGACGACGGCGACGTGGCCGGGGTCGGCCTCGTAGTGGCGGACCAGTTCGTCGGCCTCCTCCGCGGTGTTCGCGATGAGGCGGTCGGCGGCGCGGACGATCTGGGTCTCGCCGATGACGCGGGCGGCGGGCTCGGGGGTGTCGCCCTCGGCGAGCGAGGCGTTCTTGACCTTGGCCATGGTGTGCATGGCGTGCACGAGGGGGACGCCCCAGCGTTCGGCGGCGAGCCAGCCGACGTGGCCGGAGAGCCAGTAGTGGGAGTGCACGAGGTCGTAGTAGCCGGGGCGCTGGCCTGCCCAGGCCTGCATCACGCCGTGGGTGAAGGCGCAGAGCTGGGCGGGCAGCTCTTCCTTGGCGAGTCCTTCGTAGGGGCCGGCGTCCACGTGCCGTACGAGGACGCCGGGGGCCAGTTCCACGCTGGGCGGGAGGCCGCCGGTGGTGGCCCTGGTGAAGATCTCGACCTCGATGTTGATCGCCGCGAGGCGCTTGGCGAGCTCGACGATGTAGACGTTCATGCCGCCCGCGTCGCCGGTTCCCGGCTGGTGCAGGGGTGAGGTGTGCACGCTGAGCATGGCTATCCGGCGCGGCTTGCGCGGGGCGCTGCCGGGGAGGCGCAGGCGGGGCGGGGCCGCCGCGGCCAGTGTGCCGGTGAGTCGGGAGACGTACTGGCTCACGTCGACGGTCCTCCTCGACAGGGGGCGGGCTCGGGGCCAGGCTCGGGCGGGGTGCTCGGGCGGGGTGCTCGGGCGGTGCTTGGACGGTGCTGGGGAAGTGCTGTGGGCAGGGCTCAGCGGGGCGCGTGGCCCTTTCCAACGGGGTGAACAGCGGAATTCCCCGGTCCATTTCCGTTTTGCCAAATCATTACGTTGCGCTCCCGGTGCGCGCGTTCCGCTTAGGCTCCTTCCATGGTTTCCCGCACGTCCCCCTCGCGCCCGGTCGGCGCCGTCACCCGCGGGACCACCAACCCGAACCGGCTGCGCCGGATGGACCGCTGGATCGCCGCCGTGCACGGCCCCGAGCTGCTGCGTACGCCGGGAGCGGTGGCGGTGGACCTCGGTTACGGGGCCGCGCCGTGGACAGCGGTGGAGCTGCTGGGGCGGCTGCGGGGGGCGGCGCCCGGCGTCGAGGTGGTCGGCATCGAGATCGAGCCCGCGCGGGTGAGTGGCGCGAAGCCGTACGAGCGGGAGGGGCTGACCTTCCGGCACGGCGGCTTCGAGGTGCCGCTGGACGGTGACCGGCGGCCGGTGCTGATCCGCGCGGCGAACGTCCTTCGACAGTACGACGAGGAACAGGTGGCCGCCGTCTGGCGGCGGCTCTGCGACCGGCTGGCCCCGGGCGGGCTGCTGGTGGAGGGGACCTGCGACGAGATCGGGCGGCGGCACGTGTGGGTGGCGCTGGGTCCCGCCGGGCCGAGGACGGTGACGTTCGCGACGCGGCTGGGGTCGCTCGGGCGCCCCTCGGACCTGGCGGAGCGGCTGCCGAAGGCGCTGATCCACCGGAACGTGCCGGGGGAGCCGGTGCACGCGTTCCTGCGGGACTTCGACCGGGCGTGGGCGGCGTCGGCGCCGTTCTCGTCGCTGGGGGCGCGGCAGCGGTGGATCAGGGCGGTGCGGGACCTGTCGGCGGACTGGCCGGTGACCGGGCCGCACTCCCCCACCGGGCATGCCCCGGCGGACGGGGAACGGCGGTGGCGGCAGGGCGAGGTGACGGTGCGCTGGGAGGCGCTGGCGCCCCGGAATGCCACGTACCGGTGAATAACTGACGTCTTTCGGGGCGGCGGGGGAATTCGGGGAACGGGATGTCGATCTCGTTCGTCGGACGAGTGTGCACGGGAGTGCGGGTGTGCACGGAAGGGCCGGAAGGTTCCTGGGGGTCGTGAGGGGATGTCGTTGCCGCCTCTGTCGCTTTTGCGGGAGGCGTGGCAGCATCGCCGGAGCGTCGCCAAGTTACTGACGGTAAATCAGATATGGGTCGGTCTTCCGGCCCGGCCTTCGACTTACGACCTGTTCCGGGGGGAGCTCATGAACCGACCGACCCGACGCCACCGTGCCGCCGCCGCGCTCGCGCTGGTCTGCGCCCTGAGCGTGCTCGTCGCGCCGGGGCAGGCGTCCGCCGACCCCGCTCCGCCGCCGCCCGCGGCCGGGGGCGACGGGGACAAGAGCCTGGACCAGGTGCGAAGAGAGATAGCGGAGCTGTACCGGAAGGCGGCCGTAGCCACCGACTCGTACAACCTGGCCGAGGACCAGGCGCAGAGCCAGTCCGGCGAGATCGTGAAGCTGGCCCGGTCGATCGTGGCGGGCGAGCAGCGGATCGAGAAGCTCAAGGACCGGCTCGGCGCGCAGGCCCGCGCCCAGTACCGGACGGGCGGGGTGCCCAAGAGCGCCCAGCTGATGCTGAGCGGCAACCCGGACTACTTCCTGCGCGGCGCGGGCCAGATGAAGCAGGGGCAGCAGGCGGTCAAGCGGATGCTGGACGAACTGACCCGCACCCAGGAGGACTTGCGGACGTACTCCAAGGACGCTTCCAGCCAGTGGGAGAAGCTGGAGGCCAACCGCAAGCGCAAGGAGAAGGCGCAGAAAGAGGTCAAGAAGCAGATCGACGCCGCCGAGAAGCTGGAGTCCCGCCTTGAGGTGAAGGAGCGGGACCGGATGCTCCAGCTGGAGCAGGACGAGCAGTACCGCGCGCAGTCGGCCTGGCTGGGCTCGGGGGCGCTCAAGGGCGGCAAGGGCGGGGCGGCGACGGCACAGGGCCGGCAGGCGATCGGGTACGCCACGGACCAGATCGGCAAGCCGTACATCTGGGGAGCGGAAGGCCCCGGCGGCTTCGACTGCTCCGGCCTCACCCAGCAGGCGTGGGCGTCGGCGGGCCGCGACATACCGCGCACCTCGCAGGAGCAGTGGCGGCTGCTGCCGAAGGTGCCGGTCTCGCAGATGCGTCCCGGCGACCTGATCGTGTACTTCTCCGACGCGAGCCACATCGGGATGTACGTGGGCGACGGAGCGATCGTCCACGCGCCCCGGCCGGGGCGGAACGTGACGATCGCGGGAGCGGGCTCGATGCCGATACTCGGGGTGGTCCGCCCGGGCTAGGACCGGGCCGGGGCCGGGGCGGGACCGGGCTGGGACCGGGGCGGGAAGCGTCTTCGCGGCGCCCGCCGCGCACCGGTCCGTGGCGTGATCTTTGTCATGAGCGCCCGGGGGTCTGAGCGGCGTCGGATGCGTGGCGGGAAGCGGCTTATGCCTGGGCAGCGGCGGGTGAAAACCCCGGCATATGACCGGGGCGGATTCGTGAACGGCATTCCGTTGCGGCCCCGGGTACCGCTATGGTCCCCGTTTGGCGGGGCGTCGCTCGGCGTCCCACCGCGCCCTCGGGGGGAGGGAAGGAACCGAACCGATGCCCGTACCCATACCGCGGCAACGAGCAGTGCCTGCCGCGGAAAGCGGTCAGGCCGGCGAGTACAGCGACCAGCACACCACCGGCCAGCAGCCGACCGACCTCACGCTGCTGGTGATCGAGAACGACCCGGCGGACGCCTTCGCCGTGCCCGACCTGATCGACGCGGCGAACGGCACCAAGGTGCGCGTGCGCACCGCCCGTAACCTCACCGAGGCCGAGCGGCTGCTCACCGACGACGTCCACTGCGTCCTGCTCGACCTGGACCTGCCCGGCTGCGGCCACTGCGCCGACTGCCGCCAGGAAGCCGCCACCGACGGCGAGGGGCCCTTGCTGGGCGCGCTCGGCGACGTACTGCGGATGGCCCCCGGCCATGCCGTACTGGCGCTGACCCCGCCGGACCGGCCGGAGCACGCGGCGGCCGCCGTACGGGCCGGAGCGCAGGACTACCTCTTCCGCGACGAGCTGGACGGGCGGCTGCTGAGCCGTGCCATCCGGTACGCGGTGGAGCGCAAGCGCGCCGACACCGCCTCGTACAAGCTGGCCGAGTCGAGGCTGCACGCCCAGGAGAACGCCCGGCTGGAGCGCGGCCTGCTGCCGACCCCGCTCCTGGACGGCTCCGACCTGCGCTTCGCGGCCCGCTACCGGCCCGGCCGCTCCCGCGCGCTGCTCGGCGGCGACTTCTACGACACCGTCCGCACCCCGGACGGCACCGTGCACGCGATGATCGGCGACGTCTGCGGCCACGGCCCCGACGAGGCGGCACTCGGCGTCGAACTGCGCATCGCCTGGCGGGCGTTGACCTTCGCGGGCCTGTGCGGCGACGAGCTCCTGTCCACCCTCCAGAAGGTGCTGGAGCACGAGCGCGAGAGCGAGGAGATCTTCGCGACGCTGTGCACCGTCGACATCGCCCCCGACGGCCGCCGGGCCGGCCTGTGCCTGGCCGGCCACCCGGCGCCGCTGATCACCCGCCAGGGCCGGCCGGCGCAGCTGATGCCGTACGACGACGGAGGCCCGGCCCTCGGGCTGCTGCCGCGTGCCCGCTGGCCGCGCCAGCAGGTCGAACTGGGCGGCGCCTGGAGCCTGTTGATGTACACGGACGGCCTGATCGAGGGGCGCGTCGAAGGCAGCGACACCGGACGCCTCGGCCAGGACGGCATGGTCGACATGATCAACCGCCAGCTGTCCGAGGGGCTGCGCGGCGAGGACCTCCTCGACGCGGCGGTCACCCGGGTCCGCGAGCTGAACGGCGGCGAACTCACGGACGACGTGGCCGTCCTCCTCCTGGACCGCGACCGCGACCGGCCCGAACCGGGCGGACCCGGCGGTTCCGGCGGACCCGGCGTATCCGGCGGGCTCTCCGCAACGAGCAACGGCCGGGCACCCGCCAAGGGGCACCCGGCCGCGACTCAACGCCCGTCCTGGTAGTCGACCTGCTCCCGGTCCGGTGTGCGTCCCGGTTCGCCCGGGCTCAACGCCCGCCGTTGTAGGGGCCGTACGGTCCGTCGCTGCTGCTGCCTCCGCGGCGCCCACCGCCGCCACCGGAGACCTGCCGCAGCGCGGGCCGTACGTCGACGAGGAAGACGATCGACGCGACCAGGCCCGCGATCTGCAGGAAGAAGATCCCCAGGAAGTTCACCAGCACCGTGATGGCCAGCATGATCAGCCAGAAGTTCTTGGACTGCTTGTCGGCCGCGCGGTAGGCGTCGGCGCGGGCCATCGCCGCCAGCACCAGCGCCGCCACCGCGGTCACGGTGAAGACCAGGCCGACCACGAACCAAAGCCCGATATCGAATCCATCACGCAACATGCCGAGCACCGCCTCATCAGGTTTGACCGCCACTTGACCGTCTCGCCCAAGGTACCGAAACGACGGACCGGACACCCTCGGGCGATCCGGCCCGTCACGTCAGACCACTTGCAGCTTTCTTGTCCTACTGGTCGTCGGCAGCAGCCGGCTCTGCCTTCTTCGCGGCGGTCTTGCGCGCCGGGGCCTTCTTGGGCGCCGCAGCGGCCTTCGGCTCCTCCTTCACCGCCACCGGCTTCGCGGGCTCCGGCTCCGGGTCGGGCTCGACCGCGACCGCGATCTCGTTGATCTCCTCGGCCGCCTCGCCGCGCCACTGCTTCACGGCCTGCTCACCGTGCTCGGCGACCTTCTCGTACGTCTCCCGGGCCTTGACCGCGTACTCGGCGGCCACGCCCACGCCCCGCAGGGCCAGGTCCTGGGCGGTCTCGCCCAGCTTCTTCAGATCCGTGTCGAACGAACCGACCACCTCGGAGAACTTCGCCGTCAGGGTGGCCTGAGCCTCCTTGGCCTGCGAAGTCACCTTCTCCTGTACGGCCTTGGGGTCGGCCTGCCGCACCTTCTCGAAGCGCTCCGGCGCCTCGTCGGCGAGCTTCTTGGCCTGCTGCACGGCGAGGTCGGCCGTACCGGCGACGAAGTAGAGGGGGGTCGGGTCGGCGAGGGTCTTGCGCAGGTCATCGCTGATGGCCATAACTGTGGTCCTCCCGGATCGCATCAGTGTGAGGGTGGGTCGGCAGCACTGTCGGCACCGGCAGCGTCGTGATCGTCCGCAGCACCTCGGGCCTGTGCGGCCTCGGCGGCCCCGGCATCCTCGGCGCTCTGTGCGGCCTGTGCGGCCTCTGCGGCGTTCTCCTTGCGGAAGGACTCGTAGATCTGGAGCAGCACCTGCTTCTGCCGCTCGCTGATCGAGGGGTCGGCCAGGATGACGGCTCGCGTCTCCAGCTCGTCCCGCTCCTTCTCGTCGAGGATTCCGGCCTGCACGTACAGCGTCTCGGCAGAGATCCGCAGCGCCTTCGCGAGCTGCTGCAGGATGTCCGCGCTCGGCTTGCGCAGACCGCGTTCGATCTGGCTGAGGTACGGATTGGACACCCCGGCGGCATCGGCGAGCTGCCGCAACGACAGCTGCGCGTTGCGCCGCTGCTCGCGCAGGTAGTCCCCGAGGTTGCCGACGTTCAGTGTTGCCATGCCCCGATGGTGCACCCACCTTGCTAACTTTTGCAAGCAGCCGCTTGCAAAAGTGTCCCATGGCACATCGCTCAGCTGTCGAAGCGGAGCTCGGGGCGGGTCCAGAGGGTGAGGTCGCTGCTGGTGGCGACCGCCAGGGTCAGGCCGGAGGGGGAGAAGCCGGCCGCGCGGAATTCCGAGTAATCGGCGTGCAGGACGTGCCACCAGGTCCCTCCCGCCGGGCCCTTGTTGGAGCCGCCGTCGGCGGAGAGGATGACTCGGTCGTGGGGCCAGTCCGGGCTGACGACGTCCAGGGTCCAGCCGTCCGGGGTGGTGCGGGGCAGGCCGCCGCCGAAGAGACCGGCGATGTGCACCGGGGTGCCTTCGACCGGGCCCAGGCCGGGGCAGGTGAGGTCCGGTGAATCGTCCGGGGTGCTGGTCTCGGGGTCCGGGTCACGGTCGCGGGCGATCTTCTCGCCCGTCACCGCGTCGAAGAGTCCGTGGCCGTCGCCGGAGACGACCATGACCAGGTCGTGCCCGGTGTCGGGATGGACGGCGAAGCCGATGCCGAGGAGGCCTCCGACGGGCCGGCGGTCCAGTACCTGCTGCCACGGCTGCGGGGCCGGCATGACGGGGGCGGCGAGGTAGTGCTCGCGCAGTTTCTGCTGGTACTCGGTGATCACTTGGTCGTCAACTCGTCTCGGCTCGGCTTGGCTTGGCTCGGCTTACAGGGGGCGGACCGTGAGTATCTGCTGTGCGTGGCCGACCGGGCCCGTCAGGTCGTGCAGGACCGTGCTGGTGATGCCCTGGCCCGTGGGGCCGAAGGTGACGGTGGTGTCCAGGCCGGTCCACGGGCCTTCGGGGGTTCGGTGGAGGTGGATGGTCAGGTCGACGTTGGGGAACATCCAGGCGGTGGGCGGCCGGCGTACGGCGATGCCGTTGGCGGTGTCGACCAGGGCCACGTAGGAGGCGAGCGGGCTGACCTGCTCGCCCGCGACGAGGTCCAGGGCGGTGGAGAGCCAGGCGGTGGCGCGGCCCGGCTGCGGGGGTGCGAGGGGGCGGACGTCCAGCGAGGCGACGAACCCGCCGGGCCATTCCGCGCCCATCGGCCAGGACGCGAGGTGGTCGGGCCCGGTGAGCGGGTCGGCGCCGCCGCCCGCGACCCCGGTGGTGTCGGTCGCGGCCAGGAGCCAGGCCCGTGCCCGTACGACGGGGCGGTCACCGATCAGGGCGACGGCTTCCACGAGTTCGATGGTGCGGCCGGGGCGGAGGGTCTCGACGTGGATCTCGCACTCGTCCAGTGCCAGGCGGCCGAGGATGTCGAAGCTGATCCGGGACATGACCATGCGTTCGGCGTCCGGTCGTGCGGCCAGGTGGCAGTCGATGGCGTGCACCATGAGGCCGCCGAACGGGCTGAAGTGCTGCTCGTCCGGGTCCCACGCGCCGCCGGCGTGGGCCGTGGGCTTGTAGTGGTGCTCGTCGATGTGGTGGTAGTAACTTCCGGCGTTCAACGGGGACTTCCCTCTGGCTGGGCGGCCGTACGAGTGAGTGGGTACGTGACAGCGTGCCAGCGGGGTGTCCGGGCGCGGCGTGCGGGTCCTTGCTAGTAACTCGCTTCCCGCTAAAGGTCAGGATTCAAGAAGCGCGGAGGGCCGTACCTGCTTAGCCTGACCGGCATGGACATCACCATTCACACCAGCGCCCTGCCCCACGACGACCCGGACGCGTCCGTCGCGTTCTACCGGGAGGCGTTGGGGTTCGAGGTACGCAACGACGTCGGCCAGGGCAAGATGCGGTGGATCACGGTCGGGCCCGTCGGGCAACCCGGCACCTCCATCCTGCTGGCGCCGCCGGCCGTCGATCCCGGCATCAGCGAGGACGAGCGGCGCACCATCGCCGAGATGATGGCCAAGGGGACGTACGGGTGGATCCTGCTGGCGACTCCTGACCTCGACGGCACGTTCGCGAAGGTGCGGGCGACGGGGGCGGAGGTCGTTCAGGAGCCGACGGATCAGCCGTACGGGATCCGGGACTGTGCCTTTCGGGATCCGGCGGGGAATCTGATTCGGATCCAGGAAGTGGGCTGAGGCGGCGCGGCTGACGCGGCCGGGACAGGAGGGGGCAGGGATGTGCAAGCCAGGGTGGGCCAGTGCGCGGATCGCGGCGCAGCGGCTGGAGGATCTTGTGCGGCTGCGCAGGGTTCGTGACCGGGTCGACAGGGAGTGGGCGCGGCCGCTGGATGTGGTGGCGTTGGCTCGGGGGGCGGGGATGCCGGTGGGGTGTCTGGTGCGGGAGTTTCGGGGGGCGTATGGGGAGTCGTTGTATGCGTTTGTGGTGAGGCGGAGGGGGGAGCGGGGGGAGAGGTAGGGGGGCCGTGGCAGAGGTGGGGCGGGGCCGGAGGGTTCGGCTCCGCCGGGGGCCGCCCCCTTGCCCGCCCGTCCCGCCCCCGGGGGGGCGGCCCCGCCGCCCAAGGGGGCGGGGGCGTAGCCCCGCGCCCGAGGGGTGGGGGCGTAGGCGGCCTCGGGCCGTGGGGGCGTAGGCGGCTTCGTCGCCCGAGGGGTTCGGCGGGGGAACGGGGCTGTGTTTGGGGGGTGGCGCTGTTAGGTTTTTGGGGTGGCAGCTCTTCTTCTGGCCGACCTCGTTCGTCTTCGTCGGGCGCGTGACCGGATGGATCGGGATTACGCGCAGCCCCTCGACGTCCCGGCCCTCGCGCAGGACGCCCTCATGTCCGTCGGGCACTTCCAGCGCAGCTTCCGTACCGCGTTCGGGGAGACCCCGTACAGCTATCTCATGACCCGCCGGATCGAGCGCGCCAAAGCTCTCCTGCGGCTCGGGGAGATGTCCGTGACGGACGTCTGCATGGCCGTCGGGTGTACCTCGCTCGGCTCCTTCAGCTCCCGCTTCACCGAGCTCGTCGGCGAGAGCCCGAGCGCGTACCGGGCCCGCGATCACTCGGACGGCGCCGCCGTCCCCGCCTGCGTGGCCAAGATCCACACCCGGCCGGTCAGGAACGGAGAAGCGAAGAAGTCCACCGGCTCCTAGCGTGGAGTGCATGGAAACCAACGAGAACACGAGCACGAACACGAGCCCTGTCACCCTCGCGCAGTGCTTCATCGCCGTCGACGACCCCGAGCAGGCGCTCACCTTCTACCGCGACGCCCTCGGCCTCGAAGTGCGCAATGACGTCGGGTACGAGGGGATGCGCTGGCTGACCCTCGGCTCCCCTGCCCAGCCGGACGTCGAGGTCGTTCTTGAGCCCCCGCTCGCCGATCCGAACGCCTCCGACGCCGACCGCAAGGCGGTCACCGAACTCATGGCCAAGGGGATGCTCCGCGGCGTCATCTTCCGTACCGACGATGTCGACGCCACCTTCGAGCGGATCCGGTCCGCCGGTGGCGAGGTCCTCCAGGAGCCGATGGACCAGCACTACGGCGTCCGCGACTGCGCCTTCCGCGACCCGGCCGGGAACATGATCCGGTTCAGCCAGTCCCGGAAGCAGTGACGGAGTTCCCTCGACGCGGGCCCGGGATGCAAGTCCCGGGCCTCAGCGGCCAGTTGCCAGCGCCTCGCGCCACACCGGGCTGTCGACGTAGTGGTTGTCGTACAGCTCCGAGGAGTCCTTGATCTCCTGCGGGCTTGCCTCGCCCCGCATCACCCGGCCCAGCAGGCGCAGGTAGTCGAAGCGGGGCATGCCCGGGGTGAAGACGAACAGGACGTCCGCCGTGGCGCCGGGGGCGGCGGCGAAGGCGTGCGGGGTGTGCGGCGGGACGAGGAGGAAGTCGCCCTTGTTCAGGGTCTGGACCTCGTCGTCGATGAGGACCTGGAGGGTGCCGTCGATGACGAAGAAGAGCTCCGAGGCACGGGTGTGGAAGTGGGCGGGGGCGCCGACCGCGCCGGCGGCGAAGGTGGAGCGGTAGCTGGTGACCGTGGAGCCGTCCGTGCCGCAGTCGACGAGCAGGGTCATCACGCTGCTCGGGTCGCTGGTGGTCTCGGCGGTGGCGGCGCGGGTGAGGACGGCGCGGGGGGTGGTGGCGGCCTTGGTGGCGGTGGCGGTGGCGTTCGTGGTGGCGTTCATTGGGTAACTCCCAGGTGGTGGGCCGTTTCAGCGGCCGTTCGTTGCCTTGTGATCTCTACTTTAGAGAGCCGATAGACCCACCACAGGGTGCATTCCATGGCGTAGCTGTTGGGTCAATTTGCCGTTCGGGCTGGCGTCGGACGTACCGCCTCCAGATACTCCGCAATCGCGTCCCTGTTCCGCCGCAGGCACTCCACCCTCGCCGTCATCCGCTCCAGTTCCGCCTCCAGCGTGGACAGCATCTCCGGGGTCGCGTCGGGGAAATGGATGGTGCGGGGCTTGTCCAGGCAGGGCAGGATCTGCTTGATGATGCGGGTGGGCAGCCCCGCGTCGAGCAGTCCGCGGATCTGTGCGACGCGGTCGACGAAGCGTTCGTCGTACTCCCGGTAGCCGTTGGCGGCGCGCTCGGCGGCGATGAGACCCTGCTCCTCGTAGTAACGCAGCATCCTCCGGGGCGTGTTGGTCGCCTCCGACAGCTCGCCGATCCTCATGTGACCCACCTCACAGCCTCTCGCGTTGACCCTCACACCGATGTGAGGGTTCGACCATACCGGCATGTCAACGACACACGCCGCCCACGGCGTTCAGAAGTCCGCATCCTCAACTCCCGCCCCGCGTCAGTCGCTTCCCCTCGGCGCCCTCCTCGCCCTCGCCACTGCCGTCTTCATCACCAGCCTCACCGAGACCCTCCCCGCCGGGCTGCTGCCCGCGATGGGCGGCGACCTCGGGGTCAGCGAGTCGGCCACCGGGCAGACCATCACCGTCTACGCCATCGGCACCGCGCTCACCGCCATCCCGCTGACCGCCGCCACCGCCGCCTGGCGCCGCAAGCGCCTGCTGCTGACCTCGATGGCGGGCTTCGCCGCCGCCAACACGGTGACCGCGCTCTCCACCGACTACACCCTCACCATGGCGGCCCGTTTCGTCGCCGGTGTCGCGGCCGGGCTGGCCTGGGCGCTGCTCGCCGGGTACGCCCGCCGGATGGCCCCCGTACACCTCCAGGGCAAGGCGATCGCCATCGCCATGGCGGGCATCCCGGTCGCCCTGTCGCTGGGCGTCCCGGCGGGCACCTTCCTGGGCAGAGCGACCGACTGGCAGACGGCGTTCCTCGCGATGACGGCGCTCACGCTCGTACTGCTGGGCTGGATCGCGGCGGTGGTACCGGACTTCCCCGGTCAGCCGCGTACCGGCAGTCACTCACACACCGGCACCAGCACCAGTAAGGGCAGTGGCTCGAAGACCAGAACCCCCGGCATGCTCACCGCCCTCCGCGTCCCCGGCGTCGCCCCCGTCCTCGCCGTCACCCTCGTCTTCGTCCTCGCGCACACCGTCCTCTACACCTTCATCGCCACGTTCCTCACCGAGCTCGGCATGGGCGACTCCATCGACCTCGTGCTCCTCGTCTTCGGCGGCGCCTCGCTGCTGAGCATCTGGATCGTCGGCGCGCAGATCAACCGCCGGCTGCGCGCCCTGATGATCGGCGCGACGCTCCTGATCGCGGTCGCCGCCGCCCTCCTCGCACTGCTCTCGGACAGTACGGCGATGGTGTACGCCGCAGTGGTCCTGTGGGGTCTCGGCTGGGGCGGCGCCCCCACCCTGCTCCAGACCGCGGCGGGCGACGCGGGCGGCGAGGAGCACGGCGACGCCGCGCAGGCCATGCTGGTCACCCTCTGGAACGTGGCCATGGCGGGCGGCGGGGTCGTCGGCGGCATCCTGCTCGGGGCGCTGGGCTCCGCCTCCTTCCCGTGGAGCGTGCTGGCCCTGCTCGTCCCCGTACTCCTGCTGGTGTTCGCCGCCCGGAGCCACGGCTTCCCCGAGCGCCGTACGGAGTCAGCCGGTTGAGAGCGCCTCGGCGAACCGCGCCCTCGCGAACTCGGCCCCCACCTGCGGGAAGTACCTCCCGCTGTCGTCCCCGACGTCGAGCGTCTCCACCCGGACGCGCTCGGCGTCGGTCCGCGTGCGAGCGGGCCCGCTCACAGCCCCAGCCCGCCCCGCAACTGCCCGAACGCCAGCCCCACCGCCGCCACGGCCCCCGCCTCCACCGCGTCGGCACTCTCACCGGCCTCGATCCGCCGCCAGTTCTCCTCGGCGAGGGTCCGCAGTACGACCACGATCTGCCCGGCGGCGAGCCGTGCCCCCAGGTCTCCCCCGAGCGCTTCGCCCAACGCCGCCTCCGACCGCCGCGTATAGACGAACAACCGCGCCACCAGGCTCGGCGTCCCGTACAGCAGCCGCTGGTACGCCAGCACCCGGGGGTCGTCGCACAGCCCCGTGATCGGATCCCGCCGCTCCAGCCCCGCCAGCAGGTGCGCCTCCAGGGCGTCCAGCGCCCCGACGCCCGCCCGCTTCGCGCCCGCCACGACCCGGGCCGACTCGTCCTCGTGGTCGGCGAAGCGGTGCAGCGCCAGGTCCTCCTTGGCCGGGAAGTACCGGAACAGCGTCGGCTTCGACACCTCGGCCGCCGCCGCCACCTCGGCCACGGAGACCGCGTCGAACCCCCGCTCCAAAAAGAGCGCGATGGCCGCGTCCGAGATCGCGGCGAAGGTCCGCCGCTTCTTCAGCTCCCGCAGACCTGGCCCCTCCGGTCCGGCCACGGCTCTCCCTCCCTGACGTTCCTGGCGCCCACTGTGTCCTGTTCCGCCTGGTTCCACCTGGCTCCACCCGGCTCCACCTGGCTGAACCGTCATCCTAGGCAGCCGCGCCGGTCACGGAGTTCCGCGCTCGTCCCGGGGCAGCGACAGCGCGAGCCGGGGGTTGCTCCCCCTGGTGCCGCGCAGGCCGAGCGAGGCGGTGGCCGACTGGAGGGTCATGGCGTACGAGTCGACCGCACGCGCCACGTTCGGGGCATCCAGGCTCGCGCCGGTGACGAGCCGGTCGAGGTCGATGTAGGCGGAGCGGACGATCTCGATCCACCGGTACGTGTGCACGTCCCGCTCCCACCCGACCACGTACTCACTCCCCCGCTCCTCCAGCCTCCGGCGCCAGCGGGTCAGCATGCGCTGGCGGATCTCGGGGCGCTGCGGGGTCAGGTGGAAGTGCCGGACCAGGTCGTACAGCGGGTCGCCGATCATCGCCATCTCCCAGTCGATGACGGCGAGTTGACCGGGGGTCCCGCACCGGACCAGGTTCCACGGGTTGAGGTCGCCGTGCAGCAGGACCGGGGGGCGCGGGGCGACCGACCGGGTGCGCAGGATGTCCCCGAGGAGCTTGGGCGACGGAAGACCGAGGGTCTCGGCGAGCCGCAGCGACTCGCCCGGCATCGACGCGACGAGCTGTACGAGCTGCTCGCTCAGCCAGGGGTAGAAGCGGCCGGCCGTCATGGTCGGGTCGAGGCCCGCCGTCTCGACGCCCGCGAGTGCACAGAGCTGGTCGGTCAGGTCGTCCGCCTCGGCGGGCAGCAGCCCGTTCACCGGGTGCACCGGAGGGCCGCCGGCCGGTCCTTCGTACGAGTGCACGGCGAACCCGTCCCCCGACCCGCTGACGCCGAGGGCGAGGATGCGGGGCGCCCTGACCTTCTGAGCCATGTGCTCCAGGGCGAGCAGCACCTTGTGCTCCTCCAGGAAGCAGACCTCGCGGCGGGTGACCGAGGGCAGCTTGCGGCGGACCACGACGGTGGCCCGCGTGCTGCGCACCCGTACGACCGTGTTGAGGTTCCCGGTGCCCTTGAACACCCGGTTCGAGGGCGCCGCACCCTCGGCCGAGAGGGCTTCCGTCACCGCGCGGCCGGGGAACTCCGGCCGGACGCCGAAGTCCGCGTCGGCCACCCAGTAACGGGGGAACAACGCGATCTCCGGCCCCGGACCACCACCGGCCCTGGCCGCCTGCCACCGCCGAAGGATCCGCCCGATCTCGGGCCTGTCCGGTACGCCGTCCAGCCGGAGCGGCCCACTGGCGGCCCGCAATGCCTCGTGCACGGCCTCGGCAGCCTCCGCCAGCCCCAACGGCGCGGAGGGCCTCGCCAGGGCCCTCGCCACCCCCATGACAACCGGGTAGACCGCCTGCGCCCGCTCGAAGTCGAGGTAGTGGCCGAGGTCGGCGTCCATCCCGTTGGCCGCCTCCGGGCGGACCCTGCCCATGGCGCGCAGCCACGCCTGCTTGACCTCCTCCTGCTGCTCCTGGGGGTAGTTCAGCCGCACCAGGTGCTTGGCCAGGTCGTACAGCGGGTCACCGAAGGAGACGGGCCCCCGTCTGTAGCGGTCGAGCATCGGAACGAACGGTCGCCGCGCCATGGCCGGCAGCCGGTCGGCGAATCGAAGCAGCGCACCCTCGGGAACACCCAGCGCGACGAACAGCCCGCCGAACTCAGCCCAGTTGGCCTCCCGTAAGCCCTGGTCCGCGAGGGCGACCAGCCTGCACAGGAAGGCCTTGCTCTGGCCGGTGCGCGGCCAGTCCGCCGACAGCGGGGGCACCCGCTCCGACCGCGTCTCGGCCCGCCGGGCCAGCATGCCCGCCAACTCCTCGGCCAGCGGTGGACCGAGGGTGCGTCCGGGGAGATTCGCGAGGGGATTCATGGGAGTGAGTCACACTAGCCACCTCCACTAGTCCTCCGCTGGAGCGGCCCCGTTTTATGGCTGCGCCGTGGGACATTCAGGTGAAACAAAGACACCCCGGGGTGTACTGGTGCCCGAGCACCCGACACGCTCCCGACGTTCCGCGCCGGAGCGGATCTCCAGGCCGGTTCAGCCGGCCAGCAGGTCCCAGAGCGAGTCGAACCAGCCCTGGGCGGACTCGACGAAGAGCGTGCCCTGCGCATTCCGTTCGTCGTCCTTCGTGTACAGCAAGAGGTCTGCGCGCAGTCCCAGATCTTGATCCGCTCAGCCTGCCCGGTGAGCAGCTCGCTCAGGGTCTCGGTGGTGAGGCTGAAGACGTCGAGCGTCACCTCTTCCGCCTCGAACGCCTCGGCTATGACCGTCTGCAGGTGGTGCACCGCTCGGAGTGAATCCGCTGGACCCTGACCACCCTGGTCCCGCTGCCCTGCCGGGCCTCCACCCAGCCCTCGCTGACCAGTTCGCGCAGCGCGCGCTGAATGGTGTCCCGGGAGACGTCGAACCGCTCCGCCAGTTCGCGTTGCGGCGGAAGCCGCGAACCGACCGCGTAGGTGCCGTCAGACATCGCTGTACGCAGCAACCGGGCGACCCGTCGGTACGCCTGGCTGCCGCCGTCACTGCCGGCTGCTGTCCCCACAGGGTGACGTTACCTCTCCGGCTCTCATGGCATCCCAATTGCGCGCGACCAACCGGTGGTTGGGGCGGTGACGGCTCAGGCCCGAGGATCGATGTCCTTCACCAGGTCGAGCACGCTCTCCAGCGAGTCCACGACGGCATAGGCCCCAGCCGACCGCAGCCGCCGCTGTCGGCGTTCGTCCTTCGCGTAGCCGAGGAACGCCACTCCGGCCCGCTGCGCCGCGTACAGGTCCGGTGGAGTGTCGCCGATCATCAGGGACTTGGCCGGCTCCGCCCCCAGTGCGCCCAGCGCCCGGTTGAGGCAGTCCGGATGGGGCTTCATGCGCTCCAGGTCCGGGGTGCGGCCGTAGACGTGGCCCGCGAAGCAGTCGCCCAGGCCGCGTCGGGCGAGGTAACGTTCCGCCGCCTTCGGGGAGTTGTTGGTCGCGATCGCCATCGATTTGCCGCGTGCCGACCATTCCCGTATCAGGTCGTCGACGTACGGGGTCGGCTCGGCGGAGGCGGTGGCCCGCACCTCTTCCTCCGTCAGCGCACGTTCGAGCTCCCGGACCAGCTTCCGGTCGGGATACGCGGCCCGGGTCGCCCCGAGCACGGCGTGCGGATCCCTCACATCGAAGTCACCCGGAGGGACTTCGAGGCCACGTCTCGCCAGCCAGGCCACGAGCCGGCCAGCGACGTCGGGTGCACCGTAACCCGCGAACAGGCCGCAGATCGGGCCGTCGAAGTCGAAGAGTATGCAGGTGGCGCCCGTGATCAAGCCCGCTGCGTGCTCGATCACGGATACCGCCTGCCCGAGGTCAGTCGTGTGGGAGGTCACTAGGCGAGTGTGAAGTCCGAGGTGATCGTGTTCCAGAGCGCGTCGAACCATTGTGCTGATTGCTCCACGAACGCCTCGTCGCGCGGGCCCGCCTTGCTCTCGAAGGGAAAGAGGACGGATTCGCTGCCCATGGCGTCGTACATCTCCAGGCTGGTTTCCTCGATCTCCTCCGCCCGCTTGGTGACCTGGTAGTACGCGAACAGAGCCTCGGTGCCGTTGAGTACGTACAGCTTGACCGGCGGGGTGAACGGCAGGGCGCGGAAGGTGATTTCCACGTCGATGCCGTGCGAGCGGCGGAGGCTGTGGAGGGTGTGCCGCAGAACATGGGCCTGGGTGTTGCGCTGGGTCAGCCAGCGGCTGTGGATGAGCCTGTCCTCCTTGACGTCCTCGCCCGTTCCCGTCGGGAAGGCCAGCTCGATGTTGCGGGCGGGCAGGAGGATGCGGGCCCTGATGCTGCGGGGGCTCACACGGTTCTCGTGGATCAGCTGCACCGGCTGGGCCAGGGCCAGTATCAGGGACTCGGCCGTCAGGCTCAGCGCGTCGATGCTTACGTCGTCGGCCGCGAACGCCTCCGCGATCCTCGGGCCCAGCACGCTCAGCGTCGGCTGCGGGCGGGCGCCCACCGGGTCCCCGGCCGCCGCCTGCGGGGACGTCTCGGCGATACGGGCCGGGGCACCCCGCTTCGCCTCGGTGAGCAGGCCCTCCTCGTGGAGGATCCGCAGGGCCTGCCGGACGACGCCCCGCTCCACACAGAACTCTTCGGCCAGCTTCGACTGGGTCGGCATGTGGTCGCCGACCTTCAGCTCCCCTTTTCGGATGCGCTCGCGCAGAGCATCAGCCACTTCGTCGTGCGAGCGCCTTCTGCCGTTCATTGCGTTGCTCTCCTCACTCACGTCTCAACGCTACAACTCGTAGCCATCTAGCGGGAGTTGTTTGGAAGTTGTTTATTGATCGCGACCAAGTGGGGACAACTTGGGTGTAGTTGGTTGGCCATCGGCCAACCTGGTCGAGGCAGCGTCGCCTCCCGGTCGTGCGTCACCACTCCGGTGCCACCGCGCCCCTGTGCCACCACAGCTTCCCGAGGGAGGGACCCGTGCCTGTCCTGCTGCTGATCTCCGCCGTATGCGTTCTGGGATTCGAGAAGTTCGTGGAATGGCGGTACGGAACCCCTGGTGGCATCGCCATCCTGCTCATCGCCCTGGGCGCCAAAACGAAGAGCCCCGGGTGTGCCGGGGTCGGGGCCGCCGTGCTGGCCGTCCAGGTGCTCGCGCCGTACAACGACGCCAGCCCGTAAGGCCCGCGCACGCTCAGACGCCGGCCGCCAGCGTCAGGTCCTGGCTGATCGTGTTCCAGATCGAGTCGAACCACAGCTGCGACTGCTCCACGAACGTCGCGTCGCGCCGGCCGCCCGCCCCCTCGACGAACGGGAACAGCATCGACTGCGTGCCCACGGTGTCGTACATCTCCAGCGGCTCGTGATCCTCGAACTGCTCCTGCTGCTTGGTGATCATGTAGTACGCGAAGAGCGCCTCGTTGCCGTTGAGCAGGTAGAGCTTGACCGGCGGCGTGAACGGCAGCGCGCGGAAGGTGACATCGACGTCGATCTTGTGCGAGTGGCGCAGGCTGCGGAGGTTGTGCCGCAGGACCTGGCCCTGGGCGTTGCGCTGCGCCCGCCACCGCCTGTGCAGCCGGTCGTCGTCGCCGTCCGCCACCGGCGTCGGGAAGGCCAGGGGGATGTCCGTGCTCGGCAGCATCACCCGCACCGTCACCTTCTCCGGCCTGGCGTGCCCCTCGTGCACCAGCCGCAGCGCCTCCCCGAAGGCCAGGGTCAGCGACCCCGCCGTCAGGCACAGCGCGTCGATCTCCACGTGCGGAGCCGTGAATGCCTCCTTGATGCGCGCCCCCAGCGCGACCATCGTCGGCTGCGGCGGCGCGGCGTGCGGAGCGAGCGCGGCGGGCGCGCCGTCGGCGACCGTCGCGGGCGATCCCTTGGTCACGTTCACCAGCAGCCGCTCCTCCTGGAGGATGCGCAGCGCCTGCCGTACGGCGCCCCGCTCGACCCCGAACTCCTCCGCCAGCTGTGCCTGGGTGGGCATCCGGTCGCCCGGCCGCAGCTGCCTGGCCCTGATCCGGGCCCGCAGCGCGTCGGCCACCTCACGGTGCGACCTTTTCCTGCCGTTCACGGCAGCGCCAGCAGTGCTCACAACCGCAACACTACAACTTCACGCCATCTAGCGGGAGTTGTTGACGAACCTGGTTAAAAGTTCTTGGACTGCGGGGACAACATTGGAGAGTTGGCTGCCAAGTCGGAGCAGATGGCTCAACTTAGAAGAACTGAGAGCTAGTTGGCATCAGATCCACCATCATCCTCATCTCCAGGGAGTGATCACCATGCCGCTCATCGCACTCCTCACTCTTGGCGCCTACTTCGTCGGCGAAATGATCGAGGGCCGCTTCGGCATTCTCGGCGTCGCCGCCGTCGGGTTCCTGACCGTCGGCGTCAAGACCAACAACAAGGCCTGCCTCGGCATCGGCTCCGTCGCCCTCGTGATCCTCGGCCAGTCGGCCTTCAACTGAGCGCACGGCGACCCAAGAACATCAGGCCCCAAGAAAGTCTGGCCCGGGAATCAGAAGATGTCCGGGCACCACGGTTCGCGCGCCGTCCGGAACAGCGCGTCCACCCGTGCCGCCACCCCCGGCCGCGCCTCCGTCAGCAGACCCAGCGCCGCCAGCCGCACCGCCGACCGCCCACCCAGGTAAAGAGCCCCCAACTCCCGTACGTCGAGAGTCAGTTCCGCATCCTCCTCGGTGGGCACGCAGCGCGCCGTACCGTCCGCCGCCACCGTCAGCCGATACCGGCCCCCGGCCAGCTCCAGCCGGTCCCGCACCTCAAGCACCACGTCGATGTCACCACCCGTCCCGTACGTCCGCGCCTCCAGCGCCCGTACGACATCCAGCACCCGCACCCACAGCCAGTCCACCGCAGTGACCACCCGCGCCGCACGCGAGTCCGGCAGCAGATCGGGCAGCAGGTCGTCCGGCGCCCGGTAGCCGGTCCGTAGCGTCGCCACCCAGTCCATCGTGCACAGGAACTGCCACAGCGCCCGCTCGGCGGCCGGGGAGGCCGCGATCAGGTCGCTCACCGCCAGCGTGTTCTGCGGCTGCTTGGCGTCGCCCCACTTCTCGTCGACGCGGTACGTGACCAGGCCCTCGACCTCGCCACCGGCCGACCCGGGGGCCCGGTAGACCGCGAAGAAGGACGGCTTGTACGGGTCGAACGAGTACTCCGTGAGGCCCGTGTTGTTCTCCCACCAGGCCGTGCTCCGGTCGATCGCGCCGTGCTGGCCGGCCCGGAACCGCTCGTGCAGCTCGGGGCCGATCTTGCGCACCTCGGCCGCGTCGACCAGGTCGATCCTGCCGCCGCACTCGGGGGCCGCCAGCTTTCGGTCGAGACCGGTGCGGTGGACGTCGATCTCCCAGTTGGTGAGCGAGGTCGCGTGCCCGAAGCCGTACCGCCCGTAGATCGGGTACTCGGCCGCGATCAGCGTCGCGACCGCGTCACCGCGCTCCTTGGCCGCCGTCAGGTCCTCGCGGATCATCCGGCTGAGCAGTCCGCGCCGCCGGTGCGTGGCCGTCACCGACACACTGGAGATCGCGTTCGCCCGCACGGACTGCCCGCCGGGCACGGTGAGTTCCTGCCCGAAGGAGCGGTACGTCGCCACGCACCGGCCCTCGTCGAAGGCGCCCCGCGCCCTGCCGAGGTCGGTGCGCGGCAGCCGCAGCGCGCGATCCGCGTCGCTGTACGGGGCGGCCACCAGGAAACCGGTGTTGTTGGCACGCGACCAGGCCTCGAAGTCGGCCTCGGTGATGGTCCGTACGTCGAGGGCGTCAACGGCATCGGAAGCAGAGGGAGCGGACGGAACGGCAGGAACGGAAGGCTCAGCGTGGGCACTCATGCGCCCACGCTAAGCACACCCCCCTCAGAAAGTCGCCCGTATTTCGCCGACCCTGACCGGCCCCCCGAGCAGCGGGGCGTCCCCGATCCGGTCCACCACCTCGCCCGCCACGCCCAGCAGCGAAAGCGCCCTGGCCAGCACCGGCCCCAGCGCCCGCCCGCCCCCGTCGTCGATCTTGAAGGCAAGTGCCCGCCCGTCCGGCAGCGCCACCGCCTGCACCGCCTCCGCGCCCATCTTCGACAGCACGCCGGGCACCGCCGTCATCAGCCAGGTGTCGGGACGGCGGGTGCCCGCCACGTACTCCGGGTGCGCCCGCATCGCGTCCGCCACCCGGCGCTCCGGGGAGCCCGGCTCGGCGAGCACGAAGTACCGGAAGGCACGCGCGAGACCGGTGAGGCCGATCGCCATCAGCGGGGCGCCGCAGCCGTCCGTACCGATCGCCGTGACCCGCTCCCCGGCCGCCAGCTCCACGCACTGAAGCACCAGCTGCTGGAGCGGGTGCGCCGGGTCCAGGTAGTCGGCGGTGTCCCAGCCGTTGGCCCGGCAGGCGGCGATCATCGCGGCGTGCTTGCCGGAGCAGTTCATGGTGACCCGCTCGCGGACCTTGCCCGCCGCCAGGTACGCCTCGGCCTCGACCGGGTCCAGCGGCAGATCGGGCGGGGTCTGGAGGTCGGACTCGCTCAGCCCGTGCTCGCTGAGGATCTTGCGTACGAGGTCCAGGTGGAAGCCCTCGCCCGAGTGGCTCGCGGCGGCCAGCGCCAGCCGCTCCCCCGAGAGGTCGAGACCGGCCCGCAGCAGGGCGGCGGCCTGCATCGGCTTGTTGCTGGAGCGGGGGAAGACGGGAGAACTCACGTCGCCCACGGCCAGCTCCACACTGCCGTCCGCCGCCAGGATCACCAGCGAGCCCCGATGATGGCCCTCGACGAAGCCGGATCGGACGACTTCGGCGAGAACCGGGGGTATGACGGGGGCTGCGGTGGTGCTGGAGGAGGTCATCGTCGACTTGGCCTTCCGGACGGACGCGAACGGGGATCCGCCCGTACCGGGGGCCGGCCCGGAATGCCGGGAAGGGACCTCAGTGGAGCAGATCGTCTACTTGTGCTTCGCCCTCACGGTACCTGCGGGCGATCTCCGCACTGCAATCGTCGGCGGTCCGCTGGAGCTGCTGCCGCTGCCGGGAAACCTGCTGCTCGTAGCCGATCAGGCGGGCCATTCCCGCGTGCAGCTCTTCGTCCGTCCGGGCGTCGAGGTCGGACAGCTCGACCTCCGCGAGCATCTCCCCGGCCAGCTGCCGGTACTCCTCGGTGCGCGGCGTCGACAGCGTCACGTGCCGGGCCGACGACCGGTGCCGCGAGGGAGTGTCGGCGAGGATCTCGGAGAGCCGCTCCACCACCGGCGTCTGCGGGCCGCCCCGCCGCCCCAGCTCGGCGCGCAGGATGTCGATGCGGCCGTGCAGCAGCCGCCGTACGTAGCTCAGATCGGCTTCGTCGCGCTGCGCGTCCTTGCGCAGGATGCGCAGCTGCGGCAGGCCGAGGGCGGACAGATCGGGCTGCGGGTGCGCAGGGAGTACGGGGGTCCCGGCCGCCGGGGACTCCGGGAACTCCGGGGACTCCCCGTCGGGGGAGCCGTGCGCGGTACGTGGAGCGGGTGCCCGGAACGCCTCCGCCATGGGTGCCATTTGCATCGGTACGGGACCGGACCCGCGCCCGGCGCCAGAAGTGCTCATGTATTTCCGTCCCCTCGAACGGTGCGGCGCACCGCCTTGCCCCGCATCGTGCCACTCCTTCCCGTATCGACGCAGGAACACTGCACCCGTATGGCCCTTGCAGGAGGGAGGACATCGGGGGAAGGCATCATGGTCGCCATGCGAGCTGTGGTGCAGAGAGTGGACGGCGCGAGTGTCGTCGTCGGTGGCGAAGTGGTCGGCGAAGTGGTCGGCGAGGGCCTGTGTGTCCTGGTGGGAGTGACCCATGAGGACACCCCCGAGAAGGCGGCGCAGCTGGCGCGCAAGCTGTGGTCGGTGCGGATCCTCGAAGGCGAGAAGTCCTGCTCCGACGTAAATGCGCCCCTTCTCGTCATTTCGCAATTCACCCTGTACGGGGACGCCCGCAAGGGCCGCCGCCCCACCTGGAACGCCGCGGCCCCCGGCGAGGTCGCCGAACCACTGGTCGACGAGGTGGTGGCGCAGCTGCGGAAGCTCGGAGCGGCGGTGGAGACGGGCAGGTTCGGTGCGGACATGCGGGTTTCCCTGACGAACCAGGGCCCGTTCACGGTATTGATCGACGTCTGACACTGACACCTGTCCCAGAGCACCAGCGGGGGGATCCGTTCCATGCGCACGCGCGCGCTTTTCTCGTACGTACTGATAGCTGCCGGCGTGACCGCCGGCCTGAGCGCCTGCGGCTCCGAGGGACCCGAGTCGTACTCCGAGGCGACGCAGGCGATGACCGAACGGGACCTGGATGACGCGATGCTGCGGGACAAGGACGTGCCCCGCTACACGGTGTCCGTCCCCCGGCGCACCGAGCACGCCGGCCTGCCCGCCTGGCGCACCGGGGACGCCAAGTGCGCGCCGCTGCTCGACGCGCTGGGCCCCGGCACCCTGGGCGCGGTCCGCTCGGTGTACGCCACGGTCGGCCCGCGGACCGGCGGCGCGCAGCCCATGGGCCTGAAGCTGGGGACGTACGACAGCGACGGCGCCCGGCGGGCCATGGACAAGCTTTCCGGCGCCCTCGGCTCGTGCCGCGGCTTCGACCTCACGGGCCCGCTGAACCGCGCCTACCGGGTGCGCGTCGAGCTCCCCTCGGGACCGGGGAGCGACGCGGGGACCACCTACGTCCTGGACGCGCGGCCCGTGGACACCCGCAACGGGCCCGTCCGGCACGAGGTGCACGCCGTACGCACCGGCAGCCTGACCTCGGTCGCCACCGTGGACAACACGCTCTCGGCGCTGCCGGGTTCGCCGCCCGTGCTGGCCGCGGACCAGGTGAGGTCGATCCTCGACCAGCAGGTGGCGAAGCTGAAGCGGCCCGTCGACGGGAGCTGATCCACCGGCAGTGCTGACGGCACTTACGGCTCGACGACCACTTCCTGCGCCGCCGCCGTGTCCCCGGCCAGCAGCTCGGCATCGACGGCAACGTTCCGCTTGACCAGGGCGAGGGCGATGGGCCCGAGCTCGTGGTGGCGGGCGGAGGTGGTGATGAACCCGATCTGCCGCCCCTCGGGGCCGTCGGAGGCCAGCCGCAGCGGGGTGCCCGTCGGCGGCAGGTGCACCTCGCTGCCGTCCAGGTGCAGGAAGACCAGCCGGCGCGGCGGCTTCCCGAGGTTCTGCACGCGGGCGACGGTCTCCTGACCCCGGTAGCAGCCCTTCTGCAGGTGCACGGCGCTGCCGATCCAGCCCAGCTCGTGCGGGATGGTCCGGTGGTCCGTCTCGAAGCCCAGCCGGGGCCGGTGCCCCTCCACGCGCAGCGCCTCGTACGCGAGCACCCCGATCGCGGGGCCGTGGGCGGCGGCGTACTTCTCCAACTGCTCGCGCGGCAGGAAGAGGTCCCGCCCGTACGGGGTCTCCCGTACGACGGCACCCTCGGGCACCTCGGCGATGGACCCGGCGGGCAGCCAGACGACCGCGAACTCCTCGGTGCGGTCGGCCACTTCCACCCGGTAGAAGAACTTCATGCTTTCCAGGTACGCGATCAACTCGCCCTGCGTGCCCGGCTCGACGTGCACCCAGGTGGTCTCGCCGTCGTCCACGAGGTAGAGCGCGTGCTCGACGTGCCCGTTGGCGGTCAGCACCAGCGCCTCGGTCGCCTGCCCGGCGGGCAGCTCGGTCACGTGCTGGGTGATCAGCAGGTGCAGCCAGCTCAGCCGGTCCGCGCCGGTCACGCTGAGCACGCCCCGGTGCGACAGATCGACGAGACCCGACCCGTCGGCCAGCGCGCGTTGCTCACGGAAGAGATCGCCGTAGTGCGCGGCGACGCCTTCGTCGCGCCCCTCGGCGGGAACGGCACCGGGCAGGGAAAGGAGAGGGCTCGTCATGCCCCCAGCGTACGACTCGCCCGCTACTCGCCGTCCGCGCTCTTCTCCGCCGTACAGGAAGCGCACACACCGAAGATCGCGAAGTGCTTCATATCGGTCTCGAACCCGAATTCGCCCCGCAGCTTGGCGATGAACTCCCCGGCCACGGCGACGTCCGCCTCGATGACCTCGGAGCAGTGGCGGCACACCAGGTGCAGATGGTGGTGCCGGTCCGCGAGGTGATAGGTCGGCGCGCCGTGCCCGAGATGGGCGTGGCTGACCAGCCCGAGCTCTTCCAGCAGCTCAAGGGTCCTGTACACCGTCGAGATATTCACCCCGGACGCGGTCCTGCGCACCTCGACGAGGATCTCGTCGGGCGTCCCGTGCTCCAGGGCATCGACCGCCTCAAGCACAAGCTGCCGCTGCGGCGTCAGCCGGTACCCACGCTGCCGCAGATCACTTTTCCAATCGGTGCTCACCACGCCACCAGTCTAGGCAGCGTGGCAAACATCCGGCCGTACTAACGCCTTCTACCGGCCTACCGGAAGAACGCGATGCCGTCGTCCGGCAGGTCGGGCAGGTTCTTCGCCATGGCCTCGACCTCCTCCGGGGTGACGGTCTTCTTGAGGTGCGCCGACATGTACGGGCGCAGCTCGACCTCGGGGGTGGCCTTCTCGCCGACCCACATCAGGTCGCTCTTCACGTACCCGTACAGACGCTTGCCGCCGGTGTACGGACCCGAGGCGGCGGTCCGCGCCACGGCGTCGGTCACCAGGTCGATCTGCGGCTTCTGGTGGGCCAGCTCGCCGTACCAGATCTCGACGACGCCGGTGTCGCGGGTCATGACGACCTCGACCTTGCGGTCCTTGTCGATGCGCCAGAAGCCGGACTCGGTCTCCAGCGGCTTCACCTTGTTGCCCTCGGCGTCGAGGATCCAGGAGTGCGAGACGTACTCCAGGAAGTCGCGGCCGTCGTGGCTGAAGGTGACTTCCTGGCCGAAGTTGGCCTTCTCCTCGCCGGGGAAGTCGGTGACGCCCGCGCCCGTCCAGTTCCCGAGGAGGAAGACGAGGGGGACGAGGTCCGGGTGCAGGTCGGACGGGATCTCGATCATGAGGGGCTCAGGCGATCTGTGTAGGGGGCGGCGGGGCGGACGGCTACCCGAGTGGCTAGCGCTGGCCCTGGTAGAGCTTCTTCACGGTCAGACCGGCGAAGGCGAGGACGCCGACGCAGACCAGGACCAGCAGGGCGGAGAAGAAAGCCTCAAGCACGATGTGCTCCTTGCGACGATCGAGGTGTGAGTTGTACGGGCCGGCCCTCAGCTTAGTCGGCCGGGCCCGGACGCTCTCGGTGAGGTTCGTCGCGCTGGGCCGAGCGTGGGGTGCGGTGCCCCGGGACTAGGGTTCGCGGTATGTCGAAGAAGCTCGTGATCAAGGTGACTGCCGGGGCCGATGCGCCGGAGCGGTGTTCGCAGGCGTTCACCGTGGCGGCGGTGGCGGTGGCCAGCGGGGTCGAGGTGTCGCTGTGGCTGACCGGGGAGTCGGCGTGGTTCGCACTGCCGGGGAGGGCCGCGGAGTTCGAACTGCCGCACTCGGCGCCGCTGCCGGACCTGATCGAGTCGGTCCTCGCGGCCGGGACGATCACCCTGTGCACGCAGTGCGCCGTACGGCGGGACATCGGCGAGAAGGACGTGCTGGAGGGCGTACGGATCGCGGGGGCGCAGGTGTTCGTGAGCGAGATCATGGCCGACGACGTCCAGGCGCTCGTCTACTAGCGGCCCCGTACTGGCCACCCCGTACTAGCGGTCCCGTTTGCCTCGGCCGTCCAGCTCGTCCCACCAGTCGTCCGAGCGGTCGTCGCCCGTGGTCTCGTCCCACCAGCGGTCACCGGGGCCTCTGCGGTTGGCGACCATCGCCGCGAAGGGCGGGATCAGGGCGGCGACCACGCACATCCCCACCGCCACCGGCACGGACCACAGCCTGACCAGGGCACACGCACCCACGAAGAGGACCAGGCACGTCCCCATCATGAGGAAGTAGCCGCGGCGGCGACGCGCGTACATACCTCCACGGTACGACCGGCGCGTGAAGCAGGTGACCGGAGGGCCGCACCCTTCGTCACAGGTAAGCGTCCAACCCCCTGTGGGTGCGGCCCTCCGGCCGGTATCGGTGCGATGCGGTCAGACCGCGATGGCGACCTCTGCCAGGCCGCCCGTCTGGGCGACGACCGTGCGGTCCGCCGTGCCGCCGGGGACCAGGGCGCGCAGCGTCCAGGTGCCCTCGGCCGCGTAGAAGCGGAACTGGCCGGTGGCGGAGGTGGGGACCTCGGCCGTGAACTCGCCGGTCGAGTCGAGGAGGCGGACGTAGCCCGTCACCGGCTCGCCGTTCTTGGTGATGCTGCCTTGGATGGTGGTCTCACCGGGCTTGATGGTCGAGGCGTCGGGGCCGCCGGCCTTCGCTCCACACATGTGCGTACTCCTTGAGGGGTGAAGGGGAGGGATTACTTGTTGGCGCCGAGCTCGATCGGCACGCCGACCAGCGAGCCGTACTCGGTCCAGGAGCCGTCGTAGTTCTTGACGTTCTCGACACCGAGCAGCTCGTGCAGCACGAACCAGGTCAGGGCCGAGCGCTCGCCGATGCGGCAGTACGCGATGGTGTCCTTCGCCAGATCGACCTGCTCGGCCTCGTAGAGGGCCTTGAGCTCGTCGTCGGACTTGAAGGTGCCGTCGTCGTTGGCGTTCTTCGACCACGGGATGTTGCGGGCCGAGGGGACGTGGCCGGGGCGCTGCGACTGCTCCTGCGGGAGGTGCGCGGGGGCCAGGAGCTTGCCGCTGAACTCGTCGGGCGAGCGGACGTCGACCAGGTTCTGGCTGCCGATCGCCTTGATGACGTCGTCGCGGTAGGCGCGGATCGACTCGTCCTGCGGCTGGGCCTTGTACGTGGTGGCCGGGCGGGCCGGGACCTCGGCGACCAGGTCGCGGGAGTCCAGCTCCCACTTCTTGCGGCCGCCGTCGAGGAGGCGGACGTCGCCGTGGCCGTAGAGCTTGAAGTACCAGAAGGCGTACGAGGCGAACCAGTTGTTGTTGCCGCCGTAGAGGACGACGGTGGTGTCGTTGCCGATGCCCTTCTCGGAGAGCAGCTTCTCGAAGCCGGCCTGGTCGATGAAGTCGCGGCGGACCGGGTCCTGGAGGTCCTTGGTCCAGTCGATCCGGATGGCGTTGCGGATGTGGTTCTTCTCGTAGGCCGAGGTGTCCTCGTCGACCTCGACGACGGCCACCTCCGGGTCGTCCAGGTGGGCCTCGACCCAGTCTGCGTCTACCAGTACGTCGCTGCGGCTCATGGTGTTTCTCCTCCGGGGCAGTTACGGCGGGGCGGTGCGGTGGTGAGGTGGTGCGGTGCGCGGGGATTTCCGGGTACGGCGGTGGAGCCGCGGGTACGGCGGGTACGGCGGTTGCGGAAGTGCGCGGCACGAAATGCGGAGCGAGGGCGCAAATCGCCCTGGTCAAGCGGGAGTTGGCAGCAGCCGGGCAGTCGGCCCGACAGGGGTCCCGCTCAGGCGGTACGGCGACAGAGCATGGCGGCGACGCGGCACAGGTCTACTGCCCGCCGCTTCGTGAGGTCCGCCTGTCGCTCCTGCATGGGTCCGATCGTAGGGACGTACGGGCGGACATGTCACCGGCGTGTCGGATGCTGAGACGAGATCGTCCGGTGGGTGGGACGCGAAGAGGGGCCGGGATGGTGTTCCCGGCCCCTCGTCCCGCTCGTACGTCGCCCTGTCCTGCGGACTGGACGGCTCCGTCTCGCTATCCGGCCAGGCGGACGTTCGTACCCGTCACGCCGATCTCCACGCCGGAGGCGAGCGGGGTGACCTTGTCCAGCTTGAGGCCGTTCGGCAGGCCGCCGATCTGGCGGACGAAGTCGGTCTTCTTGCGGATCATCTCCTCGACGCCCGGGATGCCCGCGCCGGGCACCTCGTCGGCGTGCACCGCGATGGACTTGCCGCCGTCCTTGAGGGACACCGTGGACAGCACGCTGCGGGAGATCTCCCGGCCGAGGACCGAGGCGGTGCCGGTGACCTTGACCTTGCCGTTCCCGCCGTAGCCGACCTTGACGTCCTTGTCGCCCGCGGCGCGCGTCAGGTCCGCGTAGCTGATGACCGCGGTACCGGTGGCGCTGCTCGCGGTGGCGGAGGAGAAGTTGTTGGAGAGGACCACGTCGTGGAGCTCGGCGGTCATCCGGCCCAGCTTGAGCTTCTTGCCCTCGGCGCCGGCCTCCACCCCGTCGATGGTGACGTCGACCTGGTCGAGCTCCTTGGAGACGATCTGGGTGAGGAAGGGGAAGCCCTTGATGTCTATCTGCGGCTCGGCCGACAGGCCCTGGCTGCTGCGGACCTTGGAGGCCACCTCGGACTCGGCGTAGTTCACCGCGAGCCGGTCCACGGCGACGAAGATGCCGCCGAGGATCACGCCCAGGATCAGAAGTATGCGAAGTGCGCGCATTGTCGGTGTGTCCCCCACCCGCGATCGTTGGCCCCGTACTGACGGTGAGCCTAACCGGTGAGGTCCACACCAATCCCGGGAGCTCCTTCCGGGCCACCCGCGCGCCCGGTCAGGCGAAGGCCCGCCCCAGCATGTAGACGGCGGGTGCCGCGGCCGCGAGCGGCAGGGCGACCCCGGCCGTCATGTGCACGAACTTCGACGGGTAGTCGTACGCCGCCACCCGCAGGCCGATCAGCGCGCACACCCCCGCCCCGAGTCCGATCACCGCTCCGCCCGGGCCGAGCCCGTTGGCACCGCCGGCCGCGATGCCCGCGCCCGCGGCGGCGAGCAGGGCGACAGCCAGGGACGCCGGGGTGGGCAGCGGCAGTGCGCGCGCCACGACGGCCGCGGCGACGGCCGCGGCGCCGACCGCTGCCGCCTTGCTGTCGGCCGCCAGCAGCCCGGCGGCGACCACGGTGAGGGCGGCCGTGGTGACGCCCGCCGTCAGGGCGTACATCCGCTCGTCGGCGGGCATCCCGTTGCGCAGGTGCAGCACGAGGGTGAGCAGCACCCACACCCCGAGCGTGCCGATGATCGCGGCGGGCGCGTACACGGTGTCGACGGCGAGGATCGCGATGTCCGCGACCAGCCCGCCGAGGAAGGCGAGCGCGATGCCCTGCCGGGCGGGCCACATCCCGTTCAGCCGGAACCAGCCGGCGGCGGTGACCGCCTGGAGCAGCACCACCGGCACGACCACCGCGAACGGCCCGAAGAGCGCCGCCAGCGCGACCAGGGAGGCGAGCACGGCGGTCAGCAGCGCGGGCTTCATCCCCGGGTCGATGATCGGCGACCGGCCCTCGGCACGGGCGCGCTGGGCGTCGGTGACGCGGGCGTTGCCACGGGTGGAGGGGGAGGTGTAGGCGGGGGCCGGGGGCATGTCGTACGGGGCCTGGGCGGTCTGCGGTGGCTGTGGTGCCTGCGAGGGCTGGGGTGCCTGCGCTGCCTGCCGGACGTGGGTGGCCGAGGAGTCGGTGTACGAGGGCTCCTGCGGCATCGGGACCTCGGGGGGCAGCGGGTAGGAACCGGAGGGCCCGGCCCCGTTCTGCGGCGGGAGGTAGGCGGTGTCGGCGGCGGCCTGGGAGTAACCGGGCTGGGCGGCCTGCTGCTGAGGGTATTGGCCCTGCGGCTGCTGGACCGGCTGGTACTGGGTGTCCCAGGTCTGCCCCTGCCAGCTCTGCGTGACGTACGGATCCTGCGCGGGCGGCACCGCGCCTGCCGCCGGGTCCTGGTACTGCTGCTGCTCCGGGTAGGGCTGCTGACCGTACGAGGGGTCCCCGTACGGCGCTTCCCCGTACGGGTACCGGCCGTCGCCGTAGCTGCCGCCGTTGCCGTGGCTGCTGCCGTTGCCGTGGTTGTCGCTGTGGCTCATGGTCCGGTCATCCTCCTGCGAAGGGCGGGAGCACCTCGACCGTGCCGCCCTCGGCCAGCCGTACCGTCCCATGGTCACGGGTCCCGACGGGGTCGCCGTCGATCAGGAACGAGCACCGCTGGAGCACCCGCACCAGCTCCCCGGGGTGCTGTGCGCGGACCGCGTCCAGCGCCTCGGCGAGGGTGTCGGCCGCGTACGGCTCCTCGCCGGTACCGGCGGCGGCCTTGGCCGCCGCCCAAAAGCGGATGGTGCCCGCTGCCATAGCGGCGCTCCTTTCGTCAGCTGCCCATGATGGGCCATCCGGCCCCCCGCCCGGGCGTACCGGCGCCCGCCCGGCCAGTGGTCCGGGCTCACGCCCGGGTGTGCTTCAGTGCGCCCCCGTGTTGTGCGCCCCCCAGGACCCCCGTGGGAAGGCCCCCGCATCGCCGGTGGTCACCCCCCTCGGCCCGTCGGTTTGTCCGTATGGAGGGTGAACGGAGGGTGATGCGCCGGTTGGCGGGAGTGATCAAGCGCACGGCCGGGCCGTGCGCCGGTTGGGCTATTCTGCTGGGCAGAGGACTCGGGCAGCGTTGCCCCCGGGTCCTTTTGTGCTTTCCGGAAGACCTAAAGGTCTCGGAAAGAACAGGGCAAGAGAGCGGGAAAAGGGGCAGGTCGGACCCCGGGGCGCGGGGGTCGGCCGCCTAAGCAATGGAGCAGTACGCAGTACGAAGCAGTGCCGTAAACGTCCTCGCAGGGACCGAGGAGGAACCGACGTTATGGGCGAGCGAACCGTGCACCAACCGAAAACGACGACCCGGCAGGCAGGTGGGGCGCGATGAGCTCTCTCCTGCTCCTCACCAATGCCCTCCAGCCGTCGACGGAGGTGCTTCCCGCCCTCGGCCTTCTGCTGCACAGCGTGCGGGTCGCCCCCGCCGAAGGCCCGGCACTCGTGGACACCCCCGGTGCGGACACCATCCTGATCGACGGCCGCCGCGACCTGCCCCAGGTGCGGTCGCTGTGCCAGCTGCTGCGGTCCACCGGGCCCGGCTGTCCGCTGATCCTGGTGGTGACGGAGGGCGGGCTCGCCGCCGTCACCGCGGACTGGGGCGTGGACGACGTACTCCTGGACACGGCGGGTCCGGCGGAGGTCGAGGCGCGGCTGCGGCTGGCGACCGGTCGGCAGAACCTGGCCGCCGACGACATCCCCACCGAGATCCGCAACGGCGACCTGTCGGTCGACGAGGCGACGTACAGCGCCAAGCTCAAGGGGCGGGTCCTGGACCTGACCTTCAAGGAGTTCGAGCTGCTGAAGTACCTGGCGCAGCACCCCGGCCGGGTCTTCACGCGGGCGCAGCTGCTCCAGGAGGTGTGGGGGTACGACTACTTCGGCGGTACGCGAACGGTCGACGTCCACGTACGCCGCCTGCGGGCGAAGCTGGGCGTGGAGAACGAGTCACTGATCGGAACCGTCCGGAACGTCGGGTACCGCTTCGTGGTCCCGGAGAAGGTGGAACGGGCGGCGGAGGAGGCCAAGGCGGAGAAGCAGTCCGGCAGCCGAGAAGCCGAAAAGGCGAGGGCCCGCGCCTCGGCGACGGTCGCCCGAGCGGAGGACACCACCCCCTCCGGCTGACCACACCCCAACCGCCCCGGCCGGGCGAAAGGGGCTCCCCCCGCCCGGCCCGGCCGGAGCGGGACCCCCTCTCCCGGCGGGATTGGGATCGCCCGGACGGGCGGATCGGGATCGCCGCGGACAGCCGGAACGGGACCACCCCGCCCGATCGGAACGGGACCACTGCGGACGGCCGGAACCGAACCACCCCGCCCGATCCGATCGGGATCGGGCGGGGTGGCCGGAACCGAATCGTTCCGGGTGGCGGAATCGGAAAGTCCTTCGTCGGTCGAATCGGACGCAACCGGAGGATCAGGTCTCAAGTCGGCCCCGATCCTTGGGACGACCGGCCTGTGACCTGGTCCATCCGCGTAGACTCCTGCGCGTGGCCAAGGTGACGCGGGACGATGTGGCACGACTGGCGGGTACTTCGACCGCGGTCGTCAGTTACGTCATCAACAACGGACCGAGGCCGGTCGCCCCGGCCACGCGCGAGCGTGTCCTCGCCGCGATCAAGGAGCTGGGCTATCGCCCCGACCGGGTCGCGCAGGCGATGGCTTCCCGCCGTACGGACCTCATAGGAATGATCGTGCCGGACGCCCGGCAGCCGTTCTTCGCTGAGATGGCGCACGCGGTCGAACAGGCCGCCGCCGAGCGCGGGAAAATGGTCCTCGTCGGCAACTCCGACTACCGCAACGAGCGCGAGGTGCACTACCTCCGCGCCTTCCTCGGCATGCGCGTCTCGGGCCTGATCCTGGTCAGCCAGGGCATGAGCGAGAGCGCGGCGGCCGAGATCGACGCGTGGGACGCCCGGGTGGTGCTGCTGCACGAGCGGCCCGAGGCCATCGACGACGTCGCGGTCGTCACGGACGACGTGGGCGGCGCCCAGCTCGCCACCCGGCACCTGCTCGAACACGGCTACGCGTACGTGGCGTGCCTCGGCGGCGTCGAGTCCACCCCGTCCGTCGGCGACCCGGTCGCCGACCACGTGGAGGGCTGGCGCCGTGCCATGCGCGAGTCGGGCCGTTCGACGGAGGGCCGGCTCTTCCAGGCCCCGTACGACAGGTACTCGGCGTACCAGGTGGCACTGGGACTGCTCGCGGGGCCTGACCGCCCCCCGGCCATCTTCTGCTCCACGGACGACCAGGCGATCGGTGTCCTGCGGGCCGCCCGCGAACTGCGCATCGACGTGCCGGGTGAGCTGGCGGTGGCGGGCTTCGACGACGTCAAGGAAGCGGCCCTGACCGATCCGCCGCTGACCACGATCTCCTCGGACCGCCCCGCGATGGCGCGGGCCGCGGTGGACCTGGTGCTGGACGACGGGCTGCGGGTGGCCGGTTCGCGGCGCGAGCGGGTGAAGCAGTTCCCGTCGGCGCTGATCGTGCGCAGGTCCTGCGGCTGCGAGTAGCCCTCGGGGGCGCGCAGTGGCGCCCCGGTCCTTATGTCGGGCAAACGGGAATCTGCCGGGCTTCTTAACCTGCCCTCAGACAGTTCTCATCCACCGGGCGCAAGCTCATGAACATGACGAACGAGACCCCGCGCCCCAGTGGCGAGCAGCCCGCCCCGCAGCCCCAGCCGCAGCCTTCGCCGTCGTACGCCGGATTCCACGAGCCCGCGCCCTCGTACGCGGGATTCCCGCCGCCGCCGGAGCACGCGCCCACCGCGCACCGCTCCCGCGCCCGGCGCCCGGTGGCCCTGCTGGCCGCCGTGGCGATCATCGCGGCCACGGTCGGGGGCGGCGCCGCCTACCTCACCGAGCGGTACGTCGGCGGAGGTGACGGCACCGGCACCAACACGGGCGCGGCCGGCACGAACGTCTCGCAGTCCAACCTGGGTACGGTCGCGGGCGTCGCCCAGTCCGTCGGCCCCGCCATCGTCGAGATCAGCGCGCAGTCGAGCGCGGGCTCCTCGACCGGCTCCGGCGTGATCATCACCGGGGACGGTGAGATCGTCACCAACAACCACGTGGTGGCGGGCGCGGACACCGTGAAGGTCACCCTGTCCACGGGCAAGTCGTACACCGCGAAGGTCGTCGGCACCGACCCCGACAAGGACCTCGCCCTGCTCAAGGTCCAGGGCGCGAGCAAGCTGCCGACCGCCAAGCTGGGCAGCAGCAAGGACGTCAAGGTCGGCGAGCAGGTCGTGGCGATCGGCTCCCCCGAGGGCCTGTCCGGCACGGTCACCAGCGGCATCGTCTCCGCGCTCGACCGTGACGTCACGGTCTCCAAGGACCAGGACAAGAGCCAGGGCCAGGGCGGTCAGGGCGGCCAGGGCGGCTGGCCGTTCGAGTTCGGCGGCGAGCGCTTCAACGGCGACACCGGCTCCTCCAAAACCACGTACAAGGCGATCCAGACCGACGCCTCCCTCAACCCCGGCAACTCCGGCGGTGCGCTGATCAACATGCGCGGCGAGGTCATCGGCATCAACTCCGCGATGTACGCCCCGAGTTCGGGCAGCGGAAGCAGCTCGGGCAGCGTCGGCCTCGGCTTCGCCATCCCGGTCGACTCGGTGAAGTCGGACCTGGACAGCCTCCGCAAGGGCGGCAGCAACAACGGCTCCTCGGACAACCAGGGCGGCTCGGACAGCTCCGACGGCAGCACCTCCCCGTCGGACGGCCTGTTCAGCGGCTTCGGCGGCTAGCCATGTAAAGCTGGGCAGAAACCGCCGCCGGAGAACACCAGGAAGCCCCGATGACCCCCGCCACCTCCGCGAACTCCGCCACCCCTCCCCCCGAGGACCGGCCGCCGCACGGCGCCGAGCGCATCCTCATCGTCGACGACGAGCCTGCGGTACGGGAGGCCCTCCAGCGCAGCCTGGCCTTCGAGGGGTACGGGACGGAGACGGCGGCCGACGGCATGGAGGCCCTGACGAAGACGGCCGCCTACGCACCCGACCTGATCGTCCTGGACATCCAGATGCCCCGCATGGACGGCCTGACCGCCGCCCGCAGGCTCCGGCACGCCGGGGACACCACCCCGATCCTGATGCTGACCGCGCGCGACACGGTCGGCGACCGCGTCTCGGGCCTGGACGCGGGCGCGGACGACTACCTGGTCAAGCCCTTCGAGCTCGACGAACTCTTCGCGCGCGTACGGGCGTTGCTGCGCCGCAGCTCCTACGCGGCGCAGGCCGGACTGCCCGCCACCCCCGGTGACGTACTCACCTTCGAGGACCTCCGGATGGACATGGTCACCCGCGAGGTGACCCGGGGCGAGCGCCAAGTGGACCTGACCCGGACCGAGTTCACCCTGCTGGAGATGTTCCTCGCGCACCCCCGCCAGGTGCTCACCCGCGAGCAGATCCTCAAGTCGGTCTGGGGCTTCGACTTCGAGCCGTCGTCCAACTCCCTGGACGTGTACGTGATGTACCTGCGCCGCAAGACGGAGGCGGGCGGCGAGCCGCGTCTCGTGCACACGGTCCGGGGCGTGGGCTACGTCCTGCGCACGGACTCGGCCGCACAGCCCGGAACGCCCCCCAGTACGCAGCCCGGAACGCAGCCCGGCGGCGCCGCGTGACCTCGTTCGTCCGCCGGCTGCGCACCCTCCCCATCCGCTCGCGGCTCGCCCTGCTGGTGGCGACGGCCGTCGCGGTGGCGGTCGCCGCGGTGGCGGCGGCCTGCTGGCTGCTGACCCGCGAACAACTGCGCGGCGAGCTCGACAACTCGCTGCGGAACATGCGCGCCCCGGTCTACCTCCTCCAGTCCACCTACCAGGAGTGCCTGCCCACAGGACCGCCGCCGGACCCGGGCGCGCTGCCCGGCACCGCGTACCTCCAGCTCGTCCAGGCGGACGGCAGCCGCTGCGTGGCCCGGGGTTCGACCCCGGTGGGCGTCCAGGCCTCGGACGTGAAGGTGGCCCTGCACCTGGCGCCGGACGCCCTGCACGACGGCACGGACAGCCAGGGCCAGCCGGTACGCGTCCTCACCCAGCGGGACGAGACCACCGGCCTGGCCTACTCGCTCTCCCGCTCCCTCAACGAGATCGACAACTCCCTCAACCGGCTGGCCCTGGTCCTGCTCGCGGTCACCGGCCTCGGCGTGATCGGCGCGGGCGCGGCGGGCCTGTGGGTGGCCCGCACCGGCCTGCGCCCGGTGGACCGCCTCACCGACGCCGTCGAACACGTCGCCCGTACCGAGGACCTGACGGTACGTATCCCGGTCGAGGGCGACGACGAGATCGCCCGCCTCTCCTCCTCCTTCAACGCGATGACCGCGGCCCTGGCCTCCTCCCGCGACCTCCAGTCCCAGCTGATCGCCGACGCGGGCCACGAACTCCGCACCCCCCTGACCTCCCTGCGCACCAACATCGAACTCCTGGCCCGCAGCGACCAGACGGGCCGTCCGATCCCCCCTGCCGACCGCAAGGCCCTCCTGGACTCGGTCAAGGCCCAGATGACCGAACTGGCCGCCCTCATCGGCGACTTGCAGGAACTCGCCCGACCGGAGAAGCCCACTACCAGCCACTCCACCCCCCAGGTCGTCTCCTGGCACGACCTCACCCGCACCGCCCTGGACCGCGCCCGCCTGCGCGGCCCGGAGCTGACCTTCGAGACCTCCCTCGCCCCCTGGTACGTACGCGCCGAACCGGCCGCCCTCGAACGCGCGCTGGTCAACATCCTCGACAACGCGGTCAAGTTCAGCCCGCCCGCCGGCACCATCACGGTCCGCCTTCACCTGGGCGAACTGACCGTCCGCGACCACGGACCCGGCATCCCCTCCGCCGACCTGCCGCACGTCTTCGAACGCTTCTGGCGCTCGGAGTCCGCCCGCGCGCTGCCGGGCTCGGGGCTCGGCCTGTCGATCGTCGCCCGTACGATCCCCGAATCGGGCGGCGAGATCGAGCTGAGGGCCCCCGCCGACGGCGGCCCGGGCACGGAGGCGGTGGTCCGGCTGCCGGGCGCGCCGACGCTGCCGCCGAGCGAGGTCCCTTAGCACCTCAGCGTGGGACGGCCTCGCTGACCGTGTTCAGGTGCACCAGGACGTCGTACGACTTGCTCAGTGCGATGTCCTGGGGCTTTACGGGGAACTGGGTGCCGAGGTTCAGCATGGGCCGCGGGACGCCCAGCCACTCACGGGCGGGAGCGGGAGGGGTCCGCAGGTCGAGGTAGAAGTCGCGGTGGCGGACCTTGTCGAGGGTGTGCTCGCTGCGGCCGGGCTCGGCGGCCCCCACGGAGAACTTCTTCCAGGCGCCGCCGAGAGCGGTGTCCTTGGAGAGGAAGGAGCCCTGGTTGAAGGTGAACCCCGCGGCGACGTAGTCCTTGCCGAGCTCCTCCCGCAGGAAGGCTCCCTGGGTCTTGGGGTACAGCTTGGGGTCGCCGGAGACGTAGCCGATGTGGTCGTTGTGGGCCGACACCAGGATCTTGTCGCCGGTACGACGCTGCCACCACATGACGTTCTGTGCCATCACGCGGTCGCGGAACCGCTGGAAGTCGGCGAGCGAGTCCCAGTTGCCGGGGTCGAGGCTGCTGGTGTCGACGGTCAGGAAGTGGGCGGTCTGGGCGATGGACCGGGCGTTCTGCACGGTCAGATCGAAGTCGGCGCGGCCCGGACCGGCACCGCTTCCCCTGAGTCCGTTGATCAGGTCCAGGGCCTGTTGCGCGCGGACCGCGAGCCGCTTCCGTTCGGCGACGGGCTTGCCCAGGTACGCGAGGACGTCGTCGATCGGACGCAGCCCTGTGTAGAGCTCATTGAGCCGGGACAACGCCGCGGGGTGGTGCTTGCGCACGTATCCGCTCACCCTGGCGAAGAACTCGTCGCCCAGGGTGGGCGCGCCCAGGTCGTCACCGATGAAGTGCAGGGTGCGTCCCGGGTGACTGCGGTTGTAGTCGCGCATCCACTTGATGAGGCTGACGAACTCCTCGCGGTCCCAGGGTGAGTTGGCGAGGTTCTCCTCGACGACCCGGCGGGCGTCACCGCCCTTGCCGGTCTGGAGGAACTCGTCGATACGCAGCCCCGCCGACCAGCTCAGTTCGAGGGCGAAGGTGGTGAACCCCTTCGTCTCGACGAGATGGCGGAACACCCGCTCCTTCATGGCGAAGAACTCGTGCGAACCGTGCGTGGCCTCGCCGAGCCCGACCACCTCGGCGTCCCCCACCATCCTGCCCAGCGCCCGCAGGTCCGCGGTACTGCCACCGGGCTCGGTCGAACGCAGCGGATGAGCCGCCCGCTCCAGGGCGCGGACCGTGGCCCGCTCAGCGGGTGAACACTCCGCCCCGCACCCGGCCGGGGACACGGTGCTCGCGGAAGCCGGGGACACCCCCGTCACGACCACCGCCCCTGCCACGACCACCGCCGTGGCCAGCAGTCCGCGCCGCGTGGTGTGCTGCATTCGCCTTGCCATGTACTGAGCTCCTCGTTGCGTGCTTCCGGCCTTTCGTGAAGATCATCGAATGTGCGGTGCGGCCACGCAGTGGGACCAGACACCGTTTGCAGGGGGGTGCTGGACCCCCTGTGGCCATTCGGAGCTCGCGCCGTGAGGACTGGGCAAGGGGGTACGGCAGGCCACGCACCGGCTCTTCCCGTCGGTCCACAGGACGATCTTCTTGCACCCCGGGCAGAGGGCCGCCGAACCCCCGTCCTCGGCGCTCACCTCTGGCCCGCCTCAAGTGACAGCAGGAAGTTGAGCCGACGGGCCAGGTTCAGGCACTCCGCCGAGCCCAGCCGGCCGAGGTCGAGCGGCACCCCCGGCTCGTCGAGACACAGGCTCAGATGCGGGAGGGTGGTACCCGCTTTCACCAGGGCGGCGAAGAGCTCGTTGAAGGCGACGGTCGCCGTGTGGTTCTGGCGCTCTTGTGCGGTGTCGCGCGGGTGTGCGGTGCGCATTCCGGTCTGGGGGGACATGGGTCTTCTTCCAACTCCATCGGCCGAACTCCGTTGTTCCACCTCCAGGTTGAACACTCACGGTTACGATCGGTAGGAGTTCGCTATCGGAGCGCGATCGAGGTATTCGGCATATGCCAAAAGCGCGGGAGCCTGACCCCAGCGAGAACATCGAGAAGTACATCGGCAATGTGGTGCAGGAAGCCCGGCTGAGCAGGGCGCGGGCGAAGGTGGCGGGCGAGGACTGGTCGCAGAAGGGCCTGGCGGGAAGGGTGTTCGCCAGCCAGTCCCGAATCTCGGAGGTGGAAACGGGCGACGCGCCACCGGACTCCGATCTGGCGCGAAAGCTCGAATCCGTACTGGGGTTGGCGACGGGCCAACTGGTGAACCTGGTCAGGATTCTGGATCAGAACATCATCCGGGACTACGCGAAGACGTTCCTGCGGCGCCAGGCAGTGGCGGAGATGATGCATACCTCGGGCTTTCTGGTGCCCGGCTTGCTTCAGACTGCGGACTACGCACGCGAGTTGATGCGTACCGGACGGGCGGCCGATCCGAGCAACATTGACGCGCTGGTGGAGCACCGTATGGCGCGGCAAGCCGTCTGGGAGCGGGAGAACCCCCCGTGGATGTCCTGCGTCCTGGCAGAAGCGGCCTTGCACGGGTCAACTGAGCTACAGCTCCGCCGACTTATCGATGCGCAGGAAACGCCCAACATCAGTATCCGGGTGCTCCCGAGCAGAGCAGCGCAAGTCCTCGGGACAATGACCATCCTCACGCTCCCCGGAGGCATTCGAGGGGCCTACCACGAAGGCTTCAACACCGGTCACTACAGCGAAGAACCTGACCAAGTCATGTACCTCCAAAAGGTCTACGATTGGCTCGCCGCCCATGCGTTGGCCGTCGATGCGTCCACAGCGGCAATCCACGACGTACTGAAGAGGTTCCATTGAGCGGCGAGGCCCTGAACTGGCGCAAGTCCACCTACAGCGGTGGAGACGGCAACGACTGCGTCGAGGTCGCCGACAACGCCCCGGGCCTCACCCTCTTCCGCGACACCAAACTCGCCGCCCACAGCCCCGTCATCACCGTCACCGACCACGCCTGGAACACCTTCCTGACCTTGGTCAAGTAGGAGACCAGCTCGACAGCGGCGCGCCCGTGTTCCGGCCGCGCCGCTGTCGAGCTGTGGTCAGCCCCCGGGTCAGTGGAGCTTGTTGACGGCGGTCTTCGTCGTGGTGCGGAAGGCGGTCAGCGGGGCGTCCTTGAGGTCGCCCATCTGGCCCCAGCGGACGAGGGTGACGGTGCGGCCGTCGCGGCCGACGGAGAACAGGTGGATGTCGGAGTTGCCGATCTGCGGGTCGGCGGTGTCCAGGCTGTAGACCCAGGCGCCCTCCTCGACGGCGAGCTTGCCGTGGGAGGCGCTGACGGCCCGCAGGCCCGGGTTCTGCTGCTCCAGCAGGGAGCCGCAGCCGGCGAGGGCCCCGCGGAGGGTGTCGACCAGCTTCACGGCGTCGGCCTCGGTACGGGCGACGGTGGTGACCTGGACGCCGTTGGTGTCGAGCTCGGTGCTGAACTCGCGGTAGCGGGTGTTCTGCGCCGGGATCTTGTACGGGGTGCAGAGGACGCCGCCGTTCTCCGGGACGCCGGTGAAGACCTGGGTGGCGGTCCACGGCGTCGACGACGGCGGCATCTGGGAGGCGGCGAGGAAGGCGGGCTGGGCAGCGGCCTGCGCCGGGGCTGCGGCGAGGGCCGCGAGGCCGAGTGCGGCAGCGGCTGCGGTGGCGAGTGCGGTGCGGAGCTTGTTCACGGTGGTGGTTCCCCCGTCGGGTCGTTCGTTCGGTCAGTGCTCAACCAGCGTGGGGCCGGCGCCCGCCGGCTGCAACGATCACGCGCCCACCAGCCGTCCCGGAACCATTCCACCCCCGCTGACGTGCAATGACGTGAAGGATGGGACGCAGGGGTCGAGGGGGATGGAATGCCGAAGGACGCCGCTGTCGAGGAGTTCGCGGGGCTCGTGCGCGCGCTGAAGGCGCGGGACGGGAGGAGTTACGAGGCGCTGGGCCGGCGGCTGAGCGTCAGCGCGTCCACCCTCCACCGCTACTGCTCGGGCGCGACTGTCCCGGAGGAGTTCGCCGTGGTCGAACGCCTGGCCCTGCTGTGCGGAGCGGACGAGGAGGAACGGCGGGCCCTGGAGGCGGCCTGGACGGAGGCGGACCGCGCCCGCCGCCGAGCAGCCTCGCCCACGCCTGTGCCGCCCGTGTCAGCCGCGCCGAACCCGAACGCGGCCCCGTCCGCACCGGAACCAGGCCCCGGCCCCGCCCCGGCCCCGACCGCCGCGAGCCCGTCCGCCCCGGCCCCAACCGCCCCGCACCCGACTACCCCGCACCCGACCGCCTCGGGCCCGTCCGCCCCGCACCCAACCGCCCCGCACCCAACCGCCCCGAGCCCAACCGCCTCGGACCCGACCGCCCCGCACCCAACCGCCCCGAACCCGACCACCCCGCACCCGACCGCCCCGGACCGGACCGCCCCGGGCCCGACCGCCCCGCACCCGTCCGCGCTGGACCCGTCCGCCGCGGATCCGACCGCCCCGCACCCGACCACCCCGCACCGGACCGCCGCGGGCCCGACCGCCCCGCACCCGACCGCGCCGGACCCGTCCGCCGCGGATCCGACCGCCCCGCACCCGACCACCCCGCACCCGTCCGCCCCGGGCCCGACCGCCCCGCACCCGACCGCCCCGGATCCGTCCGCCCCGGGCCCGACCGCCCCGCACCCGACCGCCCCGGATCCGTCCGCCCCGGGCCCGACCGCCGCGCATCCGACCGCGCCGCACCTGACCGCCCCGAACCGGACCGCCGCGGATCCGTCCGCCCCGGGCCCGACCGCCGCGCATCCGACCGCGCCGCACCTGACCGCCCTGGACCCGATCGCCCCGAGCCCGTCCGCCCCGAACCCGACCGCGCCGGAGGCGCCCCGTGCCCGCCGCCGTCGGGGCGCCCTCGTTCCCCTCCTCGTCGCCGCTGCCGTCGCCCTCGTCGTGTTCGCCCTCGCTGCCGCCCTGCTCGGCCGCCCCACCCGTACGGCTTCCGGCCCCGCCCCCGCCCCCGCTTCCGCTTCCACCGCTCCAGGGCGGACCGTGGCGCCCCTCCCCTTTACCTGGAGCATCGGTTCCCAGCTCTGGGAGGGCGGTTGCGGGCACACCTACCTCGTGGACCGGGCCCCCCGCGCGGTCGCCCCGCCGCCGGTCGCGGCCGACTCCGGGGCGTGGGCCGGGACGCACGGTGCCGTGCACGGCGGGGAGGCGCTGGTGCGGCTCACGGTCCAGGGCCGGTCGCCGTCCGACGCCGTCGTCCTCCATGCCCTGCACGTGCGCGTGGTCGACCGCGCCGCGCCGCTGCCGTGGAACGCGTACCGGATGGACAACGGCTGCGGCGGCGCCGTCACCCCGCGCCACTTCGCCGTGGACCTCGACCGACCGCGCCCGCTCGCGAGGCCCGTCGACGGCCTCGACGCATCCGGCGCCGAGGTCCGGAAGATCCCGGCCGTCTCCTTCCCGTACAAGGTCACCTCCTCCGACCCCGAGGAGCTGCTGGTCTCCGCGCGGACGGCGGGCTGCGACTGCCGCTGGTACCTGGAGCTGGAGTGGAGCGCCGGGGGCCGTAAGGGGACGGTGCGGATCACGGACGGCGGGAAGCCGTTCCGCACGAGCGGGACCAAGGGGAGGCCGGCGTACGTGCACGACTCCACCGAAGGGCGCTGGATCACGGACTCGGACTCCGGACAGACCGGGTAACGAAATGCGCCGGGCCGGTGGCTACCACCGCCCCCAAGGGTCCGTCGGCACCACTTCCGGCATCGATGCCAAGGTCTCCTGCCACCACTCCTCCGGCCTGGCCGTACGGCTGAAGTAGGACTCCGTGACCAGGAAGGCCCTGCCGGTCGGGCCCTTCACGGTCCTGCGGCGGCGGTACAGGTGCCCTGCGGCGATCAGGCGCCTCAGGGCGGTCTTGATGGCGCACGGGCCGTAGTCGTCCAGTTGCTTGGCGAGGATCTCGATGCTGATCGCGGCACCTTCGGGAAGGCCGTCGATATAGCGCGCGATGATCGCCTCGCGCTTGCGGAGCTTCGCGAAGTCCGCCTCGCTGGGCGGTGATTGGTCCGGGACGGAGCGCTTCCCGAAGCCAGGTGGGGCCATGCGCGGCGATTGCTCGTCCATGAACGGGTCCGGGTCCAGGTCCGTGTCCGTGTCGTCCTCTGCGTACGTGCCTGCCATGGCCGTTGCTCCGTTCCGTGTGGGTGCGGTCACGGAACGTATCCCGGGCGGACGCCCGGCCGCCCGGAGATCGCGAAACATCACCCGTCACGGGTACGGGTGCTGTACGCCAACCCAACGAGACGCAACGTCTTGCCATGGCGGCGAGGATCCCCTATCGTCGTACGAGTCGAGACGGTTCGTCTCGCAAGGCTTCCTCCTCGGTGTCCCCTACGGAAGGTCCTCCACTTGTTCCCAGCAGCCGCCCGAACCGCCTCCCAGCTCGCCGCCGTCGAGCTCACCAAGCGCTACGACGACCAACTGGTCCTGGACCGCGCCTCGTTCAGCGTCCGTCCCGGCGAGAAGGTCGGTGTCGTCGGGGAGAACGGGTCCGGCAAGTCCACGCTCCTGCGCCTCCTCGCCGGGCAGGAGCGGCCCGACAACGGGACCCTCACCGTCCTCGCCCCCGGCGGCATCGCGCACCTCGCGCAGACCCTCGACCTGCCGCCCACCGCCACCGTCGGCGACGCGATCGACCTCGCACTGGCAGAGGTGCGGGAGCTGGAGCGGCGGATCGCCGCCGCCGAGGCCCAGCTCACTGAGGACAGCCTCGACGCCTACGACGCGCTGCTCGCCGCCTACACGGCGCGCGGCGGGGCCGATGCCGACCGGCTCGTCGACGTAACTCTGCGCGATCTGGGCGAGGTTGAGGCTCTGGAGCGCGGGCGGGCGCTCGGCACGCTGTCCGGCGGGCAGCGTTCGCGGCTCGCCCTGGCCGCCGCCCTCGCCTCCGGGGCCGAGCTGCTGCTCCTCGACGAGCCGACCAACGACCTCGACGACGCGGCCGTCCGCTGGCTGGAGGAGCGGCTGCGGGCGCATCGCGGAACCGTCGTCGCCGTGACGCACGACCGGGCGTTCCTGGAGCGGGTCACCGAGACCGTCATCGAGGTGGACGGGGAAGCGCACACCGTGCGGCGGTACGGGGACGGCTATCGGGGGTTCCTTGCCGCCAAGGCTGCCGCGCGGGCTCGCTGGGCGCGTGAACACGAGGAGTGGAAGGCCGAGTTGGCGCGGCACCGCGCGCTGGCCGAGAGCAACGCCGGGGCGCTGGCCGCCATTCCCCGGAAGATGGCCCGGGGGTTCAGCGGGGCCGGGGCCTTCCGGGCGCGGTCCCGGGCGCACGGGTCGGCGGGCCGCATCCGCAATGCCCGCGAGCAGGTGCACCGGCTGACCACGCACCCCGTACCGCCACCGCCGGAGCCGCTGCGGTTCACCGGAAGGTTCGACGGTGCGGGTGGTGCGGGTGGTGCGGCGGTCGAGATGACCGACGTACGGGTGGACGGGCGGCTCGCGCTGCCCGGCACCGTCACCCTGGAGCCCGGTGCGCGGCTCCTGCTCACCGGGCCCAACGGGGCAGGGAAGTCAACGTTGTTGGATGTGCTGGCCGGGCGTCTCGCGCCCGACTCCGGCAGCGTCGTCCGCCCCGCCCCCGCCCGCATCGGGCACCTGCGCCAGGACACCCCGCCGGGGGACGGCCGTCAGGTGCACGCCGCCCTGGGGGCGGAGCGCGCCGAACTCCTCGTACAGCACGGCCTGTTGAGGGAGTCGGACCTGTCCAGGCCGCTCGCCGCGCTCTCCGTGGGTCAGCGGCGGAAGCTGGCGCTCGGGGCGCTGATCGCCGCCCCCGTCGACCTGCTGCTCCTCGACGAGCCGACCAACCACTACTCCCCCGCCCTGGTGGAGGAACTGGAGGCCGCGCTCGCCACCTACCCCGGCACACTCGTCATCGCCTCGCACGACCGGCTGCTGAGGGAGCGGTTCGGCGGGGAGAGGCTGGAGCTGCGCCCTGCTTCCCTGTGACGTGAGTGGGGCACGGCAGACTGAACGCCCGTGGGGGGGGGGGGGGGGGGGGGGGGGGGGGGGGGGGGGGGGGGGGGGAGGGGGGGGGGGGGGGGAGGGGGGGGGGGGGGGGGGAGGGGGAGGGGGGGGTGGGG
>NZ_JBVIMX010000024.1:0-16065 GCF_055579625.1 Streptomyces sp. NPDC032721 | reverse complement strand
GTGCTTTGTTCTTCTCTTTCTTTCTTGGGGAAGCGGCAACCCACCCCCCCCCCCCCCCCCTCCCCCCCCCCCCCCTCCCCCCCCCCCCCCCCCCCCCCACGACGTACTGCGACGGACGCGTCCGCGCGAAGGACTACTTGACGATCGTGATCCGGTCCGTGGCCGGCGGTGCGATCCGCTTGTCGGGGCTGGAGTTCGCGGCCAGGTAGGCGTTGAAGACGTCCAGGTCGGAGGCCGCGTTGAGCTTGTTCTTGCCGAGGGCGAGGGCGGGGAAGTTGTCGCCGCCGCCCGTCAGGAACTCGTTCATCGCGACGCGGTAGGTCTTGGCCGGGTCGATGGCCACGCCGTTCAGCTTGATCGTGGCCGCGTCGACGCGGTCGGCGCCCTTCTTCGTCAGGTCGAGCGTGTAGGTGAGGCCCTTGGAGATCTGGAGGATCTTCGGGGAGGCCTCGTTGGCGCCGCTGACCTGCTGCTTGAAGGCGGCGATGAGGTCGGCGCCGGTGAGGTCGACGACGTTCATGAGGTTGGTGAAGGGCTGGACGGTGAAGGCCTCGCCGTAGGTCACGACGCCCTTGCCCTCCGAGCCGGACTGCTCCCAGACGAGGTCGGAGCGGATGCCGCCCGGGTTCATCAGGGCGAGCTGCGCGCCGCCCTTGTCGGCGGGGGCCAGACCGGCGAGCTGTGCGTCGGCGATCAGGTTGCCCAGCGGCTTCTCGTACGCCGTCGAGCCGCGCCCCTCGATGTCGGCGGAGATGTATCCCTGGGGGCGGTTCGCGATCGGGGCGGCGAGGACGTTCCAGCGCTCGATCAGCGACCGCATGTCCTTGCCCAGCTCCTCGCGCTCGGACTGGTCACGGGTGACGATGTGGTTGCGCGAGGTCGGCGACTTGGCCGCGGTACGGACGATGTCCTTGGTACGGCGGTCGTAGGTGAGGGTCGTCTCCGTGTAGACCTTGCCGAAGGAGGCGGCCGACGTCACCAGCCGGGGGTTGCCCGCCGGGTCGGGGATGGTGCACACGTAACTCTGGTGGGTGTGGCCGGTGACCAGCGCGTCGACCTTGGGGCTGATGCCCTTGGCGATGTCCTTGATCGGACCCGAGACGCCGTCGCCCGGGCCGGGGCTGTCGCAGTTGTAGTCGTACGAGGTGGAAGCGGGCGCGCCGCCCTCGTGGATGAGCGCGACGATGGACTTCACGCCCTGCCGGTCGAGCTCCTTGGCGTACTTGTTGACCGTCTCGATCTCGTCGTGGAACTTCAGGCCCTTGACGCCTGCGGCCGTGACGATGCCGGGGGTGTTCTCCAGCGTGACGCCGATGAAGCCGATCTTGACGCCGTTCTTCTTCCAGACGGTGTACGGCTTCAGGAGGGTCTTGCCGTTCTTCTCCTTGGTGACGTTCGCGGAGAGGTACGGGAAGTCGGCGCCCTTGAACTTCTTCGGCTTGCCCTTCGCGTCCTTCTCGTAGCAGCCCTCGGTGGGGTGGCAGCCGCCGTTCTGGATGCGCAGCAGCTCGGCCGAGCCCTCGTCGAACTCGTGGTTGCCGACGGAGGTGACGTCGAGCTTCATCTTGTTCAGGGCTTCGACGGTGGGCTCGTCGTGGAACAGCCCGGAGAGCATGGGGCTGCCGCCGATCATGTCGCCGGCGGCGGCCGTGACCGAGTACTCCTTGCCCTGGCGGGCCTTGCGCAGGCTCGTCGCCAGGTGCTCGGCGCCACCGGCGTCGATCGCGCCGACCTTGCCCGAGTTGCCGGCCGGCGGCTCCAGGTTGCCGTGCAGGTCGTTGAGGGAGAGGAGCTGCACGTCGACGGTCCGGCCGTTGCCGGAGCCGTGGCCGCCGCCGTGTCCGGGCTTCGCGGCGCCCTGGACGTTCGCGGAGGCCGGCATCGCGGCGACGAGGGCGCCCGCGGTGGTCAGCCCGGCGGCGGCGACGAGGAGTCGCCGCACCGCACGGTTGTGGCGAGGCGGACGAGGGTTCGCTGACATCTGTCCCCTTGTGAGTTCAGCGCGGTGGTTGAGCGCGGAGGTTGAGCGCGGAGGTGAGGCTGCGTCGGCAGCCTATGGTCGACGCGCGTAGCGCAACAGGGGGTGAGCGGTTACGAGGTGGTTTCCGTTGGCCGTACCGGAGCCTTCGGGGGCCTTGCTGCGGTGGGCGAAACCTACGCACGCCGGACATCCCGGCGGACCCGCGCCCCTCCCCCGTTGCCCCGTACGCTCGACCGCATGACGACGACTGACACTTCCGAGGCGGGCAGCGAACCCGGCCCTACCATCCAGACGCTCGACGAGCTCGACGCCGCACAGGCCGACCAGGTGCTCGGCCTGCTGCGCGAGGCCGCCCGGGTCGACGGGGTGCAGGCCGTCTCCGAGCAGGGGCGCCTCGCGCTCAAGGGCGGGCGGCGGACCGGGGTTTCGCATCTGATGGTGTACGACGACGAGGGCGAGCTCGTCGGGTACGGACAGCTGGAGGACACCGACCCCGTCGAGGCCCCGGCGGCCGAGCTGGTGGTGCATCCGGCGCGGCGCGGCAAGGGGTACGGGCGGGCGCTCGGCGAGGCGCTGCTGAACGTGTCCGGGCGGCGGCTGCGGGTCTGGGCGCACGGCGGCAAGCCGGCGGCGCGGCACCTCGCGCAGGTGCTGGGGATGAGCCTGTTCCGCGAACTGCGGCAGCTGCGGCGGCCGTTGGGGCCGCTGGAGAAGCTCGACATCGCCGAGCCCGTGTACCCGGCGGGCGTCCGGGTGCGGACCTTCGTGCCCGGCCAGGACGACGCGGCGTGGCTGGCGCTCAACGCGGCGGCCTTCGCGCACCACCCCGAGCAGGGCTCGCTGACCCAGCGCGACCTGGACGACCGGATGGGCGAGGACTGGTTCGACCCGAAGGGGTTCTTCCTGGCCGAGAAGGACAGGGAGAAGGACGGCGAGAAGGACGGGGAGCGGGGGCCCGAGCTGATCGGCTTCCACTGGACCAAGGTGCACCGCGAGGAGCAGCTCGGTGAGGTGTACGTGGTCGGGATCAGCCCCGACGCGCAGGGCGGCGGCCTCGGCAAGGCGCTCACCGCGACCGGTCTGCGCCACCTCGCGGCACAGGGGCTGCCGACCGGTTCGCTGTACGTCGACGCGGACAACGTCGCGGCCGTGACGGTCTACGAGCGGCTCGGGTTCACGACGTACGAGACGGACCTGATGTACCGCACCGAACTGTGAGGTAGCAGCGCCGTACGGAAGGGGCCGGTTGACACCGGCCCCTTCTTTGCATCACCCTTTCACTACTTGATTAGTGAAAGGGGGGTGAGCGTGATGGTCGAGTACCGCATCGACAAGCGCGGTGGCGTCGCCACCTACCTGCAGATCGTGCAGCAGACCAAGCACGCCCTGCGGCTCGGGCTGCTGGAGCCGGGGGACCAGCTGCCCACCGCGCGCGAGGTGGTCGAGGCCACCGCGATCAACCCGAACACCGTGCTCAAGGCGTACCGCGAGCTGGAACGGGAGGGCCTGGTGGAGGCCCGGCGCGGGATGGGGACCTTCGTGACCCGGTCCCTGGGGGCCGCGCAGCCCGCCGATTCACCGCTGCGCGACGAGCTGAAGGAGTGGGGGAAGCGCGCCAAGGCGTCCGGTCTCGACCGGGACGACGTGGCCGCGCTCCTCACCTCCGTACTGGACGAAGTTTTCGCGGGCGACACCGCGGGCGAAGGGGAACAGGGATGACGACGACCGCCGCGATCGAGGCGGCCGGCCTCGGCAAGAGGTACGGACGGCTGGGGAAGTGGGCGGTGCGCGACTGCACCTTCCGCCTCCCGCAGGGACACATCTGCGCACTCGTCGGCCCCAACGGGGCAGGAAAGTCAACGCTGTTGGCGCAACTCGCCGGACTGCTGCGGCCGACCGAAGGCGCCGTACGGGTACTGGGCAAGGGCCCCGGCGAGGCGCGCGAGCGGATCTCCTTCCTCGCTCAGGAGAAGCCGCTGTACGGGCAGTTCAGCATCGCCGAGACCCTGCGGATGGGCCGCGAGCTGAACCCCGGCCGGTGGGACGACGCCCGCGCCGAGCGGATCGTCGCGGACGGCGGCCTCGACCTCGGGACCCGGGTACGGGAACTCTCCGGCGGCCAGCGCACCCGCGTCGCACTCGCCCTCGCCCTCGGCAAGCAGCCCGACCTGCTGCTGCTCGACGAGCCGATGGCCGACCTCGACCCGCTCGCCCGCCACCAGCTGATGGGCAACCTGCTCGCCGAGGCGGGCGAGAGCGGCACGACGGTCGTCATCTCGTCACACATCCTGGCCGAGCTGGAGGGCGCCTGCGACTACCTCTTCCTGATGGAGGCGGGCCGGGTCCGCCTCGGCGGCGAGACCGAGGAACTCCTCTCGGCACACGCGCTGCTGACCGGCCCGGTCGCGGAGCTCGACGCGGACACGACGGTGGTCGAATCGCGGGTGACGGGACGTCAGATGACCGCACTGGTACGCAAGGACGGGGCGGAACTGCCCGGCGGCGACTGGGAGTCCGTCGAACCGACCCTGGAGGAACTGCTCCTCGCACACATGCGCTCGCCCGAGGCGCCCTCGCTGCTGACCCCGAGCGCGGAGCCGCGCGATCTGGCGAACGCCGGACAGAGGGCGGGGGTCGCCGCATGAGTACGCTCCTGTCCCCCAAGCACTCCGCACTGCCCGCGCTGCGCGGCCCGCAGTGGGTGGCGATGCGTCAGCACCGCACGACGGCAAGGGTGTTCGGCATCCTCGTGGTGCTCTTCGCACTCGGTGTCGCGGCCTTCCTCATCGCCGTGAACGCCGACCCCAAGGCCGAGCTCGCACAGAACGCCGACAGCGGCATGATCGCCGTCCTCCAGCGCGCCCTCACCCCGCTCGGGCTGCTTCCCGCGCTGGCGGGGGCGTTCGTCGCGGGGCCGCTGGTCGCACGGGAGCTGGAGTCGGGGACGTACACCTGGCTCTGGACCCAGTCGGTCTCCCCGGCTCGCTGGCTGGCCGCCAAACTGACGGTGGCGACGGGCGTGATCCTGAGCGGGGCGACCGTACTGGTAGTGCTGTTCCGGCTGGCCTGGGGAAGCCTCAAGGAGGAGTCCCAGTTCAATGTCCCCTGGTACGGGCCGGCGTACGAACTGCTCGGTCCGGTCTCCGTGGCGCTGTGCGCGCTCGGTATCGGGTTGGGCGTACTGGTGGGGCTGCTGATGCGCAGGACGGTACCGGCGATGTTCGCCACCGGGATCGCGGTGATCGCCACCCAGTTCGTCTTCATCGAGGTGCTGCGGGACGTGCTGTGGCCGGTCGAGACGCTCCTCACCAAGGAGCAGCTCGCCGGGAACGTCCCCGCCGGGACCAAGATCGTCGAGGACGGCATGCTGACGGCCGACGGCGACCGGGTCCTGTGGAGCACCTGCTTCGGCCCGACCGGGGTCGGCAGCACTCCCGAGGGGTGCATGAAGGGGCTGGGCGGGGTCCAGCACTTCGCTGACGTACACCCCGAATCGCACTTCCTGCCGCTCCAACTGGTCGAGAGCGGCCTGCTGTTGGCAATCGCGGCGATCGCGGTGGCGGTGTCCTTCCGGATATTGCGACGAAGGTACGGGGTGGGAGCGTGAGTACGGACACGAAGACGGCCGAGCGGACCCGGGTGGCACCGCAGGGTGGTTCGGAGCGGCCGTGGCGCGGCCCGGGGAAGGTGGTACTGGCGCAGCACCGACGCTCGGCGGCCGTCTCCGGCGCGGTGGTGGTGCTGACCGTACTGGGGGCGGTGGGGCTGCGGTGGTGGTGGGAGGCGAGCGGGGGAACGCTGGAGCCGGTCTTCCGGGGGCCGGCCGCGCTGAAGCTGCTCGTCGACTACGGCGGCACGGCCCTCACCTTCCTTCCGGTGGCGGTCGGCGCGTTCGTGGCGGGGCCGATGATCGCGCGGGAGCTGGAGTCGGGGACGTACAAGGTCGCCTGGACGCAGTCCGTGACCCCGGCGCGGTGGCTGGCGGCGAAGCTGGCGCTGCCGCTGGTCGGGGTGGTGGTGGCGACACCGCTGCTGGCCGTGGCGTACCGGCTGCTGCGGGAGCCGTTCGTCGGGCCGGAGTACGGCATGTTCGCCTGGCACGACCTGAGCGTGTTCCGGGCGTCCGGCCCGGTGACCGTCGCGTACTCCCTGCTCGGGGTCGCGGTGGGCACTCTCCTCGGACTGCTGGTGCGGCGCACGGTGCTCGCGATGACCGGGACGGCGGCCGTCGTCGCGGCGGCGATGCTGGCGCTCCAGCAGTGGCGGCAGGAGTTCTGGCCCATACGGACGACGGTCGGCCCGGACTCCGCGATATCGCGCGCCGGCGACCAACTGTGGGGCCACGGAGCCGGCTGGCAACGGGCCGACGGAGCACGGATCGACCTGAACTCCTGCTACGCGGCGGCCAATGAAGCCACCCAGGGCCCGGAGTGGGAGGTGGAGGTCCACGAATCCGTCCTCCGCAAGTGCATCGCGGACCAGGGCGGGGTGACCCAGTTCTCCGACTACCACTCACTGGCGGACTTCTGGCCGCTCCAACTGGTCGAATCGGGCATCCTGCTGACCCTGTCGGCAGCGGCGGTCTTCGCAGCCTTCCGAGTACTGCGCAGACTGCACACCTAGGGGCGCGGGGAACTGCGCGGCCAGCCCCAACAAACCCGCAGAGAACCCGGGGGCGCGGGGAACTGCGCGACCGGCCGCATCGAACCCGCAGAGAACCCCTACGCCCGGAGGGCTCGCCGCCTCGCCTCCCCGCCCCGCGGCGAGCGGTTTCGGGAAGGGGCGGGGAGGGGCGTGCGCCGCAGGCAACCCCAGCCCCCTGGGCGCGGGCCCACGCCCAGGGGGCGCGGGGAACTGCGCGACCAGCCCCAACAAACCCGCAGAGAACCCGGGGGCGCGGGGAACTGCGCGGCCGGCCCCAGCGGATCCGCAGAGAACCTCCGACGCCCGGCGGGCTCGCTCCCTCCCCTCCCCGCCCCGCGGCGAGCGGTTTCGGGAAGGGGCGGGGAGGGGCATGCGCCGCAGGCGACCCCGGCCCGCCCCCACCCCGCGCGTGCGGGGGCGTGGGAGTACCCCGCCCGCCCCCGCCCCGGCTCCCGCATGACACGTCCCCGTAACCCCGCATTCAGACACCCTTGCGAAGCTCGCGGGATGCGACCCCCCGTGCACTCTCCGCCAGCAGCCCTCTATTTCGGCGCGCCCGCCGAGGGCCCCGCGCGGAACAATGGGGGCATGAGCCAGCAGCCGAAGCACCGTGTCAACGCCGAGGTCCCCGTCCAGCACGCTCAGCCGGCACCACAGGCCCCTGACCGGGCCGATGCCGGGGCACAAGCACAAGCCCAGGGCCGTCAGAAGGACAAGGCAGCGGCCCGGGGCGGGGCCGGGGACGCGGCCCGGGACCAGTCCGACGGTGGCGGGCGCGGGCGCGAAGAGGCCCGCCCCCACTCCCGCCCCCAGCCCTCCGTCGGCGCCATAGCCGCCCTCCGCCCGCACACCCGTGCCTCGTCCACCAGGGGCAACGGGGCCGGAGCGTCCCTCGGGCTGGATCCCGACCTCGACGCGGACATCGACATGTACGAAGAGGCCGAGTACGGCGACGGCACCAGCGACCCGCTCCCCCAGGGCCGCTTCCTGGACCGCGAGCGCAGCTGGCTCGCGTTCAACGAGCGGGTACTCGAACTGGCCGAGGACCCCGCCACCCCCCTCCTCGAACGGGCTAATTTCCTGGCGATTTTCGCCAGCAACCTGGACGAGTTCTTCATGGTCAGGGTGGCCGGGCTGAAGCGCCGCATCGCGACCGGTGTCGCCACCCGTTCCGCGTCCGGGCTCCAGCCCCGCGAGGTGCTGGAGCAGATCTGGACCCGGTCCCGCGAGCTCATGGCCCGGCACGCCGCCTGCTTCCAGCAGGACATCTCGCCCGCCCTGTCCGACGAGGGCATCCACCTCATCCGCTGGCCGGACCTGACCGAGAAGGAGCAGGCCCGCCTCTTCACGCTCTTCCGGCAGCAGATCTTCCCCGTGCTGACCCCCCTCGCCGTCGACCCGGCGCACCCCTTCCCGTACATCTCCGGGCTCTCCCTCAACCTCGCCGTCGTCGTGCGCAACCCGGTCTCCGGCCACCGCCACTTCGCGCGCGTGAAGGTCCCGCCGCTGCTGTCCCGCTTCCTGGAGGCGTCGCCCGAGCGCTACGTACCGCTCGAAGACGTCATCGCCGCGCACCTGGAGGAGCTCTTCCCGGGGATGGAGGTCCTCGCGCACCACATGTTCCGGGTGACCCGCAACGAGGACCTCGAAGTCGAGGAGGACGACGCCGAGAACCTCCTCAAGGCCCTGGAGAAGGAGCTCATGCGGCGCCGCTTCGGGCCGCCGGTGCGCCTGGAGGTCGAGGAGTCCATCGACCCGTACGTACTGGACCTGCTCGTACGGGAGCTGAAGGTCTCGGACGCCGAGGTCTACCCGCTCCCAGGACCGCTCGACCTCACCGGTCTCTTCGGCATCGCGGGCCTCGACCGCCCCGAGCTCAAGTACCCGCGCTTCATCGCGGGCACGCACCGCGACCTCGCCGAGGTCGAGTCGGCGTCCGCGCCCGACATCTTCGCCGCGCTGCGCGAGCGCGACGTCCTCCTGCACCACCCGTACGACTCCTTCTCGACCTCCGTCCAGCTCTTCCTGGAGCAGGCCGCGGCCGACCCGGACGTACTGGCCATCAAGCAGACGCTGTACCGGACCTCGGGCGACTCGCCGATAGTGGATGCGCTCATCGACGCCGCCGAGTCCGGCAAACAGGTCCTCGTACTCGTCGAGATCAAGGCCCGTTTCGACGAGCAGGCCAACATCAAGTGGGCGCGGAAGCTGGAGGAGGCGGGCTGCCACGTCGTCTACGGACTGGTCGGCCTCAAGACCCACTGCAAGCTGTCCCTGGTCGTACGCCAGGAGGGCGAGACGCTCCGCCGCTACAGCCACGTGGGCACCGGCAACTACCACCCCAAGACGGCCCGGCTGTACGAGGACCTCGGCCTGCTGACCACCGACCCGCAGGTCGGCGCCGACCTCTCCGACCTCTTCAACCGGCTCTCCGGCTACTCCCGCCGCGAGACCTACCGACGGCTGCTCGTCGCCCCCAAGTCCCTGCGTGACGGCCTCATCTCACGCATCAACAAGGAAGCCACCCACCACCTGGCGGGCCGCCCCGCCTACGTACGCATCAAGGTCAACTCGATGGTCGACGAGGCGGTCATCGACGCGCTCTACCGGGCGTCCCAGGCGGGAGTACCGGTCGATGTGTGGGTACGCGGAATCTGTGCGGTCCGTCCGGGCGTGGCGGGACTCTCGGAGAACATCCGGGTCCGCTCCGTCCTGGGCCGCTTCCTCGAACACTCCCGGGTCTTCGCCTTCGGCAACGGCGGCGAGCCCGAAGTCTGGTTCGGCAGCGCGGACATGATGCACCGCAACCTGGACCGCCGGATAGAGGCGTTGGTACGGGTCACCGACCCGGCCCACCGGGCGGCCCTCAGCCGGCTCCTGGAGACCGGCATGTCGGACACCACCTCCTCCTGGCACCTCGGCCCGGACGGCAACTGGACCCGCCACTCGACGGATGCGGACGGACACCCCTTGCGCCACGTACAGGAAATGCTGATCGACGCCCGGAGGCGCCGACGTGCCACACCATGACTCAGCCACGACGGGAACACCCGATGCCACGATTACCGGGCAGGGCATCGCGCCAGGGGCTCCCCCGATGAGCCCCCTCGCCCCTTATCTGCACGAGCAGGCCGCCGAGTTCCTGCGTGCGCTGCGGCGGCACCGGGAGGGTTCCGAGGCCACCGACCCGGAGCTGTCGGCGCGTTCGGCGCTGGACATGAGGCGGTCGGCGCGGCGGATCGGCGGGGCGCTGCACACCTTCAGGCCACTGGCCGACCGGGCATGGGCGGACCCGCTGCGGGCCGAACTGGCCTGGCTCTCGGGGACGCTGGCCCGGGAGCACGCGCACGCGTCGCAGCTGGCGCGGCTGCTGGCGGCGCTGCAACGGCTGGGGTCACCGGCGGCGGTGCCGGCAGTACCCGTACCGGCCTCCCGGAACGGCCCGGCGGGCGGGGCGGGCGCCGCTGCCTCAGAGCCCTCGCGGGAGACCGCCCTCGGCATCGCCCGCGCCGGCGCGCTCCTGGAACGGCAGCTCACCCTGGCCCGTACCCGGGCGCACTCCGCGGCGCTCCAGGCGCTCGGCTCGTCCCGGTTCCACGCGGTGGCCGACGCGGTGGCGGTGCTCGCCTCCGAGGCCCCGGTGACGCCCGGCGACCCGGCCCCGTACGCCGCGCACGCCGCACACCGGCTGAACGAAGCGGTGGGAGCGCTTCCGCTGGGCCGCGCGGCACGCCCGTACAACGCGGAGGCCGTCCACGAGGGCCAGGACTCCCCCTGGCACCAGGTCCGCCTGCTGCTGCGCCTGCACCGGTACGCCCAGGAGGTCACCGGCGGCGACACCACCGCCCTCGCGGAGGCGAGCCGCACCCTGGACCGGCACCGCGACGCGGCGGAGGCGGCGTCGGCGGCGGCCGCGGCGGCCCGCACGGCCCGGATCGCACCGGCCACGGCGTACGCGCTCGGAGTGCTCCACTCCGAGCAGCGCCACGAGGTGGAGGCGGCCCGGTTCGCCTTCCAGCGGCAGTGGCGGGTGACGGCGGAGACGATGAGGGAGGCGGTGTCGGGATGAGTACCGGCGCACGTACGGTGCTGGCGGCGGGCTGCGTGCTGTGGCGGCGGTCGCCGTTCGACGGCGGCATCGAGATCTGCCTCGTGCACCGACCGCGCTACGGCGACTGGTCGCACCCCAAGGGCAAGCTGAAGCGCGGCGAGAGCGCACGGGACGGGGCGCTGCGCGAAGTCCTGGAGGAGACGGGGATGACGTGCACGCCGGGCCCCGAGCTGCCCACCGTCCGCTACCGGGTGGAAGCGGGCCCCAAGGAGGTCCGCTACTGGTCGGCGGAGGCCACGGGCGGCACGTTCGCACCGAACGACGAGGTCTCCCGCATCCTGTGGCTCTCCCCCACCCCCGCCCGCAACCGCCTGACCCAGCCACGCGACAAGGCCCTGATCGACGCACTGCTGCGGACGCTCCGGACGACGGGGGAGCCGTAGGGACGACTACACGCGCGACCGGGGAAGCCGCAGCGACGGCAGCACGAGGCGCGGGGACACAGCACCCCGCCACGAGCCACCTCGCCCCCTCCCGCGAGTCCCCTCGCCATGCGGCACCCCGCCGCCCGCCACGGTTCACCTCACGTTCACTCTCCCCCGTAGGCCGCTTCACCTGTTCTGCCTAATTTCGTACCTACGAGGTGCCCGGCGAGCTGCCGGAAGCCTCACCCTCGGTACGACATCCCACGCACGCCGCCCGCCCAAGGGACCGGCGGCCCCCGGACGGCAAAGGACCCAGACAGTGATGAAGCTCCAGCGCAAGAACCGGCTCCGCGCCACCGCAGTCGGCGCCCTCGCCGTCTCCGGCGCCCTGCTCCTCACGGCGTGCGGCTCGGACAACAACACCGGCGGCACCGGCGGCACCAACAGCTCCGCCGCCGCCAAGAACGTCAAGTGCGAGGGTGCGAAGGGCAAGCTCCTCGCCGCCGGCTCCTCCGCGCAGAAGAACGCCATGGACCTCTGGGTCAAGAACTACATGGCCGCCTGCGAGGGCGTGGAGATCAACTACAAGTCCTCCTCCTCCGGCGAGGGCATCTCGAACTTCACCAGCGGCGTGGTCGGCTTCGCCGGTTCCGACTCGGCGCTGAAGCCCGACGAGGTCACCGCCTCGAAGACCGCCTGCAAGTCCGGCCAGGGCATCAACCTCCCGATGGTCGGCGGCCCGATCGCGATCGGCTACAACCTGCCGAACGTCGACAACCTGGTCCTCGACGCCTCCGCCATCGCCAAGATCTTCAACGACGAGATCAAGAAGTGGAACGACCCGGCCCTGGTCAAGCTGAACCCGGGCGCCAAGCTGCCGGACAAGCCGATCCAGTCGGTCCACCGCTCCGGCGACTCGGGCACCACCCAGAACCTCGGCAAGTACCTGGGCAAGGCCGCCCCGGCCGACTGGAAGTACGAGGCCGAGAAGAAGTGGCCCGCCAAGGGCGGCCAGGGCGCCAACGGCTCCGCCGGTGTCGCGGCCCAGGTCAAGCAGGTCGAGGGCTCGATCGGCTACTTCGAGCTCAGCTACGCCACCTCGCAGTCCATCCCGACGGTGAAGGTCGACACGGGCGCCGCCGCCCCGGTCGCCGCCAACTCGGAGAACGCCTCCAAGGCCATCGCCGCCGCCAAGATCAAGGGCACCGGCAAGGACCTGGCGCTCAGCCTGGACTACACGACCAAGGCCGAGGGCGCCTACCCGCTGGTCCTGGTCACGTACGAGATCGTCTGCGACGCCGGCAACAAGGCGGAGACCCTGCCGACGGTCAAGTCCTTCCTCGGCTACACCGCCTCGGAAGAGGGCCAGAAGATCCTCTCCGACGCCGGCTACGCCCCCATCCCCACCGAGATCAACCAGAAGGTCCGCGAAACCATCGCCGGCCTGAAGTAACCCCCGGTCGCCCCGCCCCCTTGGGCGGCGGGGCATACCGCCGCTCCCTTGGGCGGCGGGGCCGCCCCCCGGGGGCGGAACGGGCGGGCAAGGGGGCGGCCCCCGACGGAGTCGCACCCCTCACCCCGGCCCCACCTTCGCCCCCGCCAAGAACCACCGACCCACCAGCACCACCCAGCCTCACCGTCCCACCGCCCCACCGCCCCATCCATCCGGTGCACCGCCGCCCGGGAGCCTCCCCCACAAAGGGACCCTCCCTCCCCAGACCGGAAAGACCCGCCATGCCACCCACCGCAGCACCCCCGGAAACCGCCCCCTCGCCTCCACCCCCACCCCCCTCCTCCCCCGCCGGCAAGGCGAAGAGCACCACCCGCCCCGGCGACAAGATCTTCCTCAACCTCTCCCGCGGCTCCGGGATCCTGCTCCTCGTGGTGATGGCGTCGATCGCGGTGTTCCTCACCGTCCGCGCCACCTTCGCCCTCTCCGAGAACGAGGGGAACTTCCTCACCACCTTCGACTGGGACCCGGCCGCCGCGAAGCCGGTCTTCGGCATCGCCGTACTCCTCTACGGCACCGTCGTCAGCTCGATCATCGCGATGGTCATCGCGGTCCCGATCGCTGTCGGCATCGCGCTCTTCATCTCGCACTACGCGCCGCGCAAGCTGGCCGCCCCGCTCGCCTACGTGGTCGACCTGCTGGCCGCCGTACCGTCGATCATCTACGGCCTCTGGGGCGCCCTCGTCCTGGTCCCGTACCTCGGCGGGCTGAACGCCTGGCTGGACGGCTACTTCGGCTGGACGGTCATCTTCGAGAAGACCGAGGTCGGCGCGGCCCGCAACCTCTTCACCGTCGGCATCCTGCTCGCGATCATGATCCTGCCGATCGTGACCAGCGTGAGCCGCGAGGTCTTCCTCCAGGTCCCGAAGATGAACGAGGAGGCCGCCCTCGCCCTGGGCGCCACCCGCTGGGAAGTGATCCGGATGTCGGTCCTCCCCTTCGGCCGCTCCGGCGTGATCAGCGCCTCGATGCTGGGCCTGGGCCGCGCACTCGGCGAGACGATGGCGGTCGCCACGGTCCTCTCCCCCAGCTTCCTCCTCTCGTTCCACCTCCTGGACGCGGGCGGCGGCACCTTCGCGCAGAACATCGCGGCGAAGTTCGACGAGGCCAACGAGTACGGCCGTGACGCGCTCATCGCCTCCGGTCTCGTCCTCTTCGTCCTCACCCTCCTCGTCAACGGCGCGGCCCGGCTGATCATCGCCCGCCGCAAGGAGTACTCGGGGGCCAACGCATGAGCCAGGCAACGATGACCAAGGACACCATCCCCACCCCGGTCCCCCGCACCCCCTCCCTCTCGGGCAAGAGCCTCCCCCGCTGGTCCCCGATCGGCTTCGCCGTCGTCTCGGTCGCCCTCGCGGTCGGTCTGGCCACCGTGGCCGGCTGGCAGAGCAAGGTGCAGTGGGGCCTGATAGCCGCCTTCCTCTTCGTCGTACTGACGTACACCGCCAGCACCGTCGTCGAGGGCAAGCGGCAGGCGAAGGACCGGGTCGCCACCAGCGTCGTCTGGGTGTGCTTCATCCTGGCGGTCGTCCCGCTCGCCTCGCTCCTCTGGACGACGATCAGCCGGGGCATCAAGGTCCTGGACGGCTACTTCCTCACCCACTCGATGGCGGGCGTGCCCGGCTTCGAGGCGGGCGGCGGCGTCTACCACGCCCTGATCGGCACCATGGAGCAGGTCGGTCTGGCCACCCTGGTCGCCGCACCGGTCGGCCTGCTGACCGCCGTCTACCTGGTGGAGTACGGCAAGGGCGCGCTCGCCAAGGCGGTGACGTTCTTCGTGGACGTCATGACCGGCATCCCCTCGATCGTCGCGGGCCTCTTCCTCCTCGCGATCATGCTGATGTTCGGTCTCGGCCCGTCCGGCTTCCTGGGCGCGCTCGCGCTGGCGATCCTGATGGTCCCGGTGGTGGTCCGCTCCACCGAGGAAATGCTGAAGCTGGTGCCCAACGAGCTGCGCGAGGCCTCCCTCGCCCTCGGCGTACCGAAGTGGCGCACGATCCTGAAGGTGGTCCTGCCGACCGCGATCGGCGGCATCACCACCGGCGTCATGCTGGCCATCGCCCGCATCGCCGGTGAGACCGCCCCGATCATGCTGCTGGTCTTCGGCACCCAGCTGATCAACTCGAACCCCTTCGACGGCGCCCAGTCCTCGCTCCCCTTCTACATCTGGGAGCAGTACCGGGTGGGCAGCGAGGCGAGCTACGACCGCGCCTGGGCAGCAGCCCTGGTCCTGATCGCCTTCGTCATGATCCTCAACCTGGTGGCCCGCGGCATCGCCCGCTGGAAGGCCCCCAAGACCGGTCGCTGACGCGACACCCCTGAAAGCGAAGTGACCGAATCATGGCAAAGCGAATCGACGTCTCCGGACTCTCCGCCTTCTACGGCGACCACAAGGCCATCGACGACATCTCGATGACCGTCGAGCCCCGCTCGGTGACGGCCTTCATCGGCCCCTCCGGCTGCGGCAAGTCCACCTTCCTGCGCACCCTCAACCGCATGCACGAGGTCACTCCCGGCGGCCGCGTCGAGGGCAAGGTCATGCTGGACGACGAGAACCTGTACGCGTCCAACGTCGACCCGGTGTCGGTACGCCGCACCGTCGGCATGGTCTTCCAGCGCCCCAACCCCTTCCCCACCATGTCGATCTTCGACAACGTGGCGGCGGGCCTGCGCCTCAACGGCTCGTACAAGAAGTCCGAGCTTGCGGGCATCGTCGAGAAGTCCCTCAAGGGCGCCAACCTCTGGAACGAGGTCAAGGACCGCCTCAACAAGCCGGGCTCCGGCCTCTCCGGTGGCCAGCAGCAGCGCCTCTGCATCGCCCGCGCCATCGCGGTCGAGCCGCAGGTCCTCCTGATGGACGAGCCCTGCTCCGCCCTCGACCCGATCTCGACCCTCGCCATCGAGGACCTGATCGGGGAGCTCAAGGAGCGCTTCACGATCGTGATCGTGACGCACAACATGCAGCAGGCGGCCCGGGTCTCGGACCGCACGGCCTTCTTCAACCTGTCGGCGGTCGGGCAGCCCGGCAAGCTGATCGAGATAGACGACACGGAGCGGATCTTCTCGAACCCCTCGGTCCAGGCCACGGAGGACTACATCTCCGGCCGCTTCGGCTGAGCCGCTTGGGCGGAACCCCTGAACCCTCGCGGTGCTGCATGGCGGTGCCACCGCGAGACCCTTCGACCCGCCGGAACCCAAAAGGTCCCGGCGGGTCGAAGTACTACCCGCTGCGCGGAGCCCTTCCCCACCCCGCCCCTTCCCGAACTGGGGCGCTGCCCCAGACCCCGGCCCGCGTGGGCCAGTGGGCGGGTGGGCAGGTGGCGAGCCCGGCCACCCGCCGTGGTCATGTGCAGGTGCGATGTGGCTGGCCGCGCAGTTCCCCGCGCCCCTGAGTACTCAGGGGCGCGGGGAACTGCGCGAGCAACCACACTCGACCCGCTGCTAACAACCCCTG
>NZ_JBVIMX010000023.1:20409-153882 GCF_055579625.1 Streptomyces sp. NPDC032721 | reverse complement strand
CATGCGCGGGTCGAGTGTGGTTGCTCGCGCAGTTCCCCGCGCCCCCAACTACGAGTACTCAGGGGCGCGGGGAACTGCGCGGCCAGCCACGTACTACCTGCACATGACCACCGGCGGTGGCCGGGCCCGCCACCTGCCCCACCCACCCACGCCCATCCGGGGCCCGGGGCGCAGCCCCGGAAGCCCATCCGCCCCCGCCCACCCGCACGGGCCGGGGTCTGGGGCAGCGCCCCCACGCGGCGGAGCCGCAAATGTCACAGCCGGGAAGGGGCGGGGAGGGGAAGGCCCCGCGCAGCGGAGCCCCGGGCCCGGGGGTCAGGAGACGGATCGGGCGGCGGCTCTGCCTGCTGCTCGGCCCGAGAAGATGCAGCCGCCCAGGAACGTCCCCTCCAGCGACCGGTACCCGTGCACCCCTCCCCCGCCGAACCCCGCCGCCTCCCCCGCCGCGTAGACACCCGGCAGTGGTGTCCCCTCAGGGGTGAGTACCCGGGACGACAGGTCCGTTTCCAGGCCGCCCAGGGACTTCCTCGTCAGGATGTGCAGGCGCACCGCGATCAGCGGACCCGCCGCCGGGTCCAGGATCCGGTGCGGCGTCGCCGTGCGGATCAGTTTGTCGCCGAGGTACTTGCGGGCGCCGTGGATCGCCGTGACCTGGAGGTCCTTGGTGAAGGGGTTCGCCATCTCCCGGTCCCGCGCGACGACTTGGCGGCGCAGTTCCGCCTCGTCGATGAGTGGTTCCTTGGTCAGTGCGTTCATGCCCCGGACCAGGGAGGAAAGGTCCTTCTCGACCACGAAGTCGGCGCCGTGGTCCATGAAGGCCCTGACCGGGGCCGGGACCGCCGCCCGTGCCCGGTCGATGACCCCGCGCACCGACTTGCCCGTCAGGTCCGGGTTCTGCTCGGAGCCCGACAGTGCGAACTCCTTGCCGATGATCTTCTGGTCCAGCACGAACCACGTGTAGTCGTAGCCGGTCTTCATGATGTGGTCGAGGGTGCCGAGGGTGTCGAAGCCGGGGAAGAGCGGGACGGGGAGGCGGCTGCCCTTGGCGTCCAGCCACAACGAAGAAGGGCCGGGGAGGATGCGGATCCCGTGGCGCTGCCAGATGGGGTTCCAGTTCTGGATGCCCTCGGTGTAGTGCCACATCCGGTCGCGGTTGATGTGGCTGGCGCCCGCCGCCTCCGTGATGCCGAGCATCAGTCCGTCGACGTGCGCCGGGACGCCGGAGAGCATGTGCGCGGGCGGAGTGCCCAGGCGCTCCGGCCACTGGGCGCGGACCAGGTCGTGGTTGCCGCCGATGCCGCCGGAGGTGACGATCACCGCCTGGGCGCGGAGCGAGAAGTCGCCCGCGACCGTACGGCTGCTGGCCGTGCCCCGTTCGGCGTCCGAGGGTTCCAGGACCTCGCCGCTGACCGTGTCGACGGTTCCGGCGGTGCGCCCCAGGGCGGTCACCCGGTGCCGGAAGCGGAAGGTGACCAGGCCCCGGGCGACGCCCTCGCGGACCTTGCGCTCGAAGGGCGCGACCAGGCCGGGACCCGTACCCCAGGTGATGTGGAAGCGGGGGACGGAGTTGCCGTGGCCGTTCGCGTCGTAGCCGCCGCGTTCGGCCCAGCCGACCACCGGGAAGAACCGGACGCCCTTCGCGTGCAGCCAGGACCGCTTCTCGCCCGCCGCGAAGTCGACGTACGCCTCGGCCCACTTGCGCGGCCAGGCGTCCTCCTCGCGGTCGAAGCCGGCCGTGCCGAACCAGTCCTGGAGGGCGAGTTCACGGCTGTCCTTGACCCGCATCCGGCGCTGCTCGGGCGAGTCGACGAGGAAGAGGCCGCCGAAGGACCAGTGCGCCTGGCCGCCGATCGACTGCTCGGGCTCCTGGTCGAGGAGGATCACCTTCCGGCCCGCGTCCACCAGCTCCGCAGTGGCGACGAGACCCGCGAGGCCCGCTCCGATGACGATGACGTCGGCGTCGTACCCACTGGCGTCCCCCGGGACGTGGCCCGTGGCGTTCCCCTTGGCTTCCATGGCCCGATCTTCGGTACGCGGCAGTAACTAGTCAACCGTTCGGAAGCCGCTTCCGGTGTCCCGGGCCGGGCACCCGTAGGACGAGCGCCGGCCCCGGACGCCGCAGCGATCACAGCCCCTGTGCCGCTATGGTCGGGCCAAGTCCCCGCACTCACACCACAGTTGAGGGTTTACACGGTGTCGCTGACTGTTCTTGTGCTGGCTCTGAGCGCCGCGTGCTGCATCGGTTTCGGTTTTGTACTCCAGCAGGATGCGGCCCGGCGCGCCCCGCTCGGTGACTTCCTCTCGCTGCGGCTGCTGCTCGATCTCGTACGGGTACCCCGCTGGCTGGCCGGGATCGGCTGCATGGCGGCCGGCATGGTGCTGGGCGCGCTGGCCCTGTCCCAGGGGCGGGTGTCCGTGGTCGAGCCGCTGCTCGCGACCAACCTCCTCTTCGCGATGGCGCTCTCGCGTCGGCGCAGCGGGTGCCGGCTCGGGCGGCAGGGGTGGGCGGGGCTCTGGCTGCTGGCCGGGGGCGTGGCCGCGTTCCTGCTGGCGGGGAAGCCGCACGGTGGCCACACGGAAGCGGAAGTGGGTCCGCTGCGGCACTGGCTGGTCGTGGGGGTGGTGGTCGGGCTCGCCGTCCTGCTGACCGCGCACGCCAAGCGGTCCCGGATGAGTTCGGGGCCCGCACTGCTCGCCCTGGCGGCGGGGCTGCTCTACGGACTGCAGGACGCGCTGACCCGGGTGAGCGGGCAGCGGTTCGAGGCGGGCGGCTGGGGCGCGCTCCTCGGCGGGTGGCAGGTGTACACGGTGCTGGGGCTGGGGCTCGCGGGGCTGGTGCTCGTACAGAGCGCGTTCGAGACGGGGACGTTGCGGATGTCACTGCCCGCACTGACCGCCGCGCAGCCCCTGGCCGGGGTGGCCTGCGGGATCGGGTTCCTGGGTGACCGGCTGGCGACGAGTCCATGGGCGCTGGCCGGGGAGGCGGCGGGGCTGGTGGCGATCGTGGCGGGGATCGTGCTGCTGGGGAGGCATCCGGCGATGCCGGTGGGCGGTGGCGGAGTGGTGGTCCAGGAGGAGAAGAAGCAGGTGCTGGTGCGGGGGTGAGGCCCGGGGCTGGGCCTGGCTTTTAATAATGGGCAGCATTACAGTGAGGGCATGGCAAGAACGACAGGGGCCGAGACCCGGGACAAGCTGGTCCGGGCGGCCGAGGAGGTCTTCGCCGCCCAGGGCGTGGACGGGGCACAGCTGCGCGACGTCGTGAAGCTGGCCGGGCAGAGCAATCCGTCGGCGGTCCAGTACCACTTCGGTTCGCGCACCGGGCTGCGGGACGCCGTGATGGCACAGCGCCAGCAGCGCACCGAGCAGGTGCTCGCGGCACGGCTGGAGGCGTGCCCGGATTCCGTACGGGAGCTGATCGGCGCGCTCGTCGCGGCCGAGGCCACCGAGCTGGCCACCGAGCGCGGGCGGCGCTGCCTGCTGATCTCCGCACAGCTCAGCCACGAGAGCGGCGTACGGACCGGGACCCCGCACCCCACCCTGGCCGGAACCGCGTACTGGCGGCTGATCGAGCGGGTCGGGGCGGCGCTCGCCGCCTCCGGTCTCCCCGAACCGCTGCGGCTGGAGCGGCTCGACCTCGCGCTGACGCTGATCGGCGCCGCCCTGTCCGACCGGGCCCGCCAGTACCTGGCCGGTGCCACCCCGCTGACCGGCGAGGACGTGTTCCTCGCCGACCTCGTGGAGACCACGGCCGCACTGCTCGGGGCACCGCACGCCCCACCGGCGTAACCACACCCCCAGCGGCGTAACCGCTCCCCCGCCGGCGTCACCCCGTCCCGGCGGTGTAGTCCCTCCGCCACCACGCATCCCCCGAGCACCACGGAAAGAAGAAGAACCGTCATGAGCAACAACGACCTCACCGGCAAGACCGTCCTCATCACCGGCGGCGCCCGGGGCCTCGGTGCCGCGGCCGCGCGGCAGGCGGTCGAGGCCGGTGCGAACGTCGTGATCACCGACGTACTCGACGAGGACGGCAGGGCCACCGCCGCCGAACTGGGCGAGCGGGCCCGCTTCCAGCACCACGACGTGACGTCGGAGGAGGACTGGGCGCGCGTCGCGGCGTACGCCGTCGCCGAGTTCGGCGGCATCGACGGACTGGTGAACAACGCGGGCATCTCCACCGGCCAGTTCCTCGCGGACGAGTCGGTCGACCACTTCCGCAAGGTCCTCGACATCAACCTGACCGGTGTCTTCATCGGCATGAAGACCGTCATCCCGGCGATGAGGGAGACCGGCGGCGGCTCGATCGTCAACATCTCCTCGGCCGCCGGTCTGATGGGTCTCGCGCTGACCGCCGGGTACGGCGCCTCCAAGTGGGGCGTGCGCGGTCTGACGAAGATCGGTGCGGTCGAGCTGGGCACCGCGAAGATCCGCGTCAACTCCGTCCACCCGGGCATGACGTACACCCCGATGACCGCCTCCGTCGGCATCCAGCAGGGTGAGGGCAACTACCCCAACACACCCATGGGCCGGGTCGGCGAGGCCGACGAGATCGCGGGCGCGGTCGTCTTCCTGCTCTCCGACTCCGCCTCCTACGTGACGGGCGCCGAGCTGGCGGTGGACGGTGGCTGGACGACCGGACCGACGGTCAAGTACGTCATGGGTCAGTAGGCGCACCCCGGGGCGCCTGGGGTTGGATGGGCCCCGTGACCCCTGCTGACAGGCCGGCCTTCGATCCGGCAGAAGAGATCCTCGACCTCGTCGACGAGAACGACGAGGTCATCGGCCGGGCCCCGCGCGCAGAGGTGTACGCACGGGGCCTTCGCCATCGCTGCGCCTTCATCCGCGTACGGGACGCCGAGGGCCGCACCTTCGTGCACCGGCGGACCGCGACCAAACTGGTCTTCCCCTCGCTGTACGACATGTTCGTCGGCGGTGTCGTCGGCGCGGGCGAGACCTACGACGAGGCGGCGCTGCGCGAGGCGGAGGAGGAGCTCGGGGTGTCCGGGCTGCCGCAGCCGGTGCCGCTCTTCAAGTTCCTGTACGAGAGCGAGGACGGCACCAAGAGCTGGTGGAGCCATGTCTACGAGGTGCGCTGCGAGCTGCCGGTGAACCCGCAGGTGGAGGAGGTCGCCTGGCACGACTTCCTCGACGCGGACGAGCTGGCGCGGCGGCTCGGCGAGTGGACCTGGGTGCCGGACGGGCTCGCGGCGTACGAGCGGCTGCGGGAGCGGGAGCGGGAGCTGGGCCTGGAGCCGGGCCGGGAGCTGGGCGGGGAGCCGGGCCGGGAGCCGGGCGATGAGTGACTTCACGCGCGGGCTGCGGCTGTGGTTCGCGCCGCAGCGCATCAGGGAGGAGGGCGACACCCCGGACTACCGGTTCTCGCTGGCAAACGAGCGGACCTTCCTCGCCTGGGTGCGGACGGCGCTGGCGCTGGTCGGGGCCGGGTTCGCGGTCGACCAGTTCCTGCCCGGCCTGCGGTGGGGCGTACGGGTCGGGATGGCGGTCGCACTCCTGGTGGTCGGTGCGCTGTGCGCGCTGCGGGCGGTGAACCACTGGGTGCGGTGCGAGCGGGCGATGCGGCGCGGCGAGGACCTCCCGGCGACCCGCTTCCCCACGGTGCTGAGCCTGCTGGTGGCGGTGGTCGCGGTGGCGATGGTGGTGGTCGTGCTGCTGGGGTGGGAGGGGTGAGTGCGACCGGTGCGCCGCCGGAGGAACCGGCGCGCGATCCGGGGCTCCAGCCGGAGCGGACCCGGCTGGCGTGGCGCCGTACGACCCTGTCCTGCACGGTCGTCGCGGTGCTGGCCGCGAAGCAGGCCATCCATGACGAGATCACGCCCGTCGGGGTGCTGGGCGCGGCGCTGGGCGCGCTGGTGTGGGTGGCGTTCCTGGTGGTCACGCACCGGCGGCTGCGGGAGCTGGACCGGTCACGGCCTCAGGTGCTGGCGCCCCGGCGGGCGTTGGCGGCGGTGTGCTGTGTGCTGGCGCTGGGGGTGTTCGGGGTGGCTGTGGTGCTGTGAAGTGCGCGGAGGGGGCGCGGGGGCGCGTGCGTGCTTACGGGCGTGCGTGCTGGTGAGTGCGCAGGGATACGGGCGTGCCGTGTGGTGCCTCGTGTGATCCGGGCCGTACCCCCTGGACGGCATACCGACTGGTCGGCATCATGGTGCGGAGCATCCCGCCGCAGGCACCCGGAGGTATCCCCATGAGCACCGTCCCCCCGACCGAGCCGACGGCGGACGCGCCGCCCGGGCTCGACCCGGAGCGGCTGCGCGCCCATCTCGACCAGGAGCGGCCGGGGCTGGTGGCAGGACCGCTGTCCGCCCGGCTGATCGAGGGCGGACGCTCCAATCTGACGTACGAGGTGACGGACGGGAAGACCCGCTGGGTGGTCCGGCGGCCGCCGCTGGGCCACGTACTGGCGACCGCGCACGACATGACGCGCGAGTTCCGGGTGATCAGCGGGCTGCATCCGACCCGGGTCCCGGTGCCGGCGCCGGTGCTGCTGTGCGAGGACGACTCGGTCATCGGATCGCCGTTCTACGTCATGGAGTTCGTGGAAGGGACCCCGTACCGGACGGCGGAGGAACTGGCTCCGCTCGGTGCCGCGCGGACCCGGGACGCCGTGCTCGGCCTGGTGGACACGCTCGTGGAGCTGCACGCCGTCGACCCGGAAGCCGTGGGGCTCGGCGACTTCGGGCGGCCCGAGGGCTTCCTGGAGCGTCAGCTGCGGCGCTGGGGCAAGCAGTTGGACGCCTCCCGCAACCGCGACCTGCCCGGGATCGACGAGCTGCACGCCGCACTGGGCGGGGCACTGCCCGACTCCCCCGCGCCGACCGTCGTGCACGGCGACTACCGCCTCGACAACGTCCTGATCGGCGGCCCCGACGACCGTATCCGGGCCATCCTCGACTGGGAGATGTCGACGCTCGGCGACCCGCTGACCGACCTCGGGCTGCTGGTGATGTACGGGACGCGGCTGGAGCTGCCCGACTCCCCCATCTCCACGACCGCCGCCGCGCCGGGGCACCCGTCGACGGACGAGATCGTCGCCCGGTACGCCGCCGCCTCCGGGCGGGACGTCTCGGCGGTCCACTGGTACACGGCGTTCGCCTGGTTCAAGCTCGCCGTGATCCTTGAGGGCATCCACTACCGCTACACGCTCGGGCAGACCGTCGGGGCCGGTTTCGACCGGATCGGCGAGCTGGTCCCCGTCTTCATCCAGCACGGCCTGACGACCCTTCAGAAGGGCTGAATCCTCATGGACTTCGCATACGACGCACGGACCGAAGAGCTGCGCGGGAAGCTGCTCGCCTTCATGGACGAGTACGTGTACCCGGCCGAGCGGACCGCGCACGAGCAGCGCCTGCTGCTCGACTCGCCGTGGGACACCCCGGCGGTGGTGGAGGAGCTGAAGGCGGAGGCGCGGCGGCAGGGGCTGTGGAACCTCTTCCTTCCCGACGCGGAGTACGGGGCGGGGCTGACCAACCTCCAATATGCGCCGCTGGCCGAGATCACCGGGCGTTCCCCGCAGTTGGCGCCGACCGCGCTGAACTGTGCGGCGCCGGACACCGGGAACATGGAGCTGCTGTCCCAGTTCGCCACCGACGAGCAGAAGAAGCAGTGGCTGGAGCCGCTGCTGGCCGGGGAGATCCGGTCGGCGTTCGCGATGACCGAGCCGGAGGTGGCCTCGTCGGACGCGACGAACATCGAGACCCGGATCGAGCGCTCGGCGGACGGCTCCGAGTACGTCGTCACGGGCCGCAAGTGGTACATCTCCGGGGCGATGAACCCGGACTGCAAGATCTTCATCGTGATGGGCAAGACCGACCCGGACGGCGCGGACGTGCGCCGTCAGCAGTCGATGATCCTGGTGCCGCGCGACACCCCGGGCGTGGAGATCCGCCGCGCGATGCAGGTGTACGGGTACGAGGACCACTACCACGGGGGTCACGCCGAGGTCGTCTTCGACGGTGCCAGGGTGCCGGCCGCGAACCTGGTCGGCGAGGAGGGCGGCGGCTTCGCCATCGCGCAGGCGCGGCTCGGCCCGGGGCGCATCCACCACTGCATGCGGCTGATCGGCATGGCCGAGCGGGCCATCGAGCTGATGTGCCGCCGGGCGGTGTCACGTACCGCCTTCGGGAAGTCGCTGGCCCAGCAGGGCGTCGTGCAGAACTGGATCGCGGACGCCCGGGTGACCGTGGAGCAGCTGCGGCTGCTGGTGCTGAAGACGGCCTGGCTGATGGACACGGTCGGCAACCGGGGCGCGCACACCGAGATCCAGGCGATCAAGATCGCGACGCCGCGTGCGGTGCTCGACATCATCGACAACGCGGTGCAGCTGTACGGGGCGGGCGGCGTCAGCCAGGACTTCCCGCTGGCCGAGTTGTGGGCGGGGGCGCGGACGCTGCGCCTGGCGGACGGGCCCGACGAGGTGCACCAGCGGTCGCTGGCGCGGCGGGAGCTGAAGAAGTACCTGTAGGGACCTATGGCCTCTTCCGGCGGGACTTCGGTCCCGTCGAAAGGGGCCGCAGTCCGCGACCGGGTGTCCGGATCGCCGGGTAAGTTCGATTGGTTCCCTCGATCGAAAGTGCCCCCACATGACTCTCAGCACCGCCGCGCCCACCGCTCCGGCGCCCGTCAAGATCGCCAATCCCGGTCCGCTCGGGCTCGCCGCGTTCGCGCTGACCACCTTCGTGCTCAGCATGTTCAACTCGGGTCTGGTCCCGAACGCCGCGCTGAGTGCGGTCGTGCTGCCGCTCGCGCTGTTCTACGGCGGGCTGGCACAGTTCGCCGCCGGGCTCTTCGAGTTCCGGCGCGGCAACACCTTCGGGGCCACGGCCTTCGTGTCGTACGGCGCCTTCTGGATGTCCTTCGCGGGGTACGTGAAGTTCGTGGTGCCCGGGCTGCCGAAGGAGGACGCGCACCTGGCGACGGGGCTCTTCCTGATCGCGTGGTTCGTCTTCACGCTCTGCATGACGGTCGCGGCGCTGAAGCTGGACGTGGCGCACCGGCTGATCTTCGTCACGCTGACGCTGACGTTCCTGTTCCTGGCGCTGGGCGACCTGGCGCAGAACACGACGCTGGGGCACGTCGGCGGCTTCCTCGGGCTGCTGTGCGCGGCCTGCGCCTGGTACACGTCGTTCGCGACGGTCACGAACGAGACCTGGGGGCGCAAGGTCCTGCCGCTCGGCTGAGCCGTGAGCGCCTTCAGGGCGGTCGGGCCGATCGGGGCCGTCAGGGGCGCAGTGCCCGCAGCAGGAGGTCCGCCAGGTGGTCGGCGACCTCCTGCGGGGAGAGCGGGCCGTCCGGCCGGTACCAGGTCGACAGGTGGTGCACGGAGCCGAAGTGGTAGTCGACCACCAGGTCGGCGGGGGTGACGGAGGAGAAGACGCCGGTCCGCTGGCCCTCCTCGACCAGCGCCCGGAACCTCTCGTGGTAGCGCCGCCGCTCGGCCCGTACCTGCTTGTCCTTCTCCGGGCTCAGGTGGTGCATGGAGCGGAAGAAGATCGACGCGTCGTCGAGGTTCTCGATGGTGGTGACCACGACGTCCGCCGCCGCGTCGCGCAGCCGCTCCTCGACGGGGGCGTCCGCGTCGGCGAAGGCGTCCAGGCGCTCCTGCTGGACCCGCAGCACGCGCGCGTACACCTCGTGCAGCAGATCGTCCTTGGAGCCGAAGTAGTGGTACAGCGCGCCCTTGGTGACGCCCGCCGCCTCGACGATCTCCTGGACCGAGGTGCGGTCGTAGCCACGTTCGGCGAAGAGCCTGGTGGCGGCGGCCAGCAGCCGCTGGGGGACGGGAGTGCCGCCCGGTTCCGTCGTTCTGGCCATTGCCGCCACCTGCCTTGCTCAATCGCTTGTCCTTGGGGCCCGCCGTCGGGCCGCCGTGTGCCCAGGTACCTGGGTACCTGGGTACCTGGCTGTCTATACCTGTGGGGAACGCAGTTCCCGCCGGAGGATCTTCCCACTTGCCGTCTTGGGAAGTTCCGGCAGGATCTCCACCTCGCGCGGGTACTTGTACGCGGCGAGCCGTTCCTTGCAGTACGCGGACAGTTCCTCGGGGGTGGCCTCCGCGCCCGGGCGCAGCCCGACGTACGCCTTGACGCTCTCGCCCCGGTACGCGTCGGGGACGCCGACCACGGCCGCCTCGCGCACCGCCGGATGGGTGTAGAGGACGTCCTCGACCTCGCGCGGCCAGACCTTGAAGCCGGACGCGTTGATCATGTCCTTCTTGCGGTCGACGACGTACAGCCAGCCCTCGGCGTCCATGAACCCGATGTCGCCGGTGCGCAGTTCACCGTCCGGGAACGTCTCGGCGGTGGCCTCGGGCAGCCGCCAGTAGCCGGAGACGACCTGCGGGCCGCGCACCGCGATCTCGCCCTGCTCGCCGAAGGGCAGTTCCCGGCCCTTCTCGTCGATGATCCGCACCACCGTGTCGGCTCCGGGCACGCCGACGGAGAGCGTCCCCGACACCGGGTCGACGGGCGCCTCGCGCTCCGGCGGTACGGACGCGCAGGGCGCGGTGCACTCGGTGAGCCCGTAGCCGTTGCGGATGTAGGGCCCGAAGCCGGCCCGGAACTTCTCCACCAGCGCGGGCGGCAGCGGGGCGCCGCCCGAGGAGAGCACCTGGAAGGAGGCGAAGTGCTCCCGGGTCACGCCGGGGGTCGCGGCCAGTGCCATGAACGCCGTCGAGGGGCCGACGGTGTAGGCGGGCCGGTGCGCGGCGAAGGCGTCCAGGACCACCTGGGGGTGGAAGCGGTAGGCGAGGACGAGGGTGCCCGCGTTGGTCAGGCAGGCGGCCAGCTGGCAGACCATGCCGGTGATGTGGAAGAGCGGGGCGAGGGCGAAGTAGGACGACCCCTCGGCGATGGGGTGCCCGCGGCGCTGCCGCTCCGCGTTGACCATGATGTTTCCGTGGGAATTGACCGCCCCCTTCGGTGTCCCGCTGGTGCCCGACGTGTAACTGATCAACGCTGCGTCACCCGCGCCGAGTTCCCGCCCCGGGGGTGAATCCAGGCCGGCGCGGGCGACCGTGATCAGGTCGTCGGCGTCGGCGGCCTGCGGCAGCCGTTCGAAGTCCAGCACCCGCGCGTCGTCGGTGCTCTGGAGGTCGAGTTCGCAGCCGGTCAGCGCGATGGTGACCGAGGGGGCGGCGGCGGCCGTGTCCCGCAGGTACGCCTCCCAGGCCCGGTCCGAGCAGATCAGCGCGGTGACCCCGGCGTCCTTCAGGACGTGGGCGACCTCGGCAGACTTGTACATGGGGTTGAGCGGGACGACCGTCGCCCCGGCCTTCCAGGCGCCGAGCAGGGCGAGCACGAAGTGCGGGGAGTTCTGCAGCATGATCGCGACCCGGTCGCCGTGCCGCAGGCCCTTCGCGGCGAGGTGCCCGGCCACCGAGTCGGAGAGCGCGTCCGTCTCGCGGTAGGTGAGGCGGCCGTCGAAGTAGGCGAGGGCCGGATGGTCGGGGGCGCGCCCGACGCTCTCCCGGAAGGCGTGCACCAGGGTCGGCGTGGGGTGCACGGGGACCCGCTGGGCCTCGCTGAGGAGGTGCAGCCAGGGCTTGGCCGCGTAGATCGAGGACGCCGGGGACGGTGCGGACGCAGAGTTCGGTGCGGATGCCGAGGCCGGCTTCGGTGCCTGTGCCGGTTTGCTCATCGGGCCTGGCCCTCCCACTTCTGCTGGAGCTGGTTCATGCCGTCCAGCCAGCGGTCCGGTTCACCGGCCCGCGTCCTGTAGTAGTCCGCCACCTCGGGGTGCGGCAGGATCAGGAAGCGGTCCTCCTCGATGCCCGCGAAGAGCGCGTCGGCGACGTCTTCGGGTTCGATCGCGGTCGGTGCGAGCACCAGGTCCCCTGCCGATCCGGCGGAGGTCAGCATGTCGGTCCGCACCCCCTGCGGACAAATCGCGTGGACCTTGACGCCCCGGTGCCGGTAGGTCAGCGACAGCCATTCCGCGAAGGCCAGCGCACCGTGCTTGGTGACGCTGTACGGGGCCGCGCCGATCATCGTCAGCAGGCCGGCCGCGGAGACGGTGGACACGAACCGGCCGCTCCCCCGCTCCAGCCACTCCGGCAGCAGCGCGCGGGCCGCCCTGACGTGGGCCATCACATTGACGTCCCAGGCGGTCTCCCAGAGGTCCTCGGCGAACGGGTCGCCGCCGCAGCCGACACCGGCGTTGGCGCAGTACACGTCGATGGTGCCGCCGAGCGCCTCGCGGGCCTCGTCGACGACGGCCGAGGCGTCCCCGGGGACGGCGGTGGCGCCGATCTCGTCCGCGACCGCCCTGGCCTTGCCGGGATCCAGGTCGTTGACCACGACCCTGGCCCCCTCGGCCGCGAACCTGCGGGCCAGCGCGGCACCGATGCCGCCTCCCGCGCCCGTCACGACCACTCCCGCGCCCTGCACCGCGTCCATCCGGGGCCACCTCTCGCTCTCGGTTCTGCGCGCAGACTAACCAGTCGGTATGGAGCGGGGAAAGGGGGTGTGCGGGCTTGATCCGGGACGGGTTCCGCTGCCTGCCCCGTGGCGCGTTCCGTTCCGCCGGGGGCGGTGACCGGTTAGCGTGCGCGGACATGACAGACCGGTCGAGCACGGAGGTTGCGCGATGAGCTTGTCCAGACGTGGCTTGTCCAGACGGGGACTGCTGGCAGCGGGCGGCGGTGTCGCGGGGGCGCTGGCCGCCACCGGGTCCGCCTCGGCGGCCGAATCCGCGGCCGAATTCGCGGCCGATTCCGCTGCCGGTGCCGCGCGCCCCGGGTACGGGTCCCGGCCCCGGGTCCGTACCGGATTCGACCTGCTGTCCGCCGACGGCTACCGGCTGCTGCGCGGCCGCAAGGTCGGCATCGTCACCAATCCGACCGGCGTCACCGCCGAGGCCCGGCACGTCGTCGACGTCATGCACGCCGACGAACGGGTGCGCCTCACCGCCGTCTTCGGCCCCGAGCACGGTTTCCGGGGCACCGCGCAGGCGGGCAGTTCCGAGGGCCGCTACGACGACCCGGCGACCGGGCTCCCGGTGTACGACACGTACCTGAAGAGCGGGCAGCCGCTGGCGGACGTCTTCACCGCGTCCGGGGTGGACACCGTCGTCTTCGACATCCAGGACGCGGGCGCGCGCTTCTACACGTACATCTGGACGCTGTACGACTGCATGGTGGCGGCGGCGCTCGCCGGCAAGCGGTTCGTGGTGCTCGACCGGCCGAACCCGGTGACCGGGCGGGCGGCGCTCGGGCCCGTCCTGGACCGGGCGTTCGCGACGTTCGTCGGGCGGGAGCCGATCGCGCAGGCGCACGGGATGACGGTGGCGGAGCTGGCGCTGCTGTTCAACGCGGAGTTCCTGGCGAAGCCGGTACCGCTGGAGGTGGTACGGATGACCGGGTGGCGGCGGGGCGACTTCTTCGACGCGACCGGGCTGCCGTGGGTGCCGCCGAGCCCCAACATGCCCACTCCCGAGACGGCGTTGGTGTACTCCGGGACCTGTCTCTTCGAGGGGACGAACCTCTCCGAGGGGCGCGGTACGACCCGCCCGTTCGAGCTGCTGGGCGCGGAGGGCATCGACCGGCGCTGGGCGGCGGCGGCGAACGCGGAAGGGCTGGCGGGGGTGCGCTTCCGGGAGGCGTACTTCGCGCCGACGTTCTCGAAGTTCCAGGGCAAAACCGTGGGCGGCGTACAACTGCACGTGCACGACAGGGAGTCGTACGACCCGGTGCGCACCGGCATCGCGCTGCTGGTGACGGCGAAGCGGTCGTGGAGCGGGTTCGCGTGGCGGCCGGACCACTGGATCGACAAGCTCACCGGGAACGCCCGGGTCCGGACCATGATCGACGCGGGGGCCGGCACGGACGAGGTGGCGGGCGCCTGGCAGGCGGATCTGGCGGCGTTCCGGCGGGTGCGGCGGGAGCACCTGCTGTACCGCTGAGGTGCGGTTCCGAGCCACTGTGGGGCAGGGGTGAACCATGCGAATACGGGCCAATTGATCCGTGATGGGGCCCATCGGATTTTCGATGGAGCCGAAACGGGCACTCGTACGTCCATTCATCGACGCCGAAGTACCAGCGACGGAGGTGGCAGTGCGATGGCCGGTTTTCGGAGTCTCGCGAGACAGGTACGTGATCCGAGGTGTGACCTTGCGTTGCGGAGGTATTCGCTGCGCAAGTGCCTGGAGAGGTTCGCCCCTTACGGGCACCGGGCGACCTGGGACCATCTGTGCACCCGGCACAGGTTCGGTCCTGAGGACAGGGCGCCCGATCCGGTGCGGCTGGTGGCCGCGCTGGAGGAACTGGAGGAGGCGCGGGCCGTCTGGCTCGCGTACGAGGTGGAGTTCGCCCAGCGGCGCAAGCGAGAGAAGCACGACGGGCTGCGGCGGCCGGGCTCCTTCGACGACTGGCACCGGCGGACCTGGGGCGGTTTCGGGGTCGCATGGTGCGACGATCCGGCGGTCCATCCGACGGCGCCGCTGGCAGAGGTGCTGCGCGGGCTGATCTCCGCTCTGGAGTCGGCACCTGGCGCGCACTGTCCGGTGTGTGCGTCCGGCCGGATCGTCTGGAAGCAGGACATGGTCCACGAGCCGTGGTTCGGGCCGGTCTGCACGGGGTGCGGGATCCTGGTTCCGCAGCCCGTACTGACGCCCGAGGCGCTGGCGGAGGCCAAACGGGCACGGCGCCGGGAGCTGGCGTACGTGGCGTGAGCGCACGGGGCGTGGCGGAGCGCATTCCCGTGGCGCCGCGCCCCGTGCTGCCCGGATCCACCGGGCGGCTCCACCAGCAGGATCCGCACCCCCGGACGGACTGGTTCCGGCGACCGGGTTTCCCCGCGACAACCGTGCGAATGCTCAGGGCATGGCTGATTGTCAGTGGTGGGTGTCACCATCGAATGCATGGTCGAGCCCTTGATTCAGGTCTGTGTGAACGGACAGCGCGGTCCCGGTGACGGCGCGGCGGTTCCGGTGTCTCCGGAGGCGATGGCCAGGTCGGCCGCCGCGGCGGTGGCCGCCGGTGCCGGGGAGGTGCATGTCCACCCCAAGTCGCCCTGCGGGGACGACACGTTGTCGCCCCGCGTCCTGGCCGCCACGCTGACGGCGATACGTGGCGCGGTGGACGTGCCGGTCGGGGTGACCACGGGCGCCTGGACGGAGCCCGAACCCCAGCGGCGCATCGACCGCATCGCGTCCTGGACGGTGCTGCCCGACCACGCTTCGGTGAACTGGCACGAGCCCGGCGCGGAGGAGGTCGCCGAGGCGCTGCTCGCGCGCGGGGTCGCGATCGAATCGGGGCTCTGGTCGGGCACGGAAGGGGCGAAGAGGTTCCTCGGCTCCCCGCTGGCCACCAGATCCCTGCGGGTGCTGGTGGAGGTGACCGACCCCGATCCGCTCACCGCCGAGGACTCGGCGCTCCAGTTCCTGGCCGCGCTGGCCCGCAGCGGTGCGGTGGGCTCCAAGGGGGACGTGCGCGGGGCGCCGATGCTGCTGCACGGCGAGAGCGGCGGGGCCTGGCCGGTGCTCGCGCTGGCCCGGCGGCTCGGCCTGGCCACCCGGATCGGCCTGGAGGACACCCTGCTGCTGCCGGACGGCACCCCGGCCGCGTCGAACGCCGAACTGGTGGGCGCCGCCCGGGAAATCCAGTGGCCGGTGGAGGTGACGTAACCGCACAGTAGGGGCGAGCCGGCACACAGAGGGGGGCACCGACATGTCGACTTTGCGAGTCACCGCCGAGACACTGACCATCCACCACCACCCGAACGCGGACGCGCTCGAACTCGCGCAGGTCGGGCTCTACCGTGCCGTCGTCGCCAAGGGTGCGTACCGCAGCGGCGACAAGGCCCTCTACATCCCGGAGCAGTCCGTGCTTCCGGCGGGGCTGATCGAGGAGCTGGGGCTCAGCGGGAAGCTGGCGGGCCGGGCCGCCAACCGGGTCAAGGCGGTACGGCTGCGCGGCGAGGTCTCGCAGGGCATCGTGTGCCGGCCGGCCGCCCTGGCGGGCACGGACCTGGACGCCGCGGCCGAGGAGGGCACCGACTTCGCGGAGCTGCTCGGCATCCACAAGTGGTCGCCGCCGATACCTCCGAGGATGAGCGGGGAGGTGGAGCGGGCCCCCGAGCTGCTGCCCTGGGTCGACATCGAGAACCTGCACCGCTACCCGCAGATCTTCGAGCCGGGCGAGCAGGTCGTCCTCACCGAGAAGCTGCACGGCACGGCCTGCCTGGTGACGTACGTGAGCGATCCGGAACTGCCGGACGGGGAGCGGGTGTTCGTGTCCTCGAAGGGCTTCGGCGCCAGGAACCTCGCGCTCAAGGAGGACCCGCGCAACCTGTACTGGCGCGCGGTGACCGGCCACGGGGTGGCGGCCGTCGCGGCCCGGATCGCCGCCCGGCTCGGCGCCCGCCGGGTGGGTGTCTTCGGCGAGGTGTACGGCGCCGGGGTGCAGGATCTGGCATACGGCGCGGACGGCCGCTCCGAGCGGCTGGGGTTCGCCGCGTTCGACGTGTCGGTGGAGGTGGCCGGGCAGGTGCGCTGGCTGGACGCGGCCGAGTTCGCCGAGCTACTGGACGGCGAGCTGCCGGTGGTGCCGCGGCTGTACGAGGGTCCGTACGACGTGTCGAAGGTGCTGGAGCTGGCCTCGGGGCGGGAGACCGTGTCCGGGAAGGCGCTGCACCTGCGCGAGGGCGTGGTGATCCGGCCGGCCGTCGAGCGGCACAGCCAGGTGACCGGCGGCCGGGCCGTGGCGAAGGCGGTCAGCCCGGCGTACCTGACGCGCAAGGGCGGCACCGAGTTCGAGTGACACGCCGCCACCGGCACTTGGCGGTCGACTGGTAGCGGATGTCGGTGGACAGCCGGATCACCCCGTCGGGGTCCCGGTTGTCGAGCGAGGCGTGCGCCATACGCCTCATGCTGCGGGGCCGGACCGCCGTCGTACATGGACGGAGGTCCGGCGCCGTTGGACTCGTCGTACTGGGCCTTCCTGGGCCTCCCTAGGCCTTCTTGCGCTTCTCCGCCATCAGGCGCGAGCCGCTGATCTGTTCACCGATGACGTCGTCCGGGTTGGACAGCACACAGGTCTCCAGCGACAGACAGCCGCAGCCGATGCAGTCGGTGAGGTGGTCGCGCAGCCGCCCCAACTGCATGATCCGGGCGTCGAGTTCGGTGCGCCAGTGCTCGGAGAGCCGGGCCCAGTCCTCGCGGGTCGGGGTGCGCTCCTCGGGCAGTTCGGAGAGCGCGTCGCGGATGGTGGCGAGCGGGATGCCGACCCGCTGGGCGGCCCGGACGAAGGCGACCCTGCGCAGGGTGTCGCGGTCGTAACGGCGTTGGTTGCCGGAGGTGCGGCGGCTGCTGATGAGGCCCTTGGCCTCGTAGAAGTGCAGGGCGGAGACGGCGGCACCGCTTCGCGCGGACAGCTGGCCGACGGTGAGCTCATGAATCTTCACTGGAATCTGCGGCACTCCGCGAAGCCTAATGGCCGTCCGTTGACAGGAACACACGGCCCCAACCATGCTGAGCAAACGCTTAGACAAGTGATCTGTGCCAGTGATTTCGAGCGATGAGGAGCCCAGGGATGACTGCCGAGCCGAGGATCTTCCGGTCCGCCGAGGAACTGTCCGCCGGGGTGGGCGAGCAGCTGGGCCACAGCGAGTGGCTGGAGATCGACCAGAAGCGGATCGACCTGTTCGCCGACGCGACCGGCGACCACCAGTGGATCCACGTGGACCCGGTGCGGGCGGCCGAGGGCCCGTTCGGCAAAACCATCGCGCACGGCTATCTGACGCTGTCGCTGCTGCCGACGTTCGTGCCGCAGGTGCTGCGGGTCGAGGGCATGAAGATGGGCATCAACTACGGGACGGGCAAGGTCCGTTTCCCCGCCCCGGTGCCGGTCGGCTCGCGGCTGCGCGCCACCGCCGTGCTGACGGACGTGACCGAGGCGGGCGGCGGGGTGCAGGTCACCGCGAAGGTGACGGTCGAGCGCGAGGGCGCCGACAAGCCGGTGTGCGTGGCCGAGTCGATCTCGCGCTACTACTTCTGACGCCGACGGCGCGGCCGGCTACGGAGCGTTGGCCGCAACCATCCGCAGTACGAGGTCGGCGTAGAGCGCGCCGACCTCGTCGGGTGTCCGGCGGCCCTCGACGTTGAACCAGCGCGCCACGTCGATGCACAGCGAAAGGACGGCGAGCGTGGTGCCCGACAGGTCGCTGACGTCGAACTCACCGGCCTTCACACCGTCGTTGATGATGCGCCGCACCGCCGCGTCGCTCCTGCGCCGCAGTTCGACGATCTCGGCGCGGTGCTCCTCGCCGAGGGCGTCCAGCTCGTACTGTACGACGCGCGCCGTGGTGTGGTGCGCGGCGTGCCACCGTACGAACGTGGTGACGGCGTCCGCGAGGCGTTCGGCGGCGCTGCCGTCGCCGTCGGCGGCGGTCTCCAGGATGCGCAGGGCCTTGTCGTGGCCGATGCGGCTGATCCGGTGGAGCAGCTCTTCCTTGGTCTTGTAGTGGATGTAGAGCGCGGCCGGGCTCATGCCCGCACGGCCCGCGATGTCGCGGGTGGTGGTGGCGTGGTAGCCGCGCTCGGCGAAGGCGCCGACGGCGGCGATCAGCAGCCTGCGGGCGGCGTCCGGCGCGACCTCGTCCCAGGCCGACTCCTCGGCCTGCTCCTCGCTGCCGGTGCCGTCCGCGCCCTCGGGCGTGCCCTCCGCCGTGCTCATCGCTGGTCCCTTCGCCCGGTGCCGTGCCGGTTCCGGCAGGACGAACACCATACCCCGGGTCTCTGAGCAAGCGCTTAGCGAGCCGGGTGTGCGTGCGTGCGGGTGCCCTGCACGGCCCGGCGTACTAGAGCTTCTGGAAGGGGTCGTGCTCGGCGAGCATCTTCTCCAGGCGGGCCTGGTCGACCCGGCTGACGATCTGCCCGGCCTCCTGCTTGTCCCTGATCACCTTGGCCAGGGTGAAGGAGGAGGTCGTGAGGTAGAGGACGGCGATGGCGAGGAAGGCACGGACCCAGCCGCTGACCTCCAGGTAGAAGATGCCGATGGTGACGGCGCCCAGTGCGACGGCGAAGGAGGCGATGGCCTGGGCGTAGTAGGCCCCGGTGTTCTGCTGCTTGACCTGTGTATCGCTCATGAGGTCAGGGTGACCGGCGTCACGTCGGCCGGATATCCGTACCCGTACTCAGAAACGTACTCAGAAGGCTCAGAAATCAGAAAGCCGAAACCCCCGTCAGCGCGCGGCCGATGACCAGTTTCTGGATCTGGCTGGTGCCCTCGTAGAGGGTCATCACGCGGGCGTCACGCAGCAGCTTGCCCGCCGGGTACTCGTCGATGTAGCCGTAACCGCCGTACACCTGGAGGGCGTTGTTCGCGGCCCGCACCGCGGCCTCGGAGGCGAACAGTTTGGCCTTGGACGCCTCGGTGACGAAGGGTTCGCCGCGGTCGATCAGGTCGGCGACGCGCCAGGTGAGCAGGCGGGCGGCGTCGACGTCGACCGCGATGTCGGTGATCAGCTCCTGGACGAGCTGGTGGTGGGCGATGGTCTTCCCGAACTGCTCTCGCTCCCCGGCGTACGAGAGTGCCGCGTCCAGCGCCGCCTGCCCGATGCCCACGCAGCCGGCCGCGACCGACATCCGGCCCTTGGCAAGGGCGGACATGGCGACCGAGAAGCCCTTGCCCTCGGGGGCCAGCATCGCGGACGCGGGCACCCGGACGTCCTGGAGGACCAGTTCGGCGGTGGCCTGGCCGCGCAGGCCGAGCTTGCCGTGGATGGTGCGGCGGGTGAGTCCCGGGGTGTCCGTGGGGACGAGGAAGGCGGAGACGCCCTTGTGTCCCGGGGCGTCGGTGGAGCGGGCGAAGAGGAGGACGACATCGGCCCAGGTGCCGTTGGTGATGAACATCTTGGTGCCGTTGATGACGTAGTCACCGCCGTCCCGCACCGCCTTGGTGGTCAGGTTCCCGGCGTCCGATCCGGTGCCAGGTTCGGTCAGGCCGAAGCAGCCGATCGCGTCGCCCGAGGTGAGCCCGGGAAGCCACTGCCGCTTCTGCTCCTCGCTCCCCCAGGCGGCGATCGTCTTGGCGACCAGGCCGAGCGATACGGAGACGATGCCGCGCACCGAGGAGTCGCCCCGGCCGAGTTCCTCGGTGACCAGGCAGTAGGTGAGGTGGTCGCCGCCGGAGCCGCCGTACTCCTCGGGGACGGTGAGACCGAGGAAGCCGAGCGCGCCCAGCTTCTTCACTATCGACCTGTCGACGTTCTCGGCGCGGTCCCAGGCGATGACGTGCGGGGTGACCTCGCGGGCGACGAAGTCGCGGGCGAGCTGCCGGACGGCACTCTGTTCCTCGCTGAGCTCCAGGTTCACGGCGGGCCACCTCTTTTAATTAGCAGTGCTAGTTTCCTGTGTGCGTGCCTACTATGTGCCGCATGGCCCGACCGCGCAAGCCCCTCCTGAGCAGAGACCGCATCGTCGAGACGGCGAGCGCGCTCGTGGACTCCGAAGGGCTGGACGCGGTCTCCACCCGGCGGCTCGCGGCCGAACTCGGGGTCAGCGGCCCGTCGCTCTACAACCACTTCCGCAACAAGGACGAGATCCTGGGGGCGGTCGCGGACACGGTCTCCGCGAAGGTCGATCTGTCGATGTTCGACGAGGACGATCCGCGCGGCTGGCGGACGGCGCTGCACGACTGGGCCCTCTCGTACCGCTCGGCACTGACCGAGCACCCGCACATCGTCCCGGTGCTGGCGAGCGGCCCAGGGCGGCGCCCGGCCGGACTGAAGGTGGCGGACGCGGTGTTCGGGGCGATGGTGCGGGCGGGCTGGCCGCCCGCGCAGGCGACGTACATCGGGGCGCTGATGCGGTACTTCATCACCGGCTCGGCACTGGGTTCGTTCGCGCGCGGCTTCGTCGACGACGAGGCGGCGTACGACCCGGCGGACTATCCGCACCTGGGGCAGGCGCATCTGCTCGCCGACCACCAGGAGAAGGTCGACGAGGGCGCGTTCTCGACCGGGCTGCGGGCACTGCTGGACGGGCTGAGCTGCCAGTACGAGGCCGGGGGGCATGGGGTGGAGGCGGCGGGCGGGACCTCTGGGGCGTCCGGGGCCGCCGTACCGGAGGACTTCGGGACAGTTCGGCCCGCGCCGAAGGGTTCTTAGGGCACCCTGGAAGGATGTCGCCTTCCTCCGCTTCAGGCTCCGGCTCCGATTCCGGCTCCGGCTCCGGTTCTTCCGGTACGCACACACCGCCCGCGGCGCGGCTGGCCGCATTCGCCGGGCTGCTGGCCGACGAGACCCGGGCCGTCTTCCTGCTCTCCCTGCTGGACGGCCGCGCCTGGACCGCGAGCGAACTGGCCCGGCAGGCGGGCGTCGCCGCCTCCACCGCCAGCGAGCACCTGGGCAGGCTCGTCGCGGCCGGGCTGCTCGCCGAGGAGCGCCAGGGCCGGCACCGGTACGTACGGCTGGCCGACAGCACGACGGCCCAGCTGGTCGAGGCCCTCGCCGGGCACGCGATCCCAGGCCGCGACAACCCGCACACCCTGCGCGCCGCCAGTGCGAGCTCCGCGATGGCCAGGGGCCGCACCTGCTACGACCATCTCGCCGGGCGGCTCGGCATCGCCGTCACCGATGCGATGGAGCGGCGCGGACTGCTGCTGATGAGCAGCGGGTTCGCGCTCACCGACGAGGGGCTGGCGTGGTTCGGCGGTCTCGGCATCGATCTGGCGCAGGCCAAGGGGCGCCGCCCGACGGTCAGTTCGTGCCTGGACTGGACCGAACGCAAACGGCACATCGCGGGCGTCGCGGGCGCGGAGCTGTGCCGTCACGCGCTGGCGGAGAAGTGGTGCGTACGGATCGGCAGCGAGCGGGCGGTAAAGGTCACGCCGGAGGGCGAGCGGGCGCTGCACGACCTCCTCGGTATCGAGGCGGACATACTTCGGTGACAGCCGAAGTGTTCATGCCCTAGCATCGCGGCATGACCAACTCCCCCTCCCCTTCGGGCATCTCATCCGAGTCCCGCACCGAACCGCTCGCAGTGATCGCCGCCGCCGTCACCGTCGTGCTGTGGGCCTCGGCCTTCGTCTCAATCCGCAGCGCCGGTGAGTCGTACGCGCCGGGTGCACTGGCGCTCGGCCGGCTGCTGTCCGGCTCGCTCGTCCTGGTCGCGATCCTGCTGATACGCCGGGAGGGCCTGCCGCCGCGCGCCGCCTGGCCGGGCATCGTCGTCTCCGGCCTGCTGTGGTTCGGCGGCTACGCGGTGGTCCTCAACTGGGGCGAGCAGCTGGTCGACGCGGGTACCGCGTCCCTCGTGGTGAACGTGGCGCCGATCCTGATGGCCCTGCTCGCCAGCCGTTTCCTGGGCGAGGGGCTGCCGCCCCGGCTGCTGGCGGGGATGGCGGTGTCCTTCGCGGGCGCGGCGATCGTGGGCATCTCGATGTCGGGCAGTGGCGGTACGTCACTGCTGGGTGTGGTGCTGTGCCTGGTGGCGGCCGTGACGTACGCGGTCGGTGTGGTCGCACAGAAGCCCGCGCTGGCGCATGCGAGTCCGCTCCAGGCGACGACGTACGGCTGTGTGATCGGGGCGGTGGCCTGCCTGCCGTTCTCGGGCCAGCTCGTCGACGGCCTCGCCCACGCACCGCTCTCGGCCACGCTCAACATGATCTACCTGGGCATCTTCCCGAGCGCACTGGCCTTCACGACCTGGGCGTACGCGCTGAAGCGGACGACGGCGGGGAAGATGGGCGCGACGACGTACGCGGTGCCCGCGATCGTGGTGCTGATGTCGTGGCTGCTGCTGGACGAGATTCCCGGGTGGGTGACGCTGCTGGGCGGGGTGGTGTGCCTGGCGGGGGTGGCGGTGTCGCGGTCGAGGTCGCGGCGGACGCGGGCGGCGGGCGTGCCCGGGCCGGTGCCGGTGGCCGGTTCGGCGGGGGCGGCCGACGCCCCCACCGAACCCGAGAAGGTCTGAAGGCTCCGACTAGAAGACCACGAGTGCGCGGCCGCCCTTGCCCGCGAGCATGTTGTCGAAGGCGGCCGGGATGCCGTCGAGTGCGATGTGCTCGGTGACCATGGAGGCCAGGTCGAGGCGGCCGGCCCGGACGTGTTCGGCGAGGACCGGGAGGTCGCGGGCCGGGTCGCTGTTGCCGTACACGCAGCCGGTGAGGGTGCGGCCCCAGTGGAAGATCTCCAGCGCGTTGAAGGTGACCTGCTGGTCCTTGCCACCGATGCCGACGACGGTGGTACGGCCGCCGCGCCGGGTGGATTCCCAGGCGGTACGGATCGTGGCGGCGCGCCCCACGCATTCGACGGCAACGTCGGCGCCGTGCCCGCCGGTGAGCCTGCGGACGTCCTTGGCGGTGGTGTCGGAGGCGACGAGGTAGTCGGTGGCCCCGGCGGCGGTGGCCAGTTGTTCCTTGGCCGGGGAGACGTCGACGGCGATGATCTGTGCGGCGCCGGCGATGCGGGCGGACTGGATCGCGGCGAGTCCGACGCCGCCGACTCCGTACACGACGACGGTCTCGCCCTCGCGGACGCGGGCACTGTGGTGGACCGCACCGTACCCGGTGAGGACGGCGCAGCCGAGGAGGGCCGCGTCGACGAGCGGGATGCCGGGCGGGGCGGGCAGGACACACTTCGCGGCGACGACGGTCTCCTCGGCGAAGGCGGCGACGTTGAGGCCGGGGTGGAGGTCGGTGCCGTCGTCGGTCGTACGGGCGTAGACGTCGGCGGCGCCGGTGAGGGCGTCGGCACAGAGCCAGACCTCGCCGAGGGTGCAGGCGTGGCACTTCCCGCAGGACGGCGCCCAGTTGAGGACCACGTCGTCACCGTGGGCGAGGTCAGTGACGCCCTCGCCCACGGCCGTGACAGTCCCGGCACCCTCGTGGCCGAGAACGGCGGGGAGCGGGACGCGCATGGTGCCGTTGGTGAGGGAGAGGTCGGAGTGACAGACCCCGGCGGCGGCGAGCCGGATGCGGACCTGGCCGGGGGCGGGGGTGGGGAGGTCGATGTCGGTGACTTCGAGGGGGGTGTGGGGGGTGCGGAGGATGGCGGCACGGGTCATGGGGGTGGGGCTCCTGGGATAGGGGGCGGGGTGAGTGTGGGGTGGAACGGTCGGGCTGTGTCCGGGGGGCGGGGTGGGGTGGGGCGTGGTGGTGCGGGGCGGTGCTTCGGGGGCGGACCCTGACAGCCGTACGACTCGGCGGCACGGGGGCATGCCGCCCCATCCACCCCCGCGTGGGGCTGCGACCGTGTGCGACTCCACCGCCGCGGGCGCGGCCAGCCACGAAGCAGCCGGACACCCCCACCCACCCTGGAAGGGCTGCCACTTGGGGCCCGGACGCAGCCCCGGCAACCCCGCGGGGGTACGCCCCGTCAGGGGCGCGGGGTTGTGCCACTGTGCGGCTCCGCCGCGCGAGCGCGACCAGCCCTCCTCGCAGGGGTACCTCCTTCCCACCCACCCCCGCAGGGTGCGCCCCGTCAGGGGCGCGGGGAACTGCGCGACCAGCCACGAACCACCCGCACCTCCCCCACCCACCCCCACCGGGCTGCCACCCCGGGGCCCGGGGCGCAGCCCCGGCAACCCACCCACCCCCGCCCGCCCACACGGGCGGGGTCCGGGGCAGCGCCCCGGTTTCGGGAAGGGGCGGGGTGGGGTGAAGCCCCGCGCAGCGGCCACTCGGGTACGGAGCGGGGGCCAAAGCGGAGCTGGGACGGGGCCCAAGGGTGCGGCTCCGCCGGGGGCCGCCCCCTTGCCCGCCCGTTCCGCCCCCGGGGGGGCGGCCCCGCCGCCCAAGAGGGCGGGCGGCGTAGGCGGCTTCGCCGCCCAAGGGGGCTAGGGGGCGGGGGTAGCGGCCCCGGCACGGGGGTTAGAACTGGAGGGATTTGGTTTGGAGGTATTCGGAGAGGCCGTGGGTGCCCAGTTCTCGGCCTACGCCGGATTGTTTGTAGCCACCGAAGGGGGCCAGGGGGTTGAAGCGCCCCCCGTTGATGTCGACCTGGCCGGTGTCCATGTGGCGGGCGAACGCCGCCGCCGTCTCACCGTCCGCCGCCCACACCGCCCCCGCCAGCCCGTACACGGTCCCATTGGCGATGCGCAGCGCGTCGGCCTCGTCCTCGTACCGGAGGATCGAGATCACCGGGCCGAAGATCTCCTCCTGGGCGATGGTCATCTCGGGCGTGACGTCGGCGAAGACGGTCGGGGAGACGTAGTAGCCCTTGTCGAGGGGGGCTTCGGGGCCGCCGGCCACCACCCGTGCGCCCTCCTCGACGCCCTTGGCGATGTAACCGCGCACGCGTTCCTGCTGCTTGGCGTTGACCAGGGGGCCGACCCGCTCCCCCGGCACGTACTTGGCGACCGCGTCGGCGGCCAGCGAGACCGCTTCGTCGTAGCTGTCGCGGTGGACCAGCATCCGGGTCCAGGCGCTGCACGTCTGGCCGGAGTTGGACATGACGTTGGCGACGCCGACGTTGACCGCCTTGGCGAGATCGGCGCCGGGCAGGATGACGTTCGCGGACTTGCCGCCCAGCTCCAGCGCGACCCGCTTCACCGCCGCGCCCGCCGTGGCACCGATCTGGCGGCCGACGGCGGTGGAGCCGGTGAAGGACACCAGGTCGACGCCCTCGTGCCCGGCGAGTGCCTGGCCCGCGACCGGGCCGAGTCCGGTCACCAGGTTGAACACCCCGGCGGGCAGCCCGGCTTCGTGCACCACCTCGGCGAAGAGCTGCGCGGTCAGCGGGGTGTCCTCGGCGGGCTTGAGGACGACCGTGCAGCCCGCCGCGAGAGCGGGTGCCACCTTGGCAACGATCTGGTGCAGCGGGTAGTTCCAGGGTGTTATCGCGCCGACGACACCGACCGGCTCGGCGTAGACGGTCGAGTTGCCGACCTTCTCCTCGAAGGAGTACGTCGCCGCGAGTTCCGCGTACGAACCGGCGACCAGCACCGGCAGCCCGGCGTGCACGGCCTCGGCGAGGGCGGGCGGGGCCCCCAGTTCGGCGGTGACGGTGGCGGCGATGTCGGCCTGGCGGGCGGCGAGCCCGTCGCGCAGCGCGCCGATCAGCGCGGCCCGCTCGGCCTGTGGGGTGGCCGCCCAGCCGGGGAACGCGGCCCGTGCCGCGTCCACCGCGGCGTCCACGTCGGCCGCCGTACCCGCCGGAACATGCGCGATGACCTGCTCGTCCGCCGGATTCACCACGGCGATCGTGTCCTGGCCCGCGGCGGGCCGCCAGGTCCCTCCGATGTACATGCCGTCGTGTGCCTGCATAGCCATGCGTGTCCTCCCGCGCCGGTCCGGTCGTCGTCCGGACCCCAAACTAGCGGCGTTAGTTTTTCGGCGCCAGGGGCGGCCGGTGCGGCGTCCGGCACAGCCCCCGCCGCCATCAGTAATTCGCCAGTCTCGGCCGACCCGCCCCATAGGTCCCCGGAGGCACGTACCCATGCATCCGTCCCACAGTCCCCGGCGTAGACGCGCCCTATCCGGCGGGGGTGCGGCCGGCGGAGGAGGCCGAGCGGGTGCCGGGCCGAGCGGTGGACTCGGCTTCCGTGGTCCCGTCCGCCATTGCCGCCACCTCCACCGGGAACCCGTTCAGCACCGCCGTGCCCGACAGCGGGTCCAGCCGGGTGCCGTCCAGGAGTTGGTTGACGTTGACGCCCGGCCGTCCGGCGGCGACCGTCATCCGGGTGCCGGGGCGGTCGTGGCCCCAGCCGTGCGGCAGGCTCACCACTCCGACCCGTACCGCGTCGGTGATCTCCACCGGGGCCCGTACCTCCCCGCCGTCGCCGGTGATCCGGGCCGTCGCGCCGTCCGCCAGGCCGAGGCGGCGGGCGTCGTCGGGGTGGACCTGGAGGGTGCAGCGGTTCGAACCGCCGTTGAGGGCGGGGACGTTGTGCATCCAGCTGTTGTTGGACCGCAGGTGGCGGCGGCCGACCAGGAGCAGGCTGCCGCCCGTCCGGTGCTCCTCCACCGCCCGGCGCAGTCGCGGCAGGTCCGCCGCGAGGGGTGCGGGCAGCAGCTCGACGCGTCCGCTGCGGGTCCGCAGGACCTGGCCGAGCCTGGGCAGCAGCGGTCCGAGGTCGATGCCGTGCGGGGCGGCGCGGAGTTTCTCCAGCGTCAGGCCTTCGTACGGGCCGAGCCTGAGCATCAGGTCGAGGCGGCGTTCCGGCCCGCTGTCGCCGGTGAGGCTCGCGGCCAGTTCCTCCGGTGCCCCGGCCTTCGCGAGCGTACGGGCGATGACCGATTCGTCCACGGTGGCGGGGTCGGCGCCGTGCATGCCGCCGACGGCCAGTACGAGGCGGGCGTGGATCTCGCACTCGTCCATCCGGTCCGCTTCGAGCGGGAGTACGGCCGGGGTGTAGCGGACCTGGTTGCGGACGGCGAACCCGTTGAAGGCGAAGTCGAAGTGGGCGCTGCGGGAGGGCGGCGGGGGCGGCAGGACGACGTCCGCGCGGCAGGAGGTCTCGTTGAGGTACGGGTCGACGCTGACCATGAAGTCGAGGCCGTCGGCGAGCGCGGCGTCGAGCCGGTCGCCGTCCGGGGCGGAGAGGACCGGGTTGGCGGCGATGGAGATCAGCGCGCGGATCCGCCCTTCGCCCGGGGTGTCGATCTCCTCGGCGAGTGCGGCGAGCGGCAGTTCGCCCTTGGCCTCGGGGTGGCCGCCGACCCTGCTGTGCCACCGGCCGAGGTCGAATCCCCTGCCGGGTCCGGGAGTTCGCGGCTTGGCCGAGGTCGCGGAGAGCGGGAAGAGGGCGCCGCCGGGGCGGTCCAGGTTGCCGGTCAGCGCGTTGAGCACGTCGATAAGCCAGTTGGCGAGGGTGCCGAACTCGACGGTGGAGCTGCCGACCCGCCCGTACACGGCCGCCGTGGGCGCGGCGGCCAGTTCGCGTGCCACGGCCCTGATGTCGTCGGCCGGTACGTCGCAGACCCCGGCGACCTTCTCCGGCGTGAACCCGGCGACTGCGGCGGCGACTTCGTCCATCTGCGACAGCTGCCCTTCGAGCTCCCCGGGCGCCACGAGCTTCTCCTCGAAGAGGACGTGGGCGAGGGCTGCGAGGAGGGCTGCGTCGGCGCCGGGCCGGATCGCGAGGTGCCGGTCGGCGAGTTTCGCCGTACGGGTGCGGCGCGGGTCGACCACGGTGAGGGTGCCGCCGCGCGCCTTGAGCGCCTTGAGCTTGCCGGGGAAGTCGGGGGCGGTGCACAGACTCCCGTTGGAGTCGAGGGGGTTGGCGCCGAGCAGCAGGAGGTGGTCGGTGCGGTCCAGGTCGGGTACGGGGATGGCGAAGGGGTCGCCGAAGAGCAGCCCGCTGGAGACGTGCTTGGGCATCTGGTCGAGGGTGCTGGCGGTGAAGAGGTTGCGGGTGCCGAGCGCGGCGAGCAGCACGGGCGGGTAGAGGGCGCCCGCCATGGTGTGGACGTTGGGGTTGCCGAGGACGACGCCGACCGCGTTGCCGCCGTACTCCTCGACGAGCGGCCGGATGCGGGCCGCGATCAGGTCGAAGGCCTCGGCCCAACTCGCCTCGCGGAGTGCGCCGTCGGTACGGATCAGGGGTGCGGTGAGCCGGTCCGGGTCGGAGTCCAGTTCGCCGAAGGCGGCGCCCTTGGGGCAGATGAAGCCCCGGCTGAACACGTCGTCGGCGTCACCGCGTGCGCCGGTGACCCGGGTGCCCTCCAGGGTGAGGGTCAGGCCGCAGGTGGCCTCGCAGAGCGGGCAGATGCGCGGGGCGGTACGGGAGTGTTCGGACATGGGTGCTCCCCGTGGCGGCGTCGGTGGCGCATGGGCGCAGCCGAGCATACCGACCGGTACGCACTTCGGCGAGGGGCCGAGCGCGGGGCAGCCCCGAGGTCAGTCGCGGGGGCGGTCGAGAACTCCCGCGAGGTAGGCGCGGAGCAGCACCCGGGTCTCGGCGATGATCTCCGGATCGCCCAACGGGTCGTTCCGGAAGGCGAGTTGGAGTACGGAGTCGGCGGCTTCGACGGCGACGGTGAAGATCCGGCGCAGGTGCGCGTCCGGGGTGCGGCCCAGATGGGCGGGGAGCAGGTCGATGAGCCGGTCGGCCACCCGGTTGTCGGGCTCCCCGGCCCGTGCGGGAGCGATGAACTCGACCAGCGCGAAGCCCGGCCGGGTGCGCTTCATCACCAGGTACTCGTCCAGGACCGCGTCGACCGTCGCGCGCCAGTCGGCCGGGGGGATCGTCTCCAGGCGGTGGGCGATGGCCTGGGCGTAGGTGTCGAGGTTGCGCTGCGCCAGGGCGTCGGCCATGGCGCGCTTGTTGGAGAAGAAGCGGTAGACCGAGCCGATGGGAACTCCGGCGCGGGTGGCGACGGCACGGGTGGACAGGTGCTCGTAGCCGGTCTCGTCGAGGAGCTCGGCACAGGCGTCCAGGATCCGGGCGAGGCGCTTGGCGCTGCGCTGCTGCACGGGCTCGCGGCGGAGCACCGGGCGGCCGGTGCGACCGGCCGGGGACTCCGGATCGGCCGGATCGGCTGCGCCTGCCGCGTCGGCCGCGTCCGTCACGTCGACGGCATCCTCCCCCTCTGCGGCATCTGCCGTACCGGCCACGCACTTCGGGGGCGCCTGGGCGGCTGCGGGAACCGGAGCGAGGGAGGACGACGGACCGACCGGGGACGTCTGACCGACCGAGGACGACGGACCGACGCGGGACGTCTGACCGACTAGGGACTCTGGGCTGACCGGGGACTCTGGGGACACGGACACCATGATGCCGCTCCTGTCGTACGCGGAGAGCGTCGGCATGTCAGAACGCACGCGGGGGTATCGGCCCCGGACCTCACGCGAGCAGCAGGCTGAGCCCTCCCGTGGTGTACGCGATCATCAGCACCAGCAGCGGGAGCTGGCCCGCGACCGCGCGGTGGGGCGGGAAGAGCCGGACGGACCGGTCGTGGGCGGCGATCACACCGAGCACGTGGCCGGTGACGACGGCGCCGACCTGGAGGGCGGCGATGGCGCCCGGGGACAGGGGTGGTTCGGGCGGGGCCGGATTGTCAGTGCCGAGTGCCAGCATGAAAGTACGCGGTCCTTCGGTGACCAGCAGCGTGAAGTAGTGGGCGACGAGGTAGCCGAGCGCGATGGGCAGGAGGGAGTGGGCGAAGGCGGTGAGGGGGTGCGGAAGTGGGCGCCCGGACCCGGACCCGGGGCCGGCGCTGGTGCTGGTGCTGGTGCTGGTACTGCCCGAGATCAGGCGGGTGGCTCCGGCACACAGGCAGTAGAGCGCGGCGGCCAGGGCGATGGCGCCGAGCAGTCCGAGTGTGGCCGTGGGGGTGCGGCCCAGCGGCGAGGTCTGGACGGTGGTGATCCAGGAGGGGGCGTCGGAGAAGCCGTCGTACGCGGTGGAACCGAGGAGGACGCAGAGGACGGCGACCAGGCCGGGGCGCTGCCCGATCGCGTCGAGTCCGTTGAAGGGCGAGCGCAGCACCAGGCGGCCGTCGCGTCGTCTGCCCAGCGGGGAGAGGTGGGCGAGCAGGGTGGAGTACACCTCGAAGGCGTCCGAGGTGGCGAACCAGCGGGAGCCGTACCGGGCGGCGCCGAGCAGGTGGACGGTGGCGTAGCTGCCGAGGAAGGCGAGCAGGACGGGGCTCGACGCGGAGTCGGGGGCGGCGAGTTCGAGCCAGGTGTAGGCGAGCAGTCCGGCGGCGGCCGGCCACAGGCCCAGGCGGGGCGGGAGCGGGCGGCCCGCGTCGGGGGCGCGGTCCCGGGCGCGGCGGAACAGGAGGTGGAGCGTACGCAGGGGGTTGAGGAGGCGCCAGACGGGGCCCAGGAGGAGGGAGGCGGGGACCAGGCCGACCCAGAGCAGGACGTGGACCGCGCCGGGGGCGGGGTTGCGGTCCGGGTCGTCGGGGCCCAGGAGGAGGTGGAGAGCGACGAACAGGGCGGCGGCCAGGCCGAGTGCGCGCAGTGCGGTGCGGGTGGCGCGGGCGTCGGCGAGGCCCTGGAATACGGCGGGGAGCGGACGGCCCGCGCGGTCGCCGCGGAAGCGGGAGGCTGACCAGAGCAGGCCGAGTGCGAGGAAGGAGACGAGGAGCGCGGCGAAGGCGCCCGCGAAGGCGTAGAAGGGCGAGAGGGGCAGGTCGTGCTGGGAGCCGATGCCGTGCGCGAGGGTGTTCACCGCACGGCGAGTTGGGTCAGGAGCAGCTCGGACCCGTGTGTCTCGACCTCGAAGAGGCCGGTGCGGTCGACGACGAACGAGAGGACGGTGCGCTGCCCGGCGGGCAGTTCCGCCTTCCGGTCGTAGCCGTGGACGTGCAGGGTGTCGTCCTTGTCGCTGATCACGCCGAGCGCGACGCGCTGTCCCTTCTTGAGCTCGGTGCGGCCGGGCGCGGGGGTGACCTTGCCGTCGGCGATCGTGATGTCGACGGTCCGGTCGGCCTTGGGCGGCGCCTGGTCGGGGGCGCCGGCGCCGGGTGTCGCGGTTCCGGGTGTCGCGGTACCGGGCGTGGTGGGGCCGGGTGCCGACTGCGTGAGGGGCGTCGTGCCCTCCACCGGTTTGCCCTTGACCGCCCAGACGGTGTGGTCGTCGGCGTGCAGGCGCACGGTGAGGGTGTGCGCGCCCTTGGGGGCTGCGCTCCTCGGCAGGTGGTGCCAGGGGCCGTAGAGGCGGGCCAGTTCGCGTCCGTCGAGGTAGAGGTGGGCGTGGCCGCTGCCGGGGAGGGCTGCTCCGCCGGTGCTGTCGGGGGTGAACCGGAAGCGCTGGAGGGTCAGTTGGAGGTTCCAGCCGTCCTCGGAGTCGGGCCGGACGGTCACCTTCACCCCGGGTGCTCCCCCGGCGTCGACCTCCCGCAGCCGGTGGCCCTCCTCGTCCTTGGTGTCCAGGAGCCGCCCGGACGTCCCGGTGGCGACCTCGTGGCCGGTGCCGGGCCTGTGGTGGGTGGTGGTCGGCTCGCCGCACCCGGTCAGCAGAACGGCCGGGGCGAGCAGAGCGCCGCTGAGGAGCGCGCGGGTCCTGGTGCTCGCGGTGAGCTTCATGCGGCGACCCCGGTCCGCTCGGACACGGGCGCCGGTTCGGGTTCCGCGCCGTGCCGGGCGGCGGCGACCACTGCCCAGAGCACCCACACCACGGCGAGCAGCCCGCGCATCCAGGCCGGTCCCAGCGGGATCCAGGGGATCATCACCACCGCCTTGTCGAAGGCGTCGAGCAGGGTGAGCCCGCCGAGGAGGACGGTGGTTCGGCCGAGCCACCGGCGCTGCCCGCGCAGGGCGAGCCCGACGGCCGTCCACCAGACGCCCATCAGCAGGAGCGCCAGGGCGGGCAGGTAGCCGGAGTTCAGCGGCCTGGTGGACCCGACGACGTCGAGCACCAGGCCGACGGCCCCCAGCACGGTGGCCACGGTCGCGATCCGGTGCTGCCGCAGCCTGCGCCACCACAGCACTCCCCCGACCAGTGCCAGCACCGCCGCCACGGCCAGCGCGAGCTGTGTCTCGACCCGGGAGATGCCGGTGGCCCCGTACCAGTCGCAGCCGGCGGGCAGCCGCCGTGCCTGGACGTTGTAGTCGGCGCAGACCAGCAGTTGGGCCAGTTTCACCGGTTCGCCGACGAGGCGGTCCGAGCCGCCGGACAGCTCGCCGAGGCGCTTCCCGCACTCCGGGAGCGCGCGCGGGGTGCTGGCTCCGGAGTCCCCGTCCCAGCAGTTGCCCTCGCCCTGTCCGTCCCAGAAGACGTCGGTGGCGTTGGGCGCGGACCTGCCCGCCCTGTCCTTGCCGAGCACGTTCCCGGCGTACCGGTTGTGGTGCGAGGTGTCGGCCTGCTTCGACCAGGCCTCCTCGCCCCGGATGAAGGCGGGTACGGCGTGCAGGACGAAGCCGGCGCGTTCGTGTCCGTACACCCAGTTGTTCTCGTAGCGGTTCCAGTTGCCGCCCGCGGTGATGATGCCCGAGCCGGGCGGCATGGAGATCTGCGGGCAGACCACGCCGCGTTCGTAGCCGCGCTCGGCGGGCTGCTTGGCGCAGGTGCCGTCCGCGACGTACGGGTAGTAGTCCTCGTTGTTGTCGTGGATCAGGTTGCGCTCGAACCGGGCGTGGTTCTGCGGGAGTCCGGGGTGTCCGGGGAAGGCGCTGTCCATCGAGGCGCCGCCCATGTTGTGGTCGAACTCGTTGTCGTGGACGTAGACGGAGTCGCCCGCCGTGCCGGAGTAGCCGACCATGTTGTGGTGGCTGCGGCAGCCGGTGATCTCGATGGAGTAGCGCGGGACGTCGTAGCCCCGGCCGTTGTTGATGTCGGAGGCGCTGCCGGGGTAGATGCCGGAGTCGCCGTTGCCGTAGGACTCGCAGTTCTTGTAGAGGCCGTGGTCGCTGGCGAAGGTCAGGAAACCGTACTCGTCGTTCCACCGGGTCAGTACGTCGTCGATGACGAAGCCGTCGCCCGCCAGGACGTACAGCGAGTTGAAGGTGGTGCGCTGCGCGGTGAAGTTCTTGAAGTAGACCCCGTCGGACTCGTCCGCGCGTATCGCGTTGAGCTTGCGGTACTTGGCATCGAACACGACGTCGGTGCGCCGGGCGCCGGTGCCCTCGATCTGGAGGTCCTTCTTGCCGAGGATCGCCACCAGGTTCTGGTTGTGCGGGCACTGCTTCTGCTGGGCGAACGACAGGATCTGGTAGCCGAGCTGCGACTTGCGGGCCTTCAGCGAGGCGCAGGCCCCGGTCGGCCCGGCGGTGTACGGGTCCTCCTCGTACAGCCCCGGCAGCACCGCGATGTTCGTGCCCGGCTTCTTCGCGGCGTCGACGGCCTGTTGCAGGTGGCGGTAGCCGGAGGTGGCGCAGCGGGCGAAGAGCGCGAGGTTACGGGCCTTCAGCTGCTGCGGGAATCCGGAGATGCGGCGCTCGAAGTCCGCCCTGTCGGTCTTGCAGACGATCAGGTCCGGTTCGCCGCCCCGGTACGTGGGGACGCTGCCCGAGCCGTCCGGGAAGGTGACGGGGCGTTCCTCGTGGGCCTGCGCGGCGGGCGCGGCGAGGAGGGCGAGGGTGAGGGCCAGGAGGGCGGCCAGGAGGGCGGCCGGCCACGTGCGGAACGAGCGTGTCCACGACATGCGCGAGAGAGTAGAGCAATGTTCATGTTCTTGGATCCCCCCGCGCAGCACCAATTCCCGGACCCCACTTCAAGGCCGCCTCGCCCGCCCCCTCAGCACTAATCGCACCCCACCCGCCCCTCCCGCCAACCCGGTTCCCGTTGACGCCCGGGCAGCCAATTCCTACAGTTGTGCATAGGATTCTTTCGTCAGTGGCACCGGGAGCGGACAATGAGCGACAGCGGGCACGGCATCGAACAGGCCAGGAAGACCGCACAGGCCCTGGTGTACTCCACGGGATTCGGCAACGAACACAGCTCGGAAGCCGTTCCCGGCGCACTCCCCGATGGCCGGAACTCGCCCCAGCGCGCCCCGCTGGGCCTCTACGCGGAGCAGTTGAGCGGCAGCGCCTTCACCGAGCCGCGCGCCCACAACCGCCGCTCCTGGCTGTACCGGATCCGCCCGTCGGCCGCGCACCCGCCGTTCCAGCGTGCCGACAACGGCAACCTGCGCAGCGCGCCCTTCACCGAGACCGTGCCCGACCCGAACCGGCTGCGCTGGAACCCGCTGCCCGCCCCGGCGCCCGGCACCGACTTCCTGGCCGGCCTGTGGACGCTCGGCGGCAACGGCGACGCCACCCAGCGCACCGGCATGGCCATCCACCTCTACCACGCCAACTTCCCCATGCGGCACCGCGTGTTCAGCGACGCCGACGGCGAACTGCTGATCGTCCCCGAGCACGGCGGACTACTGATCCGCACCGAGTTCGGCCTGCTGCGCGCCGAGCCCGGCGAGGTCGCCCTGATCCCGCGCGGCATCCGCTTCCGCGTCGAGCTCCTCGACGCCACCGCCCGGGGTTACGTCTGCGAGAACTACGGCGCCCCCTTCCAGCTCCCCGACCTCGGCCCGATCGGCGCCAACGGCCTCGCCAACGCACGGGACTTCCGCGCGCCCGTCGCCGCGTACGAGGACGTCGAGGGCCCGGTGGAGGTGGTCAACAAGTTCTGCGGCAACCTCTGGTCGGCGACCTACGACCACTCCCCGCTCGATGTCGTCGCCTGGCACGGCAACCATGTCCCGTACGTCTACGACCTGCACCGCTTCAACGTCATCGGGACGATCTCCTACGACCACCCGGACCCGTCGATCTTCACGGTCCTCACCTCGCCCTCCGACACCCCCGGCCTCGCGGGCGTCGACTTCGTCGTCTTCGCGCCGCGCTGGCTGGTCGGTGAGGACACCTTCCGGCCGCCGTACTTCCACCGGAACGTGATGAGCGAGTACATGGGCCTGATCGACGGAGCGTACGACGCCAAGGCGGAGGGATTCGTTCCGGGCGGTGGCTCGCTGCACAACATGATGTCGGCGCACGGACCCGACCGGGAGACCTTCGACCGGGCGAGCGCGGCGGAGCTCAAGCCGCAGAAGATCGACGACGGTCTGGCGTTCATGTTCGAGACGCGCTGGCCGGTGACGGCGACCGAGCAGGCGGCCACCGCCGGACACCTCCAGGCGTCCTACGACGCGGTGTGGCAGGGTCTCCAGCGCCACTTCCGCCCGTAAGCCGCCGCGCCCTTCCCGTACGGAGACCCCCAGGTGACCGCCTTCGCCCCCGACTCCCTCGTGCTGAACCGGAAGCTGCCGCTCTGGTATCAGGTCTCCCAGTCGCTGCGCGCCTCGATACTCGGCCGCACCCCGGACGCCTCGCTGCGGCTGCCCACCGAGGAGCAGCTCGCCGCGCACTACGGGGTCAGCGTCCTGACGATGCGCCAGGCACTCAAGGAGCTGGAGTCGGAAGGGCTGATCAGCAGGCACCGGCGGCGCGGCACCTTCATCGAGCCGGGGGCCAGGCGGAGCGCCCCGCGCCGCCTCCTCGGCTCGATCGACGCGATCGTGGCCCAGCAGTCGGGCGAACCGACGACCCTGCTGGGCCACGGCCCGGTGCCGGTCCCCGGCGAGCTGGCCGAGTACTTCACGGACCTCTCCGAGGTCATGACGTACCGGCGGCTGCGGCACGACGCGGAGAGCGGCGAGCCCACCAACTGGGCGCAGAACGCGGTCCGTCCGGAGATCGCCGACCTCATCAAGGCCGACGACCTGGAGCGCTGGCCGATGACGAAGGTGCTGCGCGACGTCGTCGGCATCCGCATCAGCCGCATCACCGACACCATCGAGGCCCGCCTCGCCGACCCGGAGACGGCGGACCTGCTGAACGTCCCGCTGCTGTCGCCGATCCTGCACTACACGGGAGTGACGTACGACGTGCAGGGCCGGGTGGTGGACGTGGCCCGGATCCGCTACCGGGGCGACCGGTTCTCCTTCACGGTGACGGTGGAGGCGGACTGAGGTCCCCGTCGTCCCGAGCGCCTACGATGCGGGGCGTGAGCGATGTTGCCGAGACGCCGCAGCCCCTCCTGCTGGACGATCTGATGCCGTGGTCCGTGGCGCCGCTGCGCCTGGGCCGGAGCTGGATCATGGGCCCGGACCCGGTGTCCCTGCGGGCCCGTTGGGACGCGGTGATACGGGCACAGGGGCCGGAGCGGGACTCCCTGTTCGCCCCGACCCGGCAGCGCACCCCGCAGACCTCGGTGGCCGCCCTGCCCGGCCAGCGCACCGCCACCACCCGCTTCGCCACCGAGTCGGGCCGCTGCCCCGACCCGCTCCGGGTCCTGCACGGCGCCTTCGACGAACAGTGGCTGATCCCCGACCACCGGCTGATCGACACCGCCCGCCCGGAACTCTGGCGGGTCGCCGACCCCGCGCACCAGCTCTTCGCCGTCGAGCAGGGGTACGTCCCCGGGGCGGCCGGCCCCGCCCTGCTCGCCACCGCGCTGCTGCCCGACGGCCGCTCGCCCGCCGGACGCCCGGGCCGCATCCGCCCGCTCTACCGCCGCCCCGCCGGGCACGAGCCGAACTTGGCCCCGGGCCTGTCCGCCTTGCTCGCCGCGCGCTACGGCCGCGAGGTCGCCCCCGAGGACGTGCTCGCCTGGGCCCTGGCCGGGGCACTGCCCTCGCCGAAGGGGCCCTTGGTGCCGCTCCCCCGCGATCCCCTGGTGTGGGCGTCCGGCGTCGCGGCGGGGCACCGGCTGCTCACCGTCCTGCTGCGCGGCGCGCGGGGCGGCGACCGCCCCCGGCTGCCGGGCGGGCAGCGCCCCTACGTCCGCGCGGCGGTTCCGCCCCGGCCCGACTCGCTCTCCTACGACCACGGGGAAGCGGCCCTGCTGCTCGGCGCGACCGGCCGCATCTCACCGGTCCCGGCGGCGGCCTGGGAGTTCGAGGTGGGCGGGGTGCGGGTGCTGGAGCGCTGGTTCGAGGAACGCACGGCGCGCACCGAGGGCGGCGGGCTGGCGGCGATCGGCCCGAAGGGCTGGCCCCAGGAGTGGAACTCCGAGCTGCTGGAGCTGATCACGGTCCTGGCGCTGTACGCGGACGCGGCGGGCGGACGGCCGGAGCCGGGCTCGTACGACACCTTCGGCCGCCAGGATCTCCACGAGGCCGGCGTGCTGCCCGCCCCGGCGTCGGCCCGCCGCCCGGCCACGGTCCTCGACCAGCCGGAGGAGGGCCCGGGCGGGCAGTTCGCGCTGCTGTGAGAGTCCGAGGCGCACGAAAGCGCCGCCCAGCACTGCTGACCCCTGCCCAGGGAATGACGGATGGACAGGCAGCGGGTCAGTGAGTACCGGAGCGGCGCTCTCGTCGTAGAGCAGTGCTCGGGGCGGCAGCTGTCAGCCGCGGCTCCCGAACAAAGACCGTCGCAGCCGCCGCAGCGGCGCGAAGAGGGAGACCCGCGAGATCCGCGTCCCCCTGCTGGTGTTGCGCGTGCGCGGCACCTCACGCGAGGTCAGTTCACGCATCAGCATCGTCGCCTCGGCCGTCTCGCGCTGCGGGACGGCGGGACCGCCCAGCACCGAGAGATGGCGGTCGAGCCGCGAGCTGGTCGCACTGCTCCCGCATGTGATGGCAGGCACCCGAGGCCTGCTGCGCACCGTTATCTGTTCCATGTCACTCCCCACCCGTACGAGGGCACCCGTCACCGGGCAGGGTAACCCTATCTCCCCCGCATCACACAGGTGTATCCCGCCCGGAGGATTCACCACAGGGGTATCGGGGTTGACGGACCGTAATCGTTCAAGGAGGCGGCAGGAGCGCGGAGTTGAGCTAACTTGGAATGGTTTCGACCATGATGCCGCTCCGCTGCGGATCGGGGGACTGACGCCTGTGAGCGAAGTGCCGGGTGAGGGACGGGTGGTGACGGGCCGATACCGCCTTTTGGCCCCCTTGGGGCAGGGCGGCATGGGCGTCGTCTGGCGGGCCCGCGACGAGGTGCTGGGCCGCGAGGTCGCGGTGAAGGAGGTGCGGGCACCGGCCGGTCTCGGCGGCACCGACCAGTCGCGGCTGTACGCACGGCTGGAGCGCGAGGCCTGGGCGGCGGCCCGGATCTCGCACCGCAACGTGGTCACGGTGTACGACGTGGCGACCGAGGACGGCCGGCCGTGGATCGTCATGGAGCTGGTACGGGGACTGAGCCTGTCCGACGTGCTGGACGCCGAGGGCGCCCTCTCCCCGCAGCGGGCCGCCGGGGTCGGCGCCGAGGTGACCGCCGCGCTGCGGGCCGCGCACGAGGCGGGGGTGCTGCACCGGGACGTCAAGCCGGGCAACGTACTGCTCGGGAACGACGGACGGATCGTCCTGACCGACTTCGGCATCGCCATGGTGGAGGGCACCTCCGCGCTGACGATGACCGGTGAGCTGATCGGCTCGCCGGAGTTCCTGGCCCCCGAGCGGGCGCTGGGGCGCACTCCGGGCCCCGAGTCGGACCTGTGGTCGCTGGGCGTGCTGCTGTACGCGGCGGTGGAGGGGGCGTCGCCGTTCCGGCAGGACACCCCGCTGTCCACGCTGCGTGCGGTGGTCGACGAGGAACTGCCGCCGCCCACCAGGGCGGGGGCACTGCGGCCGGTGATCGAGGGTTTGCTGCGCAAGGAGCCCGCCGAGCGGATGGGGGCGGCCGAGGCGGAGCGGCAGCTGCGGCTGGTGGCGGCAGGGGGGACGGTGCCGGGTGCGGCGGGCGCGGGCATGCACGCCAGCCCCACCGTCACGGCCTCGACGCCCCGGCCGACCCCCCGGCCGACGCCTCGGCCGGCACCCGTGCCGGTGCCGCTGCCCTCCACGGGCCCGGCCACCGGTGGGTACGGCCCGGCCACCGGACAGACGACGGCCACCACGCGGCAACAGCAGCCGAACCGCGCGACGGCCCTGCTGGCGGTCGGGGTCGCGGTACTGCTGCTGGCCGTCGCAGGCCTGGTGTACGCGCTGACGAGGGACAACGGCACCAAGGGCAACCTCACCGGCGGCACCACGCAGGGACAGACCGGCGCCAACGGAAGCACCGGCTCCTCCGGTGCCACGGGTACCGGCAGCACCGGAGGCAGCCCCAAGCCCAGTGACACCGGGAAAAACTCCTCCGGCAGCAGCACCACGGGCGGCTCCACCGGCAGCGGCAACTCCAGTGGCAGCGGCAACAACGGGAACAGCGGGGGCAGGACCACCCCGCCGCCCCAGCAGACGGTCGAGGTCAGCGTCCATGCGGTGCGCGACAGTTACTCGGGGAAGTGCCCGGTCCCCGAGGCCCAGGCACCCGCCTTCGCCGCCACGGTCACCGTCGGGCGCGCGCCGGAGAAGGTCGAGTACCGCTGGAGGACCAGGAGCGGGGAGTCCTCGGACGGCGGCTGGAAGACGCTGGAGTTCCCGGCGGGTACGACGTCCCAGCAGGTGCACCACGCGGAGCTGACGTACCGGACCGGGGAGACCTGGAAGGACTCGGTCCAGCTGGAGGTGCGGAGTCCGCACCGGGTGACGTCCGACTCGGTGGCGTTCTCGGTGACCTGCGACAAGGAGACCCCGGACACCACGGGCGGGGGCTCCTCGCCGCCTGTCACACCGTACGAGCGGTACTGAGGACGTGCGGTACTGAGGACGTGCGGTACTGAGGACGTGCAGGTAGTGACGACGTGCGGGGACGGATGCCTGTGCGGCGGACCAGGTGCTAGGCGGCCGAGGTGAACACCGGCAGGTAGCCGCCCGACTGCCCGGCGGCGGTGGGGTGGTAGGACTCGCCGATGTTGCCCCAGTTCAGGCTGTGCAGCCACGGGGACGAGGTGCAGATCTCGTGTCCGGTGAAGGTGCCCGCGACGTCCGCGTACGAGTAGCCGTGGTCGGCGGCGCGCTTGGCGGTGGCGGTGTTGAGGTGGTCGGCCGCCGAGTTGATCGCGCTCCGGGACTTCTCGCTGAGTCCGACGGAGCAGGTGCCGCCGATCTTGTAGAAGCGGGGGTAGCCGAGGACGACCACGCGGGCGGCGGGCGCCTTGGCTCTGATGCCGTCGTACACCGTGTCGAGGAGTCCCGGCAGGGTGCTGTCGACGTACGCGCGTGCCTTGTTGACCCGGGAGATGCAGGCGGACTCGCCCTGCAGCACACAGGTGGTCATGACGTCGGCGAAGCCCGCGTCGTTGCCGCCGACCGTGATGCTGACCAGGTCGGTGGCCGCGCTCAGGGAGCTGAGCTGACCGCTGGTCACATCACCCGTACGAGCACCGCTGCACGCGGCGAACTTGAAGCTCGCGGGTGCCGACTTGGCGGCCCACAGGGCCGGGTACGCCTTGCTGCTGCGCTTGCAGCTGCTGCCGTCGTAGCTGCCGGCGCCGACCCCCGAGGAGTACGAGTCACCGAGGGCCACGTAGTCGACGGCCTGGGTCTGTTGGTCCGCCTGCGCCGCGCCCGCCCCGGTGAGGGCGATGACTCCGGCGAGCAGGAACGAGCATGAGAACGCCGTAATACGGGTCAATTTCATGGAACCTCCTCTTAGCAGGCCAAATCGGATTGATCCAGCCGCCACACATTTACTACCAGCCCCAGTGACCCGTCGGTAGTGTTCATGCCAAGAACATTCGGCCCGGATCTTCTGCACAAGCTCTTCGCATCCTTGACGGGGGTCGGACGGCTGCGCGACATTGAAGCCCGGCATCCGGCGCGTCGGGGGGCAAAGTCGCCAATGCAGAGCATCAGGAACATCAGTGACAAGCCATCAGTGGACGACGGCGGTGACGGCACCCTGGACAGCGGTCCGGGCGGCGACGGAAGCGGCCTGCGCGGCCGCGACCTGCTGCCCTCCCTGGCGGGGGCGGCGATCGTGGTGGCCGCGGCGGGCGCGTTCCTCGCTCTGACCGACCGACAGACGCCGCTGCGCGCGCCGTTCACCCTCGTCTTCATGGTGGTGGTACCCGGTGCGGCGGTCGCGATGTGGCTGCGCGGGCTGGAACCGCTCGGGCGTGCGGTGGCGTCCTTGTCGGCAGCACTCGCGCTCAATCTGCTGGTGGCTCAAGCGATGCTGGCCATGCACCTCTGGTCGACCAGGGGCGGGATCGCGGTGGTCGCCGCGGTCAGCGCCCTGCTTCTCCTGCTCACAGCGGTCCGGCGCGGAGCCGGCCGTGCGGCGCGAAGGCGGGCATCCTGACGTGGACATCACTGTGTATCGTCCCGGCGAACTCACCGCCGCGGACCGGGCGACCTGGACGGCGATGCAGTCCAAGGCGCATCTGCACGGTTCGCCGGAACTGGCGAATCCGTTCCTCTCCCCGGAGTTCGCGCTGGCGCTGGGCAGATGCCGGCGCGGGGTGCGGATCGCGGTCGTACGGGAGGGGGGCGAGGCCGCCGCGTTCTTCGCGTACCAGAGATCCGGCACCGGCGTGGGCCGGGCACTGGGTCTCGGGGTCTCGGACAGCCAGGGCATCGTGCACAGACCCGGCTTCACCTGGGACGCGCGGGAGTTGCTGCGGGCGTGCGGGCTCGCGGTGTGGGAGTTCGACCATCTCGCCCAGGGACAGGGCGCGTTCGAGGCCGGGGCGACGGGGCGGTTCGCCTCCCCCGTGATCGACACCCTCGACGGCTACGACACGTATCTCGCCCGCCTCCGGGCCACCTCACCGAAGTTCCTCAAGTCCACGCTGGCCAAGGAGCGCCGGCTCGCGCGCCAGGTCGGCGAGGTGCGCTACGTGCACGACGAGCGCGACCCGGCGGCGCTGCGGGCGCTGATGCGCTGGAAGTCCGCGCAGTACCGCAGGACCGGGCGCAGCGACCGCTTCTCCCAGGACTGGATCATCCGCCTGGTCGAGCAGCTCTTCCACACCCGTACCGACTCCTTCACCGGGCTGCTGTCGGTGCTGTACGCGGACGGACGGCCGGTCGCCGCGCACTTCGGCCCGCGCTCGGAAAGGATCATCGCGAATTGGTTTCCGGCCTACGACACCGAGTTCGCGAAATATTCACCGGGGTTGCTCATGCAACTCAAGATCGCCGAAGCCGCGGCATCCGAAGGGATCGCCTACATCGATCTGGGGCGCGGCCAGAAAGAGTACAAGGATTCCCTCAAGACCAGGGAGATCACGGTCTCGGAGGGATGGGTGATGCGCCGGCACCCGGTCGCATTCGGCCACCGGGCACACCGCGCCCCGGTGCGCGTGTTGCGGAATACGGTGGTCGAACGGCCGGAATTGTTCGAACCCGCCGACAAGTTGCTCAAACGGATCGGCGAAATCCGATCCGGGCGGTTTCGGGTGCGACCGTCGAAGTAAGGCCAAAGTCACAAAAAAGCGAGGCTTCGTTCCAGGTCTTGCCATAGGGTCCCAATCATCAATACCGTCGTACATCCACCCGCATCGGTCCATCAAGCAAGGCGGCTCTAGGGGAGGGCTCAAGCGTCGCGATGGGGTCCGGGGCGGGAGCGCGGTAGGGGGGTGCCGTGCTCGGCAGCCAGCATTCATGTCGAGGCACGTTCCGCGCAGAGCAATAGCCAGCTCACCCAACCAGTACGGAGAGTCATTCCGTCATGGCCGGGGTGAAACCCCCCTTTCGAACCGGAAACTCATCCGGACCGCCCGGGGGCGGGCGGTCCACCGGTGGAGAGGGAAAAGACTCATGAGCTCATTTCTCCGACCCGCGGTACCGGGACAGGATCCGCTCGGCACGCCGTCCACGAACGGCAACAGCCGCAGTAGCGCGATCAAGAAAAGTCTGAAGTACCGGCCCATCTCTTCACATCTCGCGATCACCGTTCCCGTGAGTGTGGTGATCCCCGCCATGAATGAGGCGGAGAACCTTCCGTATGTGTTCAAGTCGCTTCCGGAATGGATTCACGAAGTCGTTCTGGTGGACGGGAATTCCACCGACGACACCGTTCGCGTCGCCCGCGAACTCTGGCCCGACGTCAAGGTCGTACGGCAGACCGGAAAGGGCAAGGGCGACGCGCTGATCACCGGTTTCGCCGCCTGCACCGGCGACATCATCGTGATGGTCGACGCGGACGGCTCGGCCGACGGCAACGAGATCGTCTCGTACGTCTCCGCGCTCGTGTCGGGCGCCGACTTCGCGAAGGGTTCCCGGTTCGCGAACGGCGGCGGCACCGACGACATGACCCCGATCCGCAAGCTGGGCAACTGGGTGCTGTGCTCGGTCGTCAACGCCAAGTTCGGCGCCCGCTACACCGACCTCTGCTACGGCTACAACGCCTTCTGGCGCCACTGCCTCGACAAGATCGACCTCGACTGCACCGGCTTCGAGGTGGAGACTCTGATGAACATCCGGGTCGTCAAGGCGGGCCTGAAGGTCCAGGAGATACCCAGCCACGAGTTCGAGCGCATCCACGGCATGAGCAACCTCAGTGCCGTACGCGACGGGCTGCGGGTCCTGCGGGTGATCCTCAAGGAGCAGGGCAAGCGGCACGGCCGGCGCGAGCGCAACGCGATGGCGGCGCTCCCGCCCCGGCGCATCGTCGGCCGGGGAGAGGTGTCTTGAGAGCACAGGAGACGCCTCGTGTCTCGGTGGTGATCTGCGTGTACACCGAGGACCGCTGGGAGGACATCCTCGCGGCGGTCGCCTCGGTGCGCGCGCAGTCCCGGCCCGCCGCGGAGACGCTGCTGGTCGTGGACCACAATCCGGCGCTGTACGAGCGCCTGGTACGGGAGTTCAAGTCGCCAGGGCCGGACGGACCGGAGGGGCTGGAGGTGCGGGTGCTCGTCAACACGGGCCCCCGCGGCCTCTCCGCCGGCCGCAACACCGGCATCGCGGCGGCCGTCGGGGAGGTCGTCGCGTTCCTCGACGACGACGCGGTGGCCGAGCGGGACTGGCTGCTGCACTTCGCCGCCGGGTACGCCGATCCGCGCGTGATGGCGGTCGGCGGCCGGACCATGCCCGCCTGGGCGTCCGGCCGCCGCCCGGCCTGGTTCCCCGAGGAGTTCGACTGGGTCGTCGGCTGTACGTACAAGGGCATCGCCCCCGGCCGGGTGCGGGTCCGCAACGTGCTGGGCGGCAACGCCTCCTTCCGCAGGACCGCCTTCGACGCGGCGGGCGGCTTCGCCACCGGCATCGGCCGGGACGGCGACAAACGCCCGCTGGGCTGCGAGGAGACCGAGCTGTGCATCCGGCTCAGCAACGCCCTCCCGGACGCGGTGCTCCTGATCGACGACCGGGCGGTGATCCACCACAAGGTCCCGGGCGGCCGGGAGAAGTTCGGCTACTTCCGTTCCAGGACCTATGCCGAGGGGTTGTCGAAAGCGCTCGTGGCGCGAAGTGTGGGGGCGGGCAAGGGACTTGAGTCCGAACGCCGCTACACCACCCGGGTGCTGCCCGCCGGAGTGCTGCGCGGGCTGCGCGACGCGCTCCTGGGACGTCCTGGCGGGGCGGGCCGGGCGGGAGCCATCGTGTCCGGAGTGGCGGCTGCGGCGGGCGGGTACGTACTGGGCAGCCTCCGGGCCCGCAGGGGAGGCGGCGGATTCACGGTCGCACCGATCACACCCGCCGTACGGGAGAAGGCGGAGGCGGCGATGACGGAGGCGGCCAAGGCGGCGGAGGCGGGGGCCGATACGGCCCGGGACGCCGGGGATTGCGAGGGACGCGAGGGGGCGCACGCATGAGCAGCAGTCCGAGAGCCACCACCGGTGGCGCACCGGTGCCGATCCTGATGTACCACGCGGTCGGCCACCGGCCCGCGCAGGCCGCGTACGGGCTCTCCGTATCGCCGGAGGCCTTCGCCGAGCAGATGGCGCTGCTGGACGCGGAGGGCTTCACCCCGCTCACCACCGGGGAGCTGGGCGCGGTGTGGCGCGGCGGCCGCGCCGTGCTGCCACCCAAACCCGTGCTGATCACCTTCGACGACGGGTACGAGGGCGTGCACCGCCACGCGCTGCCCGCCCTCGCCAAGTACGGCTTCCGCTCCACCCTGTTCGTCTCGACGGGCTGGCTGCGCGGCCGTCACGAGGGGCCCGGCGCGCTGGACACCATGCTCGACTGGCACCAGGTGCGCCAACTGGCCGCCGCCGGTGCGGAGATCGGCGGGCACAGCCACACCCACCCCCAGCTCGACCAGCTGGACGACGCGCGGCTGCGGTTCGAGGTGCTGCGCTGCCACGAGATCGTCAGCGAGGAGCTCGGCGGCTCCCCCGTGTCGTTCGCCTACCCGTACGGCTATTCCAGCCGCCGGGTCAGGCAGGCGGTGCGGGACGCGGGTTTCGCGCAGGCACTCGCGGTGAACAACGCGCTCGCCCTCCCCCGCCAGGGCCCGTACGCCCTGCGCCGGCTGACCGTCCAGCGCACCACGGGCATCGAGCGGTTCGCCCGCATGGTGGAGAACACCGCCACCTACCGCGACTTCGCCAGGGAGCGCGCCCTCACCCGGGGGTACGCGGTGGTGCGCAGGTCCCGCTCCGCCGTCCGCCTCGTGCGGCGCGCAGGAGAGGCAGCCGCCAGCCGTGTCTGACACGACCACCGCACAGGCCGGGAGCGCCGGGAACGACACCGGCGAGAACAGGGCGGTGCCCGGGGAGGACCTGCCCGCGCGGAAGTCGCGGCTGCCCGGCTCCGGTACTCCGAAGGGCGGCGGGAGCCCGCTCTTCCGCAACGCCTACGCGCTGATGCTCAACACGGGTGTCAGCGCACTCCTGGGCCTGAGTTTCTGGCTGGTCGCGGCGCGCTACTACACGCCGTCCGCGGTCGGTCAGGGGTCGGCGGCCATCGCCGCGATGAAGCTCCTGGCGGGGCTGACCGCGCTGACGCTCACCGGGGCGATGGCGCGGTTCATCCCGGTCTCCGGCCGCCGGACCGGGCGGCTGGTGTTCCGTACGTACGCGGGAAGTTCGCTGGTCGTGGCCGTGGCCGCGCTGATCTTCCTGTCCACGCTGGACCTCTGGGGGCCTTCGTACAGATTCCTGCACGGGCCGCTGAACGGGCTCGGCTTCGTCCTCGCCGTCGTCATGTGGTCGCTGCTGACCCTCCAGGACGGGGTGCTGACGGGGCTGCGCAGCGCGCTGTGGGTGCCGGTCGGCAACACCGTCTTCTCGGCGGTGAAGCTGCTGCTGCTGGTGCTGATCGCCTCGTCGATCCCGACGGCCGGGGTCTTCGTGTCGTGGGTCGCGGCCATCGCGGTATCGGTGATTCCGCTGGGGATCCTGGTGTTCCGCAGGCTGGTGCCCCGGCACGTGCTGGCCACCGAGGGGCTCGCGGAGCCGCCGACGATGCGGCAGATGGGCCGGTTCCTGGCCGGGGACTACACCGGTTCGCTGTTCTCGCTGGCCGTGGTCTACGCGGTGCCGGTGATCGTCGCCTCGCAGGTCAGCTCGGCCGACAACGCGTACTTCTACATCACCACCACCATCGGCGGCACGGTCAATCTGCTCGCCATCAACATGGGTGCCTCGCTCACCGTCGAGGGCGCGCACGACCCGGCATCACTGGCCCGCAACACCCGGGCCGCGCTGAAGAAGATGGCCAAGCTGATGCTGCCGGTGGGGGCGGTGCTGTTCCTCGGGGCGCCGTACATCCTGCGCGTCTTCGGCGACGGCTACGCGGAGGCGGCGACTCCGCTGCTGCGCTGGTTCGCGGTCGGGGCGCTGCTGCGGGTGGTCATAGAGGTGTACTTCGCGGTGCTGCGCGCGCAGAGCCGCACCAGTGGACTCGCCTATCTCCAGGGCGCGTTGTGCGTCCTGGTGCTGGGGCTGACGCTGCTCCTGCTGCCCCGGATGGGGCTGACCGGGGCGGGCGTCGCGGAGATCTCCAGCCTCGCGGTGATCGCCGCCATCGCGGCTTTCAAGCTGTACGGGGTGGTACGCGCGGCTCCGCCGGAGGGGGCTGCGGTCGAGGGGGGCCCGGCGGCCGAGCCCGAGGAGGAGGGCAAGGGCCCTCAGGGCGGGCAGGAAGCCACTGCCGCCGAGGCCGTCGATGCCGACCCCGTCGAGCCCGAGCCCGACCCTGTCGAGCCCGAACCCGAGCCCGAGCCTGTCGAGCGGCCCGCCAAGGAGGGCCCGCGCTGGGCGCTGCGGGCCGCGCTGGGCGACGCGTCCACGCTCCCGCTGGGCACGGCGGCCGACTTCGACCACCAGGAGCGCAGACCGGACGTGCGGACGGGCCCGGAAACTCCGGCGGCCGGGCTGTACATCCCCCGGCCCGCCTCCGGTGTCGTACAGGGCATGAAGCAGGAGGACGCGGAAGAACACCGGCCGACGTGGGCGCTGCGCAAACCGCCGACGGTCCCGCCGGTGGACCGATTCGCCAAGTCCCACGCCCCGCTCGCCACTTCCGGAACTCCGGCCCCGTCGTCCACCGCGTCGACTCCGGCCGCGCAGCCGTCCGCCGAGGAGAGCGAGAAGCCCGCACCGGTCACCGCCCCTCCGCCGCACCGGCTACGCACCTTCCTGCGCGGCCACGTTCCCGAACTCGCCGTCGGCGTCATCCTGTTGGCGGCGCTGCTGCTGTACTGGCTGCCTGTGCGTGGCATCGGCGAGAAGGACCTGGACCGGATCGGCGGGCTCGGGCTGATCTCCGTACTCCCCCTGGCCACGCTGGTGGGGGCGGCGCTGCTCGCGGTGTCGTTCGCGTCGCTGCTGTGGCTGGAGCGGCCGAGGACCGTGCTGCTGGCCGGTGCGCTGCTCGCCACGGTGGTCTCGCTGCACGCGCTGCCCGCGGTCCTGGAGGCGGCGCCGCGGTTCGCGACGGCCTGGCAGCACCTCGGCTTCATGGACTACATCGACCGCACGGGGACCGCGGTGCCGGACCTGGACGCCAGGTGGAGCTGGCCCGGGTTCTTCGCTGCGGCGACCTTCGTGGCCCAGGCCTGCGGGATCTCCGACATGTCGGAGGTCATCCGCTGGTGGCCGCTGACCATGCAACTGCTCTACCTCGCACCACTGTTCCTGCTGATGAGGTCGATGCGGGCGAGCTGGCGGGCGAAGTGGACGGGTGCCTGGATCTTCGTGCTGAGCGGCTGGGTCGGCCAGGACTACTTCTCGCCGCAGGGCTACACGTACCTCCTCTATCTGGCCTTCGTGGCGATCCTGCTGGTGTGGTTCCGCGATCCCCGGGTCATCTGGACCAGGCGGCGGCCCGGCGAGGCGGAGGTGCGGCCGGCCGGGCGGCGGGAGCGGGCGGTGCTGCTGGTCGTGCTGATCGCCCTGTTCGCCGGGACGGTCCCGGCGCACCAGCTGACGCCGTTCGTGATGCTGGGCGTGGTGGCGGTCCTGGTGATGTGCCGCAGGTCCACGCTGCGCGGGCTGCCGATCCTGTTCGCCGTGCTGGTCGCGGTCTGGATCGGCTTCTTCGCCGAGCCGTACTGGTCGGGGCACTTCGACGAGCTCTTCGGCGGCATCGGCGGGCTGGGCGACAACGTGTCGTCCTCGGTCGCGGGCCGCATCGAGGGCGGCAGCTCCACGCACAAGCTGGTGCTGTACGTCCGGGTGGCGATGGCGGGCGGTGTGATGGCGCTGGCCTGCTGGGGCTTCTCGCGCCGCCGCTTCGCGGGGTACGGCGAGCGCTCGCTGCTTGTCCTGGCCTTCATTCCGTTCCTCGGGCTCGGGATGCAGTCGTACGGCGGCGAAATGGCCCTGCGCGTCTTCATGTTCGCCCTGCCGGGGGCCGCCCTGCTCGCCGGGCTCGGCTTCTTCCCGCGTACCGGAGCCACCGCCGCCGAGCGCGACGCGGACCGCACCAGCCTGGCCCCGCTGGCCGCGCTGATGGCGGGTCTCGTCCTGATCGGCGGGTTCCTGGTGGCCCGTTGGGGCAACGAGGCGTTCGAGCGGATCAGGGCGGGCGAGGTCGCGGCGATGGAGTACGTGTACGCGCACGACGAGCCGACGACCCGGCTGCTGTGGATGAGCAACGACGTCATCGACAACGTGACGCCCGCGCTGCCGTGGGGCGCCAAGGACATGGAGAAGGTCCAGTACGAGCCGACCGAGGCGCCGCGCGACCCGGTGCTGGTGGCCGGTCTGGTCAAGGCGCTCAAGGACGCGGGCCCCAACTCGTACCTGATGATCAACCGCAGTCAGGTGGTCTACCTCCAGATGGACTCGGGCTACTCGCCCACCTGGGAGAAGCGCCTGGTGCAGAACCTGGACGCCAGGCCGGAGCTGAAGAAGGTGCTCACGAACGCCGATGTCTCCCTCTACTCGCTGCGCGAGCAGCCGGACGGCCCGGTGCCGAAGGCGGAGCCGGGGCCGATCGGTCCGCAGGTGACGTGGACGCCGTGGTCGGTGGTGGGTGCCATGGCGGCCGCCGCGCTGATCCTGCTGCTGTCGGCGCGGGAGGTGGTGCGGGTGGCGCGGCCGGAGAGCGTGCGGAAGCTGCGGTGGATGCAGTCGACGTACTGGTTCTCGCTGCCGCTGCTCGCGGTGCTGCTGGCGGCGCTGGTGATCCGGATGGTGTCGCTGGCGGGGATCGGGGGCGGGTAGGACGTAGGACCACCGCGGCTCAGCGGCGGTCGAGCCAGCGCACCTCGTAGGGCCCCATCCCGAACTCCTGGCCGTCGACCTTGGCGCTGATGGCACGGTCGAGGGTGTTCACGACGAGGACGGTCCGCTCGCTCGCGAGGACGCGCACATTGGGTACGTCGTCGGGGGCGACGGCCACCGTGCTGTCGTAGCGGGTGTTCGGCGGGAACTCCCGGGCGAACCGCGAGAGCAGCTTCATCATGGTCAACTCCGCTCCCCCGTCGGCGAGTTCGGTGGAGGTCCACAGACATCCCGCGCATTTGGCGCCCTTGTTCTGCGGGTTCCAGTAGAAGGCGGTGCCGGTGCCGCCGCGGGCGAGAGCGATCATGCCGGTGGCCTGGACGGCGGCGCGGCGGGGTTCGCTCCACTCGTCGCGCTCGTCCTGGTCGTCGCCCGGCTCGACGTAGTACTCGGCCCACCAGAGCGGCAGTTTGCCGACGGTCTGCTGCCGGACCCATGCGCTGACGGCGGTGAACTTGTCGGTGGCCCGGAACGGGTCGGGCAGCAGTTCGTCGTCGCGGGTGTAGCTGGAGCCGTCGACGACGACGAAGTCCGCACCCGCCTTGTTCTTGTTCCAGTACGTGAAGGCGTCCAGGGAGCGCTGGTCGATGCTGCCCCAGGGGCCCTTGACGGAGGAGGCGTACTCCGTGGCGCGGGGCTCGTAGCTGTCCATGACGAGGTAGGGGCCGCCGACGAGGATGTCCTTGGCGACCTTCTTCAGCTCGGCGTGGACGAGGTTGTAGAGCTGGGTGTAGCCCTCGTAGTTCCAGCGCCTGGCGCCGTCGTCGAAGAAGCCCTTGAACTCGTTCCAGACGATGAAGTGCTTGACGTCGGGGTAGCGCCTGGCGACGACCCCGGCCAGCTTGGCGAAGTCCGCGTAGTGCTCGGGGCTCGGGGCGGTCTCCAGGGACTGCTTGCTCCAGTCGGTGTTGGCGGCACCGGGCTTGCCGCCCTTCATCCAGTCGGGGGCGCAGCACAGGGTGACCACGGGGGTGCCGCCGGACCTGCGGATCAGGTCGATGCGGCTGTCCATCTCGCCGAACTGGTAGCGACCCGGGGAGGGTTCGGGGTTGTTGGACCCCCAGCCCATGAGGTGCTGGATCTGCGGCAGTTTGGCGTCGGCGAGGAGCTTCTCGGCCTTGCCCCTGGCGGTCGCGTTGCCGGTGTCGGCGCTGTACTGGGTGTGGGTGAAGCCCCAGCCGAGTGCGGGCTTCGGCTGCCCGGGGGCCGGGGGCGGGGTGCCGTGGACGCGGGCGCCGTCGCTCGACGTACCGGCGGTGTCGCCCTTGCCGTCGTCGCCCGGCGGCCAGGCGCTGCACATGGTCAGCACGAGCGCGAGCGCGACCATGCCGACACCGATGAGCGCGCCGAACCGCCAACGCCGTGCCCCCGTGTCCCACCCATGACGTCCCATCATTTTCAGGGTAGCGGCGGTGGCCGGGTTTCCGGAGGTGCTGTCGCGATCTGGCTGACATCGGGCCGCATTCCGGGGGAAAAGCCCGTGCACGGGGCGACTTGGTGCCGGATCATGTGCCGCATGTCTGCGAACCGCGAGTCCGCGCTCCCCGCCGGTGCCGCCGAGCCGGTACGGCTGGAAGCGGCGCTGCCACTGCGTCTGAACGTCGACGACTCCGATTCGCCGTCCGACGTGGTCGACGCGCTGTTCCTGGGCCGGTTCGCGACCGGGGAGCAGCCGTACGCGCACAGTTCCTCGGTGGACCGGGTCAGAAAGGGGGCCGAGCTGCTGCCGGACGGGGCGCGGGTGCTGCGCGCCGCCAAGGACGACGACCGCAGCGCGACGCTCGCGGAGGGCGACGGCTGGACCCTGCTGGTCTCGCGCTGGAACCGGGGCGCGGACGTCACGGTCACGGCGACGTCGCCGGAGCTCGCCCAGAAGGTGCTCGGCGAGGCGACGGACGGCGCCCAGGACGAACCGGAGCCGCAGCCCGAGGCGGTGACGATGGGCTTCTGGTACGTGTCCCCCAGGCGCGGCCCGCACCGTACGACCCGGCAGATCTCGGCCGGTACGTGGGAGGAGGTGCGCGCCAACTACACGGCGCCGGTGGCCGATGCCATGGACCGGCTGATGAAGGTCACCCCGGACGACATCTCCGGCCGCCTGCTCCTGCTGCACGGCCCGCCGGGCACGGGCAAGACGAGCGCCCTGCGGACCCTGGCCAGATCGTGGCGGGACTGGTGCCAGGTGGACTGCGTCCTCGACCCCGAACGCCTCTTCAACGACGTCGGCTATCTGATGGACATCGCCATCGGCGAGGACGAGGGGGTGTCCGGCAAGTCCCGCTGGCGACTGCTCCTCCTGGAGGACTGCGACGAACTCATCCGCGGCGAGGCGAAGCACACGGCGGGCCAGGCCCTCTCCCGCCTGCTGAACCTCACCGACGGCCTGCTGGGCCAGGGCCGCAACGTCCTGGTGGGAGTCACCACCAACGAAGACCTGGAACGCCTCCACCCCGCGGTGGTCCGCCCGGGCCGCTGCCTGGCCCGCATCGAGGTGGGCGGGCTGACGCGGGGGGAGGCGGTGCGGTGGCTGGGAACGGAGGAGGGCGTGGGCCGAGAGGGAGCCACCCTGGCGGAACTCTTCGCGCTGCGAAGGGGCGTTACGGGCCCGGGAGTCCCGGCCTCCCGGGACCCGGGCGCGGACGCGGGCCTGTACTTGTAGTCCCCCCCCCGCAGACGGCGGGCGACGGCCCCGGGCGGCGGAGCCCTCAGCCGGGGTACGCCGCGCGTACCGCCTCGCCCGCCGCCTCCACCGCCGCCTCCCTGGTCAGCCCCAGCCTCCGCACCCTCTCCGCGAACACCCGCGCCGCAGCCGCCGCCTCCCTCTCCGCCACTCCCCCCGCCGCCGCGACGAACGTCCCGTTCCGTCCGCGCGTCTCGATCACTCCGTCGCCCTCCAGTGCCCGGTACGCCTTGGCCACCGTGTTGGCCGCCAGGCCCAGGTCCGCCGCCAGGCCCCGTACCGTCGGCAGCTTGTATCCGGCCGGCAGCTTGCCCGAGCGGGCCTGGTCGGCCACCTGGGCGCGGAGCTGTTCGTACGGGGCAACGGTGGCGTCGAAGTCCACGACGATCTTCAAAGTCTGCTTCTGCGAGGTCACGCCCCAAGTCTCGCGCACGCGCGGAAAAGAAGAGGCGAACGGCCCCGCCGGACCGTAACGTCCCCTTCCATGACCGTGATCTTTCGCGAGTTCCGTCCGGACTCGGCCGACGCCGAGTCCATCGTCCGGATCCGCAGCCTCACCACCCCGTACATCGTCACCACCGCCGAGGCCATCTCCGTCGGCATGGCCACCGACAACCCCGCCGCCAGGAACCGCGTCCTGCTCGCCGAGGACGAGGCGACCGGGCAGGTGGTCGGCGTCGTGCACTCCGGGATGGTGTACGAGAGTGCCGAGCCGGGCCACGCGTTCAGTTCCCCGCAGGTGCATCCCGACTTCCGGGGGCGCGGCATCGGAGCCGCCCTGCTGCGTTCGGCGGAGGAGTACCTCGTCGCGCAGGGCGCCACCACCCTGCACGCCTGGGCGAGCGACACCGCCGACCGGGCCTTCGCGGAGAAGCGCGGCTACACCAGTGCCCACTCCATGCACTACCAGCTGCTGGACCTGACGGCGGGCCCGCTCCCCGACGCCCCCGCCCTGCCCGCCGGGCTGGCCCTCCACAGCGCCACCGCCCTCGGCGACGACCCCCGCCCGCTCTTCGAGGCGGACGCCGAAGTCACCCTGGACGAGCCCGGGTCGACGCAGACCGTCCTGGACGACTACGACGACTGGCTGAACGGCACCTGGAACGACTCCCTCCTGGACCGCGACCTGACCTCCCTCGTGCTCACCGAGGACGGCCGCGTCGCCGCCTTCACCCTCGCCCACACCGACGGACATACCCGCTACGTGTCCGGAATGACCGGTGTGCGCAAGGAGTTCCGGGGGCTCGGTCTGGCGAAGGCCGCGAAGGTCGATTCGCTGCGCCGCTCCCGTGCGGCCGGTCTCCGGTCCGCGTTCACCAGCAACGACGACACCAACAAGCCCATGCTCGCGGTCAACACCTGGTTCGGCTACGAGCGCTGCGCCACCGCTGTGGAGTACACCCGTGCACTCGTCTGACCTCACCGCCCGTGAACTCGCCGCCCGTGGCCTCGGCACCGTCGAGATCGCTCTCACCAAGGCCGGGCAGACCAAGATCCGCTACCCCGCCACCCTCCTCTCCGACGACGGCACGCACCTCACCGTGCGCGCCGCCTGGGCCCGGGAGACCGTCAAGGACTTCGGCTTCGTGCAGTTCGCGCCGGGCGACGTCTTCACCGAGCACTACTGGCGGGACCGGTGGTACGCGGTGAAGGAGGTCCGCTCCGGGGACGGCACGCTCAAGGGCTGGTACTGCGACGTGGCCCGGCCCGCCGTCGTCCACGCCGACGGCACCGTGGAGGTCGAGGACCTGGACCTCGACCTGTGGCGTTCGGCGGACGGCGGCACCGTGCTGCGGCTCGACGAGGACGAGTTCGCGGAGAGTGGCCTCGCGGACCGTGACCCCGAAGCGGCGGCCGAGGCGTCCCGCACCCTGGACGCCCTCGAACTGGCCGCGCGCGAAGGCCGGTTCGAGGAGCTGATCGACTGAGGCGCCGAGGCCTGCGGCCGGCCGTCAGCCGCTGACCCCCACGTCGTTGCGGGGTGCCCCGTCGCCGACCGGCGGCAGGTCGCCCCGCTCGACCGGGGCACCTCCGCCCGCGCCACCGCCCGTGGCCGCCTCCTCCGGCAGGACCTCGTCCATCTCCGCCGGGCTCGCGTGGTGCGCCTTCTCGGCCGCCGCCCGCAGCGTGGCCCGGTCGACCCCGGTACCGGTGAGCCGCACCACGTGCCCGCCCTCCGCCCTGCTGTACGTCGCTTCGCCGCCTGCGGAGCGGTACCAGTTCGCGCCGTCCTTGACGCAGCCCTCGCAGCCCTCCTTCGGCAACTTGCCCCGGTCAACCGACAGTTGGACCCGGCTGCCGCTCTGCGAGACGTACGTACCGGAGAAGCCGTCGTCGCCGATCACGCCCACCGACTGCTCGGCCAGCGTGAAGCCGGGTATCTCGGTCACATAGACGTGTTCCAGCGCGGACTCCCCCGCCCGCTTCCTCAGCTCGGCGCTGTCAACGGGGGCGGCGGAGCCCCCGGATCCCCCGGAGCTACCGGAGCCACCGCCGCTGCGGCCGCCTTCGCCCGCGCTGCCCACCAGTTCGGTGCCGCAGCCGCTCAGCAGCAGCGGGAGCAGCAGTGCCGCGGGCAGGGTGCGTCTGTCGGATCTCATGGCGCCCATCAAACCGCACCCCCGTTCGCCTCTCGGCGTTCCTCCGCCACGATCTCCACCTCGTAACCGTTCCGGTCCTCCAGGTATGCCGCACAGTGATCCTTGCCGCCCGCGTAGGGGTGCCGGTCGGCGAACAGCAGACGCCACCCGTGCTCCGGCGACCGGGCGACCAGGTCGTCCAGCGCGGCCCGGCCGCCCACCCGGAGGGCGAGGTGGTTGAGGCCGGGGGCCCGGCGTTCGTGCGCGGCGCCGATCAGGCCGGGCGACTGCTCCAGCACCACGTACGTACGCCCCAGCCGCCAGCTCCGGCCGTACGGGTAGGACTGGTACGGGGTGTAGCCGAGTTCACCCAGCAGCCATCCCCAGCTCTCCTCCGCCACCGCCAGGTCGGGCACCCACAGTTCGATGTGGTGCACCGAACCGGCCGCCGCACCCGACTCGGGCAGTGCCACCTTCCGCCCGGGGGTTCCCGTACCGCGCGCGATCGGGTCGTCGCCCTCGTGCCAGTGCAGGACGAACCGCTCCCCCGCCCGGTACGCATCGAGTCCCGCCGCGCAGTACGCCACCGTGTCGTCCGGCAGGGAGGACAGGCGGTACCAGCCGAGGCCGGAGCACTTGTCGGGTTCCCGGTTCCCGGGCGGGTCCCCGGGGTCGTACCGCGCCTCGAAGAACCAGCCCGTGCGCGGCCGGCCGCCGGGGCCCCGGTGCTGCATGACCAGGGCGACGGAGAGGTCGTCGGGGGTGAGGGTGATGCCGATCTCCTCGGCCGCCTCCCTGATCACCGCCTGCCGTACGTCCTCGCCGTCCTCGACGTGGCCCGAGGGGGCGTGCAACAGGCCGTCCGCGTAGCCCGTGTTCGCGCGCCGGGCGAGCAGTACCTCCTCGCCCCTGCGCAGGATCAGGTGGACGTCGACCACCTCGGTGTGCCGCGCCGGTCGTCCGCCTGGGCGGTCTTCGTCGTTCATGTGCCGATGGTGGCACCCGCCACTGACAACGGGCCCGTCAGCAGCGTGCCGAGCGGCACGGATTCACCGGCGCGCAGGCGGTGTTCCACGGCCGGCGCGGGCTCGGCAAATTTACGGGACTGTCACGGGAGGAGCCGGAACAGTCGCCGCCACAGCCGCCTCCGCAGCCTCCTTCACGGGCGTTTCCGCCCCGGCCCGCCGCCGGAGGTCCGGCACCAGCGTGCCCAGCCCCAGCACCGCCAGCCCGACCCCCAGCCACAGCGGCGCCCGCAGCCCCCACTCGCCGATCGCCAGACCACCGACCGAGGAACCGATGACGACGCCGAAGGTGATGAAGGAGGAGTGGACGGTGTTCACGAAGGGGCGGGCGTTGGCGGTGCGCTGTACGCGGGTGATCATCGCGGGGTTCATGGTGACGCCCACCAGGCCGACCCCGAGCATGAACACCACAGCGGGCACAGGGAGTTCGGCGAAGAGGGCGAATCCGGCGAGGAAGAAGGCGTTGAGGACGAGCCCGGTCAGCAGGACGGGCAGGGTGTACCGGTCGGCGAGGCGGCCGACGATGTTGTTGCCGACCACGGTCGCGGCACCGTACGCGACCAGCAGCAGCGGTACGGTCCCCGAGCCGAAGCCCGTGACCTCGGTGAGGATCGGGTTCAGATAGCTGAAGGCCGAGAAGGTAGCGCCGATGACCAGCGTGCTGGTGGCGAGCACCAGCCACAGCCGGGGCCTGCGGAACACGTCCAGCTCCTCGCGCATGCCGCCGCCGGCTTCGGCCCGGCCGAGCTTCGGTACGCCCACGGCGGTGGCGGCCGCGGCGAGCACGGTCAGCCCCGTGATGGCCCAGAACGCGGCGCGCCAGCCGGCCCGTTCGCCGATCAGGGTGGCCATCGGCAGGCCCAGCAGGGTTCCGAGCATCAGCCCGTTGAGGGTCATCGCGATGGCCCTGCCGCGCAGTTCGGGCTTGGTGAGCTGGGCGCTCAGGGAGATCGACATACCGAAGAAGGCGGCGGAGGCGGCGCCGGTGATCAGGCGCGCGACGACCATGACGGTGTAGTCGGTGGCGGTCGCGGCGAGCACGTTGCCGACGAGGAAGACCGCGAAGAGCAGCATGAGCGCCTGCTTCTGACGGGTCCTCATGAGCAGCACGCTCAGCACCGGGCCGCCGAGTGCCATGGCGACGGCGAACGCGGTGATCAGATAGCCGATCTCCGGAATGGTGGCGCCCAGCCCCTCGGCCATCTGCGGCATCAGCCCGGCGACCACGAACTCACTGGTGACCATGGCGAAGATGCCGACGGCCAGGACGTAAACGGCAAGTGGCATGGCAGGTTGCCTCTTTCAGCGAATCGAATGTGTTTTAGATGGAGCAGTACAAAACAAGGGCAAAAAGAAATGCCGCCTCAGCGGCACCCCTTCAGCACGCACCCGACGTCAACACGTCAGCGCGTCCATCGCCGTCTCCGCGACCGCCTCCAGCGTCGCCCGGTCCGCGCCCCCCTGGGCGGAGACCCTCATTCCGCCGACGACGGCGTTGACGTACCGGGCGAGCGAGTCCGCGCCCCGCCCGGAGGTGACGGAGCCGTCCCGCCGCCCCGCCTCCAGCGCCTGCCGCAGTCCGGCCAGTCGCCTGGCCAGGTCGCGTTCCAGCAGGGCCGCCACCTCGGGCTCGTCGTAACGCGCCAGCTCCACCGTGGTGTTGACGGTGAGGCAGCCGATGCTGCGGCCCGCCGACCTGGCCTCGTACTCGCCCTCGATGACGACGGCGAAGTGCGCGCGGATCCGGTCCGCGCCGCTGAGCGACTCGTCCTCCATGAGGGCGAGCTGCCGCCCGGTCATGGTGTCGATGTACCGGCCCAGCGCCCGCACGAAGAGGTCGCGCTTGCTGCTGAAGGTGTTGTAGATGCTGCTGCGACCGAGCCCGGTGGCCTCGCACAGGTCCTGGGTGGAGGTGGCTTCGTAGCCCTTGGCCCAGAAGGCGTGCATCGCCGCTTCCAGGGCCCGGTCCTCGTCGAACATCCTCGGTCGCGCCATGTGGACGACCGTAGCACAGATTATGTACCGGTCAGTTCAATACTCTTGCGGTAGTGGAAGCGGTCGTAACCGCCCTCGTCGATGCGGCGCTCGACCATCTCGTAGCCGTAGCGCGGGTAGATCTTCTGGTTCTCCCACATCATCGCGTTGGTGTAGAGGCGGATCTCGGGGAGGCCCAACTCCTGTGCGTAGGCGTCGGCGTGGGCGAGCAGGTCCCGGCCGACCCCCTTGCCCGCCATGCCGGGGGCGACCGCGATCGAGTCGAGGAAGAGGTGGTCGGGCTCCGGGACCAGTACCAGCACGCCGTGCACGGGGTCACCGACGACGAACACCCGCCCCGCCGCGACGTTCTCCCCGTGATCGGCCAGCATCGGGACGGGCACACGGCCTATCCGTTCGATGTAGTGCCGGTACGCCGCGTCGGTCACGGCTTTCACTGCGGGGACGTCGTCCGAGGTGGCGGGACGGATGTTCGTGTCGTTCATGCCCGGTACGTTACGACGCCGCTCCACGGCGCAGGAAGGGCAGCTTCTTCAGCAGCGGCCACGTCAGCAGGAGCACGACGATGGCGTACACGGCGATCGAGAAGGGCGTGTTGACCAGGCCGCTCACGCTGCCGTCGCTGATCTGCAGGGCGCGGCGCAGCTGCTGTTCGGCGGCCGGGCCGAGGATGACCCCGATCACGGCGGGCAGGACGGGAAGCCCGTACCGCCGCATCCCGAAGCCGATCAGGCCGATGATCAGCAGCACCACCAGGTCCAGTGCCTCGCCGCCGACCGCGTACGCGCCGACGGAGGCGAAGAAGAGGATGCCCGCGTAGAGGTACGGGCGCGGGATGCGCAGCAGCTTCGCCCAGAGCGGGGCGAGCGGGAGGTTGAGCGCGAGGAGCAGGATCATGCCGACGAAGAGCGAGGCGATCAGGCCCCAGACCAGCTCGGGTTCGCGCTCGAAGAGGAGCGGGCCCGGCTGGATTCCGTACTGCTGGAAGGCGGCCAGCATCACGGCCGCGACGGCGGTGGTGGGCAGGCCCAGGGTGAGCATGGAGACCAGGGTTCCGGCGGCCGAAGCGGAGGCGGCGGACTCCGGGCCCGCGACGCCCTCGATGGCGCCCTTGCCGAACTCGTCCTTGTGCTTGGACAGGCGCTTCTCGGTGACGTACGAGAGGAAGGTGGGGATCTCCGCGCCGCCGGCCGGGATCGCGCCGAACGGGAAGCCGATCAGCGGGCCGCGCAGCCAGGACTTCCAGGTCCGCTTGACATCGCTCTTGCCGAGCCACGGGCGGCCGACCGGGATCGCCTCGATGCCGCCGCGGCGGAGGTGGGCGGCGACCCAGAGGGCCTCGCCGATGGCGAAGAGGCCGACCGCGACGATGACGACGTCCACGCCGTCGGCGAGTTCGAGCGAGCCGAAGGTGAGCCGGGACTGCCCGGTCATCTGGTCCAGGCCGACGAGGCCGATGGTGAGGCCGATGAGGAGGGAGGCCAGGCCTCGGATGCGGGAGGAGCCGAGGACGGAGGTGACCGCGATGAAGGCGAGAACCATGATCGCGAAGTAGTCGGGTGCGCCGATGTCGACGGCGAGCGCGGCGACGGCCGGGGCGAGGGCGACCAGCAGGATCGTGCCGATCATGCCGCCCGCGAAGTGGCCGATGGCGGCGGCGGCGAGGGCTTGCGCGCCCCGGCCCGCCTTGGCCATCGGATGGCCTTCCATGGCGGCGACCACGGCGGCGCTCTCACCGGGGGTGTTGAGCAGGATCGAGGTCGTCGAGCCGCCGAACATCGCGCCGTAGTAGATGCCCGCGAACATGATGAACGCGCCGGTCGGCTCCAGTCCGTACGTCACCGGCAGGAGCAGCGCGACGGCCATCGCGGGGCCGATGCCGGGCAGCACGCCGATGGCGGTGCCCAGCAGGACGCCGAGGGCGGCCCACAGGAGGTTGATCGGAGTGAGGGCGGTTCCGAAACCGTCCATCAAGGAGTTCAGGGAGTCCATGGTGGTTACAGCACTCCCATCAGGGGGCCGCCGGGGAGCGGGACGCCCAGCAGGTTGTTGAAGACGAAGTAGGTGAAGAGGGCGAGGCCGGCCGCGATCAGCGGGTCGCGGCTGAGATGGCGGCTGCCCAGTGCGTACGCGGAGCCCCAGAAGAGCAGGGCGCCGGAGATCGGGAAGCCGAGCGGGCCGATCAGGACCGCGTTGCCGAGGAAGACCCCGGCGAGCAGCAGGACGGTGCGCCAGTCGGCGGGCTCGGAGAGGTCGATGTCCTCACCGCCCTCGGCCTCGCCGCGTCCGCCGCGCAGAACGTCCACCGCGAGGAGTACGGCGACCAGGATCAGCGCGCCGCCGACCACGATCGGCACGGTGGTGGGCCCGACGGGGCCGCGCTGGGCGATCTCGACGTGCATGGTGAGGGCGTCGGTGAGGACCAGGACGCCGATCACCGCGAGCAGGACACTGACACCGAGCTCGGAGTGCTCGCGCAGCCAGGCGGCCCGGCCCTGCGGGGCGGGGGCCTTCGAGGTGTCCGTGGAAGTCGGCGATTTTTCGAGTGAGTTCACAGCCCGAGCTCCTTCAGGACGGAGTCCACGCGCTTGTCCTCCTTGTCGAGGAACTCGCCGAAGCGGTCCCCCGTGAGGAAGGCGTCGTCCCAGCCGTTCTTCTTCATCGAGTCCTTCCACTCCTTCGAGGCGTGCAGCTTCTCGAAGAGGGCGATCAGCTTGCTGCGTTCGGCGTCGGTGAGGCCGGGCGGGGCGACGATGCCGCGCCAGTTGGTGAAGTCGGTGTCGAGCCCCGACTCCCGCAGGGTGGGGGCATCGAGGCCGGGCACCCGCTTGGGCCCGGTGACCGCCAGCAGCCGCAGTTCACCGGCCTTGATCTGGTCGAGGTACTCGCCGACGCCGGAGACGCCGAAGGCGACCTTGTTGCCGAGGATGGAGGCGAGGAGCTCGCCGCCGCCGTCGAACGGGACGTAGTTGACGTCCTTCGGCTTGATCCCGGCCGCGCGCGCCATCAGCATCGGCGCGAGGTGGTCGGGCCCGCCGGGCGAGGAGCCGCCGCCGACCGGGACCTTGGCCGGGTTCGCCTTCCAGGCCTTCACCAGGTCTTCGAGCGTCTTGTACGGGGAGTCCTTGGCCACCACCACGATGTCCTGCTCCTCGGTGAGCCGGGCGATGGGGGTGGTGTCGGCGAGGGTCTTGGGCGCCTTGTTGGTGTGTACGGCGCCGACCACGCCGAGCCCCATCGACATGGCGGCCTTGCCGTTGCCGTGGTCGGAGGCGAGGCGGGAGAGGCCCACGGTGCCGCCGGCGCCGGGGAGGTTGAACACCTCGATGCCGGAGGTGAGTCCGGCCTCCTCGGCGTTCTTGGCGGCGGTGCGGGCGGTGATGTCGTACCCGCCGCCGGGGGTGTTGGGGACCATGAAGCGCAGTCCGGGGATCTGGGTGCCGCTGTCGGAGCCGCTGCCCGTGGTGAGCAGCGGTGGCCCCACGAGCACCAGGAGTGCCGCCCCGGCCAGGGCGAGGGGGGTGCGCATACGCACGGGCGCCGCCTTTCGAGAGGTGTACGGAGGATGAGGGGGTCGCGCGGGGGTGTCCCTGGAGGTGTCCAGTGGGGGTGTCCTGCGGACGTAGGGGGGTGGGGACATGTTGCCGGGGCGTTAAGGAGCTGTCGCCGTTCCGGAACCAACGGACGTTGTGGTCGTTGTGGTCGCGCCCTAGCGTGGGCGGGTGACGAATGTGCTGGTCGTGGACGACGACTTCATGGTGGCGAAGGTGCACAGCCGCTGTGTGTCCGCGATGGACGGTTTTGCCGTCGTCGGGGTCGCCCACAGTGGTGCCGATGCGCTCCGGGCGGCCGAGCGGCTGCGCCCGGACCTCGTACTGCTCGATGTGTATCTGCCCGACATGGACGGGCTCGATGTGCTGCGTGAGCTGCGTGCGGCGGAGGCGCTGGACGCGGGGCGGCCGACGGCGGACGCCCTGTTCATCACTGCGGCGCGGGACGCCGGGATCGTACGGGCGGCCCTGCGGGCCGGGGCGCTGCACTATCTGATCAAGCCGTTCCACCAGGCGGCACTGCGCGAGCAGCTGCGGCACGTGGCCGCGCTGCGGACCCGCTTCGACTCGCTCGCACTGCACGGGCAGGCCCGGCAGGAGGACGTGGACCAGCTGTTCGGGACCCGGCCGCCGGGTTCGCGGGAGCTGCCGAAGGGGCTGGCCGCGCACACGGCGGAGCTGGTGGAGCGGACCCTGCGGGCCCATCCGGAGGGGCTCTCGGCGACCGAGTGCGCCGAGGGCGGGGCGCTGTCGCGGGTGAGTGCGCGCCGGTACCTGGAGTACTTCACGGCGACCGGGCGGGCCGAGGTGACGCTGCGGTACGGGGGTACGGGCCGGCCGGAGCGGCGGTACCGGTGGGTGGCCTGAGGCGGAGGGACGTCTCCGCACCGGGCGGCGCACCGGGCGCCGCACCGGGCCGCGCACCGTACCGGCAGCGCCCATTCCGATCACTCGCGGTCACCCCCACCACGCTCTCGGGCAGCCTTCTTAATCGTCACTGAGCGGGTCCTTAAGCGGGCCATAAAGATCGCCATCACCCGCCCCCAGCAGGGCATTTCGCGGTTTCCGGGGTCTAGCGTGCTGTTGCGCCGGGGAAGATCTCCCCCCCTCTTCCCCTGCTACGAAACGTTCCCTGCCTAGGAGTTCGCCACGATGTCCACCGCTCGTCGCAAGGCCGCCACCGTCGCCGCTCTCGGTCTCGCCCCGCTCGCCCTGACCGGTCTGGCCGCCACCCCGGCCGCCGCGCACGGTTCCATGACGGACCCGGTCAGCCGGGTCTCGGCCTGCTACGCGGAGGGTCCGGAGAGCCCGAAGTCGGCGGCCTGCAAGGCGGCCGTCGCCGCCAGCGGCGTCCAGGCGTTCTACGACTGGAACGCGGTGAACATCGCCAACGCCGCGGGCAACCACAAGGCGCTCATCCCCGACGGCAAGCTGTGCAGCGCGGGCAACGACAAGTACAAGGGCCTGGACCTGCCGCGCGCCGACTGGCCGTCCTCGAAGCTGGCCGCGGGCAAGCACACCTTCCGCTACAAGGGCACCGCCCCGCACAAGGGCTCCTTCGAGCTGTACATCACCAAGGACGGCTACGACCCGACGAAGCCGCTGAAGTGGTCCGACCTGGAGGCCCGGCCGTTCGCCAAGGTCACCGACCCGAAGATGGAGGCCGGTGACTACGTCTTCGACGGCACCCTGCCGAAGAAGTCCGGCCGCCACCTCGTCTACAGCGTGTGGCAGCGCTCGGACAGCCCGGAGGCCTTCTACACCTGCTCCGACGTGGTGTTCGGCAAGGACTCCGGTGCCGGTGCCGGTGCGGGTACGGCGAACCCGGCTCCGGCCGCGTCCGCCCCGACCGAGAAGGACATCGCGGCGGGTGCCGACAAGTCCTCGGTCGAGCACAAGGGCCACGGCGACGCCGACCACAAGACCGGTGCCGGTGCGAAGTCCGCCGAGCCGAAGGCCGACGCCCCGGCCCAGGCCCCGGCCGCCGCTCCGGACGCCAACGCTCCCGCCCCGCAGGGCGGCGGCCAGGCCCCGGCGCAGGCTCCGGCCGGTGAGAATCTCGCCGAGACCGGCGGCGACAGCACCACCCCGTACATCGCCGTCGGCGGTGCGGCGGTGCTGGCGCTCGGTGCCGCGGTGATGTTCGGCTCGGTCCGCCGCAAGGCCGCCGCCGGCGGGCGTCACGGCCGCTGATCCAGGCGCGGGCAGAAGGGCTCGTCCGTTCCGGGGGAACGGACGAGCCCTTCCCCCTACTCCTTCCAGTACGGCATGATCTCGTCGTGGATCAGCCGGAGTTGGGCGTCCACGTCGGCCACGCCCGTCAGCTCGCGTCCGGTGAACGCCTTCACCAGTCCGCTGTCGGTGATCGCGCAGATCATGTGGTTGACGCCGCTGGGCTCGATCTCCCGCCTGATCTTCTCCAGGCACTCCTCGGGCGTCCCTGACACGGACAGCTTCTCGGTCACCTCGGGCGAGGTCAGCTCGATGCCCCTGGCGAGGTCGCCCGCGGCGATGGCGTCGATGACCGGCTTGAGCTCGGCCGGGTCCACGCCGTTGCGGCGCAGCTGCTCCTCCGGCATCGAGGAGGCGTAGATCCCGACCATGCTGCGGGCCGCCTCCCGCGCCTTCGCGGAGTCGAGTCCGTACGGGGCCAGCAGCCCGAAGTTCCCGCAGGGCAGCGCCGCTCAGGCCCGTCCGGCTGACAACTCGTTGAGGGCGGAGAGAGCTCGGGACTTCAGGATCGCCTCGCGCGGTGCGCCAGTGGACTGGCTCGGTCCGAAGCGGATGCGCTCCGTCTGTCCGGCCCTCGCCGCGAACAGCAGCCGATTTCGTCGGCGAGCTTGATCGAGGCGAGGGACTCCTGGAGCGGGCAGTCGGGGAGCATCACATAGGTCAACTACTCGGCCGTGAACGGGCCGAGCGTATGACTCGGTCGCGCACACCGGCTCATGCTCTCCGCTCGACGCTGGCTGCGACGCCGGAGGCACATCGACCGCACAGCGGTCCGGGACCGTTGACAGGGCCCCACGCTGGGCTACGCCCAGCGACATCCGTCCGGTCAGCGTCGTCTGAACCGTGTCCCCGGCAAGCCGGTTCGTGCCTTACGGACTCACGGACGGATACGTGGAGACTAGCGGACCGCGCAGCTGTCCGGGGTCGAAAGACTCAATTCCTCCCGAGCCCTTGACTGCCGCGGTCTCTTGCAGGATCGCGCAGAACTTCGCCGGGTCGCTTTGCCCCGTGCGGTCATGGGTCATGGCTGCTGGGGGCCGACCGGCGACCAGCAGTCCTCCCCGCGCTGCGTCCGGACACAAGGATGGCTGTGGCCGCACGGACCAGGACGGATCTCGCAGAAGCGGAATCGCCGGGGACGACACACACCGAACTTCGCCGCACCAGCACGGTCATCGCACCGACGCCCCGGTCACCCGTACGGCCCCTCCCCGCCTGCCGTCGCGCGCGGGTACCGCGAGCGTGGGTGCATGAGTCTCGCCTCCGATTTGAAGCAAGCCGTCACCCCACGGGCCGCCCTGCTCGTGATCGGTTGCCTGGCGTTGCAGCTGCTGTTCATCACGTCGTACGTGGGCGCGCTGCACCACCCGAAACCGAGGGACGTGGCATTCGGGGTGGTGGTGCCCGCGCAGGCGCCCCCCGAGGCCGGCGACCAGCTGGTGACGGAGCTCAACAAGCTGCCCGGCGGGCCGCTGGACGCGCGCGAGGTCGGCACCGAGGCCGAGGCCCGTGAGCAGATCACGGACCGGAAGATCGACGGGGCACTGCTGTACAACCCGGCGGGCAAGCAGGACACCCTGCTGGTCGCCTCCGGCGGCGGTGCGGCGCTGTCGACGGCGCTCAACACGATCGGCGAGAAGTTCGGGGCCGCGCAGGGGCGCACCCTGAAGACGGTGGACGTGGCGCCCGCCTCCGCGGAGGACTTCGAAGGGCTGTCCGCGTTCTACCTGGTGGTCGGCTGGTGCGTGGGCGGCTATCTGTGCGCGTCGATCCTGGCGATCAGCGCGGGTTCGCGGGCGGCCACCCCGCAGCGGGCGGGCATCCGGCTGGGTGCGATGGCGCTCTACTCGATCCTGGGCGGACTGGGCGGTGCGGTCATCATCGGGCCGGTCCTGGGGGCGCTGCCCGGGAGCGTCATGGCCCTGTGGGGGCTGGGTGCGCTGGTGGTGTTCGCGGTGGGCGCGCTGACGCTGGCCCTCCAGTCGCTGACGGGAATCGTGGGCATCGGACTGGCGGTGCTGATCGTGGTGATCGGCGGCAATCCGAGTGCGGGCGGTGCGTTCCCGGCGCCGATGCTGCCGCCGTTCTGGGAGACGATCGGCCCGGCGCTGCCGCCGGGTGCGGGTACCTGGGCGGCACGCTCGATCGCGTACTTCAAGGGCAACGCCGTCTCCGGCTCGCTCCAGGTCCTGGCGATCTGGGCGATCGTCGGCACGGTCATCACCCTGGTCATGTCCTCGCTGCGCAAGCCGGCTCTGGAAGGTACGGAGGGCCCGGGCGCGACCCAGTACCCGCAGAACTCCTGACGGCCGGTTCCCGGCACCCGAGGAGCCCCGGAATCGTGATCACCACCCTCGCGGTCGAGAACTACCGCTCCCTGCGAAAACTGATCGTCGAGCTGGGCCGGGTCAATGTGATCACCGGCGCGAACGGCACCGGCAAGTCCAGCCTCTACCGGGCGCTGCGGCTGCTCGCGGACTCGTCCCGCAACGGTGCGGTGGCAGCCCTGGCCCGCGAGGGCGGCCTGGACTCGACGCTCTGGGCGGGCCCCGAGGTCACCGGCCGCGCCGTCCGGGAGGGCCGCCATCCGGTCCAGCCGGTGGTACGGCGTGAGCCGGTGGCGCTGCGGCTGGGCTTCGCGGGCGACGAGTTCGGGTACGCGATCGACTTCGGCCGGCCGTCCCCGGACGCGCACTCGATGTTCGGCGGCGATCCGGAGATCAAGCGGGAGTGCACGTGGGCGGGCCCGGTGCTGCGTCCGGCGGCGCTGCTGTCGGAACGCGCGGGCCCGGCGGTCAGGGTCCGTACGGCGTCCGGGGGCTGGCACCGCTCGCCGGGCCCGCTGCGCCCGTACGACAGCATGCTGAGCGAGATGGCGGACCCGCAGCTCGCCCCCGACCTGCTCCTGCTGCGCGAACGCATCCGCGACTGGCGGTTCTACGACCACGTCCGCACGGACGCCCACGCACCGGCCAGGGCCGCCCAGGTGGGCACCCGTACGCCGGTGCTGAGCGCGGACGGCTCGGACCTGGCGTCCGCGCTCCAGACGATCCGCGAGATCGGTGACGCAGCGGCGATGGACGAGGCGATCGACGCGGCCTTCCCGGGCAGCCGGGTCACGGTCGCCGCCCACCACGGCCGCTTCCACCTGGAACTCCACCAGCACGGCCTGCTCCGCCCGCTGGGCGCGGCAGAACTCTCCGACGGCACGCTCCGCTACCTCCTGTGGGTAGCCGCGCTGCTCACCCCCCGCCCGCCCACCCTCCTGGTCCTCAACGAACCGGAAACCAGCCTTCACCCGGACCTTCTGGTCCCTCTGGCGAACCTGATCCTCACCGCGAGCGAACACATCCAACTGGTGGTGGTCACCCATGCGGGCCCTCTGGCCGAGGCCCTGGAGGACGGTACGCACCGAGCCCGCGTGGACCTCACCAGGATCGAACTGACCAAGACGTTCGGCCAGACAACGGTCACAGGCCGCGAAGGCCCTTTGGACGAACCCCTCTGGCACTGGCCCAAGCGCTGATCCCCCCATGCCGGATCGGCCGACAGCAAGCGCCGTCGGCCGATCCCCCGGGGGCTGCGCCCCCGTCCCTCACTTCCCGTAGTACGCCCGCGTCATCAGCACCTTCATGTCCTCGATCATCGGCATCCGCGGATTCGCCGGCGCGCACTGGTCCGCGTAGGCGTTCAGTGCCTGCTGCGGGAGGGCCTCCAGGAAGGCTTCCTCGTCGACGCCCTCCGCCTGGAAGCTGGCCGGGATTCCGCACCGGGTGCGGAGGTCCTCGACCGCCTTGGCGTAGGACTCCACACCCTCCTCCGGCGTCGAGGCCGGCAGGCCCAGCGCCTGGGCGATGGCCTGGAGGCGCTCGGGAGCGCGGTAGACCTCGGCCTTCGGCCACGGGGTGGCCTTGGCGGCGACCGTGCCGTTGTGCCGGATCACGTGCGGCAGCAGCAGCGCGTTGGTGCGTCCGTGGGCGACGTGGAAGGTGTTGCCCAGGGTGTGGGCCATGGCGTGGACCATGCCCAGGAAGGCGTTGGCGAAGGCCATGCCCGCGACCGTCGACGCGTTGTGCATCTTCTCGCGCGCCTCGGGGTCGTTGGCCCCGTCGACCACGCACCGCTCCAGGTTCTCGAAGATCAGCTTGATGGCCTGGAGGCAGAGTCCGTCGGTGTAGTCGTTGGCGTACACCGACACGTACGCCTCCGTCGCGTGGGTCAGCGCGTCGAAGCCGGAGTCCGCCGTGACCTTGGCGGGCAGCCCCATCGGCAGCGTCGGGTCGACGATCGCGACGTTCGGGGTGAGCGCGTAGTCGGCGAGCGGGTACTTCTGGGCCGCCGCCGGGTCCGAGATCACCGCGAACGGGGTGACCTCCGAGCCGGTTCCCGATGTGGTCGGCACGGCCACCAGCTGCGCCTTCGCACCCAGCGCCGGGAACTTGTACGCCCTCTTGCGGACGTCGAAGAACTTCTCCTTGGTGTCCGCGAACTCCACCTCGGGCCGCTCGTACATCAGCCACATGATCTTCGCCGCGTCCATCGGCGAACCGCCGCCGAGCGCGATGATCGTGTCGGGCTCGAAGTCCCGCATCATGGCCGCGCCCGCCCGGACCGTCTCCAGCTCGGGGTTGGGCTCGACGGTGTCGATGACCTGGAGGACGACACGGTCCTCCCGCCCGTTCAGGATGTCGGTGACCCTCTGGACGAAGCCCAGCGCGCTCATGGTCCTGTCGGTGACGATCGTGACCCGCTTCATTCCGGCCATCTCGCCGAGGTAGCGGAGCGAGTTGCGCTCGAAGTAGATCTTCGGCGGGACCTTGAACCACTGCATGTTGGTGTTGCGCCGTCCGATTCGCTTGATGTTGAGGAGGTTGACCGCGGTGACGTTGTTGGAGACCGAGTTGTGTCCGTACGATCCGCAGCCCAGGGTCAGCGAGGGCAGGAAGGCGTTGTAGACGTCGCCGATGCCGCCGAAGGTGGAGGGCGCGTTGACGATGACGCGCACCGCCTTGACGCGGGTGCCGAACTCCTCGGCCAGTTCCTCGTTCTCGGTGTGGATGGCGGCACTGTGCCCGAGTCCGTCGAACTCGACCATCTGCGCGGCCAGTTGCAGACCGTGCTCGGTCGAGTCGGCCTTCAGGGCGGCCAGTACCGGGGAGAGCTTCTCGCGGGTCAGCGGCTCGCCGGGGCCGACCTCCGCGCACTCGGCGATCAGGATCGAGGTGTCGGCGGGGACCTCGAAGCCGGCCTGTTCGGCGATCCACTGCGGGGACCTGCCGACGACGGCCGCGTTCAGCTTGGCGCCCGAGCAGTTGGCCGCGTACGCCGTCGTACCGAAGACGAACTCCTCCAGCTTGGTCTTCTCGGCGGCGCTGACCACGTACGCGTGCAGCCGCTCGAACTCGGCCATGCCCTTCTCGTAGATCTCGGTGTCGAGGATGACGGCCTGCTCGGAGGCGCAGATCATGCCGTTGTCGAAGGCCTTGGAGAGGACGATGTCGTGGACGGCGCGCTCCAGCTTGCCGCTGCGGGCGATGTACGCGGGGACGTTGCCCGCGCCGACGCCGAGGGCGGGCTTGCCGCACGAGTAGGCCGACTTGACCATGGCGTTGCCGCCGGTGGCGAGGATGGTGGAGACGCCCTCGTGGTTCATCAGCAGGCCGGTGGCCTCCATCGACGGGCTGTCGATCCACTGCACGCAGTCGGCGGGCGCACCGGCGGCGACGGCGGCGTCGCGGACGATCCTGGCGGCCTCGGCCGAGCAGTTCTGGGCGGAGGGGTGGAAGGCGAAGACGATGGGGTTACGGGTCTTCAGCGCGATCAGCGCCTTGAAGATCGTGGTCGAGGTGGGATTGGTGACCGGCGTCATCGCGCAGACCACTCCGACCGGTTCGGCGATCTCGGTGATGCCGTTGAGTTCGTCGCGGGCGATCACGCCGACGGTCCTGAGACCGGCCATCGAGTTCGTGACGTGCTCGCAGGCGAAGAGGTTCTTGACGGCCTTGTCCTCGAAGACGCCCCGGCCGGTCTCCTCGACCGCCTGCTGAGCGAGGTCGCCGTGCGCGGCCAGCGCAGCGAGCGAGGCCTTCTTGACGATGTGGTCGACCTGTTCCTGGTCGAGCCGCTCGAAAGCGGTGAGCGCGGTGAGCGCCCCCTGGACGAGTCCGTCGACCATCTCCTGGGCCTGCATGACAGGTACTCCTTCGCTGCGGCCTGCTGCTCCGTCTCTGATGTCTCCATTGCACTCCCCGGCGGCCCTCCGGATGATCGGCGAACGCCCCCAACACAGGGGCAGAAAGTCCCTTTGATTCCACGGACCTCTCCCCCACACCCACCCCCACCTGCGAAAACGCTCCGGGACCAAAGCCCCTTGAGTGTTTGTGAAATCTTTCACAAGTTTTCGCCGCCGGTGCCCACAAGTGGGCATCCCCGCATCTGGACACGGCTTATTCCTTGATCAACACTCCTGCAACACCTTGCATGAACGATGAACAGCGCAAGCGACCAGGGAAGTTGGGAACAGAACACCGTGAACAGATCCAGACCCCTCACCCGGATATCCGGGGTCGCCGCGCTGCTCGGCGCGGCGGCCCTCCTGGCCGGAGTGCTCCCCGCGAGCGCCACCGCCGCGGCCCCGCCCGCACCCGCCTCGGACGTCGTCCCCGGCGAGGGCACGGCCACCCCGTCCCTGGTGGACGGCATCGCGGAGCCCGCGGCGGCCACCGCCGGCCCCGCCGACGCGGCCCGGGACCACCTCGCGGCGAAGAAGAGCCGCTACGCCATCGCCGACCCGGCCCGCGACCTCACCCCGGCCGCCACCGTCCGCGACGGCGACGCCGAGACGGTCCGCTTCCAGCAGAAGCATCACGGGGTGAAGGTCCTCGGCGGCCAGTACCTGGTGCGGATGAAGAGCCAGGGCGGCGAGCGCCTCGTCACCGGCACCTCCGGCAAGTACTTCACCGGCCTCGACGTCGACGCGAAGGCGACCGTACCGGCCGCGACCGCGAGCGAGCGGGCCCTGGCGTCCGTACGCACGGAACTCGCCGACGGCAAGCTCCGGCTGCCCGGCAAGAACGGCGCCCCCCGGCTGGAGGCCACCTCGCACGGCCTCGTCGTGCTCCCGCAGGGCAAGGGCGTCCTCACCCACCACCTCACCGTCTCCGGCTTCGACCCGGTCGCCAAGAAGCCGGTCAAGCAGGAGGTGTACGTCGACGCCCGGGCCGGCTTCCCCGTGCTGTCGTACTCGGGCATCCAGCACGTCAAGGAGCCGGGCGAGGGCGCGGCGGGTGCCGCGGCGGGCAAGGCCCCGCAGCCCGGCGTCACCGGCAAGGGCGTCAAGCTCGATGGCGCCAAGGTGAAGCTGGAGGTCGAGAAGCGGGACGGCGCGTACCTGCTGATCGACCGCACCCGCACCCGGAGGACCAGCAAGAACCCGATCACCACCTGGGACGCCACGGGCGTCGACGTCGGCGAGGCGTCCGGCAAGTGGCCCGGGGGCATCAAGGAGGTCTCCTCCCCCTCGAAGACGTTCGACGCCAAGGCCACCGGAAGCGGCGCGATCGACGCGCACTGGGCGGCCGGTCAGGTCTACGACTACTACAAGAAGAAGCACGGCCGCGACAGCCTCGACGGACGCGGCATGGCCCTCAACTCCCTCGTCGGCGTGACGGAGTACGGGTCCCCGTACGTCAACGCCTTCTGGGACGGCGACAAGATGGTCTACGGCAGCGGCGACGAGGAGTTCAAGAGCCTCGCCGCCGACCTGGACGTCGTCGGTCACGAGATGACGCACGGCGTCGTCCAGCACACCGCGGGCCTCGTCTACACCGGCCAGTCCGGCGCCCTCAACGAGGCCGTCGCCGACTACTTCGGCAATGCCGTCGACGTCACCGTCACGGGCAACGAGAAGTCGCCCGACGCCGGTCTGATCGGCGAGGACCTGTGCCGTACGAAGTCGCCGCGCGACTGCGCGCTGCGCGACCTGAACGACGGGCGCACCACGTCCAAGGACTTCCTCGGCGTCTCCTTCGGCCTGGACCGGGGCGGCGTCCACCTCAACTCCACCATCTTCTCAGGGGCGTTGTGGGACATCCGGGAGGACCTCGGCGGCAAGCAGGCCGACCGGATCGTCTACAAGGCGCTCACCGAGTACCTCACCCCGCTGGACGGCTTCACCGAGGCCCGCGCCGCGGTGCTCGCCGCCGCGAAGGACCTCGGCGTCAAGGGCGACAAGCTGAGGAAGGTCACCCGCGCCTTCACCGCGCACGGCATCGTGCCCGGCTGGGAGCAGGCCATCGGTGTCGACTCCGACAGACTCCTCGGCGACCTCAACACCCGCGGCACCGTGCCCGGCGCGGGCGGCGGCTGGTGGGCCGCCTCCCGGTCCGACGCCGAGGGCGAGGAGGCGTACTCGGTCTGGGCCGGACGCACCGACGGCAAGGGCGGCGCACCCAAACTGATCAGCCCCAACGACGGCCGGTACCACACCAACCCGGACACCGACGGCACGACCGTCGTCTGGGTCGCCGTCGGCGCGAACGGCTCCGAGGTCCTCTCCCGTTCCCTCAGGGGCGGCCCGATCCGCACGGTACGCACGCTGCCCACGCTCGCGGGCGCGGCGCACGTCTCCGGTGACGTGATCACCTGGCAGGAAGAGGGCGCGGACCGCAGGCCGCGCGTCGCGTGGGTGCGGGGCAACGACCCGAAGGTGCAGCACGCGGACGGGGGCGACCCCGCGATCACCACGGCGATCCCGACCGTCAACGGCACGACGCTGGCCTACGGCAAGGTCTACCCGACCCCGGAGGGCTACTCGGAGATCTCCACCGAGATCCTCGACCTGAAGACCGGCAGGAAGACGCTGCTCCCCGCCAAGGGCGGCTACATCGGCATCGGCAACCCGGTGCTCACCGGCAAGCACCTGTACTGGCTGGTCGACAACATCATGGACGACAGCCGGCAGATCCTGCGCCGGGCGAACGTGGACGGCACCGGCATGACCGACCTCATCGAGGAGCAGGACGAGCGGGCGTACATCTGGAGCCTGGACGCCACGAACGAGGCGCTCACGTACACGTACTTCAAGCCCGGACAGGACCTGGTCAACTCCAGCCTGTCGAAGCTGGTCCAGGCGGACCCGGACGGCAAGAACCAGCAGCGCGTGTCGTGCTCGCGCGGCGAGCAGTACGGCGTGGCGGCGGACACGGGCCGCCAGGTGGTCTGGGGCGACGGCACCACGGGCCACACGGACCTGGTCACCCGGGAACGCCCGGCGGGCCGCTGCTGACACCTTGAGCGGTGACGGCGTTGCCGTCACCGACGGGGGCTGGCTTCCAGGGGCGCGGGGAACTGCGCGACCAGCCACGACGCACTCGCACGCACTCCGGGACAGCCGCGCGGCCGGCGCTTTCGGGAAGGGGCGGGGAGGGGAGAATCGCCCCGCGCAGCGGCCTGAACCCCCGCCCCCACCCACCCGCAGAACTCACCCCTTCGCCGCCGCCAGCAGCTCCCGCGTGTACGCGGCCCGTGGGTCCTCGAACACCTCCTCCCGCGTCCCGCTCTCCACCACCTCGCCCCGGTGCATGACCGCCACCCGGTCGCAGAAGTGCCGTACGACGGCCAGGTCGTGCGAGACGAAGAGCAGCGAGAGGCCGAATTCGTCGCGCAGGTCCATCAGGAGGTTCAGCACCTGCGCCTGCACGGACACGTCCAGGGCCGACACCGGCTCGTCCGCCACGATCAGTTTCGGCCGCACCGCCAACGCCCTCGCGATCCCGATCCGCTGCCGCTGACCGCCGCTGAACTCATGTGGGTAGCGCGGGAGTTGATCAGGGGTGAGCCCGACCTGCGTCAGCAGCCGCGCCGCCCGGTCGCGGCGTTCGGCGGCGTTCAGCGAGGTGTGCACGGCGAGCGGGGTCGTCACGATCTGCTCGACCGTGCGGCGCGGGTTCAGCGAGGCGTACGGGTCCTGGAAGACCAGCTGGACGTCGCGGCTCAGCTCGCGCCGCAGTGCCGTGTCCGTCGCGGCGCCCGAGATGTCGCGGCCCGCGACGCGTACGGTCCCCGCGGTGGGGCGCTGCAACCCGGCCAGCACACGCGCCGTGGTCGACTTCCCCGAACCGGACTCCCCCACCAGCCCCAGCGTCTCCCCCTCGGCGACCTGGAGGGAGACGTCGCGGACGGCGACCCGGGGTTCGGCCCGCCGCCCGAAGAGCCGCCGGGGGGAGCGGAATTCCACCCTCAGCCCCGCGATGTCGGCGAGCACGGCACCCCCCTTCGGGGCCGGGCGCACCTCTCGCGCCGGCGCGGGTGCCGGCTCGTCCACCGTCGCCAGCCGCGTACCCGGCACCGTGTCCAGTGTCGGAGCCGCACCGATCAGCGCCCGCGTGTACGGGTGCCGCGCGTCCACGAGGAGCTTGGACGTCGGCCCCTCCTCAAGGAGCCGGCCACCCCGCATGACCAGCATCCGGTCGGCCCGCTCGGCCACGACGCCGACGTCGTGCGTCACCAGCAGCACGGCGGTCTCGCTTCCGTCCACCAAGTCACCTAGTACGTCCAGCACTTGGCGCTGCACCCGCACGTCGAGCGCGGTCGTCGGCTCGTCGGCGACGACCACGGCCGGGTCGTTCACCAGCGCCATGGCGATCATCACGCGCTGCCGCATCCCGCCCGAGAAGAGGTGGGGGTGGTCCCGGGTGCGGGCGGCCGGGATGCCGACCCGCTCCAGCATCGCCGCCGCCCGTTCGCGTGCCTCGGCGCGGGAGGCCGCGGGGTGGTGCAGCCGGTAGGCCTCCGCGACCTGCTCCCCCACCGCGTGGAACGGCGACAGCGCGGCCAGGGCGTCCTGGAAGACCATCGTGATGCGGCCGCCGCGCAGTGGGCGCAGGCGGGGTTCGGGCGCGCCGACGACCTCCGTGCCGCAGACGCGCAGGCTTCCCGAGATCCGGGTCCTCACCGGATCGTGCAGGCCCAGCGCGGCCAGTCCGATCGTCGACTTGCCGGAGCCCGACTCCCCGACCAGGCCCAGCACTTCACCCGCCGCCAGGTCGAAGGAGACGCCGTCGACGGCGGTCACCTCGCCCTGCCTGCCGGTGAAGGCGACGGACAGTTCACGCGCGGCCAGTACGGCGGTCATGCGAGCCTCACCCTCGGGTCGAGACGGGCCACCACCAGGTCGGCGACGGCGACGAACACCACCACGGAGAACGCGGCGAGCAGGACGGTGCCGACGACGGTCGGCAGGTCGTTCTGGAGGACGGAGTCGACGGCCAGCCGGCCCACCCCGCTGATCCCGAAGACCGTCTCGGTGATGAAGGCCCCGCCGAACAGGGCCCCCACCTCCAGGCCGAGGAGCTGCACCAGCGGCCCGGACGCGCCCCGCGCCGTGTACTTCAGATGGGCGCGGACCGCGCTCATCCCCTTGGCGCGCGCGGTCCTCACGTACCCCTCGTGCATGGTCTCCAGGAGCTGGGAGCGGGAGAGGCGGGCGAAGACGGCCGCGTTGACGAAGCCCAGCACCAGCCAGGGCAGCAGGAGTCCGGCGAGCCAGGCGGCCGGGTCCTCGCCGAGGGGGGTGTAGCCGGGGACGGGGAGGAGCCCGGTGGAGTGGACGAGGAGGTACTGGAGCAGGTAGCCCAGGAAGTAGATCTGCACGCTCGCGCCGACCAGCGTGAAGATGGACAGGAGGCGGTCGGTGGCGGTGCCCCGGCGCAGTGCGGCCGTGAAGCCGACGCCGATGCCGAGGACGACGATCACCACGAGCGCTCCGGCGGCCAGCGACAGGGTGGCCGGGAGGCGCTCCAGCACCGCTTCGAGGACCGGCTGCTGGAGTACGTACGAGTATCCGAGGCACGGCGCCGCGCAGTCGAGTGCGGTGCCGTCGAGGTCTCGGATCGTACGGCCGAGGAAGAGCCCGCGCAGATAGTCGGCGAACTGGGCGAGGATCGGCTGGTCGAGGCCCATCGAGATGCGGAGTTCGGCGACCTGGGCGCTGTCGCACTGCGGACCGCAGGCGGTGAGGGCGGGGTCGGAGGGGGCTGCGTGGAAGAGCCCGAAGGTGACGGCGGTGATCACGAGGAGCACCGCCGCCGCCTGGAGGGCACGCCGCAGGACGTAGCCGGTCATGGAGTCGTCTCTCCGGAGAGCTCGCGGATCACTTCTTCGGGGCAGTTCACTTCTTCAGGAACAGCCAGGCCGGGGAGACCGTGCCGTAGATGGGGTGGATGGCCGCGCCGCCGACGTCCTTGCCGTGCACCTGGGTGGTGGCGGAGTTGAGGAAGGGGACGACCGGGACGTCCTTCATGACCGTCTTCTCCAGGGCGACGAGCGCCTTGGTCTTCTCCTCGATGCCGGGGAGGGTGCGCACCCGGTCGATCTCCTTGTCGACTTCCGGGTTCTGGTAGCGGAGGGAGTTCTCCAGGGCGTCGAGCTTCCCGTGGTAGCTCTCGGGGAGGAGCGTGGAGAGGGTCGGCCAGTTCACGGACGTCGTCTGGAGCCACAGGTCGTACGGGGCCGGTCCGCGGAAGACCTGGTCGGTGAAGGCGGCGTCGCTCATCGGCTTGGTGACCAGCGTGATCCCGGCCTTGCCGAACGCCTCGACGAGCACCTGGGCGACGCGGTCACCCACCGGGCTCGTCTCGTAGGCGTACGTCAGCGTGGTGACCTTCGTCTTCGCCTTGGCGAGGTGCTCCTTGGCCTTGGCGATGTCGCCCTGCGGCGCGACCGGGTAGTGGTCGTACGTCTCCCAGCCCGCGACGGCGGGCGAGGAGAGGGTGGTGGCGATCTCGCCGAGCCGGGGGCCGCCCATCACCTGGCGGGCCTGTTCGCGGGGGAAGAGGTAGTGGATGGCCTTGCGGACCTCGGGGTCGGTGACCCGGCTGTTCTTGATGGCCAGCGACGCGGTGTAGGCGCCCCGGCGGCCCTCGACCAGGAGTTCCTTCTTCTTCGGGTCGCGGTCGATGGCGCTGAAGAGCTCGGGGGCGGTGCCGTCGCGGTCGGTGGAGGCGGTGCGTGCGCCGTCGCCGTTGCCGGAGAGGATCTCCTGGCCGGAGTTGACGGCCTTCTTGCCGAAGCCGAACTCGTAGCCGTCGACGTACTGGTGGCGGATCGGGTCGGTCTCCGGCTTCCAGTGCGGGTTGCGCTCCAGGGTCAGCGACTGGTTCTTCTTGTGTTCGGTGATCTTGTACGGGCCCGAGGCGAAGGGCTTGATGTCGTAGCCGGACCCGGTGTCCTTGTCGGGGCGGACCGGCGAGGACGAGGACTGGGTGGCCATGAAGGACACGTCGGCCTGTGGCTGCGGGAAGCGGAAGACGATCGTCTTGTCGTCCGGGGTCTCGATGGCCTTGAGGTCGCCGTCCTTGGGGCCGCCGTAGACCTTGCGGGCCTCGGTGAGGTTGGTGGTGCCGGTGAGCCAGGTGGGCCAGTAGGAGGGGCCCGCCTCGAAGCCGGGGGCGAAGGTGCGCTGGATGCCGTACTTCACGTGCTTCGAGGTGATCGGCTGCCCGTCCTCCCAGGCCACGCCGTCCTTCAGGGTGAAGGTCCAGGTCTTCCCGCCGTCGGAGGACTTCCCGAGGTCGGTGGCGAGGTCGCCGACCAGCTTGGGCTTGCCGTCGACCACCTGGTACTGGGTGAGCTGACGGCCCCAAAGGAGCGAGGTGTTGTACGTCTCGCCGCTGTAGATCTTCTGCGGGTCGAGGTGCGCGTAGTCGTTGACGTTGAGGACCTTGAGGGTGCCGCCCTTGCGGGCGCCTGGGACCTCGGGGGCGGGGCCCGCGCTCTCCTTCGCCGTACCGATGATGGCGGCGAGCTTGGACTCCTTCTTCGCGGCGCCGTCGCTCTTCGCCTGCTGACCGGCGCCCGCTCCGGCCGAGCAGGAGCAGAGCAGCAGGGCGGCGACGGTGGCGGCGACCGGGACGGCTGCGGTGCGGACGCTGATTCTGGGCATGACGAACTCCGGTACTGGACAAGGGGGTTGAACTTCGGAAGGAGGGGGTCAGCGGGCGGTGCGCGGGTCGAGTGCGTCCCGTACCGCGTCGCCGAAGAGGTTGAAGGCGAGGACGAACACGAGGATCGCCACGCCGGGGAAGACCATGTAGGTCGGGTCGTCGTAGAAGACCTCGGCGCCGCGCGAGATCATCCGGCCCCAGTCGGGGACGGGTTCGCTGATGCCGACGCCGAGGAAGGACAGGGCGGCTTCGGCGGTGACGACGGCGGGCAGGGCGAGGCTGACGTGCACCAGGACGGGGGCCCAGACGTTGGGCAGCAGCTCGCGGAGGACGAGGTGCCGACGGCTGACGCCCAGCGCCCGGGCCGCCTCGACGAACTCCCGCTCGCGCAGCGACTTCACGGTCGTACGGAGCACGAGGGCGAGCGGCACCCACCCGAACGCGGCGAACACCAGGATGAGCACCGTGAACTGCATCCACACGGGCTCGTTCTCGCCGGGGTCCACGAACCGGGTCTGGATCACCGGGCCGAGAGCCAGCAGCAGGAGCAGCGTCGGAAAGGCGAGGAGTACGTCGCACAGGAAGGTGAAGGCGCGGTCGGCGAGCCCGCCGAGGTAGCCGACGGTCACACCGAGGACGATGCCGAGTACGGCGATGACAAGGGTGGAGGCCCCCGCGACGAGGAGCGACGTGCGCATCCCGTACAGGAGTTGGGCGAGCACGTCCCGCCCGAGCCCCGGTTCGAGACCGAACCAGAACTCCCCGGAGATGCCCCCGTTGGGCAGCATCGGCAGGCCCTCGGCGCTGAGCAGACCGGGAGTGTTCTGGCCGTAGTGCTCGGTGGGGTTCTTGCCGTACCAGGCGGTGAGGAGCGGCGCGAAGACGGCGAGCAGCACACACGCGCCGACCACACCGAGGGCGACCATGCCGGTGCGGTCGCGCCGGAAGGCACGAACGGCGGTGGCGAGCGGGCCACGGGGCGGTGGCGTGCGTGCTTCGGGCATGGGTGCCGTACTCCTGAAGTGCGGTGAAGGGCCCGCGGGTCGGGGTCTCCGTCGCGGGTCGGCAGCCATCACAACAAGCGGATTCCCGCCCGGCAAATCGGAAATGGGCGAGGTGCGCGGATTGCGAAGGGAGTGTTGCGGGGGTGCTTCACCGGGCCACGGCCCCGCAATCTTCCTGACACCCTTTACGACACAAACACGGGCAACACCCCCTGCGAGACGGCAGGTCCCGCGAAACGGTGAGACCTCCACCACAAACCCAGCACCAATCAAGCCCCTCCGGCGATTGAGGAGCGGGGGTCCGGGGGCAGCGCCCCCGGCAGTAACCCCAGCCACCCACCCACCCACCCGCCCGCACAGCACTGAGCCCCGGCCCACCACTCGGTGGACCGGGGCTCATCGCTCAGCCGAGCGAAGGATCAGCCGATCTCCGTACCCGTAGCGGCCAGAGCGGCCGGCACCGGCTGGAAGAAGGTCTCCCCGCCCGAGGAGCAGTCCCCACTCCCGCCCGACGTCAGCCCCAACGCGGTGTCGCCCGCGAAGAGCGCGCCGCCGCTGTCGCCGGGCTCGGCGCAGACCGTGGTCTGGATGAGCCCGTTGACGACCTGGCCGTTGCCGTAGTTCACGGTGGCGTCGAGGCCGGTGACCTCACCGTCGTGGAGCTGGGTGGTGGAGCCGCTGCGCTGCACCTTCTGGCCGACGGTCGCCTCGCCCGCCTTGGTGATGGCCTGGGTGCTGCCGTTGTAGAGGTTCACCTCGCTGGGGTGCGGGGTGTCGCCCGAGTACTTCACCAGGCCGTAGTCGCTGCCCGGGAACTTGGAGTCGACGGTGGTGCCGATCTCCGAGCCGCCCTGCTTGTCGGACCAGCTCTTGATGTCCGCGGTGCAGTGGCCGGCCGTCAGGAAGTGCGGCTCGCCGCCCTTGGTGACGTTGAAGCCCAGCGAGCAGCGGGCGCTCGCGCCGTAGATGGCGTCACCGCCCGCGACGAGGGGCTTGAACTCCCCCTTCGACTGCTTGAGCTGGGCCTTGCCGCCCAGCGCATTGACCGTCTGGGTGAGCTTGGCGAGGGCCGCGCCCTTGACCGTGCGGTCGGCCGTCACGACGATCTTGTTGCTGACCGGGTCGGTCGCCCAGGAGGTGCCCGGGATGGAGGCCTTGCCCTTGAGCGTGGCGCGGGCGGACTTCAGCTCGGCCAGGGTGTGCTGGACGATTCTGGCCTGGCCGCCGGCCGCGCGGACGGTCTCGGCCGCCGCCTCGTCGGTGACGTTGACGACGAGGGACTTCGCCTTCGCGTCGAAGTACGAACCGGCCGCGTCGGCGCCGAGCTGCTTGGCCAGGGACGAGGCGAGCTGAGTGGCACCCGTCGCGGACAGCGTCTTCAGGGCGGGCGCGGGGTCGCCGCCTTCGCTGGCGTTAGCGGTCTGGAAGGTGATGCCCGTGGCGACCAGAGCGACGACTGCGGCTCCGGCTGCGGCCGCGCGGCGCTTGGGTATGCGGCGGTGCTTCACAAGTGACCTCCTGTGGGGGGTCCGGGCCCGGAAATGTGGGGGTGGGCCCGGGTGAGGCCCCACTATTCCCAGCCCAAGCAGGAGCACACAAGGTCGACTTCAGGACGCGCACACGACAACTACCGCACGCCCTCTTTCCCTTGACATGCCCACTTCGCCCCCACGTGATTGCACGAGCGAACACCCAAGGCGACAATCCCCCACCCCAAAGTAAGGTCTACGCCTGTCCGATACTCACCCTCCGCCCCCCTGCGGACGCGCTGCCGCCGCCTCCGTCGGCCCGGTCCGCTCCGGCAGGCCGGCGGTCGCCGCCTCGGCCGCTGCCGCCGGCGGCACCTCCTCCGGCGACGTCTCCGTGCCCGCCCCGGCCGCCCCCGCCGGAGCCGTCTGAGCCACCGGAGCCGCCTGAGCCACCGGGGTTGCCGGAGCAGCCCTCTCCAGGAACCTCAACAGCTCCACCGGGAACGGCAGCACCAGCGTCGAGTTCTTCTCCGCCGCCACCGCCACCACCGTCTGCAGCAGCCTCAGCTGGAGCGCCGCGGGCTGCTCCGACATCACTTCCGCCGCCTCGGCCAGCTTCTTGGACGCCTGGAGCTCCGCGTCCGCGTTGATGATCCGGGCCCGCCGCTCCCGGTCGGCCTCCGCCTGGCGGGCCATCGAGCGCTTCATCGTCTCGGGCAGGGAGACGTCCTTGATCTCGACCCGGTCGATCTGCACGCCCCACCCGACCGCCGGGCTGTCGATCATCAGCTCCAGCCCCTGGTTGAGCTGTTCGCGGTTGGACAGCAGGTCGTCGAGGTTGCTCTTGCCGATGATCGAGCGCAGCGACGTCTGTGCCATCTGCGAGACCGCGAACCGGTAGTCCTCCACCCGGACCAGGGCCTCCGCCGCGTCCACGACCTTGAAGTAGATGACGGCGTCGACCCGTACGGTCACGTTGTCCCGGGTGATCCCGTCCTGCGCCGGCACGGGCAGCGTCACGATCTGCATGTTCACCTTGGCGAGCCGGTCCACGAGCGGCAGCACCATCGTGAACCCCGGCCCCCGCACCGAGTCCCTGAGCCTTCCGAGCCGGAACACCACCCCCCGCTCGTACTGCTTGACCACCCTGGCCGCCGCCATCACGTACACGACGCCGGCACCGGCAACCGCCGCGCCCGCAGCCAACAACTCCTCGACCATCACGGCCCCCTGGAGTCCCAGAACTCCCACTACCTCCGGACATGTCCCAAGAAGAAGGTAACCCCGCGGGGTGACGGTCAACAGGCCCCCGTCCGGAGGAGTCCGGAAGGGGGCCTGCCCGCTGCTGGCCGCAGTGCTGGGGGCCGGGCACGTACCCGGCCCGGGAACGGACCGGATCAGTAGATGCTGACCCCGTACGCGCTCAACGCCTCGGTGACGGGCTGGAAGAAGGTCGTTCCGCCGGTCCGGCAGTTGCCGCTGCCGCCCGAGGTGAGACCGATGGCGCGGCTGCCGGAGTACAGCGGGCCGCCGCTGTCACCGGGCTCGGCGCACACATTGGTGCGGATCATGCCGTAGACGATGTCGCCGTTGCCGTAGTTGACGGTGGCGTTCAGGCCGTTGACGGTGCCGCTGTGGGTGCCGGTCGTGGAGCCGCGCCGGGTGACGCTCATCCCGACGGTGGCGTTGGCGGCGCTGGTGATGTCGACGCTGCCGACGGTGCCCGGGTGGGCGATCGAGGTGTTGTCGTAGCGCAGGATGCCGTAGTCGTTGACCGGGAAGCTGGACCCGGTGGTGGGGCCGATCCGCGTCGTACGGGCGGAGTTGGTGAACCAGGCAGGGTTGCCGTCGGTGCAGTGTCCGGCGGTCAGCGCGTAGTACGTGGTGCCCTTGCGGACGTTGAAGCCGAGCGAGCAGCGCCAGCTGGGCGCGTAGATGGCGTCGCCGCCCGACAGAAGCTTGGAGAACTTGCCCGGGGTGCGCTCGACGCGCAGCCCGCGCGCCTGGTCGCCCGCCGCTGCCTTGATCCGCGCGATCTCGGCGCCGGAGACGGTGCTGTCAGCGGTGACGACGAGGGTCGAGGTGGCCTGGTCGACGTGCCAGGCGGTGCCCGCCACGTCCGCGCCGAGGACGGCGGCCTGGGCGGAGGCGAGCTGGCTGGCGCTCAACGCGGAGACGGTGGCGGCCGGTTGGGCCTGGGCGTTCGGTACGGCGAGAGCGGCGGTGGCGGCGAGTCCTGCCGCCACGGCCAAAAATCGGACACGTCTCGCCGTGCCGCTGCGGGGTGTGGTGGTGCGCTCGTTCCTCACTTGTCGTTCCTCCCGAGGGGAATCGGGGGCCCGGTGCGGAAATCAGGTCGGTCCCGGGGCCCGTGAGGCGCAGTCGGGTACGTACGGGCTGCCGCACGGTGTCGTCGGCCGCTCGCTGTGCTCCTGACAAGCGCTGTCTCGGGAGTATTCGGCGCGCCCAGGGCCCGCGCAAGGGCGCGTTTCAGCCTTGCGCGGGCGTACGGGAGCCCGGGGGTGCGGGCGGACGGGTGCGCGCATCCCGCCCGCAGCCCCCCCGGCCCGGCTACTTCTCCCGCTTGTTGAGCTCGCCCGCCGGGACCGCGAACGGCAGCGTGTTGCCGGGCGGCGGGAAGGGGCAGATGAAGTGGTCGGCGAAGGCGCACGGCGGCAGCAGCGCCCGGTTGAAGTCCACGCTCACCCTGCCGTCGGCGTCCGGTGCGGCGGGCCGCAGGAAGCGGAACCGGTAGCTCGTCTTCCCGCTGTCCGCGTCGGCGAAGACCGCCCACAGCGAACCGTCGTCCTCGACCGCGACGTGCAGCGAGTGCTCGGCGCCGTCGTGCGCGAAGACGACCGAACCGGCGAGACCGAGGCCGCGCGAGCGCCCGTCGGCGTTCTCGACCTGGATCGTCCGGCTCTCCCCGTACGGTACGAACCGGCCGGGCAGCACCCAGGCCGGGTCGTACGCGTTCGCCTCGATGCCGGCGAAGGCGCGCCGCGCCGGGGACTGCGGGTCGAAGTCGCGCACCGCCCACTGGCCCTCGCGGCTGAGCAGCACGAGCCGCCGCTCCCCCGCCGCGACCCGCGAGCCGGGGATCGGCCCCCGGTCGGCGCCGAGCCGCACCTCACCGGTGAACGGCTGCCCGTCGACGCTGATCCCGTCCGCCTCGGCGGCGGTCAGCACCACCTCGGCGCCGTCCTCCCGCCAGGTCCCCGGCACAACCTCGACGCGGCCTTCGGGGTGGTCGGCGAGCCAGTGGGTGCCGGAGAGGGAGAGCGGTCCGTACGGCGAGGACACCGTCTCCACGCGGCGGGCGTGCCACCGCTCCCAGTCGCCGCGCGGGTCAGTGCCACTGCTGTTGCTGCTGCTGGTCATGCGCCCCAGCCTTCCACACGGCCCCGGCAATCGGCCGAAACCGCCGGGCCCGGACTCAGCAGCTGCAGTCGCAGCACCCGCAGTCGCCGTTGCCGCAGTCGCACTTGTCGCAGCAGCCCTTGCGCTTCTTCCTCGACCAGGCGCCCTCGTACTCGCTCGCACAGCACACCTTGCAGGTGCAGCAGAGCCCGACCGCCACCGCGCACCCGGCCCAGAAGCCGCGCGGCTCCTTCTTCCCCGGCGGCGTCGGCTGCCCGCCCAGGAACCCGCCGCCACCGCCGCCACCCTGGCCGCCGCCACCGCCGCCTCCGCCGTACCCGCCGCCGCCCGGCGGCACGCCCTGTCCCGAACCGCCGCTGTACGGGTTGCCCGAACCGCCACCGCCGTACGGGTTGTGGGAAATGTAGGGCCCGCCCTGCCCCGGGTGGCCGGGCTGCTGCCCGCCCCCGGCCGGCGGCGGCGTCCCGTAGGAGGCCTGCACCCCGCCCTCGTGGTGGTGCCCGCAGCCGGTCGTGCCGAACACCCGGTTCACCGACTCCCGCAGCTCGTGCGCGAGCAGTACGTGCACCAACTTGTCGTCCACGAACTGTGCGTCCCGCAGTGCCAGGCGCACGCCGTGCACCGCGTCGTCGCACAGCCTGCGCGCCTCGGTGAGGGAGGTGCCGGTGGCGGTCAGCGGGTTCCAGGCGCCTGACGCGTCGTCAGCCGCCTGGTCCTCGACGGCGTCCAGCAGGTGCGCGAGGCGCCCGAAGAGCCTGCCCGCCTCGGCGAGCGGGGCCGCGTTGCCGGGCCTGCCCGCGAGTACGGCGGTGTGCGCGAAGGCGGCGGAGGTGGCGGTCTCGGTGGGTTCGGTCACGAAGAGCACCGGGGTGCCGATGCCCGCGAGGGCCTCGATGCCGCCCTGCCGGTCGACGGCGTCCACCAGTACCGAGGTGTCGAAGCCGAGCGAGGCACCGGTGCTGGCGCCGGCCCTGTCCCAGCTCCTGGCGATCCTGCGGGCGGCCAGGGCGACCGGGCGGCGGGCCAACAGCCCGTCCCGGTCGGCCACGTGGTCCCGTACCTTCGCCGAGGCCAGCACCAGCGAGACCGCGGCGGCGAGCCTGGCACCCTCGCCCTGTGCGACGGGCGCGGTACGCATCGCCCGCAGCGGACAGGGCCCCGCCGTGCGCCGCCAGTCCGTGGAGCGCTCGGACTGAGCCTCCGTCAGAACCGAGGCGATCAGGCCGTCGTAGTTGGTGACGATGCGTGAGAACTGGCCGTGGTCCTTGCGAAGTGCCAGGCACAGTCCGCAGAGATGGGCCATCCACTCCGTTTTGAGGCCCTCTCCCAGCCGGTGCGAGCAGGGTCTGACGATGCCGAACAATTGAGCCCCCCGTACTGCGATGCCTCGCTCACTGAACAGTCCGTCAGGCATCGTACAGACGGCGTATGTTCACCCGTCCGTCCCCCCGCTCACCCATCTGGCCCGTTGGTGCGATTTACACTCGCCCGGCGGCCTCCGCAACGAGAGAACCCGGGGAAATCGCCACAACTTCTGCACCAGTACCGTCACGAAACCCCTGCGCGCCGACTATCCACTTGGCGCGCAATCCGCATGATGGACGACCATAGGGGGAGCGGAACACAAGCAGACCGCGGTGAAAGGAGGCGTTCATGGGATCGGTGCGCAAGGCGAGTGCCTGGCTCGGACTCGTCGAGGACAACGACGACGACCGCTACTACGACGACGAGTACGCCGAGGGGAACAACGAGACACCCGAGCCCTGGGTCACGGACCCCCGGGTCCGTGTCGTCTCCGAGAAGGCCGAGGACACGGGCCGCCGCATCGCGACCGTCACCCCGGACGGCTTCCGCGACGCACGCGGCATCGGCGAGCTGTTCCGGGACGGTGTCCCGGTGATCGTGAACCTGACGGCCATGGAGCCCGGGGACGCCAAGCGCGTCGTCGACTTCGCGGCCGGCCTGACCTTCGGCCTGCGCGGCTCCATCGAGCGCGTGGCCACCCGGGTCTTCCTGCTGACCCCCGCCGACACGAGCATCGTGAACGGCGAGGCCGCCGGCCGTCAGACCGGCGGCTTCTTCAACCAGAGCTGAGCAGGGCGCTCACCGGCCCCCGGGCCGGGCCACTCGTCGCAGGACGGGAGGGGTTCTACCGGAACGCGTCGAGTCCGGTGAGCGCCTTGCCCAGCACCAGCTGGTGCATTTCCACGGTGCCCTCGTAGGTGAGCACCGACTCCAGATTGGTGGCGTGCCGCATCACGGGGTACTCCAGCGAGATGCCGTTGGCGCCGAGGATCGTCCGGCTGGTGCGGCAGATCTCGATCGCCTCGCGGACGTTGTTGAGCTTGCCGAAGCTGACCTGCTCGGGGCGCAGCTTCCCGGCGTCCATGCGCAGTCCGAGGTGGTGGGCGAGCAGGATGCCCTTGTGGAGTTCGACGGCCATGTCGGCCAGCTTGGCCTGGGTGAGCTGGAAGCCGCCGATGGGCTTCCCGAACTGTTCGCGCGTCTTCGCGTAGTCGACCGCCGCCTCGAAGCTGGCGCGCGCCGCTCCCATGGAGCCCCAGACGATCCCGTACCGCGCGTGGCTCAGGCAGCTCAGCGGCCCCTTCAGTCCCACCACGTCCGGGAGTACGGCGTCGGCGGGCAGCCGCACCTCGTCCATGACCAGTTCGCTGGTGACCGAGGCGCGCAGCGACCACTTGTGGTGGATCTCCGGGGCGGAGAACCCGGGGGCGTCGGTGGGGACGACGAAGCCCCGGATGCCCTCGTCGGTCTGGGCCCAGACGACGGCGACCCCGGCGACCGAGCCGTTGGTGATCCACATCTTGCGGCCGGTGAGCACCCAGTCGGTGCCGTCCTTCTTGGCGTGCGTACGCATTCCGGCCGGGTCCGAGCCGTGGTCGGGCTCGGTGAGGCCGAAGCAGCCGATGATCTCGCCCGCGGCCATGCCCGGCAGCCAGCGCTGCTTCTGCTCCTCGGAGCCGAAGCGGTGGATCGCGTACATGGCGAGCGAGCCCTGTACGGAGACCAGGGAGCGGATGCCGGAGTCGGCGGCCTCCAGCTCCAGGCAGGCCAGGCCGTACTGGACGGCGGTGGCGCCCGCGCAGCCGTAGCCGGTCAGGGACATGCCGAGCGCGCCGATGGAGCCGAGTTCGCGGGCCAGTTCGCGGATGCCGGGCAGTTCGCCGCGCTCGTACCAGTCGGCGATGTGCGGCAGGACGCGGTCGGCGGCCCAGTCGCGGACGGTGTCGCGGATCGCGAGGTCCTCGGGGCCGAGCAGGTCGTCGATACCGAGCGGGTCGGCGGGGTCGAACGGCGGTAGCTTCGCGGGACGTGCGGACATGCGGGCCCTCCGGCGGCTCTCGGAATGACGGCTCGGGATGTGGTGCTCCGCCTTAACTAGCAGTGGTAGTTAAGGCTCCCGGCCGACGTTACGGGCCGCCGACCCGTCAGTCCAGGCCCGCCGTCGCCTCGGCGGGCTCGCGCCGCGCGGGCGGGAGCTTGCCGAGGTCCGCCTTCTTCCCGGCGTCGTCCCCGTCCTTCTTCACGTCGTCGCCGTCCTGCTTCACGTCGCCGTCGTCGCCGCCGTCCGCGTCCCCCGCCGCCACCGGGTCCATGCTCTTCGGCAGCCTGAGCGCGGCGACGGCGCCGATCAGCAGCAGTCCGGCACTGGTCAGCAGTGTCACGTGCAATCCGTGCACGAAGGCGACGCGGGCGGCCGAGCGCAGGGCCGCGCCCGCCGCTCCGCCGAGCTCCTTGGCGACCTCGTAGGCCTCGCCGAGCGAGTTGGCGGCCTCGGCGCTGTGCTTCTTGGCGACGCCCTCGATGTTCTTCAGACCGGGGCCGTACGCGGCGTTCATCACGCTGCCGAGCAGCGCGATGCCCATGCCCGCGCCGAGCTGGTACGCGGTCTCGCCGATCGCCGCCGCGCCGCCGGCCGCGTCCGCCGGGGCCTCGCTGAGCATCGACTCGTAACTGCCGAAGAGGGTGGCCTGGAGGCCGAAGCCGAGCAGGACGAAGCCGAAGGCGAGCAGCCCGGGGTTGTCCTCCTGGCCCATCATCGTCAGCAGCGTGACGGAGGCCGCGGTCAGCGTGAAGCCGAAGGCGACCATGGCGCGCGGGCCGACCCGTTGCAGCACGTACGAACCGAGCGCGCCCGCCACCATCGCGGCGAAGGTCAGCGGCAGCAGCCGCATGCCGGTTTCCAGCGGGCTGAGGTCGAGCACCAGCTGGAGGTACTGCACCGCGATCAGCTCTAGGCCGACCAGCGCGAGCATGCCCAGCACGATGCAGCCCACCGAAGTGGTGAAGGCGACCCGGGAGAACAGCTTCATGTCGATCAGCGGATGCTCCCTGCGCCGCTGTCTGCGCACGAAGAACACCAGCAGGACCGCGCCCGCCAGCAGCGGCCCCAGCGTGAGGGCGGAGAGGGTGGGGTCGCCGCTGCCCGCGCGCTTGACCCCGTACACGACGCCCAGGACACCGGCGGAGGCCATCAGCGCGCCGACGACGTCCCACGGGCCCTGGCCGTTGCCGCGCGATTCGGGCAGCAGCAGACGGCCGAGCGGGAGGATCACGATCATCAGCGGGATGTTGATCAGGAAGACCGAGCCCCACCAGTAGTGCTCGACCAGGAAGCCGCCGACCACGGGCCCGGCGGCGGCGCCGATGCCGGTGACCGCCGACCAGATGCCGATCGCCATCGAGCGCTCGCGCCGGTCGGGGAAGACCGCACGGAGGATCGAGAGCGTCGCGGGCATGATCATCGCGCCGCCGATGCCGAGCAGGGCGCGGGCGGCGATCAGGAGCTGCGGGGTGTCGGCGAGCGCGGCCATCGCGGAGGCGATGCCGAACAGCGCGTAACCGAGCAGCAGGATCCGGCGGCGGCCGACCCGGTCACCGAGCGTGCCGAAGAGGATCAGCAGCGACGCACAGATGAGGGGGTACGAGTCGACGATCCAGAGCAGCTCCACGGAGCCGGGACGCAGGTCCTCGGTGACCGAGGGCACCGCGATGTGCAGGATCGTCGAGTCGAGGGCGACCAGGGTGAGGCTGGCGCAGAGCAGCGCCAGGACGACCCATCGGTTCGCTCCGCGACCCGACAGGAGCCGTCGCCAAGGACCTCCCGCAGTCGACTCAGTGCCGGCCGTGGCTGTCCCTGCCATGTACGTAACCTCCCAGTGAAACGCTCGCGCTCGGCAGGCCCTCGGACACGTACGCGTTTGATACGTCCTGGTGGGCCCGGCATCGACGGGCGAGTGAGCCGTCAGCGTACGCGAGTTCACCCCCGGGGTGCGTGGCCCATCTCTCACCGATTACCCCGTGCCGGTGTGGCGTGCACCACGCTTCACCACGCTCGGCGTGGCGTGCGCGGTTCCACCGCGGTTCCACGGGGTGACCGGCCGGTCACCGGGGGCGGCCGGACGGGGCGGGCGGGCCGGTCGCCGCGGGCAGGTTGCGGAGAGAACAATTCCGCCCTTCGACCCGGTCAATGAAATGCGGCGGGAATCAAGATGAGTTGCGGGCGTTGATCGCATTGAATAGGGCACCGGGTCCCCGGCATTTCCCAAACAGCCGGGAATAAACAGCGTGATGAGACACACTCCACATCACATGGTCATCACAAAGAGCCGGGACCGGTCGGGCCCGTCACTCACTCGCGGTAATGTCGATTGGGTGCGTATCGACCAACTCTTTGCCCGGCTGGACCGGGAACCGGAGCCGCCGAAGATAGAGATCCCCGGCATGAGCTGGACCCGCAAGGCTCTCTTCGGCTCGACGATGGCGTTCTACATCGCCATCGTCTGGGCCGTGCTGGTCTCGTCCTGGCTCGTCCTGCTCGACTGGAAGGTGATGCTCTTCCGGCCGTACGAGCAGTGGCCGGAGCTGCATGCCTTCCTCGACTACTTCGTGGTCCTCGGGCAGCGCGGTCCGACGGCGGTGATGGTCGCCGCCTGGCTGGGCTGGCGCTCCTGGCGGCAGCACACGCTGCGCCCGCTGCTCGCCCTGGCCGCCGCCCTGCTGCTGCTGAACGTGACGGTGGGCGCGGTGAAGATCGGCCTCGGCCGTCTCGGCCCGCACTACGCGACGCAGATAGGGTCCGCCGAGCTGTACGCGGGCGGCGATATATTCCCTTCAGGACACACCGCCAATGCCGTCGTGACCTGGGGAATCCTCGCCTATCTGGCGACCACGCCGAGGGCCAGACGCTGGCTTTCGGTGCTCTCCGCGGTCGTCGCTCTCGGTGTCGGCGCCACCACGGTCTACCTGGGTACGCACTGGCTGAGCGACGTACTGCTCGGCTGGGCCGCCGGTCTGCTGATCCTGCTGGCCCTGCCCTGGTTCGAGCCGTTGATCGCCCGTGCGGAGGCCTTCGTCTTCGCGGTGCGCGAGCGCTGGCGTGCCCGCGGGGCGTACGTTCCGGTCGCGCGCGGCGCCTCCAAGGCCGGCGTTCCGGCAGGTGCGAAGACGGTCATTCCCTCGATACGGGCCGGCGTGGCGGAGCCCGCGGGCGCTCGCGAGACGGTGGGCGCGGGCAGCGGCGGACGCTATGCGAGCAGCCGTTCCGGCGCACATCAGACGGCGTCCCTGCAGACTCAGTCGCAGGTCCAGACCCGTCCGCACCCGGTGCGCTCGGAGCGCGCCCCGGTCACTCCCGCGGGCAGCAGGCGGCCGCCCCAGACACGCGGCGGCGGCGCACACGCCCCGCAGGCGGCGCGCTGACCCCAGCCCCGTACCCCGCACCACATCCGATACGCACGACGAGGGCCCCGGACCGCTGTGAGCGGTGCGGGGCCCTCGTCATGGGCGGGTTGCCCTCGTCGTGGGCGGGTTTGCCGTCGTCGTGGGCGGGCCGGTCAGCCGACCCAGCAGCGGGTCACGATGTCGTCCTTGACCTCGAAGTTGAGCCGTCCCTGGAGGAATTCCATGGTGATGACGGTGCCCGGCGCCAGGGCCCTGACGGTGCGCCAGCCGCGTGCGGAGGCGGTCCGTTCGGCCTCGGCCGAGGCCAGGCCGACATAGCTGTCGGGGTTGTCGTCGGGCTGGACGGGGGGTGTGGGTAGAGGTGCCATGGGAGCCACCGTAGACGCCAGATACCTTCCCGGTCACGCTTGTGTCACAAGATCACGACAAGAGTTTGCGGATGCCCCTTTCACCCGATGGGGCAGTTCCTTTGCTCGCAAAGACCGTTTCCCGTACGGCATTTATCAAAATTCCCGGGCGACTCGAATTCATTTCGACTTTTCCGCACAGGCTTCGCACACTTGCCTCGCCGCAACGCGGAATCCACCTCGCCCACCGCATCCGGAATTCTTGATTCCACCCCAACTCGGCACACTCGGCGCGTGTGTAGCACATCTCGCACGCGCATCCGGTTCCGTACGCCCCCTGTCGGATCCGGGCGACTCGCGCGCATCATGTGTCAGTTGGCCCGGGGCGCGTACAGCGAGGGGGCACGATGGGCACGGAGACCGTCGAGACGGCTGCCGCGGAACCCGCGCGGGTGCAGCGGCCCGGCCGGGTGGTGGTGGACTGGCTGACCACCACGGACCACAAGAAGATCGGGCACCTCTACCTGATCACGTCGTTCGGGTTCTTCCTGATCGCCGGACTGATGGCACTGATGATGCGGGCCGAGCTGGCCAGGCCGGGTCTGCAGCTGATGACCAACAACGAGTTCAACCAGGCGTTCACGATGCACGGCACGATCATGCTGCTGCTGTTCGCGACGCCGACCTTCGCCGGGTTCGCCAACGAGATCATGCCGTTGCAGATCGGTTCGCCCGACGTGGCGTTCCCCCGGCTGAACATGCTCTCGTACTGGCTGTTCCTCTTCGGCGGGCTGATCGTGCTCGGCTCGCTGATCGTGCCGGGCGGCCCTGCCGGCTTCGGCTGGTTCGCGTACGCGCCGCTGAACAGCATGGTCCGCTCCCCCGGCATCGGCGCCGACCTCTGGATCATGGGGCTCGCGCTGTCCGGCTTCGGCACGATCCTCGGTGCGGTGAACTTCCTGACGACCATCATCGGGATGCGCGCACCCGGTATGACCATGTTCCGGATGCCCATCTTCACCTGGAACGTGCTGTTCACGTCGATCCTGGTGCTGGTCGCGTTCCCGGTGCTGGCGGCGGCGCTGCTGGTCCTGGAGGCGGACCGGCGGTTCGGGTCGATGGTGTTCGAGGCGCAGTGGGGAGGCGCGCTGCTGTGGCAGCACCTCTTCTGGTTCTTCGGGCATCCGGAGGTCTACATCATCGCGTTGCCGTTCTTCGGCATCGTCACCGAGATCATCCCGGTCTTCTCGCGGAAGCCGATCTTCGGTTACGTGATGCTGATCGGCGCCACCATGGCCATCACGGGTCTGTCGCTGGTGGTGTGGGCGCACCACATGTTCGTGACGGGGGCGGTGCTGCTGCCGTTCTTCTCGTTCATGTCGTTCCTGATCGCGGTGCCGACCGGGGTGAAGTTCTTCAACTGGACGGGCACGATGCTCAAGGGCTCACTGTCCTTCGAGACGCCGATGCTGTGGTCGGTGGGGTTCCTGGTGAGCTTCCTGTTCGGCGGGCTCACCGGGGTGATCCTGGCGTCGCCGCCGATGGACTTCCACGTCTCCGACTCGTACTTCGTGGTGGCGCACTTCCACTACGTGGTGTTCGGGACGGTGGTGTTCGCGACGTTCGCGGGGTTCTTCTACTGGTGGCCGAAGTTCACCGGCAAGATGCTCGACGAGCGGCTGGGGAAGATCCAGTTCTGGACGCTCTTCGTGGGCTTCCACTGCACGTTCCTGGTGCAGCACTGGCTGGGCGTGGAGGGGATGCCGCGCCGGGTCGCCGACTATCTGGCCGCCGACGGCTTCACCGTACTGAACATGATCTCGTCGGCCGGGGCGTTCCTGCTCGGTCTCTCCACGCTGCCGTTCTTCTACAACGTCTGGAAGACCGCGAAGTACGGCAGGAAGGTCGACATGGACGACCCCTGGGGGTACGGGCGTTCGCTGGAGTGGGCGACGTCCTGTCCGCCGCCCCGGCACAACTTCGTCACTCTGCCGAAGATCCGCTCGGAGTCCCCGGCGTTCGATCTGCACCATCCGGAGATCGCGGAGCTCCAGCGGTTGACGCAGGTCGATCCTGCTCCGCTCGATCCAGAGCGCGCCCGAGGAGATCACGGGCCGACCGGATCCGTCGATTGAGCTCCGGCGGCTGAACCACCTCGAACTCCAGGCCCAGCAGCAGGACGTGGATGACCATCACGTCCAGGCTGGCCGCCCCGGTGCGCAGCAGACAGCTGTGCGCGCTCTCGGCCTCAAGGACGCCGTCGCTGGGGCCTACCGCCTCCTGGGCCACCTCCAGCGGAACGAGCAGGCGCAGCACGGCGGTTGACTGGTAGGCGGCCGTGGAGACCCCCTTGGCGACATACGCGGCGAGGTCCTCGGCGGGCGCCTCGCGGGGTGCGAAGCGCGGGCCGTGCGGCGGCTTCGGGGTGATCCGGTCGGCCCGGAACGTACGCCAGTCGGCGCGGTCGGTGTCCCAGCCGACCAGGTACCAGCGGCGTTCGGTGCAGACCAGCCGGTGCGGTTCGACGGTGCGCCGGGTGGTGTTGCCCGCGTGGTCGCTGTACTCGAAGCGCAGCCGCTCGGAGTCCCGGCAGGCGGCGGCGAGTTCGGTCAGGACGCCCGGGTCGACGGTGCCGGAGCGCCGGCCCCTGAGCATGGGGACGGTGTACGCGTTGAGGGCGCCGACCCGGCGGCGCAGCCGGTCGGGCAGCACCTGTTCCAGCTTGGTGAGGGCGCGCACCGAGGTCTCGCCGATGTCGTCGATGCCCTGTCCGGCCGCGGTGCGCAGCCCGACCACGACGGCCACCGCCTCGTCGTCGTCGAGCAGCAGCGGCGGCAGCTGGGCGCCCACGCCCAGCTGGTAGCCGCCGCCGGTGCCGGGGCTGGCGTGCACCGGGTAGCCCAGGTCCCGGAGCCGGTCGACGTCGCGCCGCACGGTGCGCGGGGTGACGCCGAGGCGGTCCGCCAGATCGGGGCCCGTCCATTCGCGGTGTGCCTGGAGCAGCGAGAGCAGACGCAGCAGCCGGGCCGAGGTCTCCAACATGCCGCCGAGTCTGCCAGGGCTTGCGGACAGCTGCGGTCCGCAAGCCCTGGGCGGGTGGGGTCAGGGGGTGCTGACCTGCACCGTGAGGTCGTTGTCGAGGGTGTAGTACGGGAAGGCGACGGTCTTGCCGTCGTCGCCGACCGGCAGCACCGGGTACTTGAAGACGGACTGCTTCTCCGCGACGTCGTCCAGCAGCCTGGCCACCCGTATCGCGGGCACGTCGGCGGCGGCCGTCAGCCACAGGTCCCAGACCTGGTTGGCACCGTCACGGCCCTGGGCGAGCGGGGCGTAGGGCAGCGTGAAGGCGAAGGAGTGCCCGTCGCCGGTGGCGGGCTCGCGGTGGATCCGCCCCCGGTCGCCGCGCAGCCGGGCCTCGACGGCCGCGTCGGGCCCGAGCTCGATCCCGTAGAGCCGCCCCTCGACGGTCATGGCAGCGTTGTCGGCGGCGAAGGTGAGGTCGCCCGCCTCGGCGTGCGGGGCGCGCCGCCAACTGCGGACGGCGAGGCTGCCGTCACCGGTGGCGTACGGGATGCGGACGGCGACGGCCTCGTGGTGCGGGTCGGGCGTGCGGTCCAGGAGGGCGCGCAGGTCGCTGATGCCGGGCCGGACGGTGAGGTCCGTGCCCCCGGCGCCGTACACGTGCGCCTCCCAGCGGCCCTCGGGGAGGTCGACGGTGCTGGGCAGCACGGCGCGCAGCCGGCCCTGCGAGACGGGCGTGAGCGGCAGCCGTACGTCGTCGCCCCGCGCTCCGCCCCGGCGGCGCAGCACCAGCGCCGCGTCGGGCGCCGCCGCCACCGCCACGTCGAAGGTGATCCCGCCCGCGGAGTCCGCGGTGCAGTCGGCGCGCGGCGCCGCCGGGGCGCCGTCCTCGGCCGTGGAGGGCTGGGAGGAGGAAGAGGTGGTCATGCGGTACGCCCTTTCCGGAGCGTGGATTTCCGGAGCGTGGAGAGGACCTTGCGGCGCAGGGTGAACGCTTCGTCGATGAGCATCCCCGGCACCTGGTGCAGAGTGTCCCGAAGGGGGCTGTGGGAACGGCTGTTGGTGCCCCGCTCGACGAGCTCCGTGTACAGCGCGGCGTGCCGGGCGGCGATCGCCCCGGGGTCGAAGCGCGCGGAGTTCTCCAGTGCCGCCCGGCCCATCCGCTTGCGCAGGTCGTCGTCGTTGATGAGGTCCAGGAGCGCGCGGGCGACGGAGTCCGCGTCGCCCGGGGGGACGAGGCGGCCGTCGACGCCATCGCGGATGATCTCGCGGGGGCCGTGCGGGCAGTCGGTGGAGACGACGGGCAGCCCGCAGCGCATGGCCTCGACGATGGTCATGCCGAAGGACTCCAGGTCGGAGGTGACGGCCGCGACGGAGCCCTTGGGCCACTCGGCTTCGAGGGGGTTGGCGATGCCCATCAGGTACACGTGGTTGTGCAGCCGCAGTTCGTTGATCTGCGCGCGCAGCGCGGGGGCGCTCACCCCGGCGCCGTAGATCCGCAGCCGCCAGTCGGGGCGTGCGGCGACGACCTGGGCGAAGGCGCTGATCAGCAGGTCGTAGCGCTTGCCCGGGGTGAGCCTGCCCGCGGCGATCACCCATTTGCTCTCGCCGTCGGCGGGCGGCAGTGAGGCGGCCGGGATGCTGTTGGCCATGGCCTCGATGCGGACGCCGGGCAGCTTGAGGGTCTCGCGGTAGCTGCGTGCGTCGGCCTCGGTGACGGTGGTGACCGCGTCCAGCAGGGCGTACCGGTAGCTCAGCTCGCGGCGGAGCCGGAAGCGGTGCCCGTCCAGGGTGAGGTGCTCCTGGCCGATCCGTACGGTGTCGTGCCTGGCCTGCCGGGAGAGGTGCACGTTGAGGCCGGGCCGGGTGCCCACGACCACATCGGCCTTGAGCTCCCGCAGGTGGGCGCCGATCCGCCGGTCGGTGAGGCGGCTGTACTGGTAGTGCCTGCTGTCCCCGGCGGGGAAGACCCTGGCGGGGCGGGCGTGGTCGGGGTGGTCGCCGTCGTAGGCGGGGCTCTCCTTGCGCAGGTCCACGAGGTGGCTGATGCGTACGCCGACGGGCGGGCTCATCGAGGGCTCGTCGCGGTGCCGGAAGACGGAGACGATCTCCACGTCGTGTTTCTCGGCCAGGACCTGGGCGAGGTTGAACGTGGTGCGGATCGTGCCCCCGACTGCGTAGGCGTTGTGGAGCAGGAAAGAGATGTGCATACGCCGACGGGTCCCCCTGGTCTTCGGCGGCCCGGCCCTGGTGCCGGCCGCCTTCACTTGGTCCAAGGACTCTACTTGGCCGCCCGGAAACGTGGGCGGGGTGGAGCTCTTTGCCCGCTGTTCCCACGGGGTCACGGCCGGTAGGGCAGCTGGGGGACGGTGAAGCAGGTGCGGTCCATCTCACCCTGGGAGACCCAGCCCGTGCCGTCCTTCCAGCGGGCCACGGACAGACAGGTGCGCCGCTCCCGGGGCGGGTCGTCGGTCGGGGCGTACCGGACGGGGAGCAGCAGTCCGCGCGCGCCGTACGGCTCCTCGCGGCCGAGGAAGCGCTCCACGCACGCGCGCGTGACGGCTTCGCCGGCCCGGGTGCAGGACAGGGCCGCGTCGGTGAACCACATGGCCGCGGCCCATCCCTCCAGCTGCCACTGCGACAGGGCGTTCTCGTCGCGGCCGGCCCGCCGCAGGCTGTTCTTCAGGGCGGTGCGGAACTCGCGGACCTGCGGGTCGTCCCTGTCGTCGTAGTTGCGGCTGCCGCCGGTCACCCACAGGGCGTTGCGGCAGCGCGGTGCGTCCTTGTAGTCCTCGGCGACCCCCGACGACCAGTTCTGTACGTTGGTGACCTTGGCGGTGACCTCGGCGCCGACGGCGTCCATGGCCTTGCAGAGCTGGGCGTTGCCGTGGCTGTCGAGGGCATCGAAGACCAGGTCGGCGCCCTGTTCCTTGAGGTCGGCCGCGACCGCGCGGAAGTTGGGCAGCGCGAAGTCGATCTGTTCCTCGACGACCCGGTAGCCCTCGGCGCGCAGGCCCTGGACGGTGATGCGGGCGTAGGCGGCGGAGGAGGACTGGTTGTACGAGACGACGGCGGCGGTGCGGGCGCCGTGGGTGTTCCTGAAGTAGCGGTAGACCTCGGTGCCGCCGTAGAGGGTGCCGTTCCAGCCGGGTCTGCCGCCCTTGCGGGGGGCGAGGCTGCCGTAGATGCCGTAGAGGTGCGGGTAGGTGTCGTACGCCGTGCCGATGGGCTGGCCGCCGATGTCGGGGACGCCCGCCCCGGAGACCAGGGGGGCACCGGCGTAGTCGAGGGCGGTGGTGGCGACCAGGGCGAACACCTTCCGCTCGTCGATCAGCTTGTGCACGCACTCGTTGTTGCCGATGCCGCTGCCTCCGTCGTCGCAGGTCTCCACCTCGACGCGGCGCCCGGCGAGACCGCCGCGGCCGTTGAGCGCCTCGAAGTAGGCGACGGCGCCCTCGCCGGGTCCGGTGAAGGCGTCACCGCCGATGGGGCTGGTGGCGCTGGTGATGATGCCGATGCGCAGGGGCGGGGCGGGGGCGGCGGAGGCGGTGGACGGCGGCTGCTCGAAGTCGCTCTCGGGCAGCCGGCTGCCGCAGGCGGTGGCGGTGGCGAGCAGGGCCAGGACGCAGAGCAGGGACGCGTACGCCGACGGGATCCCGCGGCCGGGTGGGATCCGACGGTGCGGTGGGATCCGTCGGTGCGGTGGGATCCGTCGGTCAGCAGCCGGGGGCAGCCGCATTGCCGCTCAGCTTGACCAGGGCGCACAGGGACTTCACGGAGACCTTCCAGACCTCGTCCTGGAGTACAGCGGTGCCCTTGGAGTTGGGCAGCACGGGGACGCCGTTGAGCAGCAGGTCGTACGTCACGGTCGCCTGGGTGGCCGAGTTGAACCGCACGTCCTTGACCTTCGCGGAGCTCTGGGCGCCGCGCTTGTCGCCGCTGAACGCGGTCAGCAGGGGCTTGAGCAGGGTGCCGTTCTCCAGCACCTTCGCCTTCTCGTCGAACGGGGTGGCGGGGGCGAAGAAGGCCGTCCAGTTCTTCGCCACCTCGCGCTTCGCGGCCGTGGTGTCCGCGGGGCCGCTGGCGGACGCGGAGTCGGAGGGCTGCGGGTCGATGCCACCGGTGCCGGCGCTGCCGGTCGGGGCGGGGGTCGCGCTCGCCGACGGCTGTCGCTGCGGCGGTGGATCGTCCGTGCTCCCGGCACACGAGGTGAGACCGGGCGCCACCACGAGCACGGCCGCCGCCGTCCATGCCGCGGTCCTCGCACCGGTCCGGGGATACCTGCCGACGAGCATTCTGCCCACCACCTTCAGGGTCGGTCCCACACAGGGCATAGTGCAAGGAATCGTCCGTGTTGGACAGGGGTCGGACGAGAGGGGTCGGACGGCTGTCGGGCTGGGGGCGCGATGCGCAGGGCACCGTACGTGTGGATCGCACTGGCCGCCGTCGGGTGCGGGGTGGTGCTGTGTGTACTGGGCTGGTACGGGGTGTCGGGCGAGCGGTTCACCGCCCGGCAGGTCCCCTACCTGGCGTCCTGCACACTGCCGGGCGCGGCGCTGATCGTGGCGGGCGCGGTCCTGTTCGCGGGGCGTGAACCGGGCTTCCTGCCGCCGAACCCGCTCCAGCCCGCCCCCGACGCCCCCGACGCGGAGGGTCACCCGCTCCCCTCCTCGGAAGGCCCGTTGCTGCACCTCCCGGGCGGCACCCTGGCGCACCGGCCGGACTGCCCGTTGGTACTGGGCAAGCCGGAGGCCGAACCGGCGGCGGAGGTACGGGACCTGGCGCCGTGCCCGGTGTGCGAGCCCGGGGACTGACCCCGTGTCCTCGCTCACCTACGACCTCACCCTGGCCGGTCTGGCGATCGGCAGCGCGGCGGCCCTGTCCGGCATCGGCCTGATCGTCACCCACCGGGCGACGGGTGTGCTGAACCTCGGGCACGGTGCGGTGGCGATGGTCTGCGCCTATGTGATGCGGCAGCTGGCGGTCGACTGGCACTGGCCGGTGCCGCTGGCCGCCCTCACCACCCTCTTCCTGGTGGCCCCCGCGCTGGGGCTGCTCCTGGACCGCGCGGTCTTCCGCCCGCTCTCGCTGCTCGGCGCGGACCCGGCGCGCACGCTGGTGGCCTCGATCGGTGTGTTCGTCCTGCTGGTGGGCGGCGCGGCGATGCTGTGGGGCGAGGGGGCCAGGGCGGACGCCCCGGAACTCTTCGGCGACTCCCCCTGGCCGCCGCTGGCCGCCGTACTGCTCCTGGCCGTGCTGGTGGGAGTGGTGACCCGCCGCACCCGGCTGGGCCGCGAGCTGCGCGCGGTGGTCGACAACCGGCCGCTCGCGGTCCTGGGCGGCATCGACGCGGACCGGGTGGCGGCGGTGGGCTGGGCGTTCGGCGCCTTCACGGCGGGGCTGACCGGGGTGCTGCTCGCCTCCTCTGTGCGACTGGACCCCTATGGTCTGCCGCTGCTGGTGGTGGAGGTGATCGCGGTGGCGGCGCTGGCGAGGATGCGGAGCCTCCCGGTCGCCATCGGCGCGGCACTCCTGCTGGGCATCGCCCAGTCCCAGCTGACCCGCCTGCACCCCCCTGGCTGGCAGGGCCCCCTCCTCCAATCCCTCACCACCAACCTCTTCGCCCTAGCCCTACTCACCACCGCCCTCCTCGTCCCCACCCCTACACCGTCCACCCCCTCGGGCGGCGGGGCTGCCCACCGAGCCCCCTCGGGCGGCGGCCCCCGCCGAGCCCCCTTGGGCGGCGGCCCCCGCCGAGCCCCCTTGGGCGGCGGGGCCGCCCCCCGGGGGCGGAACGGGCGGGCAAGGGGGCGGCCCCCGACGGAGTCGCACCCTCCGCCCCGCCCCACCTACGCCATGGCCCCAGCCCCCCACCACCGCCCGCTCCCCCGCGCCCCCCTCCTCCTCACCCTCACCCTCACCCTCCCCCTAGCCCTCACCGGCCCCCACCTCCACACCGCCCTCCAAGCCCCCGCCCTGGCCGTCATCCTGCTGTCCCTGGTAGTGGTCAGCGGCCGCAGCGGCCAAATCTCCCTCGGCCAGGCCGCCTATGCAGGCCTCGGCGCCCTCTTCACCGCCCTCCTGGCGAACGGCCGCCTCCCCGGACTGCCCCCCATCCCCGAACTCCCCGCCCTGGCCCTGGCAGTGGCACTCACCGCCCCCCTGGGACTCCTCACAGGATGGCCCGCGATCCGCCGCCGCGGCCTGGCCCTCGCCCTGACCACACTCGCCTTCGGAGTGGCAGTGAGCCGCTTCGTGCTCGACCAGCCGTACGCGACGTCCGGACTCACCGTGTCCCGCCCCTCCGGCTTCACCTCCGACCGGGCGTACTACGTACTGGAGTTGACCCTCCTCCTGATCTGCCTCCTCCTGGTCGCCCAACTCCGCAGAGGCCGCTCCGGACGAGCACTGGCCGCCCTGCGCGACCACGAGGAAGGAGCCTCGGCCGCCGGCGTACGGGTGCCCGCGCTCAAGGTGATGACCTTCGTCGCGGGCGCGGCTCTGGCCGCCCTCGGCGGTGGCCTGCTGTCGATGTCCGTCCAGGCCTTCGACCCCACCGCGTACGACCCGGTGCGCGGCCTGCTCTGGTTCGCGGCGGTCCTGGTGCTCGGCGCCGACAGCCTGCTGACGGCCTGCGTCGCGGCAATCCTGCTGGTGGCCCTAGACGCGGGTACGACGACGGGCCGGGCAGCGGTCCTGATCGGCGCACTGGCCCTGCTCAGGCCCCTGGCAGGACGACTGCCACTCCACCAGCTCCGCCGCACCCCGCAGGCACCACCTCGACCCCCGCCCCCCAAAGCGACCCACCCCTCCGCCCCAAGAACCCCCACCCCCGCCAAACCCATCCCCACCAAACCCACCCCCGCCAAACCCCTCCGCGCCCAAGGAATCCGCCTCTCCTACGGCGACTTCACCGCCCTGGACGGAGTCGACCTCACCATCCCCTTCGGCCGCGTCACCGCACTCGTAGGAGCCAACGGAGCCGGAAAGAGCACCCTGTTCCACTGCCTCTGCGGCACCCTGCGCCCCACCTCGGGCCACATCGAGCTCGACGGCAGAGACGTCACCCGCCGCTCCGCCCACGCGCGCACCCGCCTCGGTGTCGCCAGGACCTTCCAGCAACTCGCCGTCTTCCCCTCCCTCACCGTCGAGGAGAACGTCCTCCTGGGCGCCGAACAGGGCCACCGGCGACCGCACGGCCGGGCCGGCATCGAACCCGTACTGCGGCTGCTCGCGCTCGACGGCCCGGTGCGCCACCTCCCGGCGGCCGGTCTGCCCACCGGCACCCTGCGCAGGGTGGAGCTGGCCCGTGCCCTCGCTGGCGGGCCGCACACCCTCCTCCTGGACGAGCCCGCGGCCGGTCTGGACTCCGCCGAGACCGAGGCCCTCGCGCGCGTGCTCGGGGCGCTGGCCGCCGACGGCACCGCGATCCTGGTGGTCGAGCACGACCTGGACCTCGTCGCGGGCATCGCCGACACGGTGCACACCATGACGGCCGGAAGAATCGATTCCGGGGAGCCCGTCCGATGACCGTCGAGATCGAGCTCCGCGCCGCCCGCGTCCGTTACGGCCCCCTGGAGGCCCTGCACGGCATCGACCTCGCCGTCCCGGCCGCCGCCCTGACCGTCCTCCTGGGCCGCAACGGTTCCGGCCGTACGACCGCGCTGCGCGCCCTGGCGGGCACCGTCCCGTTGCACGACGGGTGCGTACGGTGGCGTGGCACCGACATCACCCGGCTGCCCGCCCACGTCCGGGCCCGCCGAGGCCTGTGCTTCGTACCGGACCAGCAGGCGGTGTACGCGGGTCTCACGGTCGCCGAGAACCTGTCCCTGAACTCCCCGCCCGGCGGCGGCACTTCGCCCGCCCTGGACGCGTACCCGGCGCTGCGCCCCCTGCTGGCCCGGCGCGCGGGCACCCTCTCCGGCGGCGAGCAGCGCATGCTCGCGGTGTCCCGCGCCCTGCTCGCCGCCGGAGCGGGCGGCCACGCGCGCGTGGTGCTGGTCGACGAGCCCACCCTGGGCATGTCCCCCGCCGTCGCGGCCCGTACGTACGCCGTGCTGGCCGAGCTCAGCACGACGGCAGCCGTCGTCCTCGCGGAACAACGGCTGCCGGGGCTGCTGTCCCCGGGCCCGGTGTTCGTGACCGAACTGAGCCGGGGGACGGTCGTGTTCAGAGGAGAAGCGTCGGAACGGAGACGTACTCCGCAGGCACCCGAGGAACAACCGGCGCAACCGGCGCAACCGGCGCAACCGGCGCAACGAACGCACCAGGCGTCTCACCGGCCCGCCCCGAGCCGGACCCCGCCGGAATGACCAGCCAGGTACCGGCGTTGAGCCCGTCAGGACGAGGGCCGACCATGTCCTTGTTGGCCTTGTAGAGGGCTTTCCAGCCGCCCTTGACCTTGTACTTGGCGGCGATCGAGGACAGCGTCTCGCCGGACTTCACGATGTGGATGCGGCGGTCGGCGAGCCGGTACTTCTTGGAGCAGTCCGGCCAGGCGCCGAACCCCTGGGTGCTCAGCACCTCCTTGGCGACGGCGATCTGCTGGCTGCGGCTCGCCAGGTCGGCCCGGGGCGCGTACGCGAGGCCGCCGTGCTCCTCCCAGGTCCGCTGCTCGAACTGGAGCCCGCCGTAGTAGTCGTTGCCGGTGTTGGTCGCCCAGTTGCCGTCGCTCTCGCACTCGGCGAGGCAACTCCACGGCCACTGGCTCGCGGCACACCCATAGGGCCCGAACCCCCGCGCGGTGGACGTCGGTTCCACGGAAACGGTCGGAACGGAATCGGCCGGAACGGAATCGGCCGGGCAGGACGGGGCGGCGGACGCGCCCGACAGCGGGGAGAGGGCCAGCAGCGCACCGAGGACGGCACAGGACAGGGAGCGGAATCGAGGCTTCAGCACCTGGCCACCCCACCACCGCAGCCACGCGCGCGTGCGCCTGCCGCGCGGAACACCGTCGGGCCCCACCCGGTCGGGGGACCGGGCGGAGCCCTTCTGCCGGGGTTCGGCGGAGCACGGGCGGTTCAGCGGATCACAGGTTCAGCCGCAGCCCCGGCACGATGAGGTTCGGATCGCCGCCGACTACGGCCCGGTTGGCCGCGTACAGCTTCTGCCAGCTGGTGCGGTGCGCCTGTGCGATACCGCCCAGGGTGTCGCCGCCGCGCACCACGTAGCTGCCGGCCGAGGGGGCCCGGCTCGCGCCCCGTTCGGCCCGTGCGGCGCTCCGGTCCTTCTCCACCGCCTTGAGAGCCGGTTTGGAGGCCTTGCTGACGGCGGCTGCCGCCGGAGCTCCGGCGGACACGGCGGGTGCGCTCCCCGCCGCACCCGCACGGCGCGAACAGCTGGGCCAGGCGCCCCATCCCTGGGCGCGCTGGACCTTGGTGGCGACGGCTATCTGCTGGTCCTTGCTCGCCCGGTCGGCGGTGCGGGCGTACTTCCCGCCGCCGTACGCGCGCCAGGTCCCGGCGGAGAACTGGAGCCCTCCGTAGTAGCCGTTGCCGGTGTTGATGTGCCAGTTGCCACCGCTCTCGCAACGCGCGATGCGGTCCCACACTCCACGGTCCGCCGCTTCGGCCGGCCGGCCGGTGGCGGCGATCAGGGCAAGCGGGGCCACCAGGGCGGCCCCCACGAGCGCCGCGGTCTCACGACGGAGACCGCCGCGGCGTATCGCACTGGAACATGCGGACATGGATTCCCTCTCGCAGGACCCGGACTCCCCCTGGGCGGTACGGCCGTGAACGCGTCCGGCGTTCCCTGCCGTGCCGTCCCGCCCCGCCGGGGGTGGAGATGTCGGTGCGTGGTGCGGTCCGGCGGGGCGTGTCCGGGCGGTGCTCGATGCACACGGCGGTGGAATCTATGGACCCGTGCGCCCCGTAATCAACCAGGTCCTTATCATTCCAGGCCAGTTGCCCGCTACCGCAGGTAACAACCAATTTCGGACACCCACTTGATTCCCTCATATCATGATTTGTCGACTACCCCTCCCACCGCTCTGTGACTCAGCTCACCGCCTCAACTTCCGTGCAGCAAACAGGAGTTGACGTGGAGTGAGGGATTCCGGGCGCTGTTTCACCGTGTGCGTCGGATGAGTCGATTCCGTTCCCCGCCGCGCGTGACCCCTGCCACAGATCACCCGTTGTCTTCTTGAAGCTCCGGGAACCACCCGGTGCCCGCATCCAGTTCGAGGAGCCACCCGTGTCGCGCATGCTCGACGTCAGCGACGACGTCCGCGCCGAGATCGGCGACGTAGAAGCCGACCGGCTGCTCGCCGGCGAGAACGCCCCCGGCAGTTACGACTGCACCTCCTGCCGTACGCCCGGCGACTCGGGGCAGGAGGCCACCAGCACCGTCCTGTTCGTCGGCGAGGAGACGGCGGTGCTCGCCTTCGCGCACGCCACCTGCATCCCCTCCCAGGTCGTCCCGGTCTCCGAGGAGCAGCTGCAGGGCGCGGTCGCCTCCATCACCGCGAGCCAGCACGGCCCCGGCGGGGGCGGCGCCGACGGGGCTCCCGAGCAGGCCGTGCTCGGGGTGACCAGCGGTCTCGTCCTCATCGAGGGCGAGCTGCGGCCCGCACTCGTGGTGGAGCCGATGGCCGCCATCGCCCGTCCCGGCGAGGACAACGGCGACGAGTTCCTGTCCCTCCTGGTCGAGCAGGGCTTCCAGCCGGTCGCCGATCTGAAGTCGGTGCCCGCCGTACTGCCCGGCTGGTCCGTGCTGCTCGCGATGGGCCAGCTGCACGCCGTGCTCCAGCCCGGCACGGCGGGCGCGGGCCCGGTCGCCTGGTGGCAGGCGCACCGCCCGCTCCAGGTCACCGACGGCTGGCGGACCGCCGCCAACAAGCTGCAGAAGATCCTGGTGCTGGCCGCCCCGGTCGGCTCCATCGGCCAGCAGCCGCGCGAGGACCTGCTGCGCAGCGCCCTCGACAAGGCCGCCGCGAACGGCCTGCTGGTGGCCGCGACGATGCCGCTCGCCGGTACCTGACGGCCCGGGTGAAAGACCCGGATGCGGCGGGTCCGTACGCCCGGTACCCGCATCCGACGGGCAGTGGGGTCGTTGGCACAGACGTGCACTCATACGACCCCACTCGCCCGTACCAGAGCCAGATCCCCGCCATGCGGCCGTCCCAGGAGGCCCCGCCGCACTCCTCGTTCACACCGATCTACGACGCCCTCTACTCCGAGTACCGCAAGTCGTTCCGCGCCCTGCCGGGCGACCGGACCGGCGAGGAGGACCTCGGCTTCACGGGCTTCGGTACGACGGGCGGCACGCACCACCCGCACGGTCACGGCGGCCACCACGGGCACCCGCACACGGCTCCGTACAGCAGTCCCTGGCAGAACCTGCACACCCAGCACGGCCAAGGGCGGCAGCACAGCGGGAACCACCTTCCCGCCGCACTGCCGCCCGGCCCCCGCAGGGGCTACTGACGGAGCAGGACCTGCTGTCCTGCCCGTCGCCTACTTGTTGCGGCTACTTGTTGCGGCCGCGCTTCTCGCGCACCCGCACCGAGATGTGGATCGGCGTTCCCTCGAAGCCGAACTCCTCGCGCAGCCGGCGCTCGACGAAGCGCCGGTAGCCGGCCTCCAGGAAGCCCGAGGCGAACAGCACGAACCGCGGCGGCTTGGCACCGGCCTGCGTCCCGAACAGGATGCGGGGCTGCTTGCCGCCGCGGACCGGGTGCGGGTGGGCGGCGACGAGCTCACCGAGGAAGGCGTTGAGGCGGCCGGTGGGGACCCGGGTCTCCCAGCCCTCGATCGCCGTCTCGATCGCCGGTACCAGCTTCTCCATGTGGCGGCCGGTGAGGGCGGAGACGTTGACGCGCGGGGCCCAGGCGACCTGGGCCAGCTCGGTCTCGATCTCGCGCTCCAGGTAGTAGCGGCGCTCCTCGTCGAGGGTGTCCCACTTGTTGAAGGCGAGCACCACGGCACGGCCGGCCTCGACGGCCATGGTGACGATGCGCTGGTCCTGCACCGAGATGGACTCGCTGGAGTCGATCAGGATGACCGCGACCTCGGCCTTCTCCAGGGCGGCGGCGGTACGCAGCGAGGCGTAGTAGTCCGCGCCCTCCTGGAGGTGCACCCGGCGGCGGATGCCGGCCGTGTCGATGAACTTCCAGGTGACGCCGCCGAGGCTGATCAGCTCGTCGACCGGGTCGCGGGTGGTGCCGGCCAGCTCGTTGACGACGACCCGGTCCTCCTTGGCGACCTTGTTGAGCAGCGAGGACTTGCCGACGTTCGGACGGCCGATGAGGGCGATCCGGCGGGGGCCGCCCAGCGGGGTGCCGTTGGCGAAGGTCTGCGCGGGGGCCTCGGGCAGTGCCTCCAGGACGGCGTCGAGCATGTCGCCGGTGCCGCGGCCGTGCAGCGAGGAGACCGGGTGCGGCTCGCCGAGACCGAGCGACCACAGGGAGGCGGCGTCGGCCTCGCCGGACAGGCCGTCGACCTTGTTGGCGCACAGCACGACCGGCTTCTTGGCCTTGCGGAGCAGCCTGACGACGGCCTCGTCGGTGTCGGTGGCGCCGACGGTGGAGTCCACCACGAAGACGACCGCGTCGGCGGTCTCGATGGCGTACTCGGCCTGGGCGGCGACCGAGGCGTCGAGCCCCAGCACGTCCTGCTCCCAGCCGCCGGTGTCCATGACCTTGAAGCGGCGGCCCGCCCACTCGGCCTCGTAGGAGACGCGGTCGCGGGTGACGCCCGGCTTGTCCTGCACGACGGCCTCACGGCGGCCGATGATGCGGTTCACCAGGGTCGACTTGCCGACATTGGGGCGGCCGACGACGGCGAGCACGGGAAGGGGTCCGGCGTTCGCCTCGTCGAGGGCGCCCGCGATCTCCGCTGCGTCGAAGCCCTCCTGCGCGGCGAGCTCCATGAACTCCGCGTACTCGGCGTCACCGAGCGCACCGTGCGAGGCGCCCTGCTCGGGTCCGTGCTCGTCGCCGGAGTGGATCTGGTCGTTCATGAAGTCCGTTCCTCATTCATCATCGATGAGCCGCGTTTCGCCGCGGCCCACTACTCAAGTCTCGCCCACCCGCAGGCGGGGCGCTAACGCCCGGTGAGCCGCCTGGCTCCGGCCAGGTGTGCGGCCAGCCGCTCCTGGATGCGTACGGTGGCCTCGTCCAGCGCCTTCCTGGTGCGCCTGCCGCTGCCGTCACCGGCCTCGAAGGCGTCGCCGAAGACGACGTCGACCCGACTGCGCAGCGGGGGCACCCCCGGTATCAGCCGGCTCTTGCGCTCCGTACTGCCCAGGACGGCGACGGGGACGATGGGCGCCCCCGACCGTACGGCGAAGTACGCGAGTCCGGCGCGCAGCGAGGCGAAGTCGCCCTCGCCGCGCGAGCCCTCGGGGAAGATCCCCAGCACGCCGCCGTCGCTCAGTACCCCCAGCGCGTCGGTGATCGCGCGCCGGTCGGTGCTCGCGCGGTCCACCTTCAGCTGTCCGATGCCCCGCAGGAACGGGTCGAGGGGGCCCACGAAGGCCTCCTTCTTGATCAGGAAGTGCACCGGCCTCGGTGCGGTCCCCATCAGCATCGGGCCGTCGATGTTGTGCGCGTGGTTCACGGCGAGGATGACCGGCCCGGAGGCCGGCACCCGCCAGGAACCCAGCACCCGGGGCTTCCACAGCCCGTACATCAGCCCGATGCCGATGCCCCGCCCGACGGCTGCGCCACGTCCCGTGGCGACGCCGGCCGTGTCCTTCTCGGTCACTTCCCGGCCCGCTTCCCCTCGACCAGGGTCACGACGCACTCGATGACCTGGTCGAGGGTCAGTTCGGTGGTGTCCACCTCGACCGCGTCGTCGGCCTTGGCCAGCGGGGAGGTCTTCCGGCCGGAGTCGGCCGCGTCCCGCTTGATCAGGGCTTCCTTGGTGGCGGCGACGTCGGCGCCCTTGGTCTCGCCGCTGCGGCGGGCCGCGCGGGCCTCGGCGGAAGCGGTGAGGAAGATCTTCAGGTCGGCGTCCGGCAGCACGGTGGTGCCGATGTCCCGGCCCTCGACGACGATGCCGCCGGCGGCGGCCCGGGCGATCTCGCGCTGGAGCTCGGTGATCAGGGTGCGCACCTCGGGAACGGCGCTGACCGCGCTGACCCTGGAGGTGACCTCGGGCGTACGGATCGGACCGGACGCGTCCACTCCGTCGACGGTGATGGTCGGCGCGGAGGGGTTCGTACCGGAGACGATCACGGGCTTGGAGGAGGCGTTGGCCACCGCGGCCGCGTCCGTCACGTCGACCCCGTTGGTCAGCATCCACCAGGTGATCGCCCGGTACTGGGCGCCGGTGTCCAGGTAGCTGAGGCCCAGCTTGGCCGCGACGGCCTTGGACGTGCTGGACTTGCCCGTGCCGGAGGGGCCGTCGATGGCGACAATCACTGCTGCCGGGGCGGTCCGGGCGGCGTTTTCCACGGTGTCGGACACCTTCCTGATTTCACGGGCGAAGAGCGACAGGCTGCATCACTGCCAACCATCTACGGTACCGCCTCAATCCCGGCCCCCTTACGCCCCGCCCCTCGGTCCGCTTGCGGCCCCGCCGCCCGGTCCGCCGGCGGCCCCGCCCCCGGTCAGCCGCCCGGCCTCCGGCGCGAGCCGGGCGGTCCCGCCCGGAGGCGCTACTTCCGCAGCCCCCAGCCCCGCTCGACCAGGGTCCGCGACAGCACCTCCACCGCGCCCGGGTCCACCATCAGCTGCACGTGGCCCGCCTGCTGTCCGGTCGCGTGCTCGATCCGCACGTCCTCGACGTTGACCCCCGCCTGGCCCGCGTCGGCGAAGATCCGTGCCAGCTGGCCCGGCTGGTCGCTGATGAGCACCGTGACCACCTCGTACGCCGCCGGCGCCGACCCGTGCTTGCCCGGGACGCGCACCCGGCCCGCGTTGCCCCGGCGCAGTACGTCCTCGATGCCGTCCGCCCCGCCGCGCCGCTTCACCTCGTCGCCGGACTCCAGCGCCCGCAGCGACTCCACCGTCTCCGCCAGGTCGTCGGCCACCCCGGCCAGCACGTCAGCCACCGGTCCCGGGTTCGCCGAGAGGATCTCCACCCACATCCGGGGGTCCGACGCCGCGATCCGCGTCACGTCCCTGATCCCCTGGCCGCACAGCCGTACCGCCGTCTCGTCGGCGTCCTCCAGCCGTGCCGCCACCATCGACGACACCAGCTGCGGCGTGTGCGAGACGAGCGCGACCGCCCGGTCGTGGGCGTCCGCGTCCATCACCACCGGCACCGCCCGGCACAGCGCCACCAGCTCCAGCGCCAGGTTGAACACCTCGGTGTCGCTGTCCCTGGTCGGCGTCAGCACCCACGGGCGCCCCTCGAAGAGGTCGGCCGAGGCCGCCAGCGGCCCGGACTTCTCCTTGCCCGCCATCGGGTGCGTCCCGATGTACGGGGTGAGGTCGCAGCCCATCTCCAGCAGCTCGCGGCGCGGCCCGCCCTTCACGCTGGCCACGTCGATGTACCCGCGTGCCGCCCCGCGCCGCATCGCGTCCGCCAGCGTCGCGGCGACATGGGTGGGCGGGACGGCGACGATCGCCAGGTCGACGGGGCCCTCGGGCGCCGCGTCGGTCCCGGCGCCGAGGGCCGCCGCGGTGCTCGCACGGCCCGGGTCGTGGTCGGCCAGGTGGACGGTGATGCCCCTGGACGCGAGGGCGAGGGCGGCGGACGTACCGATCAGTCCGGTGCCGATGACGAGTGCGGTTCTCACGGGGCGTGTCCTTGCGCAGGGCGGCGAAAGTCGCCGGAGCGGAACAGGGTGGCGGAGATCCGTTCAGCCTAATGGGCGCACCGACCGCGGCCCCGGCCGCCCGCACCCGCGTATCGACAACGGTGTGCGGACGACCGGGGCCGTCGGACGCGGCTGCGCCGCTGCCCGGAGCGGCGGCTCGGCGCTTGCCGTTCAGAGCTGCTGCTGCTTGATCAGCTCCTCCAGCGAGGCCGCCTGCGGGAGCTCGCCCTGCGGAGTCAATTTGTCGACCGCCTGCGGCAGCGTCTGCGCGAGGCTGTCGGCCGCCTCCTGCTGAGAGACTCCGGCCTGTTCGGCGGCCTGCGCGAGGGCGGCGTCCGGCAGGGCCTGGGCGACCTGCTCGCCGCTGACCGGCTTGTTGTCGCCGGTGCCGATCCAGGACTCGGCCTGCTCGCCGAGGCCGGACTTCTTGAGCATCTCCATCAGGCCGTCCAGCGGATTGCCGCTGCCCGCACCGGCCGCCCCGTTGGTCCCACCGGCCGCACCGCCCGCACCGCCGCCCCCGGTGAGCGCCCCGATGAGGGAGCCGAGGATGTTGCCGGCACCGCCACCGGAACCTGAGCTTCCGCCGCCCAGAAGGCCGCCGAGGAGACTGCCGAGATCGTTGCCCGCCATGGTCCTGCCTTTCGAGATACTTCGAGAAGGTCGAGTCCGGTCGCAGACTCATCAGACTCGTTCAATCTCGCCCAGATGGCGTCATGCTGCCACTCGACCGGATCTGTCCCACCTTCCTCGCACTCCTGGCACTCCCGTCCGGTCTGTCCTGACTATGGACGGCGGGGGCCGGGGTCCGCTTGCATGGTGGGTCCGGCACCGCCTACCCGGTGTCGGCGGGGAGGCCCCAGTGAAGCGTTCCGGTCCCCTTTACACACTGCTCGCCGGGCTGCTCCTGGCCGCCTTCATGCTGTCGCTCAACGCGACGACGGGCACGAAGAGTTCGGGTTACGGGGGCGGCGGCGCGGCATCGCCCCCACCGACACCGACACCCCCAGCGGCCTCGGCCGCGCCGACGGACCCGGGGAACCCACCGCCCGCCTCCACCCCGTCACCCGTGCCCGCACCCTCCACCGAGCCCCCGCCGCCCTCCGCCCCCGCGTCCGAGCGCGTCTACGCGGGCCGCACCACCGACGACACCGCCGCCGTCTCCATCTCCGTACGCGACGGAAAGGCGGTGGCGTACTACTGCGACGGCCGCACCCGCGAGTCCTGGCTGAAGGGCGACGTCAAGGACGACGGCAGCATGCATCTGACCGGCAAGAACGGCGCCGAACTGGAAGCCACCACCCGCGCGGGCAAGGTCCGGGGCGAAGTGGAGATCGCCGACCGCAAGCAGGACTTCACCGCGGCGAGCGCCGACAAACCCTCCGGTCTCTACCGTGCCACCAACGAGGTGCGCGGCGCCCGGGTCGACGGCGGCTGGATCGTCCTCCAGGACGGCCGGCAGGTCGGCCTCATCACCCGTGACGGCAAACCCTCCCCCGCTCCCGAGCTCGACCCGGCCACCGGCGCCGTGATCATCGACAACCAACGCCTGATCGCCCGCCCGGTCGCCCCCTAGCGCCACGGCTCCGCGACTCCACGGCCCCCGCCCCCCTGCAACCCCGCGCCCCGAGCACCGCCCAGGGAGTGACCCCGAGATGAGCAACGTCGACCCCAATGCCCGGACCGCCTCGTTCCCCGCCCCCGACAGCCACGGCCACGGTCACGGCCACGGCCGCCCCGGCCCGGCCCGCTGGCTCGTCCCGGTGCTGGTCGCCGCCGCGGTCGCGGTCGCCCTCGGGGCGTACGGCAAGATCCACGACCCGGCCGGGACCGCGTTCAACCTGGCCGGGTTCAGCAGCACGGGCGCGGTGAAGTCCTGGCTCTCGACGGCCGCGTTCCTCTTCGCGCTCGTCCAGATCGCCTCCGCACTCGCCATGTACGGGAAACTGCCGGGCGTCCGCAGCGCCCCCTGGATGTCGGTCACCCACCGCTGGTCGGGCCGGATCGCCTTCCTCTTGGCGGTGCCGGTGGCCGTGCACTGCCTCTACGGCCTCGGGTTCCAGACCTTCGGCTCGCGTGTGATGTGGCACTCTCTGGCGGGCTGCTTCTTCTTCGGCGCGTTCAGCGCCAAGATGCTGCTGCTGCGCGCGGAACGGCTGCCGGGCTGGCTGCTGCCGGTGGTGGGCGGTCTGGTCTTCACCGTGCTCACGGTGATCTGGCTGACGTCCGCGCTGTGGTTCTTCCGCACCTTCGGCCTCTCCACCTAGCAGAGCGCACTCCGTCCGTCTCACCTTCTTCCTCGACCTCGTCCTCGACCTCGTCCTCGTAAGGGAGCCCCACCCATGCGCGAACCCACCACCCGCAGGACGGTCCTCGCCGCGGCGGCCGGAACGGCAGCCGTCCTGGCCACCGGCTGCTCCAACTACGGCGACGAGGGCGGAGACGGGGGCGACGGCGACAAGCCCCCGGCCCCCACCGCACCCGCTCCCACCGGCGGCCAGCAGCCGCCCCAGCCCGCCCCGTTGGCCGCGACCTCGGACATCCCGGTGGGCGGCGGCAAGGTCTTCAAGGACGAGAAGGTGGTCGTCACCCAGCCCGAGGCGGGCAGCTTCAAGGCGTTCTCCGCGGTCTGCACGCACCAGGGCTGTACGGTCGCCGACGTGTCCGGCGGCACCATCAACTGCCCCTGCCACGGCAGCAAGTTCCGGGTCGCGGACGCCTCGGTGTCGGCGGGACCGGCCCCGCAGCCGCTGCCGCCGCGCGCGATCACGGTGGAAAGCAATTCGATCCGGCTGGCCTGAACAGCCACAATCCCCGTATGACGAGCTCCCCTCCGCAGGAACCCGACACCGCCGACGGCCACGCCCTGATCCGCGACCACACCGTCTACTCCTGCGTCATGGGCTCGCGCGCGTTCGGCCTGGCGATGGAGGAGAGCGACACGGACGTACGAGGGGTCTTCGTCGCGCCCACCCCGCTCTTCTGGCGCTTCGACAAGCCCCCGACGCATCTGGACGGCCCGGCTCCGGAACAGTTCTCCTGGGAGCTGGAACGCTTCTGCGAACTGGCCCTGCGCGCCAACCCCAACATCCTCGAAGTCCTGCACTCCCCGCTCCCCCTCCACGTGGACGAGACCGGCCGCGAACTCCTCTCGCTGCGCGACGCGTTCCTCACCCGCCAGGTCCGGGCCACCTTCGCCGGGTACGCGGAGAGCCAGCGCAAGAAGGTCGAGGCGGACGTCCGCCAGTACGGCGCCCCGCGCTGGAAGCACGCCATGCACCTGCTCAGGCTCCTGACGAGCTGCCGGGACCTTCTCCGTACGGGTGAATTGACGCTCGACGTGGGCGGGGCCCGCGAGGACCTCCTCGCCGTCAAACGCGGCGAAGTCCCCTGGCCGGAGATCGAGAAGCGCCTGAACCGCCTGCTCACGGAGGCCACCGAGGCCGAACCGAGCAGCCCGCTGCCCGCCCTCCCCGACCGCTCCCGGGTGGAAGACTTCCTGGTCCGTACGCGCCGCCGCTCGGCCCTGAAGCCGCCGGAGCCGTACGAGGAACAGCCGTGAAACGCACCTGAGGAGGGCCCGGAGCCGGTGACCTGGAACGAGTGGGAGCACCTGAAGGCCGGCAGCGACAACGGCCCCGGAAACGGCAAGGGCAAGGGCCGCCCCGACCTGGTGGCCCATCAGGACGACCTGGGCGCGGTCGGCCACGAGGCCCACGTCCTCCGCGGCGCCCTCGTCCGGCAGGCGGACATCGCGACACCCGGCGCGTGTACGACGTCCCGGGCCGCGGCAGCCCTCAAGCGTCACCACTTCGCCATGGGCCCGGCCCTGGAGACGACCGCCACCCGCTGGACCTCCCAACTGGACGCCCTCCTCCAGGCCTGCGCCCACATCTCCCACCACCTGGACCACACGAGGGCGACGCACGCCCAGGACGACGCCAAACTCAAGGCCCGAATCCGCAAGATCAACGCCACTCCCCAAACCCCACACCCACCATCCCTCCCGCCCCTCCCTGTCTCCCGCCTCTCCCAGTACTTCAAGTAGGCGGGCGTCCCGATGAGCACCCTCACGCACGCGGACGTGGCCGAGGCCGACCTCACCGCCCTCTCCCACGCGGTCGCGGACTGGAAGCGGACCGCCGCCCACCTCAAGAGGCTCGCCGCCCAGGCCCGTTCGACCCTGCTGGCCAAGTCGGAGCGCGCCCGCTGGGAGGGCGTCAACGCGACGGTCACCCGTGACTTCATCCGCAAGACGACAAAGGAATTCGCCGACGCGCACGCGGAGGCGACGAGCATCGCCGCGGTACTGACTGACGCGCACACCGAACTCACGAGAATCCAGCGAGCCGTACGCCACATCCGCGAGGTCGAAGGCCCGAAGCTGGGCCTGGCCTACCTCTCCCCCGCCGGAATGCCGGCCCCCTCCCTGGACCTGCGCACCCCCGAAGCCCAGAACCTGAACCACCGTTTGACCACCCTGGTCGCCCACGCCGCCGAGATCGACGAATCGGTGGCCCGCGCGCTGCGCAAGTCCCACGGCAACGAGCCCGCCAACTTCGGCCACCGCACCTACACCTCGCTCAACGAGGCCCAGCAGGAACGCGCACTGGAACTGGCCCGGGTCGGCACCCTCCTGAGCAACACCCAGTTCGCCGAACTCAACAACCTCCTCAAGTTCAACGCCAAGGACCCCGCCTTCTCCACGGCCTTCTACCAAGGCCTGGGCGGCCCCCGCCAAGCCCTCGACTTCTACGGCCGTATGTCCCTGGACTGCACCCTCGGCGACCAGCCGGAACGCCTCGCCCTGGCCAAGGACCTCCAACGCGCCATGGGCACGGCCCTCGCCTCCGCCACCGACCCCGACAACGCCACCCATCTCCCCACCGCCTGGTCCAAGGAGTTCCGCGAACTGGGCACCCAGCGCCTAGCCTTCGGCCACCTCCCCTCCTCCCACCCGTACGGCTACCAGGTACTGGGCGGCCTGCTCCGCTACGGCGACTACGACCCCCGCTTCCTCAACCCCCTGGCCGAGGACATCCTCAAGCTCCACAAGGCCGACCCCGAACTCTTCACCGCGACCAAACCCCGCACCATCGACGACCTCGACCTGGGCTTCAACCCCTCGGGCCACTCGGGCGCCGGCTACGACCCCCTCACCAGCACCCTGGAAGCCCTGGGCCACAGCCCCGATGCCGCAAAACAGTTCTTCGCAGGCGGCCGCCACTTGGACGACCTGACCTCCCCCGACTTCAAGTGGCCCCTGGACACCCTGGACCCCAAGGCGGAAACCCACGACGGCGGCCCGGACGCCCTGGGCCACGCCCTCGAATCCGCCACCACGGGCCACCCCTGGGACGACCCCCGCCCGGGCCTGCACCGGGACGAGCAGACGGCGGCCATCATGAAGAAAGTAATCACCCTCTACAGCCCCACCTCGGACGTCAAACCCCAGACCCCCCTCCTGGACAGCCTGGGCCGAATGGGAGCGGCGTACATCGACGATCTCAATTACTCGACGGACAATTTCGGCGGCTCGGGTGACGGAGCAGGACGCGACACCCGGTTCGCCCACAGCAGTGACGGTTCGCGCCGTACGGACTTCGGGCTGATTCAGGCGCGCAACTTCATGACGGTGGCTGCCGGGAGCGAGGAAGGGTACGCGAGCCTTTCCAGGGCCCAACAGGTGTTCACGGCAAGCGGCCTCGCCTCCTTCGGGAAGGACCACTTCAACGCCACTGAGTTCGCCCTGAACTCCGCACTGGTCCACGGGGTCCTCGACGAGGCGAGGAGCTTCCAGATCCGCAACGAGGCAAGGGAATTGGGCGAGCAGGAGAACCTGGAAATGGAGAAGTCCGCCGCCTGGAAACAGCTCGGCGTCGACACCGTCGTCGAGGTGGTCGTCGGAGCCGGCACAGCCGTAGTCGCAGGACCGGCCGCAGGCGTGGCCGCGGCCGAGGTCGTACCGGTGATCCTCGAAGTCGGCGGCGAGGCCGCGAACACCGCGTACGGGAACAAGCTCCTCGAGTACCTCAAGGAGAATGAGGCCGACCACGGAGCAGAGGCCCTGGAAGGAACCCAGCGGACCGAGGACTTGAGCACCCGCGCGTTGTGGAAGCCCGTGGACCACTACACCCGGTCGATTGGCATGCCGCCCGAGCAAGTAGCAGAACTGCGGCGACAGATCCGCAACGAATACGAACTCGGCACTTCCGCCGTGGAACCAGCAGAGAAAGTGGCCTGACAAGTGACCTTGTCCGTACGGCGCAGGGCCTGCCTTGCAGCCGTGTTCGCGCTGGCGATTTCCCTTTCCGCCGCCTGTACCCAAAACTCGCCCGCACGTCTGGGACCATCGTCGGCCTGGAATTCCTGCACCGGCCTCATCCCCGAGCAGAGCGTGCGAACCCTGCACGAACGCATGCCGGAAGGCCCGTTGCGTGTCACCCAAAAACCCGCTTCGCTCGCGGACTTGCGCACAGCGATGAGCTCCTACGCCCGCGCGTGGAGGCCCGGCACTTCCCCTGGCAGCATTCCGGAGAATTACGTTCCGTGCCGGTTCGAAGTCCCGGAAGGACACCGCCGGCTCACCGTCGAGGTGGGTTGGTCCTACTTCCCGCTGTCCAGCATCTCATCGCGCCCGAACAAGCATGGCTGGCAGCCCTCAGGAGGCGACGTGTACTCGTCGCGAACCGTCGGCAGTTCCGCGTACGCCTTCGCCTGCCGAATTCCCGGCGCTCCGGTGGAGCAGGAGTCAGGACTCCCCGTCTGGGTATGGCTCGCCCCTCACCGCGTCCCCCACTTCGACGACAACCTCCGCGCCACCCTCGCCTCCGCCATCGCCCAACACACCAGCACCCTCCTCCGCTGCGCCAACCACCCCCGCATCCCCGACCGACTACCCGCCCCCCTCCGCTAAACCACTCAGCCGTCCCACACCTCCCCCAACCCCACCAACTCCCCCCGATACTCAATCCGCCCCACCCACTCCTCCGGCCAGGCCCCCGCCCCCAGATAGGCCCCCGCGAACGCCCCCGCCAAGCAGGCGATCGAGTCCGAGTCGCCCTTCGTGCAGGCGGCACGCCTCAGTGCCGTCACCGGTTCCTCCGGGAACATCAGGAAGCACATCAGCGCCGCCGCCAACGCCTCCTCCGCGATCCACCCCTCCCCCATCACCAGACACGGATCCGTCTCCACCGACCGCCCCGGATCCCGCAGCGCCACCGCCAGCCGCTCCAGGACGGCCAGGCACTCGTCCCACCCCCGCGCGATGAACTCCCCCGGCGTCGCGTCGTCCGCGTACGTCCACAGTTCGCCCAGCCACCGCTCGTGGTACCGCGTCCTGTTCTCCAGCGCGTACGACCTCAACTGCCCCACCAGACCCGCCGGTTCCGCCCCCTGCGCCAGCAGGTACACCGCCCGCGCGGTCAGGTCGCTCGCCGCGAGCCCGGTCGGATGCCCGTGGGTCAGGGCCGCCTGGAACTGCGCGATCCCGGCCCGCTCCACCTCCCCCAGCCCCGGCACCAGCCCCACCGGCGCCACCCGCATGTTCGCCCCGCACCCCTTCGACTCGATCTGCGAGGCCTTCTGCCAGGGCAGTTCGCTGTCGAGGAGGCGGCAGGCGATCAGGCAGGTCCGGCCCGGCGCCCGGTTGTTCTCCGGCGAGTGGTACCAGTCCACGAACTCCTCGCGCACCTTCCGCTCCAGCCTCCGGGGCCCCAACGGCCCCCGCAGCATCGCGGCCCGTATCCCCCGCCCCAGCGCGAGCGTCATCTGTGTGTCGTCGGAGACGAACGCCTTCTGCGGCAGCTCCATCTCCCGCCAGGGCCCGCACTTGGCCAGGATCGACGGCACGTCGTTGAACTCCGTCGGAAACCCGAGCGCATCCCCGAGGGCGAGCCCCACGAGGGATCCGGTGGCTGCCTGCTTCGTACGCCTCATACGGAAGGCCCTTTCGCTGACTTGATCGACTTTTCGACAAATTGCTCGACCGGCCTCAGTAACGGCGGATGCAACACAGCCCCCACCCGGTAAGCGCTCCCCGCCCGATAGAGGGCCGCCGGCTTCCCCCGCCCCCCGGTCCGCCGCAACGCCCCGCCCACCGGCTCGACGAACCCCTCCGCCGCCAGCACCTTCCGCCGGAAGTTGGGCCGGTCCAGGCCCACGCCCCACACCGTCTCGTACACCTGCTGAAGCTCGCCGAGCGTGAACTCCGGCGGGCAGAAGGCCGTCGCGAGCGCCGTGTACTCCAACTTGTCGCCGATCCGCCGCCGCGCGTCCGCGAGGATCCGCCCGTGGTCGAAGGCGAGCCCCGGCTCCCGTTCCACCGGCACCCATTGGGCCTCCGCCGCGTCCCCGCCCCCGCGCGGCTCCGGCAGATCCGGTACGAGCGCGGCGAACGCCACCGACACCACCCGCATCCTCGGGTCCCGGTCCGGATCGCTGTAGGTCCGCAACTGCTCCAGGTGCAGCCCCGCGACCCCCGCCGGGGAAAGCCCGGTCTCCTCGGCGAGCTCGCGGAGCGCGGCCTGCTCCGCCGACTCCCTCGGCAGTACGAAGCCGCCGGGCAGCGCCCACTCCCCCGCGTAGGGCTCCTGCCCGCGCCGCACCAGCAGCACGTGCAGCCGCGCCTGGCGCACCGTGAAGACCGCGAGGTCGACCGTGACCGCGAACGGCTCGAACGCCCTCGGGTCGTAGTCCTGCGGTACGCCGCCCACACCCTCACCCCTTAAATAGTCAACCTGACTATAAAGGCTCACTCCGTGCCCCCACAAGGGCAGTAAAAAACCCGCGGCCGGTCCCTGCGCGAGCAGGAACCGGCCGCGGGCGACGAAAACCCGTGAAACCTATCGCCCGGTCAGCCCTAGAGGCCGACCTCCTTCATCAGCATGCCGACCTCGGTGTTGGTCAGACGGCGCAGCCAGCCGGACTTCTGGTCGCCCAGCGCGATCGGCCCGAAGGACGTGCGGACCAGGCGCTCGACCGGGAAGCCGGCCTCGGCCAGCATCCGGCGGACGATGTGCTTGCGGCCCTCGTGGAGGGTCACCTCGACCAGGTAGTTCTTGCCGGTGTTCTCGACGACGCGGAAGTGGTCGGCGCGGGCGTACCCGTCCTCCAGCTCGATGCCGTCCTTGAGGCGCTTGCCCAGGTCGCGCGGGAGCGGGCCCTGGATGGCGGCGAGGTACTGCTTCTTCACGCCGTACTTGGGGTGGGTGAGACGGTGGGCCAGCTCGCCGTGGTTGGTGAGCAGGATGATGCCCTCGGTCTCGGTGTCGAGACGGCCGACGTGGAACAGCCGCGTCTCGCGGTTGTTCACGTAGTCGTTGAGGTTCTGGCGGCCGTCCGGGTCACCCATGGTGGCGACGACACCGGCCGGCTTGTTCAGCGCGAAGAACAGGTGGGACTGGGCGGCGACGGTCAGACCGTCGACCTTGATCTCGTCCTTGTGCGGGTCGACCCGCATGCCCTGCTCGACCACGATCTGGCCGTTGACCTCGACGCGCGACTGCTCGATGAGCTCCTCGCACGCGCGGCGCGAACCCATGCCGGCCCGGGCGAGGATCTTCTGCAGGCGCTCGCCCTCCTGCTCGGCGCCCGGGAAGGTCTTCTCGATCTTGATGTCGGGCTTGCCCGCGTAGCGGTCCCGGTTGCGCTGCTCGATCTTGGCGTCGAGCTCGCGCGGGCGGGAGGCACCGGCGTTGTAGTTGCCGCGACGGCCCGGCTTCTGCGGGGTCTTCGGGGACTTCGGGCCGCCCTTGGCGCCGCCGCGCGCGGAGTCGCCACGGCCGCTGCGGGGGCCCTCGTGGGTGGCGGAGGGGCCTACGTCGTAACGCCGCTCCTCGGGACGGGGCCGCTTCGGGCGCTGGTCGCGCTCGTCGTCGCGGGAATCACGTCCGCCGTTGTAGCCGCCCTCGCGCCCGCCGCCGGACGTACCGCGCCCGCCGCCGAAGCCCTGACCGCCACCGGACGTGCCACGGCCACCGCCGAAGCCCTCGCGCCCGCCGCCGGAGCCACCACGGCCGCCGGATCCGCCTCGCCCGCCACCGGCCGAGCCCGAACCGGAGCCCGCACCACGTCCGCCGCCGGAGCCGCCCGCGCCGCCTCGCCCGCCGCCCGCCGGGCCGCGTCCGTTGCCCGCGCCACCCCGCTGGTTCCGGTCGTTGCCGCTGCTGCCGCTGTTCCTGCCGTTGCTTCGCATCAAAAATCCGTCTTGTCGTCGTCTGCGTCGGTGTCCGGGGCGTCCGGATCGAACGACGGCACACCCTCTTGCGTCTCGGACTCGATCGCGTCCGCCTCTGGGAGGAAGGGAGCGAGCTCCGGGAGCTCGTCCAGGCCTCGCAGGCCCATCCGCTCCAGAAAGTAGTTCGTCGTCCTGTACAGGATCGCACCTGTTTCGGGTTCCGTGCCCGCCTCCTCCACCAGACCCCGCTGGAGGAGGGTCCGCATGACCCCGTCGCAGTTCACTCCGCGTACGGCCGAAACCCTCGACCGGGACACCGGCTGGCGGTACGCGACGACCGCCAGGGTCTCCAGGGCCGCCTGGGTGAGCCTCGACTGCTGGCCGTCCAGTACGAAGGCCTCGACCGCCTCCGCGTACCGGGCGCGCGAGTAGAACCGCCAGCCGCCCGCCACCAGACGCAGCTCGAAGCCGCGCCCCTGGACGGTGTACTCGTCGGCCAGCTCCCGCAGCGCGTCCGTCACGTCCCGCTCGGAACGGTCCAGGACCTTCCCGAGGTGCGCGGCGCTCGCGGGCTCGTCCACGACCATCAGAACGGCCTCCAGCGCCCCTCTGAGGTCCTGCTCAAGGGCCTGCCCCTCACTCACTCCTGCTCCTCCACCACGAGATCGAATTCCCCGGTCACGACGGGAACGCCGTCCTCCCCGCCCGTCCAGGTCACCCTCAGCTCCCCCAGCGCGTCCTCCTGGTCGAGCGCGACGGCCTTCTCCCGGTACAGCTCCAGCAGCGCCAGGAAACGCGCCACCACCGTCAGGGTGTCCGGTGCGTCCCCCACCAGCTCCTGGAAACTGGCCGCCCCACGCTCCCGCAGCAGCCCGGCCACCACCGCCGCCTGCTCCTGCACGGACACCAGTGGCGCGTGAATGTGGTCGACGTACACCTCGGGCTTCGCCTTCGGCTGCATCGCCTTCACGGCCAGCTTCGCGAACCCCTCGGCACCGATGCTGATGACCACTTCCGGCAGCAGCTCCGCGAGCCGCTCCTCCAGCCCCACGGTCCTGGGGTAGCGCCGCCCCTCCGCGTCCCACCGCTCCTCGAAGATCGCCGCGATCCTCTTGTACGCCCGGTACTGCAGCAGCCGCGCGAACAGCAGGTCGCGCGCCTCCAGCAGCGCCAGGTCGGCCTCGTCCTCGACCTCGGCGGCGGGCAGCAGCCGGGCCGCCTTCAGATCGAGCAGGGTGGCGGCCACCACCAGGAACTCCGTCGTCTGGTCCAGGTCCCAGTCGGCCCCCATGGCGCGGATGTGCCCCATGAACTCGTCGGTGACCTTCGACAGCGACACCTCGGTGACGTCCAGCTTGTGCTTGGAGATCAACTGCAGCAGCAGATCGAAGGGCCCCTCGAAATTCACCAGCCGCACGGTGAACCGCCCGTCCCCGGCCTCGGACGGCGCCGGTTCAGGCACCGGTTCAGGCACCGGTTCAGGCGGGAGATCAGGCGCGACACCCGTCGGGACGTCCGGCACGAGATCCGGCGGAAGGTCCGCCACATCCGGCAGGAGAAACGCCTCCGCCCCCGGCCCGCGCCCCAGCGGGCGGCGGTGCGAGGGGCGGCGGCCGAACGATTCGTCGGCGGGCGGTTCGGGCGGCGGCATCAAGAAACGTCCTGGGTACGGGCGGCGAACCACGGTGGAGGGCCAGCCGCGAGGCTACCCCCGCACCGCTCAGCGCCCGCGCAGGCGCCGTACCAGAATGCTCGCGTCGCCCCGCGACTCCAGATCGGCGAGTACGACGGCGACCGCCTCGCGGACGATCCGCCCCCGGTCCACGGCGAGACCGTGCTCGCCGCGCAGCACCAGCCGGGCGTGCTCCAGGTCCATGAGCTCCTCGGCGGAGACATAGACGGTGATCTTCTCGTCGTGCCGCTCGCGGCCGCTGGGCCGCCTGTTGGCACCCCGGCCGCCCCTGCGTCGCGGCTGGGCCCCGGAGGTGCTCTGCGCGGCCCCACGGGCCGTTCCTGGGGCCTCCTGGGCCCGGTTGGCGGCGGCCTTGGCGGCGGCGGTCGCGGAACCGGCCTGCGCCGGAGCCGGAACGGCCCCTTCCGCACCCCGGGTCCGCTGCTGCCCGGCGGCATCGGCGGCGGCCCCGTGTTCGGCGCCCTCACCGTCCCCGTCGGCACCCGGTCCGGCGTCCGGAGCGGGTTCCCCCGCGGGGGCCGGTACCCGGGCGGCCTCGCCGTTGGCGCCGGACCTCCGGGCGGAGGACTGCAGGCCCATCCCCCCGGTCGTACGGAACAGCTCGTCGGCCCCCGGCAGACTCACTCGGCGTGACACCGGGCGAGCACCTCCCTGGCGAGCTGACGGTAGGCGGCGGCGCCGACGGAGTTCGAGGCGTACGTCGTGATGGGCTCACCGGCGACCGTGGTCTCCGGGAAGCGCACCGTACGGCCGATGACCGTGTGGTAGACGTGGTCGTCGAACGCCTCGACCACGCGCGCGAGGACCTCGCGGCTGTGCACCGTGCGCGAGTCGTACATCGTGGCGAGGATGCCGTCGAGCTCCAGGTCGGGGTTGAGCCGCTCCTGGACCTTCTCGATCGTCTCGGTCAGCAGCGCCACTCCGCGCAGTGCGAAGAACTCGCACTCCAGCGGCACGATCACCTTGTGAGCGGCCGTCAGGGCGTTGACCGTGAGCAGACCGAGCGAGGGCTGACAGTCGATCACGATGTAGTCGTAGTCGTTCATCAGCGGCTTGAGCGCCCGCTGAAGGGTCGACTCGCGCGCGACCTCACTGACCAGCTGCACTTCGGCGGCGGACAGGTCGATGTTGCTGGGCAGCAGGTCCATGTTCGGGACCGCCGTCTTCAGCAGCACCTCGTCGGCCGACATGCCCCGCTCCATGAGCAGGTTGTAGACCGTGAGGTCGAGCTCCATCGGGTTCACCCCGAGGCCGACCGACAGGGCACCCTGCGGGTCGAAGTCGACGAGCAGGACACGGCGTCCGTACTCGGCGAGTGCGGCGCCCAGGTTGATGGTCGAGGTCGTCTTGCCGACCCCGCCCTTCTGGTTGCACATCGCGATGATCTTGGCCGGGCCGTGATCGGTCAGCGGTCCGGGGATCGGGAAGTACGGCAGCGGCCGTCCGGTCGGGCCGATCCGCTCGCGGCGCTGGCGGGCAGCGTCGGGAGCGAGCGTGGCCGCGTACTCGGGGTCGGGCTCGTACTCGGCGTCGGGATCGTAGAAGTGCCCCTGGGGCACTTCGTCGAAGTCGGCGAAGCCGGTGGTGGACTTATCGCCACTCTGGTCGCCGGCCATGGCGTTCACGTGTAGGCCGTCCATGCTCTGGTGGGATGTCGTCATGTGCTGATGGGTGGCGAAGGTGCGGACCGCTACCGAGCCGACAGCTTCGAGCCCTGTAGGGCTCTGGCCCTGCGCAGGCGTTCCCGGTTGACCACCCCCGGGAGTAAATGTCGACTCATTCACAAGTCGTCTTACCTCCTTGGGACGTGACCAGGAAACATATCGATAGGTCAGCGTGGCACCATGCCGACGGTGGCCGACTCTATGGCGTGTCACCACTCCGCAGCAACACAATCCACCGGACCCGGGTCGATGTGTCGGCAACGGAACACCCCTCTGTCAAGGGTGCGCGGGGGTGCACGCGAAGCACGCGAGCCGGATTTCGCAGGTGCACGAAACGCCTAAAGCGTTACGTTCACGACGAGTTGAGCGAGTGCCGCAAAGCACCCGGATGCACGTCCGGCCGGACCTCGCTGGGCAAGGTCCGGCCGGGCGCGTGATGTTGACGACGTCGGTTGACGCGTCAGCCGAGCAGGGTGCTCAGCTCAAGGTGCGGCAGGCCGTGCGCCTCCGCCACCTCACGGTAAACAACCTGGCCGTCATGGGTGTTGAGGCCCTTGGCGAGCGCCGGGTCACGGCGCAGCGCCTCGACCCAGCCGCGGTTCGCGAGCTCGACGATGTACGGCAGCGTCGCGTTGGTCAGCGCGTAGGTCGAGGTGTTCGGGACGGCGCCCGGCATGTTGGCGACGCAGTAGAAGACCGAGTCGTGGACGTTGAACGTCGGCTCGGCGTGCGTCGTCGGGTGCGAGTCCTCGAAGCAGCCACCCTGATCAATTGCAATGTCGACAAGTACACTTCCGGGCTTCATCTTGGCGACGAGCTCGTTGGTGACCAGCTTCGGGGCCTTGGCGCCCGGGATCAGGACGGCACCGATGACGAGGTCGGCCTCGACGACGGCCTTCTCCAGCTCGAAGGCGTTGGAGACGATCGTCTGCACCTTGGTGCCGAAGACCTTGTCCGCCTCGCGGAGCTTGTTGATGTCACGGTCGAGCAGGGTCACGTGGAAGCCCATGCCCACCGCGATCTGGGTGGCGTTCCAGCCGGAGACGCCGCCGCCGATGACGACGGCCTTGCCGGCCGCCGTGCCGGGCACGCCGCCGGGCAGCACGCCGCGGCCGCCGACCTGGCGCATCAGGTGGTACGCGCCGACCTGCGGGGCGATGCGGCCAGCGACCTCGGACATCGGGGCCAGCAGCGGGAGCGCGCGATTGGCGGTCTCGACCGTCTCGTACGCGATGGCCGTGGTGCCGGACTCGATCAGCGCGTCCGTGCACTCGCGGGAGGCCGCGAGGTGCAGGTAGGTGAAGAGGGTCTGGTCCTTGCGGAGGCGGTGGTACTCCTCGGCGATCGGCTCCTTGACCTTCAGCAGCAGGTCGGCGGTGGCCCAGACCTCATCGGCGGTGTCGAGGATGCGCGCACCGGCCGAGACGTACTCGGTGTCCGTGATCGAGGAGCCGAGACCGGCGCCCTTCTCGATGACGACCTGGTGGCCGTGGCGCACGAGCTCGTGCACGCCGGCCGGGGTGATGGCCACACGGAACTCGTTGTTCTTGACCTCGCGGGGGATGCCGACCTTCACGTCGATCACGGTCCTTGAATTCAGGGGGATGGAACGGGGCAATGCCATACAAACCCGGGCATGGATGGCACGCCTGGGGAACACCGCAGCGTTACGCGGCAGAGCCAGTCTAATGAAGGATTTCCAGCTGTCTAGCCTTACAAAGCATCTACTTCACGCAGATGTGCTGCGGATTTCGTAGGCTGGAACCTCTTCTTCCATTAGTCTCTCCGCCGCGCCCCGGTGCAGCCGGGCAGCCGTGGGGTCACCCAGCCGGTCGAGGGTGTCGGCGAGCCGCAGCCTGAGCGCGGCCTGGAGACGAACCTCACCCGCCTGCCGGGCCCACTCGATCGCCTCCTGGCAGGTCCGCAGCGAGTCCTCGGGGTGTCCCGCGTACTCCTGGACCCGGGCCATTTCGCTCAACGCCCTTGCGTGGCCCGGGAGATCGCCGAGCCTGCGCAGTCCGGCGGCGGCGGCCCGCCAGTCGCGCAGCGCCTCCCCGTAACGGCCCGCGTACGTGTGCACCGCACCGAGCCGTCCGTACAGCCGGGCCCCGTCCTCGTCCTCACCACGCGCGAGCCGCTGCGCCAGGGCCCGCCCGTACCAGTCGGAGGCCCGCGGGTAGTCCCCCATCTCCTGGTACGTCCCGCCTACGGATTCCATCGCGCGGGCCGTCGCGTAGGGGTCCTGCGCCGTCCGACCGGCGTCCAGGGCGGCCCGGTAGCGGGTCAGCGCGTCCTGGGTGCGCCCGGTGCCCGCGTCCAGATCCGCCAGGTTCAGCAGGGCGGCGGCCTTCTCCCGGTGCAGGTCCCGCCGCTCCGCGACGTCGAGCACCAGCCGGTGCAGCCCGTACAGCTCGGGCGCGGCCCGCTCGGTGCCCCGGTGCGCGACCAGCGCCCGCACCAGGGCGGCCACCAGCCGCCGCGCCAGGGTGTCCAGCTCCCCGTCGCCGACCGCGGTACGGGCCGCCGCCAGCAGCGCCGGCTGCCTGACCCGCAGCCATTCGGCGGCGGCCGGGGCGTTCGCGAAACGCAGGGCGCGCGGCAGTCCGGCCAGTTTCCGGCGGGCCGGGGAGCCGTCCGGTTCGGTCACCGCCCAGCACGACTGGAGCTGGCGTACGGTCCGCTCCAGCATCCTGGCCCGGGCCAACTGCCGTTCGGCGGGCCGGTCCTGGGCCTCCGTCAGTGCGCGCAGCAAAGGCGCCAGGCACCCGGGCACCTGGTACTGGTCCCCGGCCGGATGCAGCAGTCCCTGCACCGCGAAGTCGTCCAGCGTGGTCTGCGCCGCCGAGACCGAGCAGCCGGCCAGCGCGGAGGCGGTGTGCGCGTCGGCGAGGCCCGCGGGGGCCAGTGACAGGAGTCGCAGTATCCGCGCGGCGGGCTGCGGCAGCGATCCGTGGACCAGTCGCAGCGCCCGGGCGAGCGGGCCCGCGCCCTGCGGCCGGCCGGGGTCCTCGGGCAGGTCGTGCAGGTGCTTGGTGACATCCGCCACGGAGGACTTCGGCCGGGCCGCGAGCCAGCCGCCGACCAGCACGAGCGCGGCGGGCTGGCCGCCGCACTCCTCGGCGAGCGCGTCGGCCGCCGTCGGGTCGACGGTGATCCGGACCTTCCCGGTCAGGTGCGCGAGGAGGGCCACCGCCGACGCGGTGTCCAGGCCGCCGAGCGTGCACGGCCGTACGTCGACGATGCCGGTGAGCGGCCCCTGGGAGGTCGCCACGACCAGGCAGTCCGGATTGTCGGGCAGCAGCGGGTCGACCTGTTCGGCGTCGGCCGCGTCGTCGAGCACCAGCAGCACCCGGCGCACCGCGAGGGCCTCGCGGACCATCTCGGAGAGGGTGTCCGCGTCGGCGCCCGGCGGGCCCGTGATCCCCAGCTCGCCGAGCAGGTCGCGGGCGGTCTCCTCGGTGGGGACGCGCTCGCCGCCGGGCGCCGTCAGCCGTGCCCGCAGCGCGCCGTCCGGGTAGTCGGCGGCGACGGAGCGTGCCAGCTCCTCGGCGAGTGCGGTACGTCCGGAGCCGGGCCGCCCCGCGATCAGCAGCACTCTGGCCCGGGGCACCTTGCGGCCGGTGAGGGTGTCGAGTCCGGTGCGCGCGATGTCGGCACGCAGCTCCTTCAACTCCCGTTGCCTGCCGAAGAATTCACCGGCCGGCCAGTCCTGTGCCGAGCCCGCCGCGAGGGCGGTCGCAGTGACCGCCGCCGCGCCGCTGATGTCCACCGCCTGATCCGTCACGGGCCACGCTCCCGTCCGCCTGCGCACCGGTCCCCGGCGCGATTGCGGTCGGGGATCCGAGCCTAGTTCACGCTCTGCGACCAAATCGGGGGAGCGCGGCGGACACGTCCCCCGATCGGATCAGCATCTTTTACTACCGGCGACCTCGGGGCGGGTCCCCGAGGCGGGACCGGGCGGGGTGCGGTCAGAACGGACGCGCGGGCCACGGCGCCTCGGCCGGGCGCAGCGCGTCGAGCCCGTCGCCCGCCAGCGCCGCGCCGAGCGCGAGCACCCCGGTCACCAGACAGTTGTTGTGCAGCTCCCCGGCGAGCACCCCGCGCACCAGCTCCGCCAGCGGTACGCGCGCGTGCTCCATGTCGGCCTCCTCGTCGGACACCTCGAAGCGCTCGCCCGCCGCTTCCGAGAGGTCCCGCGCGAGGAAGATCCGTACCGCTTCGTCGGAACCGCCGGGCGAGGTGTAGACGTCGGTGAGCACCCGCCAGTCCCCCGCCTTGATGTGCGCCTCCTCGTACAGCTCGCGCTGGGCGGCGTGCAGCGGGTTCTCGCCGGGGACGTCCAGCAGCCCGGCCGGGATCTCCCAGAGCTTGTGGCGGACCGGGTGGCGGTACTGGCTGAGGACGGCGACGCGGCCCTCCTCGTCGAGCGCGAGGACGGCCACCGAGCCGGGGTGCACCTGGTAGTCGCGGCCCACGACGGAGCCGTCCGGCATGACCACGCGGTCGCTGCGGACGCTGGTCTTCGCCCCCTCGAACGGGGTCACCGACTCGGTGACCTGCCACTCCTGGGGAGTGTCCTTGATCGCCACGTACGCCTCCATGCAACGAGAAAACCGGGGCAAGAGCCTGGAAGAGGCTCTTACCCCGGCAACCGTAATACCTGGGGCGCGACCGCCCCGCAGGTGACTACTTGCCCTGCTGGCGCTCCACCGCCGCCTTCACCAGGCCCGCGAAGAGCGGGTGCGGGCGGGTCGGGCGCGAGCGCAGCTCCGGGTGCGCCTGGGTGGCGACCAGGTAGGGGTGGACCTCGCGCGGGTACTCGACGTACTCGACGAGCTTGTTGTCCGGGGAGGTGCCGGAGAAGACCAGGCCGGCCTTCTGCTCCAGCTCGCTGCGGTAGGCGTTGTTGACCTCGTAGCGGTGGCGGTGGCGCTCGTCGACGTACTGCTCGTCGCCGTAGACCTCGCGCACGATGGAGCCCTCGGCCAGCTTCGCCGGGTAGAGGCCCAGGCGCATGGTGCCGCCCAGGTCGCCCGCGCCCTCGACGTATGCCAGCTGCTCCTCCATGGTGGAGATCACCGGGTGGGCGGTGGCGGGGTCGAACTCGGTGGAGTTGGCGTCCTCGATGCCGGCCAGGTTGCGGGCCGCCTCGACGACGATGCACTGCAGGCCCAGGCACAGGCCCAGCAGCGGCACCTTGTTCTCGCGGGCGTACTGGATGGCGCCGACCTTGCCGGTGACGCCGCGCTCGCCGAAGCCGCCGGGGATGCAGATCGCGTCGACGTCGCCGAGCTGCTTCTGGGCGCCGGCCGGGGTCTTGCAGTCGTCCGAGGTGACCCACTTGACCTTGACGCGGGCCTTGTTGGCGAAGCCGCCGGCCCGGATGGCCTCGGTGACCGAGAGGTACGCGTCGGGCAGGTCGATGTACTTGCCGACGAGCGCGACCGTGACCTCGTGGTTCGGGTTGTGGACGCGGTCCAGGAGGTCCTCCCAGACGGTCCAGTCCACGTCGCGGAACGGCAGGTCCAGCTTGCGGACGACGTAGGCGTCCAGGCCCTCGGTGTGCAGCACCTTGGGGATGTCGTAGATCGACTTGGCGTCGATGGCGGCGACCACCGCGTCCTCGTCGACGTCGCACATCAGCGAGATCTTGCGCTTGATGGCGTCCGGGACCTCGCGGTCGGCGCGCAGCACGATCGCGTCCGGCTGGATGCCGATGTTGCGCAGGGCGGCGACCGAGTGCTGGGTCGGCTTGGTCTTCAACTCGCCCGAGGGGCCGATGTACGGGAGCAGCGAGATGTGCACGACGAAGACGTTGTCGCGGCCGACCTCGTGGCGGACCTGGCGGACGGTCTCCAGGAAGGGCAGCGACTCGATGTCGCCGACGGTGCCGCCGACCTCGGTGATGACGACGTCGACGTCGTCGGTGGCCATGCGGCGGATGCGGTGCTTGATCTCGTTGGTGATGTGCGGGATGACCTGCACGGTGTCACCGAGGTACTCGCCGCGGCGCTCCTTGGCGATGACGGTGTTGTAGACCTGGCCGGTGGTGACGTTGGCCGAGCCGTCGAGGTCGACGTCGAGGAAGCGCTCGTAGTGGCCGATGTCCAGGTCGGTCTCGGCGCCGTCGTTGGTGACGAACACCTCGCCGTGCTGGAAGGGGTTCATCGTGCCGGGGTCGACGTTGAGGTACGGGTCGAGCTTCTGCATGGTGACGCGCAGGCCGCGGGCCTTCAGGAGCGCACCGAGGCTGGAGGCAGTCAGGCCCTTGCCGAGGGAGGAGGCGACACCCCCGGTGACGAAGATGTGCTTGGTCGTCGTGGCTGCTTTGTTCTTGAAAGCAGCGGGCTGCATAGCCAAAGCGGGGCTCCCGTGGTCGCGAAGTGAGGATGCGTTCCGGCGTCCCTCGGGGGCTGATTTCCGGGGGTGCCGTCGCTGCGGTTCGGGGGGATTTGCGCCACCCGGCCACGGGCTACCAGGGTAACAGTGACTGCGGGAGGCTGCTTCCGGCGTCCATCGACCCACGGCTTTCGGACACTCTCCGCGACACCTTCGGGCCACCCCGGGTCCACCTTCACACACGCCCCGGAACCGTCCGGGGCCACGGCGCGGCGGAAGTACGGCAGCCTGTTCGGTCGCCTTCACCGCACCCACACCCGGGCGTCACCTGCACCTCACCCGTTCGGCTCACCTGCGTTGCGATGAGCTCACACAGATCGGCGGTCACCGTCGTATCCTTCACGGACACATCGCTGCGAGCCGGCCGGCGACGGCATCATCCCGCCCGCTCCCGGCCCCTGAAGCTCGCCGTCGAAGATCCCCTGACCGCAGAAGTCCCCTGTCACAGGGGGCGGATGTGGCCGTTCGACTGGAGATTGCACGTGGCCGGGCGCATCGAGGACTACGCACTCATCGGAGACATGCAGACAGCGGCGCTGGTCTGCCGGGACGGCTCAGTCGACTGGCTGTGCCTGCCCCGCTTCGACTCCCATGCCGTGTTCGCCGGACTTCTCGGTACCGAGGAGCACGGCTTCTGGCGGATCGGACCCTCCTTTCCGGACGGTGAGGAGGCCCCCGCGGCCACCCGCCGCCGGTACCGGGGGGACTCCCTCGTCCTGGAACAGGAGTGGGACACCCCGCGCGGCACGGTCCGGGTGACGGACTTCATGCCACCGCGCGACGGTGCGCCGCAGCTGACCAGAATCGTGGAGGGCGTCAGCGGCCGGGTGCCGATGCACTCGGCACTGCGGATGCGCTTCAGTTACGGCCGGGTGGTGCCCTGGGTGCACCGCGTCGACAACCGTACGGTCGCCGTCGCGGGCCCCGACTCGGTGTGGCTGGACACGGACGTGGAGACCCACGGCCAGGACCTCACCACCCACTCCGACTTCACGGTCTCCCCCGGTGAGCGCCTGTCGTTCACCATCCAGTGGCAGCCCTCGCACAGGGAGCCGCCGCCGCTGCCGGACGCGGAGGGCGCGCTGGAGCTCACCACCGAGTTCTGGCGGGAGTGGGTCGAGCACTGCACGTACCACGGCCCCTACCGGGAGGCGGTGGTCCGCTCGCTGATCACGCTCAAGGCGCTGACGTACGCCCCCACCGGCGGCATCGTCGCCGCGCCGACCACCTCCCTGCCGGAGGACATCGGCGGCTCCCGCAACTGGGACTACCGCTACACCTGGCTGCGCGACGCCGCCATCACCCTGTCCTCGCTGCTGCGCACCGGCTACCGCGAGGAGGCGCGTGCCTGGCGCGAGTGGCTGCTGCGGGCGGTCGCCGGTGACCCCGAGAACCTCCAGATCATGTACGGGATCGCCGGCGAGCGGGAGCTCGGCGAGGCGGAGCTCGACTGGCTGCCGGGGTACGAGAGCTCCGGCCCGGTCCGCGTCGGCAACGGCGCCGCCCACCAGCTCCAGCTGGACGTCTACGGCGAGGTCACCGAGGCCCTGCACCTCGCCCACATGACCGGCCTGGCCCGCAACGACTACGCCTCCCTCCTCCAGCTCAAGCTGATCCGCTACCTGGAGGGCGCCTGGAACCAGCCCGACGAGGGCATCTGGGAGGTGCGAGGACCGCGCCGCCACTTCGTCCACTCCAAGGTGATGACCTGGGTGGCCGTCGACCGCACGATCAAGCTGATCGAGTCGGGCGACGCGGACGGCCCGCTGGACCGCTGGCGCGATCTGCGCGACGAGATCCACCGCGACGTCTGCGAGAAGGGCTACGACCCGGAGCGCAACACCTTCACGCAGTCCTACGGGTCCAAGGAGCTCGACGCCTCCCTCCTCCTCATCCCGCAGATGGGCTTCCTGCCGCCGGACGACAAGCGCGTCATCGGCACCATCGAGGCGATCCAGCGCGAACTGTCCACCCCGGACGGTTTCGTGCTGCGCTACCCGACGGCCGGCGACGACGCCGGGGTGGACGGGCTGGAGGGCGACGAGGGCGCATTCCTGGCCTGCTCGTTCTGGCTGGCGGACGACCTGGCGATGATCGGCAGGGTCGACGAGGCGCGCAAGCTGTTCGAGAAGCTCCTTGCACTCCGCAACGACCTGGGGCTGCTCGCCGAGGAGTGGGACTCGCGGCTGCAGCGCCAGGTCGGGAACTTCCCGCAGGCCTTCAGCCACGTACCGCTGATCGACACGGCACTGCGGCTGACGGCGAGCGGGGCGTACGGGGGCTGAGCCTCAGGGCTGGGTCTCAGAGCTGAGCCCCCAGAGCTGAGCCTCAGAGCAGTTTGCCGATCACCTCCCGGGCGGCGCGGGCGCCTTCGCTCGCGCCGCCTTCCATGAAGCCCTGGAAGTCGTAGCTGGTGTGCTCGCCCGCGAGGTGGATGTTGCCCTGCGGCGTGCCCTCGTAGCCCGCGTAGCGGTGCAGATAGCCGACGGGCCAGTAGGAGTAGGCGCCGAGGCTGTACGGGTTGCGGTGCCAGGCGGAGAGCTGGGCCTTGCCGGTCCAGCTCTTCGACGTGCCGGGGAAGAAGGCGTCGATCTCGCGGGTGCGGCGGGCCGCCAGTTCCCGTACGTAGGGATCCGACTCGGTGGCGAACGGGGTCGCCGGGGTCAGCGCCTTCGCCAGGCGGCCGCTGCCGAACTGGATGAGGATGCCGCCGCTGCCCGGCTGGATCTTGGTGGTGTCCCAGGTCTGCTGTACGTCGCTGTCGGTGAAGCAGTCGCCCGCCGACACCCCGGGCCAGGCGCCGGTGCCGCGCCAGGGGCGGGCGGAGAACTGCATGTTGAGCTTGGTGCAGGTGCCCATGCGGGCGTCCCTGAGGAGGTTCTTCATCAGGGGGTCGAAGCCCGCCTGCGAGAGGTCCAGGCGCTGGAGGACGGGCAGCGGGACGCACAGGAGGGTGTGGTCGGCGGTGACGGTGGTGACGGTGCCCGCGTCGGCGAAGGTGAGGGTCTGGGTGCCGTCGGAGTTCGCGCGTACGGCGGTGAGTTCCTTGCCGTGCTGAATCGTGTCACGGGGCAGACTCGCGGCGATGGCGCGCGGGAGCAGGTCGTTGCCGCCGGTGATGTGGAAGCGCTCGTTCGACAGGCCCCAGATGTTGAAGCGGCCCGGATTGGTCTGGTAGCCCATGAGCAGGACGAGGGCGAGGGCGGACTGCTCGCTCGTGTCGGCGCCGTACTCGACGTTGTAGGCGACGTCGAAGAAGCGGCCGAGCGGGGAGGTGTGACCGCCGGGGACGCGTGACTCGATCCACTCGTACAGGGACATGTTGTCGAGGGCCGTGCCGGTCGGAGTGGTCAGGTTCCACTTGACCTCGCCGGACTCCTGGAGGTCCCGGTGGAGTGCCTGGTACACGGCCTTGAAGTCCTCGTCGGCGTGGGCGCGCGGGTAGTACGCACCGTTGAACCAGAGCACCTCCTCTGCGCCGTTCGGGCCACCGCCGAGGAAGTCCTCGGTCCGGAGGCCGAAGCGGCGGCACAGTTCCAGGATCTTCTTGTGACTGGTGTCGATCAGCTCGCCGCCGATCTCCGAGATCTGCCCGGTGCCCCAGTGGGTGCGCTGGGTCCACATGCGGCCGCCGACCCGCTCCCGCTCGGCCTCGTAGAGGGTGCAGGGCAGACCCGCGTCCTGGAGGGTGAGGGCCGCGGTCAGTCCGGCGATGCCCGCCCCCACGACCGCGACCCTGGGCGCGGCTGCGGGCCGTACGGGCCTGTCGACGGCGGTACGGGGGGCTGCCGCGGCCGGAACCGCCCGCCCGGCCAGGGCGGCGCCCAGACCCAGCGCACCGGCGCGGGCGAGGAGTTGGCGGCGGGTGGCACCGCGGACCTCGGCGACGGGCATGCCGAGACGGCGGGCGGCGGAGTGCTCTGCGGCGAGCTGCCGCAGGGCGCGCATGGCGGGCGTGCGGGAAGCGGACGTACCGGACATGGGGATTCCTCCGTAGGACGGGGATGCACGGAACGGCACCGGGGGGGGGGAGGGGGGGGGGGGGGGGGGGGGGGGGGGGGGGGGGGGGGGGGGGCGGGGGGGGGGGGGGGGGGTTGGGGTTTTTCTTGGTCTGT
>NZ_JBVIMX010000023.1:0-20399 GCF_055579625.1 Streptomyces sp. NPDC032721 | reverse complement strand
GAGGGGGGGTGCGGGGGTGGGGGGGTGGGTGGAGTGGTGTGGGGGGTATGGGTTGGGAACAGCGCATTGCTGCGCCAGCCCCCCATCGGGGGGGGGGGGGGGAAAAAAAAAAAACACCCCCCCCCCCCCCCCCCCCCCCCCCCCGGGGCGGGTCAGACGGCGGTGGTCCGCACCGACGAAGGGTCCTGCGGGTCCGGGCCCTGCGGGTCCGGGCTCTGCGGGTCCGGTTCGTCGGCGCGTTCGGTGGCGTCCTCCAGGACGATCCGGCCGATCACCGCGTACCGTTCGGGCCGCTTGGCGCGCAGGTAGAAGCCGAGGCCCAGGCCGCCGAAGAAGACGACGCCGACGATCCACGGGATCAGCGCGAAGAAGAGCGAGTCGGCGGCCAGTCCGGCCGCCGTCTCCATGTTCATGACCAGCAGTACGACGACGGCGATCATGCCGATCCCGCCGAGCAGCGGTGCGGTGAAGGTCCTGAACCAGTGCCGGTCCTCCGGGTGGTTCTTCCGGAAGTAGCCGATCACCGCGAAGGAGCACAGGGTCTGGACGATCAGGATCGCCATCGTGCCGAGGATGGCGAGGAGCGTGTAGAGGTGGATGTACGGGTCCTCGCCGGTCAGCCAGAAGGCGCCGACCAGGACGACGGCGATCGCCGACTGGACGTAGCTGGCGAGGTAGGGCGAGCCGTGCCTGGCGTGCGTACGGCCGAGCGCCGGATGCAGGAATCCCTCGCGGCCGATCGCGTACAGATAGCGCGAGGCGCACTGGTGGAAGGCCATCCCGCAGGCGAACGAGCCCGTCAGCAGCAGCCACTGGAAGGCGCTGACCGCCCAGCCGCCGATGAAGCTGCGGGTCGGGTCGAAGAACAGGTCGAGCGGGCTGGCCGAGCCGGAGACCTTGACGGCGCCTTCGAGGCCGTTGCCCGCGATGGTCATCCAGGAGACGTAGATGTAGAAGAGGCCGACGCCGATCACCGAGATCAGAGTGGCGCGCGGGATGACCTTCTTGGGGTTGCGCGACTCCTCTCCGTACATCGCGGTCGATTCGAAACCGACCCACGACCAGAAGGCGAAGAAGAGGCCGAGCCCGGCGGAGGTCCCGCTGAAGGCGTTGAGCGGGTTGATCGGTTCGACGGGAATGCCGTCGGGGCCGCCGCCCGCGAGCAGGACGGCCGTGGCCACCGCGAAGAGCACGGCGATCTCGCCGACGAGCATCACGCCGAGCGCCTTGGCGGTGAGGTTGATGTCGAAGTACGAGAGGACCGCGGTGACGGCGAGCATCAGCGCCGCGTACACGATCCAGGGGAGGTCGAGGCCGAGCTGGGCGGCGACCGTGGTCTGTGCGAAGTAGGCGAAGATCCCGACGATGGACGCCTCGAAGACGACGTACGCGAGGACCGCGAGCATTCCGGAGGCCATGCCGGCGATCCGGCCGAGGCCGTGCGAGATGTAGCCGTAGAAGGCCCCGGCGACCGTGATGCGCTTGGCCATGGCCACATAGCCGACCGAGAAGACGGTCAGGACGAGGGTCGCGAAGAGGTATCCGGCGGGGGCGCCGGTGCCGTTGCCGAAGCCGACGGCGATGGGGAGGTTGCCGGTCATCGCGGTGATCGGGGCGGCGGTGGCGACCGCCATGAAGACGACTCCGAGGAGACCCACGGAGTTCGCCTTCAGACGGTGCACGGGTGGAGCGGATGATTCCGGTGCGGTCACCGCGGTGCGGTCACCGGCTGCGCTGTCGGCCATGCCGCGCTCTTTCCTGTTGTGCCCAGGTGTTCAGGCGGACGCTTCTGCTGGGGTTTTGATCGTGGACCTGTCACGTTCTGCTGGTGCGGGGGCAGTCTCTTCGCGAGTGACGTACGCCACAACGGACAGGAGGTCGCACAAATCACCTGCGAACACGACGAGTTGTCGGGGCAACCGGGCTGCGGACCCACCCCGTGACCGGCGGGTGATGTTCTGGAAACATGCGCCCGGGTACCGTCCCGCTTCATGGACACGCAGGGCGGAATCACCGTGCAAAGGGCGCTTGAACTGCCGGGACTCCGCAGCGGGCTGCCGGAAGTGGTGGCGGGCGCGGACCGGCTCCAGCGGACGGTGCGCTGGGTGCACGCCGGAGAGGTCCCCAACATCGCCTCCCTGCTCAAGGGCGGCGAGCTGCTGCTGACCACCGGCCTGGGCCTGGGTACCCGCCCCGCCGAACAGCGGGCCTTCGTCCGCAGGCTGGCGGACCGGGGTATCGCGGCCCTCGTGGTGGAGCTGGGGCCGCGCTTCAGCCGGCTGCCGTCCACGCTGGTGGAGACCGCGCGGGCGGCCGGTCTGCCGCTGGTCCAGCTGCACCGTGAGGTGCCCTTCGTCTCGGTGACCGAAGAGGTGCACACCGAGATCGTCAACGGGCACTACACCCTGCTGCGGCGGGCCGAGGAGGTGCACCGCCGCTGTACGGAGGCGCTGCTCGGCGGGGGCGGGGTGCCACAAGTGCTCGGCATCCTGGCGGACTTCGCGGCCAACCCGGTGTTCCTGGAGACCGCCGACGGGCAGCTGCTGTACGCGGCCGGGCCCTCGACCGCCGACGACAAGGGCGCCGACCCGCTCCAGGTCTGGGAAGGGCTGCGCGGCCAGCGCGAGGCACGCGAGTCGGGGCCGCCCGCGAACGGGACCGTGGTGGACGTGCCGGGCGGCGGGCACGGCGCCGGTTCCGTACGGGCCCGTCTGGTCCTCCTGGGAGTCGAGACGCCCCTCCTCCCCGTGCACCGGATCGCCGCCGAACGCGCGGCCGGCATCCTCGCGGTCGTACTGATGCAGGCGCGCCAGGAGGAAGAACTCGCGGCACGCGGGCGTGGCGACTTCCTCACCGACCTCGCCCAGGGCCGCATCTCCGCCGAGGACGCGCCCGCCCAGGCGCGCGTGCTGGGCTTCAAGCCGGGCGAGGGGCCGCTGCTGCCCGTCGTGATGCGGCTGGCCGCCGAACTGGCCCCGTCCGGGAACTGGTCGGTGCTGGCACGGGCCGTGCTGGAGGAGCTGGCGTCCGTGGGGGTGCCGGTGCTGCTGGGCGTACGACCGGTGGAGGGCCGGGTTCCGCTGCTCCTCGGCCTGCGTACGGAGTCGGAGCGCACGGCGGTCGCCGACCGGGTCGCCGCGGCCCTGCGGGCGGGCGTGGAGCGCGCCGGACTGGGCCGGGCCGGCGCCCACCCCCCGGTCGTGGTCGTCGGCGTGGCGGGCGGCTGGGCGGCCGCCTCCGCGAGCCTGCGCCACGCCGCCGAAACGGCGACCGCCGCCCAGGGACTGCACGACCGCCCCTGGTACGACGCCCGCCGCCTCGACATCGACCTCCTCCTGTGGCGCCTGCGCGACCACCCGGACCTGGCCGCCTTCGTGGACCGCGCGATCGGCCCCCTCCGCGACCACGACCGCACGTCGCGCCCCCCGCTCCTGCCCACCCTGGAGACCTACCTGGCACACGCCGGCCGCAAGGCCGAAACGGCCCGCGAACTCCACCTCAACCGCCAGACCCTCTACAACCGCCTGGCCCGCATCTCGGAGCTCCTGGGAACAGACCTGGACGACCCCCAAACAGTCCTGGCCCTAAGCCTGGCCCTAAGAGCCCGCCGCCACACGTCGTAACCCGGGCGAACGCGCCCCGAGGGACACGACGAACCGCGCACCCAACCACACCCCACCCGCACACAACCACCGGCGGCACCCACTCAGGGGCGCGAGGAACTGCGCGACCAGCCACACTCAACTCGCTGATCCCCACCCACCCCGACCCACCCAACCCCCACCCACCCGCACCGCGGGGTCTGGGGCAGCGCCCCAGTTTCGGGAAGGGGCGGGGCGGGGAGAAGGCCCCGCGCAGCGGCCCCCACCCCGACCCGCCCCATCCCGACCCGCCCCAGCCACACCCAGCCCTAGACCTGCCCCGTCAACTCGTCGTAGACACTGAGCACCTGAGCCACCGTCTCATCCTCCGTAGGCCACGTCCCCGCCTGCCGAACCCCCGCCTCCGCAAGCCGCTCCCGCCGCCCGGGATCCCCCAGCAACCCCACCACCGCCCGCGCCAGCGCCCCCGCGTCCCCGTACGGCACGAACTCCGCTGCGTCCCCCACCAGTTCCGGAATCCCCCCGACCGCGGTCGCCACCAGCGGCACCCCGGCCCGCAGCGCCTCCTGCGCCAGCACCGACCGCGCCTCCCACCGGCTGGGCAGCACCGCGACATCCGCGGCGGCCAGCAGCTCGGCGATGTCGTCCCGCCGCCCGAGCAGCTGGACGGGCAGGTCCTCCGCCTCGATGCGCCGCTGGAGCGCGGCCCGCTCCTGCCCCTCCCCCGCGATGGTGAGCAGCGGTGCCGGATCGAGGTCCCGCCAGACCCGGGAGGCGTCCAGCAGGACGTCGTACCCCCGGTGCGGAACCAGACTGCCGACCGCCATCAGCAAGGGCCGCTCCACCGCCCCCAGCTCGGCCCGCGCCTTGCTCTCGTGGAAGTCCTCGGACGGCCGGGGCGCGGGCACCGTCACCGGCGCGAGCCGGGCGTCGCGCGCCCCCCTGCTGCGGGCCCGGTCGACCAGGTCCGACGACGTACCGAGGACGACCGACGCGGACCGCGCCGCCCGCCGTTCCATCAGCCGTACGACATGGCTGCGCGCGCCCTCCGCGTACGCCCGGGTGTGCCAGGTGACGACGAGCGGCACGCGCCCCTTGGCCCGGGCCCGGCCGCCCAGGCCGCCGAATCCCCCCACACCCCCCAGTGCGCACGCCGTCCGCACCGCGGCATGCAGCCCGTGCGCATGAACGATGTCCGCCCTCGCACAAGCCGCCCGCAGCACGGCCACCGACACCGGATCACTGCGCCGGGGCACACTCACCACCTCGGCACCCGCCTCGGCGAAGCGGTACGCGCTCTCCAGCTCGGCCGGGGCGCACACGGTGACCCGCACGCCCCGTGCGACGAGTCCTGCGGTCAACGACCTGACGTGCGCGCTGCTGCCCGCACTGCCTCCGCCGAGCACCTGGACGGCGCTCAGTTGCGACTGTCCGTACGGCGGGGCTGGGCTGCTGCTCACTGTGGTGGGTGCTCCTGAGTGGTCGTCGGCGCGCAACTCTGCACAGGGAAAGGGCACTTGTAGCAGATGCCCGGGCACAGGGGTGCCCCGTTCGGGGCACTTCCGCTGCGATTCTTGCCGCTCTTGTGCTGCACTGGTGCGCGTTACGGCGCCAAGGATGCCAGCCCCGAGGACAGTTGAGGCACCACAAGTGCCCCTGTCCGCCGACTTCATGCCTGCTACCACCCGCACGAGTGATCGCCGCTCAGGACGCTCCCGCCAGCCGGCTGACCCTGTCACCGCAGGCGGCCGCTGCGACCATCACGGCGGCGTGCAGGACCAGCCCGGCACGTCCTCCCCCGGCAGCCATCGCCGCGCCCACCCCGGCACCGAGCGCGTGCGCCCCGGTGTCGCCGAGCATGGTGCGCCGCGCGAGGTCGTCCTCCAGTACGGCCGAGGCGGAACCCACCGCCGCAGCCGCGAGCACCCCCGCGGGACCGCCCCGCACGACGCCCGCCGCCCCGAGTGCGAGAACCGTCCCGGCCGCCCTGCCGGGCCGTACGTCCACCAGATTCACCAGGTGCGCGGTCCCCGAGACGACCACGCCCGCGAGGACCTTGTCGAGGGGCCGTTCCCTGAGCAGCGCACCGGCGGCGAGCCCGGCCGCGCCGATGCCCAGGAGTTTGACCGTGCCGCTGGTGACTTCGCCGTGCCGCAGGGCGGTCAGGTGCGCGCGGAAACCGCGGCGCGGATCGTTCCTGCCCGCCATGTCGTCGTACGCGCCGCAGCCCCCGGCCGCGAGGACGGCGAGCACGGCCGCCGTCCGGGCCCGTACGGGGACGGCCGGGGAGGCGGCGACGGCCGCCGCGGTGCCGACCGCGGTGGCCGGTCCTGCGTAGAGGTCGACGACCTCGCCCGCGAAGTTCTTCCGCTCCCACAGGGCGGCCTCCCCGGGCGGCCACCGCCGCATGCCCTGTCGTATGCACAGCGTGGCTCCCACAGCCCCCAGGAAACCGGCCACCCGCCCTTTAGCGATCATGACCCCACTGTATGCACTGCCGAATCCGCTGCCGCTTCTGCGCTGTTGCCCCGTTAAACATCCGCCCGGGCAGTGGCCAGGAGCTCCTCCGCGTGCGCCCGGGCCGTCTCCGAGTCCTCCTGGCCCGCCAGCATCCGCGAGAGCTCCCGCACCCGGTCCTCGCCCTCCAGCACGGTCACACCGCTCCTGGTGACGGAACCGTCGTTGGTCTTCTCGACGAGCAGCTGCCGGTCCGCGAACGCCGCCACCTGCGGCAGGTGCGTCACCACGACGACCTGGGCCGACCTGGCCAGCTTCGCGAGCCGCCGCCCGACCTCGACGGCCGCCTTGCCGCCGACGCCCGCGTCGACCTCGTCGAAGAGGTACGTGGGAACGGGGTCGGACCCGGCGAAGACGACCTCCACCGCGAGCATCACGCGCGAGAGCTCACCGCCGGACGCGCCCTTGCCGATGGGGCGGGGGTGCGCGCCGGGGTGCGGGGCCAGCAGCAGCTCGACCTCGTCGGCACCGGAGGAGTGGTACGCGACGAGCCGGCCGCCCACCTCGATGCCCCGCTCCGGGTCCTCGGTCTGCCGGATGTCGATGGACACGCGCCCGTGGGGCATGGCGAGCGAGGCCAGCTCCTCGGTCACGGCGTCCGCGAACCGGGCGGCGGCCTCGGTGCGGGCGTCGGTCAACGCCTGCGCCAGACCGGACAGTTCCTCGCGCAGCACGTCCCGCTCGGAGGTGAGCTCGCCGATCCGGTCGTCGTCGCCGTCCAGCTCGGTGAGCCGGGCCGCGCCCTCCTGCGCCCAGGTGAGCACGGCGTCCGTGCCGCCCTCGTACCCGCCGTACTTCCTGGTGAGCTGGGTGAGGGCCGCCCTGCGCTCCTCGACGACGGCCAGCCGCAGCGGGTCCGCGTCCAGGTTGTCGGCGTACCCGGCGAGCTCGCCCGCCACGTCGCCGAGCAGGATGCCGATCTCGCCGATGCGCTCGGCGAGGGAGCCGAGTGCGGGGTCGTGCGCACGGACGGCGTCGACCGCGCGGTGCGCCCCGGCCACCAGGGTGCTGGCGTCGACGCCCTCGGGGTCCTCGGGGTTGCCCGCGAGGGCGGCGTGCGCCAGGGCGGCGGCGGAGGCCAGGGCCTCGGCGTGCCCGAGCCGCTCGGCCTCCGTGGCGAGCTCCGCGTCCTCGCCCGGCAGGGGCTCGACGGCGGCGATCTCCTCCAGACCGAAGCGCAGCAGATCGGCCTCCTGGGCCCGCTCACGCGCGCGCGTGGTGATCGTCTCCAGCTCGGCGGTGACCGCCTTCAGGCGGCGGTAGGCGGTCGTGTACTTGGCGTACGGCACGGCCACGGCGTCGCCCGCGTACCGGTCCAGTGCCTGCCGCTGCCGGGACGGCCGCAGCAGCCCCTGCTGGTCGGTCTGCCCGTGCACGGCGACGAGGTCGTCCGCGAGCTCCGTGAGCACTCCCACCGGCACGGACCGCCCGCCGAGGTGGGCGCGCGAACGCCCCTCGGCAGAAACCGTCCTGCTGATGAGCAGCGCTCCGTCGTCGAGTTCCGCCCCGGCCTCTTCCGCCCGCAGGGCAGCGGGGTCGCCGGGGCGCACCGTGAGCCGCCCCTCCACCACCGCCGCCTTGGCTCCGAGCCGTACCAGGGCAGGGTCGGCCCGGCCTCCGAGCAGCAGCCCGAGACTGGTGACGACCATGGTCTTGCCCGCTCCGGTCTCGCCGGTCACCGCCGTGAAGCCGGGTGACAGCTCGACGACAGCGTCGTCGATGACTCCGAGCGACCGTATCCGCATCTCCTCCAACACGGACACGACCATACGAGGTCGGGAGGGCGGTGTGCGACGGCCCCCGTCCGCCGCACACCCGCCGCACGCTCCGCAAGCCGCCGAAACCTGCGGAAAACCGCAGTCCAATCCTGCGGCGGACCGCATGGCGGCGGCCGCCCGCCGGCCGTCAAAGTGGGTGACACGGCGGTCGTCCCGTTGATCGCACGAAAACTCGGTGAATACGGTGAAGACTCAACGTGGGGTCAGTGCGGTGCCCCGCGCCACCCCGACACAGGGAGGGCGAACTTGGCGACCAGACGGTCCGTGAACGACGCGTGGTGCAGCCTGGCCAGCCGTACGGGCACCTCGCCCCGGCGCACCTCCACCCGCGCCCCGGAAGGAAGTTCGACGGTGCGGCGGCCGTCGCACCACAGGACCCCGTTGGGGGTGTGCGGCTGTACCTCGACGGCCAGCACCGACGTCGGCGAGGTCACCAGCGGCTTCGCGAACAGCGCGTGCGCACTGATCGGCACCATCAGCAGCGCCTCCACCTCGGGCCAGACCACGGGCCCGCCGGCCGAGAAGGCGTACGCGGTGGAGCCGGTCGGCGTCGCGCAGACGATGCCGTCGCAGCCGAAGCCGGTGACCGGTCGCCCGTCGATCTCCAGCACGACCTCCAGCATCCGCTCCGGCGACACCTTCTGCACGGCTGCCTCGTTGAGCGCCCAGTCCCGGTGCACGACGCTGCCGTTGTCGTGCACCAGTACGTCGAGGGTCATCCGCTCCTCGACCTCGTACGCCTTGGTGACGACGCGGTCCACGACCTTGTCGAGGTCGTCCCGCTCGGCCTCGGCGAGGAAGCCGACCCGCCCCAGGTTGACGCCGAGCATGGGTACGCCGGAGGCGCGGGCGATGTCCGCACCGCGCAGCAGGGTGCCGTCACCGCCCAGGACGATCAGCAGCTCACAGCCGTCGAGCACGTCCGGGGTGGCCTCCACGACCGTCTCCACGGACGACGGCAGCGGCAGATCGACCGCCTCCGACTCCAGCAGGCGTACGCCGAGGCCGCTCTTGAGGAGCCCCTCGACGACGAGTTCGGCGCTGCGGATCGCAGCGGGCCGCCCCGTGTGCGCGAGGAGGAACACGGTGCGTTCCGCGGCCGGTTCCAGCACCCGCGACGCGGCGGGCGCGGGAGCCGGAGCGGTGTCCGGCGTTCCCTCGGTCGTTCCGTTGGTCGTCCCTGTCGTTGTCAACGCGGCCCCTCCGCCACTGCACGGTCAACGTCCGCCGGGTCGAGTTCGGGTGCCCCCGCCCGGAGCCACAGAAAGTACTCGACATTTCCGGAGGGCCCGGGCAGCGGGCTGGCCGTCACGCCCTGCACTCCGAGTCCGAGCCCCCACGCCTGCCGTGCCACGTTCCGCACGGCATCCGCCCGAAGTTCGGGGCTGCGCACCACTCCCCCGCTGCCGAGGCGCTCCTTGCCCACCTCGAACTGCGGCTTCACCATCAGCACCAGATCGGCGTCGGGTGCCGCGCAGCGCGCCAGCGCGGGCAGCACGAGACCCAGAGGGATGAACGACAGATCGCCGACGACGATGTCGACCGGTACTCCGTCGATCATCTCCAGGGTCATCTCGCGGACGTTCGTACGGTCCTTGACGGTGACCCGCTCGTCGGACTGCAGCGACCAGGCGAGCTGTCCGTAGCCGACGTCGACGGCGACCACGTGTCCGGCCCCGGCCCGCAGCAGGACGTCCGTGAAGCCGCCGGTGGAGGCTCCGGCGTCCAGCGCGCGCCGTCCCTCGACCTTGAGCCCGTGCGGGGTGAAGGCGGCCAGCGCTCCGGCCAGCTTGTGCCCGCCGCGCGAGACGTAGTCGGGGTCGTCGTCGTCCTTGAGCACCACCAGGGCGGCGGCCGTCTCGACCTGGGTCGCGGCCTTGGTCGCCACCGCTCCGGCGACCTTGACCCGGCCGGCGGCGATCAGCTGGCTCGCGTGCTCCCGCGAGCGGGCGAGCTTCCGGCGGACCAGCTCGGCATCCAGGCGGCGGCGTGCCACTCCTGCCACTTCTCGTTCAGCTCCTGAGGTCGTACGGGGTGGGCGGTGACGACGGTGAGGTCGCCGGGGCGGTGGAGGGCGCCGGAGGTACCGGGCGTGCGTCGAGCGCGGTCAGCGTTTCGCGCAGCCCCCGGTGTACATCCTCGTACACCTCGATGTGTCCGTCCGCCGTGAGGTGGTCGACGTCCGAAAGACGCTCCAGCCGGGCGTCCACCTCGGCGTTCCCGGTGGAGCCGCGCTCGGCCCCGAGCGGGGCGGGTGCGGCCGGGTCGTACGCCACCATGCCGGAGGCGCGGTGGGTCCTGTCGCCCCCGTCGCCTCCGTCGGTACCGGCTGCTCCGGCTGCCTCTGATTCCTCGACATCCATGGTCATGACGCTACCGCGAAGCCCTGAGGTACGGTCGGCGTTGATGGCGACCATGGAGGAGTGCCGCGCGGCACTCGACAAGCTCTCGGACAATCTCAGCGGTTCCGAACACGACGGCGTGCGCAGCGTCGCGGGGTTCGACCGCTCACTCAGCTGCCACATCACGGACCTCGACACGACCTTCACCGGCCGTCTCGCGGACGGCCGGATCACGGTGGCGGACACCCGGCCGGGACCGCCCCGCGAGCGTGCCCAGATCCGTCTGGCGATGACCGGCGACGATCTGGTCGCGATGGTCGACGGCGAGCTGAACTTCGCGAAGGCCTGGGCCTCCGGCCGGGTGCGTCTGGAGGCCGGTTTCCGCGACCTCCTGCACCTCAGGAAGCTGCTCTAGACGGCGGCACCGGTCCTGGCCTTGCGCGCAGCCGGTACCACCAGCGGAGTCCCGGTCTCCGGATCGTCGATGACCTGGCACTTCAGCCCGAAGACCCGCTCGACCAGATCCGCCGTGACGATGTCGGACGGCGCCCCCTCGGCCACGACGTTCCCGTCCCGCATGGCGATCAGGTGCGTGGCGTACCGCGCCGCGTGATTCAGGTCGTGCAGTACGGCGACCAGGGTGCGCCCCTGCGTCTCGTGCAGCTCCGCGCACAGGTCGAGCACGTCTATCTGGTGTTGGATGTCGAGGAAGGTGGTCGGCTCGTCGAGCAGCAGCAGCGGCGTCTGCTGGGCGAGCGCCATCGCGATCCACACCCGTTGCCGCTGCCCGCCGGACAGTTCGTCCACGTACCGTTCGCCCAGCTCGCCGACGCCGGTCGAGGCCATCGACTCCTCGACGATCCGCTCGTCCTCGGGCGACCACTGCCGCAGCAGCCCCTGGTGCGGGTAGCGCCCGCGCGCCACCAGGTCGGCGACGGTGATCCCGTCGGGTGCCACCGACGACTGAGGCAGCAGCCCGAGCGTTCTGGCGACCTTCTTCGCGGGCATCGACCCGATGGCCTGCCCGTCGAGCAGCACCCGCCCCTGCGACGGCTTCAGCATCCGCGACAGGGCGCGCAGCAGCGTCGACTTGCCGCACGCGTTGGGGCCCACGATGACCGTGAAGGAGTGGTCCGGGATCTCGACCGAGAGGTTCTCGGCGATGACCCGCTCGTCGTATCCGAGCGTCACGCCCTCCGCGACGAGCCGCTGGGACAAGCCCTGCTGGGCCTGGGACCGGGGCTGGGACTTGGGCTGGGCCATGGGGGTCGTACTCCTGCCGTTCCTGCTGCCGTTCGGGCTCTTGCCGCTCTTCATATCCGTCCCGCCTTACGCTCCGTCACCAGCAGCCACAGCAGATAGCAGCCGCCCACCACCCCGGTCACCACACCCACCGGCAGCTGCCGCTCCCCGAACGCCTGCTGGGCCGCCCAGTCCGCGACCACCAGCAGCCCGGCACCCATCAGCGCCGAGGGCAGCAGGTTCGGCCCCGGCGCCCTGGTCACCCGCCGCGCGAGCTGCGGCGCGCTCAGCGCCACGAACGCGATGGGCCCCGCCGCCGAGGTCGCCACCCCCATGAGGAGTACGGCGCTCAGCAGGAGCACCACCCGCGTCCGCTCGACCGGCACGCCCAGCGCGTACGCCGCGTCGTCGCCCATCTCCATCATCCGCAGCGCCCGCCCGTGCCCGAGCACCAGTGGAACCAGTACGGCACAGACGGCGGCCAGCGGTACGACCTGCTCCCAGCCCCGCCCGTCCATCGTGCCGGTGATCCACAGCATCGCCTGCGTCGCGTCGACCAGACTGGCCTTGGTCAGCAGGTACTGCATGACGGCGGTCAGCATCGCGGCGGCTCCGATGCCCACGAGCACCAGCCGGTAGCCGTGCACCCCCCGCTTCCACGCCAGCAGATAGACCAGCACGCCCGTCACCAGACAGCCGACCAGCGCACCTCCCGCGACCGCCCAGCTGTTCCCGTGGAACAGCACGATCACGACCAGCGCCCCGACCGTCGCGCCCTGGCCGAAACCGAGCACGTCCGGGCTGCCGAGCGGGTTCCTTGAGATCGACTGGAAGATCGCGCCGGACAGTCCGAGTGACAGCCCCACCAGCAGCGCCGTGAGCACCCGGGGCAGCCGTACGTCCTGGACGATGAACTCCTGCGCGGGCACCCCGTTGCCGAGCAGCGTCGAGACGACCTCGCCCGGTGTCATCGGGAAGTCGCCGCTGCCGATGAGTACGATCCCGACGGCCAGCGCCACGACGGCGAGCGCCACCGTAGCGATCACGGTCCGGAGATCGAACCGCACGGACCGGCCGCCGGTACGGATCGTCCGCCCCGAGATGCGCCGCACGGCGGGCCCCCGGCTCCCCCGCTCCCCGCTCTTCGCGGTCCCGTTCTTCGCGGTCTCGCTCTTCACCGCTCCCCCGACACTCACAGCTGCCCCATCCGACGACGGCGTACCAGGTGGATGAAGACGGGCCCGCCGATGAGCGCGGTCACGATCCCGACCTGGAGTTCGGCGGGCCGCGACACGACCCGCCCCACCACGTCCGAGCCCAGCAGCAGTACGGGCGCGAGCACGGCGGCGTACGGCACGATCCACCGCATGTCGGGCCCGGTGATGGCCCGCACCAGGTGCGGCACCATCAGCCCGATGAAGACGATCGGCCCGCACGCGGCGGTCGCGGCGCCGCACAGCAGCGTCACGCAGACCATCGCGAGCACCCGGGTACGGGTCAGGTGGACCCCGAGCGAGCGCGCGCTGTCCTCGCCCATCTCCATCGCGTTCAGCGGCCGCGCGATGACCAGCGCCAGCACGAGCCCCGCCACGATGAACGGCCACACCTTCGACACCACGGCCATGTCCGCCGAGGCCAGCGACCCCACGGTCCAGAACCGCAGCCGCTCCAGCGCGGCCGAGTCGAGGAGCTGTACGGCGTTGACGTAGCCGAAGAGCGCGGCGGTGGCCGCCGTACCGGCGAGCGCGAGCCGCACCGGCGTCGCGCCCCGGCTGCCGCCCAGCAGGTACACCAGCGCGGACACCACACCGGCCCCGAGGAACGCGAACCACACGTACCCGGTGAGCGAAGTGACGCCCAGGAAGCTGATCGCGGAGACGACGGCGGCCGACGCCCCGGCGTTCACACCGAGGATGCCGGGCTCGGCGAGGGGGTTGCGGGTCAGCCCCTGCATCACCGCCCCGGCCGTGCCGAGCGCGGCTCCGACGAGTACGCCGAGCAGCGTACGGGGCACCCGTACGTCCTGGATGATCACATCGTCACCGGCGCCGGAGTAGTGCACGAGCCCGTGCCACACCTCGCCGAGCGACAGGGTCTTGGCGCCCACGGAAATGCTCAGCAGCACCACCAGCACCAGGACACCCAGGGAAATCAGCAGGCCAGCGGCTCGTACCGCATTGCGTTTACGGACGGTACGGGAGGCGGACGGAGCGGAGCCGGGCTCCACGCTCGGTTCGGGGGGACTGTCGACCAACACCAGGTTAGGTTAGCCTACCCTCCAATCAATCCAGTACGGAGAGCTACGCCGCCCAGCCACGGCGCTCCTCGCCGTGCCCGCGCACCCGCTGCCCGCCGCACCGAGGGCCCGCCGCCCCGCGATCAGCCGAAGAGGCCGCCCGATGACCGCATCACAGCCGACCGCCACCGCAGACACGTCGACCTCCTGCGCCTCCGCCACCGCACCGGCCGAGACCCCGCCGCCCGCCACCGACGCCCCGTACCAGTTCTTCGACGTCCGGGTGCTGCGCGCCGAACGCCTCTCGCCGAGCATGCTCCGGGTCGCCCTCGGCGGCGACGACCTCTCCCGGATGGGTTCGGCGGGCCGCGACCAGCGCATCAAGCTGTTCTTCCCGCAGCCGGGCCAGGACGCCCCGGTCGTCCCGAGGGGCGACGACGGCCTCTGGTACGCGGACTGGTGCGCGCTCGACCCGAAGGTGCGCGGCATCATGCGGACGTACACCACCCGTGACCTGCTGCGCGACCCCGACGAGCTGATCGTCGACTTCGCCCTGCACCTCGGCGCCGAGGGCCCGGCGTCACGCTGGGCGAAGGCGGCCCGCCCGGGCGACAAGCTGTGCGTACTGGCCCCGATCGGCGCGCAGAACGGCGGCTACGACTTCCGCCCGCCGCCCGGCACCACGTCCTACGTCCTCGCCGGCGACGAGTCCGCCCTCCCCGCCCTGGCCGGCATCCTGGCCGCCCTCCCGCCGGACGCGCCCGCCCAGGTCTGGATCGAGGTCCAGGACCCGGCCGACCGCCAGCACCTCCCCACCCGGGCGAACGCCGACATCACCTGGCTGGTCCGCAACCCCGCCGAACCCCTCCTCGACACCATCCGCCAAGCCACCCTCCCCACCCCCACCTCCTCTTCCACCCCCTACACCTGGATCGCCGGCGAATCGGCAACGGTACGAGCCCTCCGCCGCCACCTCGTCCAAGACCGCGGCTACGACCGCAAAGCCATCCGCTTCACCGGCTACTGGCGCCCCAACACCACCGAAGACCAACTCCTCACCCAAAACGACCCCGCCTAACCCCCCACCCCCTTGAACGCCGAAGCCGCCGCTACGCCCCCACCCCCTTGGGCACCGAAGCCGCTACGCCGCCCGCCTCCTTGAGCGGCGCGGCATACCGCCGCTCCCGTGGGCGGCGGGGCCGCACCTACGCCCCCGCCCTCTTGGGCGGCGGGGCCGCCCCCCGGGGGCGGAACGGGCGGGCAAGGGGGCGGCCCCCGGCGGAGCCGCACCCTCGCTCCTGCCCCAGCTCCGCCTTGGCCCCGCGCTCCGCATACGAGTGGTCCGCTGCGCGGGGCTTCACCCCACCCCGCCCCTTCCCGAAACCGGGGCTCCGCCCCGGGCCCCGGGCCCGTGGGGGCGGGCGGGGGTGGGTGGGTTGCCGGGGCTGCGCCCCGGGCCCCGGGGTGGCAGCCCGGCCAGGGTAGGTGGGGGAGGTGCGGGTGTGTCGTGGCTGGTCGCGCAGTTCCCCGCCCCCCTGACGGGGCGCACCCCCGCGCGGGGGTGCGCGGCACCCCTGCGAGCAGGGCTGGTCGCGCCCGCCCGACGGAGCCGCACAATGTCACAGCCCCACGCCCCCAACGAGGCGCACCCCAGCACAAGGTGAGTAGGCACAACACCCCCAGACCACCACCGTCCGCAGCCACACCCACCCCAACTACCCCAACCCCACCCTCTTCAACGCCTCCCCCACATCCAACCCACAAACCCCCTCCCCCGCCTCCGTCCAAGCCACCCCACACATCGCCCTCAACGCATCCATCACATCCCCCTCCCCCTCCAGCCCCAACACACCCTCCCGGGCAGAAGCCGTCCACCCCCCACACCTGAACTCCCCACCCGACTCCACCACTTCAGGCTGCCCGCCCAGCAACCCCCGCAGATCCGCGTCCACATACGTCGGCCGGTACTTCGCCTCCGCCGCCAGCAGCTGCGCCGCATCCGTCACCCCGGTCAGCACCAGCAGCGAATCCACCCCGCCCACATTCGCCCCCTCGATGTCGGTGTCCAGCCGGTCTCCGACCACCAGCCCCCGCTCCGCCCCGGTCCGCAGAATCGTCTCCCGGTGCATCGGCGGCAACGGCTTCCCCGCCACCTGCGGCTCCGCCCCCGTAGCGATCCGTACGACCTCCACCGCGGCCCCGTTCCCCGGCGCGATCCCCCGCGCACCCGGAATCGTCAGATCCGTGTTCGACGCGAACCACGGCACCCCCGCCCTGATCGCGTACGAGGCCTCCGCGAACCGCCCCCACGGCATGTCCGGCCCCCCGTACCCCTGCGCCACCGCCACCGGCTCGTCCTCCGCCGAGTCCACCGGCACCAGCCCCCGCTCCCGCAGCGCGACCCGCAGCCCCTCCCCGCCGATCACCAACACCCTTGACCCCTGCGGGACCTGATCGGCGATCAGCCGCGCCACCGCCTGCGCGGACGTGATCACATCGCCCGCCTCCGTCGGAATCCCCAGCTCCGTCAGATGGGCGGCGACCGCGTCCGGCGTCCGCAGCGCGTTGTTGGTGACGTACGCGAGATGCATCCCGCCGTCCCGCGCGACCCCCAGCGCGTCCACCGCGTGCGCGATGGCCTCACCGCCCGCGTACACCACCCCGTCGAGGTCCAACAGCGCGGTGTCGTACGCCTCCCTCAGCGCCTTGTCACTGCTGCCCGGACAGGTCCTGGTCCGCTGCTGGTGGCTCATTCTGATCTCCTCGATCGGCTGCTTCTCCCCCGATCATCACCCATCTCCCCACCCGTCTTACGATGCACCAATGAGCACACCTGGACCGTCCGAGGACCACGGCCTGCAACTGGTCCCCCTGCGCGGGCTCCGCTATGTCCCGGAGCAGGTCGGCAGTCTGGCCGCCGTCACCTCTCCGCCGTACGACGTCGTGGTCCGCCCGGACGGTCTGCTCCATCTGGAATCAGCGGATCCGTACAACATCGTCCGGCTGATCCTCCCGCAGGCCGACACCGCCGCAGCCCGGCACCGGCAGGCCGCTCAGACACTGCACAACTGGCTGGCCGAGGGCGTCCTCGCCCCCGACGCCGAACCCGCCCTGTACGTGTACGAGCAGTCCCGCGACGGCCTCCTCCAGCGCGGAATCATCGGTGCGCTCGCCCTGTCCTCCCCCGAGGACGGCATCGTCCTCCCCCACGAGGACGTCATGCCGCACGTCGTCGAGGACCGCGCGGCCCTGATGCGCGCCACCGCCGCGAACCTGGAGCCCCTGCTCCTCACCTACCGCGGCGGCGACAGCGTCCCCACCGGCACCACCACCGCCGTCGACCGCGCCCTGGCCCGGCCCCCGCTCCTGTCGACCACCACCGAGGACGGCTTCCACCACCGCCTCTGGTCGATCACCGACCCGGCCGAGATCGCCCGGGTCACCACGGACCTCGCCGGCCACCAGGCCCTGATCGCCGACGGCCACCACCGCTGGGCCACGTACCTCCGCCTCAAGGAGGAACACACCACGGCCGGCTCCCCGTGGGACTTCGGCCTGGTCCTCCTGGTCGACACGGGCCGCTACCCCCTCCAGGTCCGCTCGATCCACCGCCTGCTGCACCGTCTCCCGGTGTCGGAGGCGCTGGCCGCCGTGGGCGATTCCTTCCGCGTACGTCACCTCCGCACGCCACTGACCGAGGCCATGGCAGCCCTGGCCGAAGCCGCGGCCACCGGCAACGCCTTCCTCCTCGCCGGCGACGGCACGTACCACCTCCTCGACCGCCCGGACCCGGACCTCCTCGCCCGTACGATCCGCCACGACCGCCCGGAGGCCTGGCGCACTCTGGACGCGACCGTCCTGCACGAGACCCTCCTCGCCCACGTCTGGCACACTCCGGACGCCCCCGAGGACATCGCCTACATCCACGACACCGAAGCCGCCGTGGAACAGGCCGAACGCCATAACGCCACGGCCGTCCTGATGCACCCGGTACGCGAGGAAGTCGTACGCGACCTGGCCCGCCAGGGCGTCACCATGCCCCGCAAGTCGACCTCCTTCGGCCCGAAACCGGCCACCGGCCTGGTCCTGCGCAGCCTTGAGGTCAACTGATCAACTGATCAACTGACCGGCAAACGAAAGAGGGCGGCACCCCGGAATCGAAATTCCGGGGTGCCGCCCTCTTTCACACTCAGCTCTTGTCGTCCTCGACAACACCCTCGGCCTTCGCGGGAACCTCGTCGGCCCCGTCAGCCCCGACGGCCTCGACGAACTCCGGCTCCTCCACCCGGGTGCCCTCGGTGATGTCCTCACCCTGGACCGAGTCGCCGTCACCGTCGTCGTCGCTGTCCAGCGCGTCCACGAACTCGACCCCGTCCAGCTCCGCGAGCCGGTCGGAAGCGTCCGTGCTGCCGTCCTTGTCCGCCTCGACCGCCTTGGCGAACCACTCGCGCGCCTCGTCCTCACGCCCCGCCGTCAGCAGGGCGTCGGCGTACGCGTAACGCAGCCGAGCAGTCCACGGCTGTACGGAGCTGGAACCGAGCTCCGGTCCCTGCAGCGTGACGATGGAGGCGTCGATCTGCCCCATGTCCCGCCGTGCACCGGCCGCGACCAGCCGCATCTCGACCTGACCGGCCTTGTCCAGCTTCTGCACCTCGGGCTCGCCGGCCATCGCCAGCGCCCGCTCGGGACGGCCGAGGCCACGCTCGCAGTCGGCCATGACGGGCCACAGCTCGACGGTCCCGGTCATCCGACGCGTCGCCCGGAACTCGGCCAGCGCCTCGGTGTACCGCTGAGTGGAGTACGCGGCGAAGCCCGCGGCCTCGCGCACGGCGGCCACTCGCGACGCGAGCCGCAGCGCGATGCGCGAGTACGCGTACGCCTCTTCGGGCTCGTCGTCGATCAGCTTGGCCACCATCACCAGGTTCCTGGCGACGTCCTCGGCCAGCGTCTTGGGCAGGCTCATCAGCTCCTGGCGCACGTCCGGGTCGATCTCGTGGCCCGTGACGTCGTCCGGGATCGGCAGCCGCTTGATCGGCTCCCGGTCACGGTCATCGCGCCCACGGAACCCACCACGGTCGCCACCCCGGTCGTCCCGCCCACGGAAGCCGCCACCGGACCGGTCGTCCCGACGGGGCCCACGGTCGCCACCCCGGTCATCGCGCCCACGGTATCCACCCCGGTCACGGTCGTCGCGCCCACGGAACCCACCGCGGTCGCCACCCCGGTCGTCCCGCCGCTCGAAGCCACCACCGGAACGGTCGTCGCGACGGAACCCACCGCGGTCACCACCCCGGTCATCACGCCGCTCGAAGCCACCACCGGAACGCTCGTCCCGACGCGGGCCACTGCTGGGCCGGTCGTCGCGACGGAACCCACCACGGTCTCCACCGCGGTCATCGCGCCGCTCGAAGCCACCACCGGACGGACGACCACCACGGTCATCACGCCGGAAACCCCCACGGTCCCCACCCGGACGGTCCCCACCAGAACGGTCATCGCGACGGAACCCACCGCGGTCGCCGCCACCCCGGTTGTCGTCACGCCGCTCGAAGCCACCGCCCGAGGGACGACCACCACGGTCATCACGCCCACGGAACCCACCACGGTCACCGCCACGGTCGTCCCGACGCTCAAAGCCACCACCGGAACGGTCGTCGCGACGGAACCCGCCACGGTCACCGCCACCCCGGTTGTCGTCCCTACGGAAGCCCCCACGGTCGCCACTCGGCCGGTCGTCCCGACGCGGGCCACTGCTGGGCCGGTCATCCCGGCGGAACCCACCACGGTCTCCACCGCGGTCATCGCGCCGCTCGAAGCCACCACCGGACGGACGACCACCACGGTCATCACGCCGGAAACCCCCACGGTCCCCACCCGGACGGTCCCCACCGGAACGGTCGTCCCGACGGAACCCACCGCGGTCACCGCCACCACGGTTGTCGTCACGCCGCTCGAAGCCACCGCCCGAGGGACGACCACCACGGTCATCACGCCCACGGAACCCACCACGGTCGCCACCCCGGTCGTCACGCCGCTCGAAGCCACCACCGGAGGGACGACCACCACGGTCATCACGCCGGAAACCCCCACGGTCCCCACCCGGACGGTCCCCACCAGAACGGTCATCGCGACGGAACCCGCCACGATCGCCGCCACCACGGTTGTCGTCCCGGCGGAATCCGCCACCGGACGAGTTGTTGCCGTCACGGTCGTACCCACCGCCGGCCGGACGACCGCCACGGTCATCACGACGGTCACCGCCCGATCGGTCGTCCCGCCCACGGAACCCACCGCGGTCACCGCTCGGCCGGTCGTTGTCACGACGGAAGCCACCACGGTCGTTGTCACGACGGGGGCCGCGGTCGTTGTCACGACCACCGCGGTAACCGCCCCGGTCACCGCTGTCACGGTGACGCGGCTCGCGCTCCGGACGATCGTCAGGAGAGTTGGTGGCCATGGGTGACTCCTAGTCTTCGGGTAACGCAGTCATTCTCGCGCAGTCGGCCATCCGACGCGCTTCGGGCAGGAAAAACAAAAAAGGACCCTTGGTCCCAGCATGAACGCTGGGACCAAGGGTCCTTTTGAAAGATTGTTCGGCGGCGTCCTACTCTCCCACAGGGTCCCCCCTGCAGTACCATCGGCGCGGAAAGGCTTAGCTTCCGGGTTCGGAATGTAACCGGGC
>NZ_JBVIMX010000022.1:158794-162603 GCF_055579625.1 Streptomyces sp. NPDC032721 | reverse complement strand
GCAACCCGCTACGAAAAACGAGCCCGCCACTACCAAGCGATGGTCACCCTCGCCTGCCTCCGCCTATGGCTCCAGGACTTTCCGGACACCCCCTAGGGGTGTCCGGTGATCTCTAAGGCCCCCCTGAGGTCCGCGGCGCTCGTCTAAGGCCCCCTCAGGGCGCGGTCCGGCCCGGGCCGGGGCTCCGATACCCGGCAGTTGCCCGATGTGCCGACACCCCCTGGGAAGCGAAGGTTGAGACATCGCGAAGCCCGCGATGCACAGCCGAATCGCCCAGGGGGAACCCAGATGTTCGAGTACGAGATCCACCAGAGCCGCCACGCCGACCTCGTCGAGGAGGCCGACCGGGCCCGCCTCGTCCGCCAGGCCCGTATCGCCGCCCGCGCCGCCGCCCGTGCGGAGCGCGCCGCGTCGAAGGGCGACGGCGGCACCAGCGGCCCCGTGAAGTCGCTCCGTTCCCACTTCACCCGCGCCGCCTGAACCGGCTGCCCGCTATGCGGACAGTGGGTGCCGACGCCTCGAAGCTCTGTGCGATGCTCAGCGGCGTGGAGACCAGGTCAGTCAGTCCCGTGTTCGTCGGCCGTACCGACGAACTGAGCATCCTCACCGACGCGCTCGCCCGCGCCAACGCGGGCGAGCCGCAGGCGTTGCTGCTCGGCGGTGAGGCCGGAGTCGGCAAGACCCGGCTGGTGGAGGAGTTCCTGGAGCGGACCGAAGGGTCCGACACCTCTGTCGTCGTCGCCGTCGGCGGCTGCGTCGAGATCGGCGCCGAAGGCCTCCCCTTCGCCCCCTTCTCCGCGGCCCTGCGCACCCTCCACCGCCTCCTCCCCGACGAAATGGCCACCGCCGCCGCCGGTCAGGAGGACGAACTGGCCCGCCTGCTCCCGGAGCTCTACGAGAGCCCCGTGGCCCCCGGCATCCCCGGCATCCCCGGCCGCCGCACCCCCGTCGAGGACACCTCCGCCCGGCTCTTCGAGCTCGCCGCGCGGCTGCTGGAGCGGATCGCCGTCACCCGTACCGTCGTCCTCGTACTGGAGGACCTGCACTGGGCCGACGCCTCCACCCGCAACCTCCTCTCGTACCTCTTCCGCACCCTGCGCACGGGCCGCCTCGTCGTCCTCGGCACCTACCGCGCCGACGACATCCACCGGCGCCACCCGCTGCGCCCCCTGCTCGCCGAACTGGACCGGCTGCGTACCGTCCAGCGGGTCGACCTGCCCCGCTTCACCCGCGACCAGGTCTGCCGGCAGCTCGCCGGAATCCTTGCCTCCGCGCCCAAGCCCGCCCTCGTGGACGAGGTGTTCAGGCGGTCCGACGGAAACGCCTTCTTCGTCGAGGAACTGGCCGTCTCGATGGGCAGCGGCTGCCGCACCGGACTCACCGACTCCCTCCGCGACCTCCTCCTGGTACGCGTCGAGGCCCTCCCCGAGGACGCCCAGCGGGTGGTGCGGGTGGTGGCGGAGGGCGGGTCCACCGTCGAGTACCGGCTGCTGCTCGCCGTCGCCGGGCTCGCCGAGGACGACCTCATCGAAGCACTGCGCGCCGCCGTCGGCGCCAACCTCCTCCAGCCCGCGACCGGCGGCGACAGCTACCGCTTCCGGCACTCCCTCGTCCGCGAGGCGGTCAGCGACGACCTGCTGCCGGGGGAGTGCGCCCGGCTCAACCGGCGCTATGCGGAGGCTCTGGAGGCCGACCCCACGCTCGTACGGAGCGGGGAGCGGCCCACCCGCCTCGCCAGCTACTGGTACGCCGCCCACGACGCCGCCAAAGCACTGCCCGCCGTGCTCAGCGCCGCCGTCGAGGCCCGCAAGCGGCACGCCCGCACCGAGCAGCTCCGGCTCCTGGAGCGGGCGTTGGAGCTGTGGGACGACGCCCCGCGCGAGGTCAGGGCCACGCTGCGGCCGATCGACTTCGCCGAGGTCTACCCGCCCTGCGGCTGCGACCCGGCCACCACCCCGCTGCGCTACCTCGACCTGATGGCCGAGGCCACCGTCGCCGCCCGCCTCGGCGGCGAACGCGAACGCGCCCTGAAACTCGCCAAGCGCGCCCTGCGCCTCCTCGACGAGGACGCGGTGACCGGCCCCGACGGCACGCCCCGGTACGAGGAGCCGGACGCCGTGCGCGCCGCCTGGTTCTGGCTCCAGCGCGCCAAGGTGATGTCCGCGCTGGCGCGGGGGGACGGCCGCGACGAACTGGCCACCGCCCAGGAGCTGGTGCGCGGGCTGACCCCGGCCGTGGTGCACGCCGACATCCTGTCCTACGCGGCCGGCTGGGCCATGCTCCACGAGCCGGGCCCCGAAGCGATCGCCACCGCCGAACGGGCCGTCGAGTACGCCCGGATGGTCGGCGCCGAGGACATCGAACTGAACGCCCGCCTCACCCTCGGCGGCCTCATGGCCGACTCCGGCGACGTCGAGCAGGGCCTCGCCGAGATGACCGACGTACGCGAACGGGCCCTCGCCCAGAAGCTGGTCACGGTCGCCAACCGCTGCCACTCCAACATCCCCTCCCACCTGGAGGCCGTCGGCCGCGCCCGCGAGTCGGTCGAGATCTGCGCCGAGGGCCTCGACTACGCCCGTGCGCACGGCCTCGTCGACAGCGAGCACTGGATCCTCACCAACCAGTCGGAGTCCTACTTCTCGCTGGGGATGTGGGACGAGGTCGACGCCAACTGCCGGCTCTCCGAACGCTGCACCCCCAGCGCGAAACCGCGCGGCAGCGCGGCGCTGCGGCGGTCCGCGCTCTCCCTGGCGCGCGGTGAACTCGCCGCGGCGGCGGAGCAGCTGACCTCCGCCACGAACCACTTCGGGCTGTACGAGACCATGCCGCAGTACACCCTCCAGCTGCACCGCCTGGGTGTCGCCATCGCCGCCCGCGAGGGGCGCGTAGTCGACGCCCGCGCCGAGCTGGTCCGGGCGGCGGAGGGCGGATTCCGGCTGGGCACGCACCGGTTCGTCTGGCCGCTGCTGCTCGAAGCGGCCACCATGGAGGCCGACAGCCGGGCGCTCCCCGCTGCCGCTGCCGCCGCCGAACCGGGGCGGGCCGAGGCGCTGGAGCTGATCCACTCCCATGCCCGGACGCTGGCGACGGTGGTGCCGCTGTGGAGCGCCTACAGCATCTGGGTACGGGCCGAACTCCGGCGTGCGGAGGGGCTGGACACCGTCGATGACTGGGCCGAGACGGTCGCGGCCTTCGAGGGCCTGGAGCGGCCGTACGACCTGGCCAGGGTCAGGCTCCGGTGGGCGCACGCGCTGGTGGACGCGGGGGTGCGGGGCGGCGTCGAGCGGGAGCGGGCCGGGGAGTTGCTGCGGCTGGTGCGGGCGACGGCGGCGCATCTGGGGGCGCGGCCACTGGCGGCGGAAGCCACCGACCTGGCCCGCCGGACCAGACTGGCCCCGGCGGCCCCGAGCGCCGACGCCCCCGCCTTCCACCTCACCCCGCGCGAACGGGACGTGCTGCGGCTGGTGGCGGCGGGCCGCAGCAACCGCCAGATAGCGGAGGAGCTCTACATCTCCCCGAAGACGGCGAGCGTCCACGTCTCCAACATCCTCGCCAAACTCTCCGTAACCAACCGAGGCGAAGCCGCCGCCCTCGCCCACCGCCTCTCCCTCCTCACCCCCTAAAGAACTCCGCGGGGGTGGGGGGCCGCTGCGCGGGCCCTCCCCCACCCCGCCCCTTCCCGAAACTGGGGCGCCGCCCCAGACCCCGCCTGCGCGGCTGGGGGGCTGCTGGGGGTGCGCCCCCGGCCCCAGACCGTGTGGCCAGAAGTGGTGGGGGGGTTGTCTGCCCTTGGGGTGGGGCTTGGGTGG
>NZ_JBVIMX010000022.1:101220-158784 GCF_055579625.1 Streptomyces sp. NPDC032721 | reverse complement strand
AAACTGGAGCCCCCTCCCAGAACCCCCTGTGGTGGGTGGGGGGTTTTTGGGGCCCCCCCCCCAGGCCCCGGACCGTGCGGCCGGACGTGGTGGGCGGGTTGCCGGCCCTCGGGGTGGGGCTGAGGTGGCGGGCCCGGCCGCGGCCGGTGGCCATGTGCGGCTCCGCCGTGGCTGGCCGCGCAGTTCCCCGCGCCCCTAAATGCCCCCGCCCACGCCCTGGCCCCGTGGGCGGGCGGGGCCGCCCCTGCCCCCTGCCCCCTGCCCCCGAGCCCCCTTGGGCGGCGGGGCCGCCCCCCGGGGGCGGGACGGGCGGGCAAGGGGGCGGCCCCCGGCGGAGCCGAGCCCCTCGCCCCGGCTCCGCCTCCGCCATGGCCCCCCAGCCCACCTCACCCCCTACCGCACCCTCACCCTCAGCACCCTGTCGTCCCCCGCCCCCGGCGACCCCCGAGAGTCCGTCTCGTTCGTGACGACGAGGAGTTGGTCACCTCCCACCGCCAGTACCGTCCTCAGCCGTCCGTACTTCCCCGTGAAGAAGGCCTCCGGCTCCGCCACCACCTTCGTCCCCGCCAGCGGCACCCGCCACAGCCGTTCCCCCCTCAGGCCCGCCACCCACACGGACCCCTCCGCCACCGCGATCCCGCTCGGGGATGCGTCCGACGTCTTCCACTGGGCGACCGGGTCGACGAAGCCCTCCCGGCCCGCCCTGCCCTCCACCGTCGGCCAGCCGTAGTTCTTGCCCGGCTCGATCAGGTTCAGTTCGTCCCAGGTGTTCTGGCCGAACTCCGCCGCCCACAGCCGGCGCTCCTCGTCCCAGGCGAGACCCTGCACATTGCGGTGGCCGAGCGAGTAGACGACCGAGTCGGCGGACGGGTTGCCGTGCACCGGCCGGCCGTCCGGGGTCATCCGCAGGATCTTGCCCGCGAGCGATGCCGGGTCCTGGGCGAGACCGCGCTCGCCCGTCTCACCCGTACCCGCGTACAGCATCTTGTCGGGGCCGAACGCGATCCGCCCGCCGTTGTGCACGGTCCCCTTCGGGATGCCCCTGAACACCGTGTTCGGCGCGCCCAGTTGCTGCCCCGCCGGGCGCTTCTCGTCGTAGATCATGCGGGCGATGCGGTTGTCGGACTCGGTCGTGAAGTACGCGTAGACCTGGCGGTCGGAGGCGTACGAGGGGGAGAGGGCCAGGCCCATCAGACCGCCCTCGCCCGCCGGGGACGCGCCGACCACACTGCCGACGACCGTCTGCTTGCCGGTCTTGGCGTCGACCCGGGTGATCGTCCCCTCGTCACGGGAGGAGACCAGCACGTCGCCGTCCGGCAGCACCGCCATGCCCCAGGGGGACTTGAGGTCCTTGGTGAGCGTGCCCGTCACCTGGGCCGAGCCCTTCGCGGGTGCCCCCTGCGGACCGGGGCTCGCCGACGGGGCCGCGCTGCCGGTCGGCTCGGCGTGGCCGGAGGCGGAACTGCCGGTTCTGGCAGGGGGTTTGGGGCCGCCGCCAGGACCCTCGCCGGGGCCGTTGCCGGCGCATCCCGCCGTGAGCAGGAGCGCCGCGGCGGCCAGTACGGCCGTCAGGGCAGGAGCAGGGCGTCGCACGATGTGGTCCCCTTCGGTCGGTTCGATCGCGAAAGCTCACACCAGTTCATACACCGACGGCGTCCGGGGAGCCCTCGGTTCCTCCGCTGACTCCTTTCAAAACCCTCAGTCCCACGAGCCCTGCGCGGCGGGCAGCGCGGCGATCTCCGCCAGGTCCCGTTCCGTCAGGGTCAGTTCGGCGGCCGACGCGTTGTCCTCGACCCATCGTGCGTGCTTCGTGCCCGGCACCGGGATCACGTGCCGGCCCCGCGTCAGCACCCACGCCAGGGCGACCTGCGCCGGGGTCACCGCCGGGCCGTGCCGCTCCGCGATCCGCCGCAGGCCCACGACCAGCGGCTGGTTCGCGGCCATCATCTCCGCCGTGAAGCGCGGATGACGGGCGCGTACGTCGTCCGGCTCGAAGCCCTGACCAGGCGTCAGGGTGCCGCTCAGAAAGCCGTTGCCCAGCGGCATCGCCGCCACGAAGCCCACCCCGCGCGCCTCGCACCACGGCAGCAGCCGCTCCAGGGCCTCCGGCGACCACACCGACAGCTCCGCCTCCACCGCCGCCACCGGGAACACCTGCTGCACCCGCTCCAGCTGGCGGACCGTACCGTCGTGCAGCCCGCCCGACACCGGCCTCCCGATGCCCGTGCCCGAGCGGCGCGAGGCCCGCGCCCCGACCGCGCACAGGCCCAGCGCACGTACCTTTCCGGCCCGTACCAGCTCGGCCATCGCGCCCCAGGTCTCCTCGACGGGTATCTCCGGGTCCGCGCGGTGCAGTTGGTAGAGGTCGATGACATCGGTCTGGAGGCGGCGCAGCGAGGCGTCGCAGGCCCGCTTGATGTAGCCGGGCCGCCCGTTGGCGACGATGTGCTGCTCGCCGACCAGCAGACCGGCCTTCGTCGACACGAAGGCGTCCCGCCGCCGCTCCCGCAGCACCCGCCCGATCAGCAGCTCATTGGTGAACGGGCCGTACATGTCGGCGGTGTCGAGGAGGTTCATCCCCCGGTCGAGCGCCGTGTGCAGGGCCCGTACCGACTCCTCGCCGCGCTGCCTGGAGCCGGTGTACGCCCAGCTCATCGGCATGCAGCCGAGCCCGACCGCGCCCACTTCGAGCGCTGTCGCCCCGATCGTCCTGCGCTCCACCTTGCCCGTACCCCTCCGTCTGCCGCGCCCCCCGGCCGCACCCCACCAAACTAACCGCTGCTGGTCAGAGCAGTTCGCATAGCCTCCTGGGCATGACTGCTGACGTATGGCTGCCCCTGCCGCCCGCCGAGTTCGAAGGCCTCCCCGACGCCGCTTCCGCCTCTCTCGCCTACCGGGTCTGGGACGGCGGGGACGAATTCCCCGCCGATCCCGCCGACTGCGTCTTCTACGTCGTCCCCTACATGAAGGGCCGCAAGGTCTCGCTGCGGCCGCTGGAGCGGATGACCTCGCTGAGCGTCGTCCAGACCCAGACCGCCGGGGTCGACGAATTCCTGGACGGGCTGCGCCCCGGCCTCCACACCGGGGTGCGGCTCTGCAACGCCCGTGGCGTCCACGAGGCCAGCACCGCCGAGCTCGCCCTCGCCCTGACCCTCGCCCAACTGCGCGGCATCCCCGGCTTCGTCGAGGGCCAGCAGCGCGAGGAGTGGCGCTCCGGTTTCTACCCGGCACTCGCCGACAAATCCGTACTGATCGTGGGATACGGGTCGATCGGTGCGGCCATTGAGGACCGGCTCACTCCGTTCGAGTGCGCGCGGGTGGCGCGCGTCGCGCGCTCCGCACGCACCACGGAGCGCGGCGCCGTGCACGCGTTCACCGATCTGCCCGCGCTGCTGCCGGACGCGGACGTGGTGATCCTCTCGACGCCGCTCACCGAGGGCACCCGGGGGATGGCCGACGCCGCCTTCCTGTCCCGGATGAAGGACGGCGCGCTCCTGGTGAACGTCTCGCGCGGGCCGGTCGTCGACACCAAGGCCCTGCTCGCGGAGACCGCGACGGGCCGGCTGCGGGCCGCGCTCGATGTCACCGACCCGGAGCCGCTGCCCCCGGGCCATCCGCTGTGGCACGCGCCCGGTGTGCTGATCAGCCCGCACGTGGGCGGCAGCAGCTCCGCGTTCCTGCCCCGCGCCAAACGTCTGGTGGCCGCCCAGCTGACCCGGTTCGCGGCGGGCGAACCCCTCGCGAACGTGGTCAGGACGGTGGACTGAGGGCGGGCCGGGTGACCTCCCCGACGCCCGAAAAGTCCCCCGCCGGACACTCTCCGGAGCGGTCCGAACGCACCCAGTTCCCGTAATCCTGCTGGTAGTTACGGAGAGTAGAGCAACTATGTCCCTGAGTGACGATCCTGGTGTATCGTCCCGACCTAGGGGCTTGCGCCATGCACCACCATCACGGCGCTGGGGAGCACGACGGACACCGCAAGGGGGGCGACGGACCATGCACTGCCCATGGAGAGACGATCCGACGCGGCTCGGTCACCGGCTCGCGGGCCGGTGGCCGGGGCGCCGTCCGAAACCTCCGTGCGGGGAGGCCCGGTGAGCGCCCCGGTGAGTACCCCGGGGGCCCTGATGGCCCCCCACCCGCCCGTCGAGGAGACCGAAGACGGCGGCAGCGGATCGAGCCTGCTGACCCAACTTCTCCTCGCGGTGGTCTGCGGAGGATACGCCGCCGGATCGGCCCTCGGCTGGGGATCACCCCAACTCGCGCTGATCATGGGCGACTTCGGACTCGCCGCCGCCGCACTCGCCGCCGCCGTCTCCTGTTTCCTGTACGCCCGGTCCAGGGAGAGCCGCTTCCGGCCCGCCTGGCTGCTGTTCTCGGTCTCCTCGCTGATGGCGGCCGGCGGGAACGCGGTCTGGGGCTGGTACGAAGTGGTGCTCAAGCGCCCGGTACCGGCCCCTTCGTTCGCCGACTTCTTCTTCCTCTGCTTCGGCCCGCCCGCCATCGTGGGCCTGCTGGTCCTCGCCAAGCGCCCCGTCACCAGGGCGGGCTGGCTCTGTCTGGCCCTCGACTCCTGGCTGATCGCGGGCTCCCTGCTCACCCTCTCCTGGAGCCTGGCCCTCGCGCACTCGGCCGCCTTCCAGGGCGCCAGCGTGGCGCACGCCGCACTCTCCCTGGCGTACCCGCTCCTGGACATCGCACTGGTCAGCATGGTGCTGGCACTGCACTTCCGGCGCTCGTCGGCGAACCGGGCCGCGATCAACACCGCCATCGCGGCCCTCGCGATGACCGTGCTCTGCGACGCACTGTTCACCTCGCCGCTGCTGCGCGACACCTACCACTCGGGGCAGATCCTGGACGCGGGCTGGTTCGCGGGCTCCCTGCTGCTCGCGTACGCCCCCTGGGGGGCCCGCCTGGCAGGCAGGCGGGCGGGCGGGCCCACGGGCCGGACGGGGCAGCACGCACCCCACCCCTCCCGGCCGCCGGTGCCCGGAGCGGCCGGCCGCGCACCCCGGAACCGGGCCACAGGACGCGGCACCAGCCGCCCCATCGCCGGTTCGCTCGCCGCCCTCACCCCGTACCTCGCCGCCGCGGTCTGCGTGCTGGGGATCCTCTACAACGTCATGGACGGCCACAAGCTCGACCGGGTGGTGCTCTTCACCGGCTGCACGGTCGTCCTCGCCCTGGTCGTCCGCCAGGGCATCATGCTCGTCGACAACATCTCCCTCACCCAGGAACTGGCCCAGAAGGAGAACCACTTCCGCTCCCTGGTCCAGGGCTCCAGCGACGTCATCATGATCGCCGCCCCGACCGGCATACTGCGCTACGTCAGCCCGGCCGCCTCCGGTGTGTACGGGCGCGACGCCGAGGAGCTGGTCGGCTCCGAACTGGCCTCGATCATCCACCCCGCCGACCTCGGCTCCGTCGTCCACGAGGTCCGCCGCTTCCTCGCCGCGTCCCCCCTCGAAGAGCCCACCACCCGCATCGAGTGCCGCGTCAAGTCCGGCACCGGCGACTGGCTGAACGTGGAGTCGACCGTCAACCGGCACCAGGGCGGCCTCATCTTCAACAGCCGCGACGTCACCGAACGGGTCCGCCTCCAGGCCCAGTTGCAGCACAACGCGGAACACGACCCCCTCACCGACCTGCCCAACCGCGCCCTGTTCACCAAACGGGTCCGCCAGGCGCTCGTCGGCCGCCGCGCCACCGACCTCGGCACCGCGGTCCTCTTCATCGACCTGGACGGCTTCAAGGCGGTGAACGACCGGTTGGGCCATCAGGCCGGCGACGAGCTGCTCATCCAGGCGGCCCGCCGGCTCCAGGACTCGGTACGGATCGGGGACACCGCCGCCCGCCTCGGCGGCGACGAGTTCGCGGCCCTCATCCTGGGCGACGGCACCCGCGACCAGACCGCCCGCGAGTACCAGGTGCACGAGATCGCCGACCGGCTGCGGCTCACGCTCTCCCAGCCGTACCAGGTGGACGGCAACGATGTCCGGGTCGCCGCCTCCATCGGCGTCGCCTTCGCGGAACCCGGCATCACCCCCACCGACCTCATGCGCAACGCGGACCTCGCCATGTACCGCGCCAAGGCGGCCGGCAAGGACCGCGTCGAGCTCTACGCCCCCCAGATGCAGGCGGAGGTGGTGCGCCGCACGGAGCTAGCGGCGCGACTCCGATCCGCCCTGCACGACGGCGAGTTCGCCCTGCTCCACCAGCCCGTGGTCAGCCTCGCCACCGGGCGCATCGCGGCCGTCGCCGCCCAGGCCCGCTGGCGTTCCGCGCAGGGCATCCTCTTTACCCCCGCCGAGTTCCTGCGGGTCGCCGACGACAGCGACCGGACCGCCGAGCTGGGCCGCTGGCTGCTTGAGGAGGCCGTCGAGCAGGCCGCCGAGCGCAACCGCGCGGGCCACCCCGTCCCCGTCACCGTCCGGATGACCGCCCGCCGCCTCCTGGACCGGTCCCTGCCGCTCGGCTCCGTCGAGGCCCTTCTGACCCGGCACGGGCTGCCCTCGGGGGCGCTGGTGATAGAGATCGCCGACAGCGACCCCCGGGTCTCCTTCGACGACCTGGAACAGCGGCTGTCCGCCCTGCGCAGGCTCGGCGTACGCATCGCGCTGGACGGGTTCGGCAGCGGGTACGCGGCCATCAACGCACTGCGCAGGCTGCCCATCGACGTACTGAAACTGGACCGGGGGCTGGTCGAGGGCGTCGTCGAGTCGGCCCGCCTCTACAAGATCACCAGCGGGTTGCTGCGGATCGCCACCGACCTCGGCATGCAGTCCGTCGCCGACGGGGTCGACCTCCCCGAACAGGTGGTCGCACTGCGCACGATGGGCTGCACCCACGGACAGGGCATGGCCTTCTCGGGACCCCTCGACGAGTACCGGCTGCGACGGGCGCTGGCCCGGGGAGACTTCCCCGTGCCCGGTGGCACCGGCAGTGCGCTGCCGGTCCTGACCGGCGGATCCCTGCCCGTACGGCATACCGGCACCCCCGGCGTCGACTCGTTCACACATCCGCCATTGCGCTCAAATAATGAGACGCCCGTCCCACCCACTTGACACACCCAGTGCGCCGGAGGGAGGGTCAATGCCATGCGCACCCGAATTCTCGTACTTGGAAAGCGCGTCGGCTGAAGCAGGGTTCATCGCTGAACCCGCTTGTCCCGCCCCGACGCGCTCCCCTCGCTTGCCTCACGGCACGGGGGGTTTTTTGTTGCACCAGCACCACCCAAACCCTGGCAAAACACCGCTCACGACGCCGTAAGACCCCGCTTCACCTCAGCAGCTCCCACCCTCAGCTTCGAGAAGAGAATGCCGATGACCGAGCAGGCCACCGGGGCCCACCATCCGCAGCCCCGGCCCCGAAACACCGGACCCCAGAGCAGCCCGATCGAGCACGTGACGGGTGCCAAGTCGCTCATCCGGGCGCTCGAAGAGGTCGGGGCCGACACGGTATTCGGCATTCCGGGCGGTGCGATCCTGCCGGCGTACGACCCGATGATGGACTCCACCCGGGTCCGCCACGTCCTGGTCCGCCACGAGCAGGGCGCGGGCCACGCGGCCACCGGTTACGCCCAGGCCACCGGCAAGGTCGGCGTCTGCATGGCGACCTCGGGCCCCGGCGCCACCAACCTGGTCACCCCGATCGCCGACGCCCACATGGACTCGGTCCCGCTGGTCGCGATCACCGGCCAGGTCGCCTCCAAGGCGATCGGCACGGACGCCTTCCAGGAGGCGGACATCTGCGGCATCACGATGCCGATCACCAAGCACAACTTCCTGGTCACCGACCCGGCCGACATCCCGCGCACCATCGCCGAGGCCTTCCACATCGCCTCCACCGGCCGCCCGGGCCCGGTCCTGGTCGACATCGCCAAGGACGCCCTCCAGGCACAGACCACCTTCTCCTGGCCGCCCGTCAACGACCTGCCCGGCTACCGGCCCGTCACCAAGCCGCACGCCAAGCAGATCCGCGAGGCCGCCAAGCTGATCACCGCCGCCAAGCGGCCCGTCCTGTACGTCGGCGGCGGCGTCCTCAAGGCACGGGCCACCGCAGAGCTGAAGGTCCTCGCAGAGCTCACCGGAGCGCCCGTCACCACCACACTGATGGCGCTCGGCGCATTCCCCGACAGCCACCCGCTGCACGTCGGAATGCCGGGCATGCACGGTGCGGTCACCGCCGTCACCGCGCTCCAGAAGGCCGACCTGATCGTCGCCCTCGGCGCCCGCTTCGACGACCGCGTCACCGGCAAGCTGGACAGCTTCGCCCCCTTCGCGAAGATCGTCCACGCCGACATCGACCCGGCCGAGATCGGCAAGAACCGGGCCGCCGACGTGCCCATCGTGGGCGACGCCCGCGAGGTCATCGCCGACCTGGTGCAGGCCGTCCAGGCCGAGTACACCGAGGGCAACACCTCGGACTACAGCGCCTGGTGGAACGACCTCAGCCGCTGGCGCGAGACCTACCCGCTGGGCTACGACCTGCCGGACAACGGCCAGCTCTCCCCGCAGCAGGTCATCCAGCGGATCGGCGAACTCGCCCCCGAGAACACCATCTACGCGGCCGGCGTCGGCCAGCACCAGATGTGGGCCTCGCACTTCATCCAGTACGAGCAGCCCGCGACCTGGCTCAACTCCGGCGGCGCCGGAACCATGGGCTACGCGGTCCCCGCCGCGATGGGCGCCAAGGCCGGCATGCCGGACCGTACCGTCTGGGCGATCGACGGCGACGGCTGCTTCCAGATGACCAACCAGGAACTCACCACCTGCGCCCTGAACAACATCCCGATCAAGGTCGCCATCATCAACAACGGCGCCCTCGGCATGGTCCGCCAGTGGCAGACGCTGTTCTACAACCAGCGCTACTCCAACACCGTCCTGCACAGCGGGCAGGACTGCGACGGCAACGAGGCCAAGGGCACCCGCGTCCCCGACTTCGTCAAGCTGTCCGAGGCGATGGGCTGCTACGCGATCCGCTGCGAGCGCCCCGAAGACCTCGACAAGTGCATCGAAGAGGCCAACTCCATCAACGACCGCCCGGTCGTCGTCGACTTCATCGTCCACGAGGACGCCATGGTGTGGCCGATGGTCGCCGCCGGCACCTCCAACGACGAGGTCCTGGCCGCCCGGGGCGTCCGCCCCGACTTCGGCGACAACGAAGACGACTAGAGCCAGACAAGAGCAGAGAGAGAATCATGTCCAAGCACACGCTCTCCGTCCTGGTGGAGAACAAGCCCGGCGTCCTCGCCCGCATCACCGCCCTCTTCTCCCGCCGCGGGTTCAACATCGACTCCCTCGCGGTCGGGACCACCGAACACCCCGAGATCTCGCGCATCACCATCGTGGTCAACGTGATCGAGGCCCTGCCGCTGGAGCAGGTGACGAAGCAGCTCAACAAGCTCGTCAACGTACTGAAGATCGTCGAGTTGGAGCCCGCCGCTGCGATCCAGCGGGAGCTCGTCCTGGTGAAGGTCCGCGCGGACAACGAAACGCGCTCCCAGGTGACCGAGATCGTCCAGCTGTTCCGCGCCAAGACCGTGGACGTGTCGCCCGACGCCGTGACCATCGAGGCCACCGGCGGCGCCGACAAGCTGGAGGCCATGCTCAAGATGCTGGAGCAGTTCGGCATCAAGGAGCTCGTGCAGTCCGGCACGATCGCCATAGGGCGCGGCGCCAGGTCCATCACGGACCGCTCGCTGCGCGCGCTGGACCGCAGCGCCTGACCGCAGCGCCCGACCCCCTGGGCTCTCGTATGGCGAGACCCGAAAACTTCCCTTCCCCCGCCCGCCGTACGGTGGGTCGCAACACCGCACACTTAGGAGAAACCCAGTGGCCGAGCTGTTCTACGACGCCGATGCCGACCTGTCCATCATCCAGGGCCGCAAGGTCGCGGTTCTCGGATACGGCAGCCAGGGCCACGCCCACGCGCTGTCGCTCCGTGACTCGGGCGTCGACGTGCGCGTCGGTCTGCACGAGGGCTCCAAGTCCAAGGCCAAGGCCGAGGAGCAGGGCCTGCGCGTCGTCACCCCGGCCGAGGCCTCGGCCGAGGCCGACGTCATCATGATCCTGGTCCCGGACCCGATCCAGGCCCAGGTCTACGAGGAGTCCGTCAAGGACAACCTCAAGGACGGCGACGCCCTCTTCTTCGGTCACGGCCTGAACATCCGCTTCGGCTTCATCAAGGCCCCCGAGGGCGTCGACGTCTGCATGGTCGCCCCCAAGGGCCCCGGCCACCTGGTCCGTCGTCAGTACGAGGAGGGCCGCGGCGTTCCGTGCATCGCGGCCGTCGAGCAGGACGCCACGGGCAAGGGCTTCGAGCTGGCCCTGTCGTACGCCAAGGCCATCGGCGGCACCCGGGCCGGCGTCATCAAGACGACCTTCACCGAGGAGACCGAGACCGACCTCTTCGGCGAGCAGGCCGTTCTCTGCGGTGGCACCGCCGCCCTGGTCAAGGCCGGTTTCGAGACTCTGACCGAGGCCGGTTACCAGCCGGAGATCGCCTACTTCGAGTGCCTCCACGAGCTGAAGCTCATCGTCGACCTGATGTACGAGGGCGGCCTGGAGAAGATGCGCTGGTCGGTCTCCGAGACCGCCGAGTGGGGCGACTACGTCACCGGCCCCCGCATCATCACGGACGCCACCAAGGCCGAGATGAAGAAGGTCCTGGCCGAGATCCAGGACGGCACCTTCGCCAAGCAGTGGATGGACGAGTACCACGGCGGCCTGAAGAAGTACTCCGAGTACAAGAAGGCCGACGAGAACCACCTCCTGGAGACCACCGGCAAGGAGCTCCGCAAGCTCATGAGCTGGGTGAACGACGAAGAGGCGTAAGCCTTACGGAAGAGGGGCCGCGCGCGTTCGACGCCGCGGCCCCTCTGCTCACCCGTAACGCCGCCCGGACCGCACTGGACAGAACGTCCACCACATCCGGGTGACCTTGCCGAAGGGGCGGACACCGGGTCCGCCAACAGCACTACACTGCTGAACCAATACACGCGTCAGGCCCACAGCGTCGTGCGTCTTCCACGCGGCTAGCCCCTCCACCGCTGCGGCCGTCGGGACGGCCGTCCGCAAAGGACCAGTGAGGACTCACGTGAGCACTGCCAAGCCTGTCGTACTCATCGCTGAAGAGCTGTCGCCCGCCACCGTCGATGCCCTGGGGCCGGACTTCGAGATCCGGCACTGCAACGGAGCCGACCGCGCCGAGCTTCTGCCCGCGATCGCCGACGTGGACGCGATCCTCGTCCGCTCCGCGACCAAGGTCGACGCGGAGGCCATCGCCGCCGCGAAGAAACTGCGGGTCGTCGCCCGCGCCGGGGTCGGCCTCGACAACGTCGACGTCTCCGCCGCCACCAAGTCGGGCGTGATGGTCGTCAACGCACCGACCTCCAACATCGTCACCGCCGCCGAACTCGCCTGCGGCCTGATCCTGGCCACCGCGCGCAACATCCCGCAGGCCAACTCCGCGCTGAAGAACGGCGAGTGGAAGCGCTCGAAGTACAGCGGCGTCGAGCTGGCCGAGAAGACCCTCGGCGTCGTGGGTCTCGGGCGGATCGGCGCGCTGGTCGCCCAGCGGATGTCCGCGTTCGGCATGAAGGTCGTCGCCTACGACCCCTACGTGCAGCCCGCGCGGGCCGCCCAGATGGGCGTCAAGGTGCTGACCCTCGACGAGCTGCTCGAAGTCTCCGACTTCATCACGGTGCACCTGCCGAAGACCCCCGAGACGCTGGGTCTGATCGGCGACGAGGCCCTGCACAAGGTCAAGCCGGCGGTACGGATCGTCAACGCGGCCCGCGGCGGGATCGTCGACGAGGCCGCGCTGTACTCCGCCCTCAAGGAGGGCCGCGTCGCGGGCGCCGGTCTCGACGTGTACGCGAAGGAGCCCTGCACGGACTCCCCGCTCTTCGAGCTCGACCAGGTCGTCTGCACCCCGCACCTGGGTGCCTCGACCGACGAGGCGCAGGAGAAGGCGGGTGTCTCCGTCGCCAAGTCGGTGCGCCTGGCGCTCGCCGGTGAGCTGGTCCCCGACGCGGTCAACGTCCAGGGCGGAGTCATCGCCGAGGACGTACGCCCGGGTCTGCCGCTCGCCGAGAAGCTCGGCCGGATCTTCACCGCGCTCGCGGGCGAGGTCGCGGCCCGGCTCGACGTCGAGGTGTACGGCGAGATCACCCAGCACGACGTGAAGGTGCTCGAACTCTCCGCGCTCAAGGGCGTGTTCGAGGACGTCGTCGACGAGACCGTGTCGTACGTGAACGCCCCGCTGTTCGCGCAGGAGCGCGGTGTCGAGGTGCGGCTGACCACCAGCAGCGAGTCCACCGAGCACCGCAACGTGGTCACCGTGCGCGGCACCCTCACCGGCGGCGAGGAGGTCTCGGTCTCCGGCACCCTGGCCGGCCCGAAGAACCTCAAGAAGATCGTCGGCATCGGCGAGTACGACGTGGACGTGGCGCTCGCCGACCACATGGTCGTCCTGCGCTACCAGGACCGTCCTGGCGTCGTCGGCACCGTCGGCCGTGTTCTCGGTGAGGCGGGTCTCAACATCGGCGGCATGCAGGTGGCCCGTGCCGACGTCGGCGGCGAGGCGCTGGCGGTGCTGACCGTGGACGACACGGTTCCGCCGACGGTGCTCGCCGAGCTGGCCGAGGAGATCGGCGCGGCTTCGGCGCGGTCCGTGAACCTGGCCGACTAGGGTTCGTACGCCTCTCTCGGTACCCCCTTCCTATACGCGCGTCTTACACGGGCGTATAGGAAGGGGGTACTCTGCGTTCATGGGACATCGTGAGGATCTGCTCGAAGGCGCCAAGAAGTGCCTGCTGGACAAGGGGTACGCCCGGACCACCGCCCGCGACATCGTCGCCGCGTCCGGCACCAACCTCGCCTCCATCGGCTACCACTACGGCTCCAAGGAGGCCCTGCTCAACCAGGCCTTCCTCGCCGTGACCGAGGAGTGGGGCGACGCGGTGGGGCCGGCCGGGCAGCCGGAGGCGGCGCCGCTGCCGACCGAGCCCTACGCACGGTTCGAGGCGGTCTGGGAACGGTTCATCGCCACCGCCGCGCAGAGCGTGCCGATCTGGAAGCTCCAACTGGAGGTCATCTCCCGGCTCGACACGGACGAGTCGCTGCGCGAGGCGATCCGCGAGCCGCAGAAGGAGGGCCGGGAGGGCCTCGCCGAGGCGTTCCTCGGGCTCGTCCCCGAGGACGACCCCGAAAAGGCCAGGGTGGCGGGCATGTTCACCCAGGCGCTGATGGCGGGCGTGATGATCCAGTGGATGGCCGACCCGGAATCGGCGCCGACCGCGAAGGAGCTGACGGCGGGGCTGCGGGTGGTCCTCGGGGGCTGAGGCCCCTCCTCGTGGCCGAGTCCACTTCTCGTATGGGCCCCGAGTGGGGTCCACGGGCCCATGACGCCCACCCCGGCCCGCCCTAGCGTGGGCCGTTCTCCGCCGGGCATTCCGCTTGCGGAGCACGGCAGTTGGGGTGGTGCATGTCTGCGGTCGGTGGCATACCTGCGGGGCCGGTTCCGGTACGCCCGGGGCGGCCGCCGGGTCCGCCGCTGCCCGGCTCGCTCTTCGCCGCGCGCGGGCTGCTCCTGCTCCTCTTCGGCATCACCCTGCTCGGCGGGCTCGGCCTCGTGGGGTCCGGGCTGGCGGCGGACGGGCCGGTCGCAGGGGTGTTCGGACTGGCGCTGTACGGGGCCGCGCCGGGGGTGGCCGGGCTGCTGCTCGTACGGCGGATGTACGTCGGCGGACGGCGGGTGCTCGGCGGGCTGATCGCCGTACAGGTGTGGCTGATCGTCGGGGGCATCGGCAACATCGGCGGCGGATCGCTGCGGGGCTTCAGTCAGTTGCTGGTGCCGGTGGTGGTGCTGTGGTTACTGACGCGGGCCGAGAGCAGGGCGTGGTTCGACCGCCCCGACAAACCCGAACGGCCCGAACGACCCGTCCGGCGTGGGTGGTTGAGCTTCTCGCTGCCCCGGATGATCACTTGGCGCCGGGACCGGGGCCAGTCCACGGCCGAGTACGCGGGCCTGGTCGTCATCATCGCCGGGATCGTGCTCGCCCTGACCCTGACCGGATTCGGCGGACGCATCGCGGACGGCATCGGCCGGGCGGTCTGCTCGATCACCGGCGGGACGAACTGCGGGGGAGGAGCCGGCCCCGGCGACACGGCCGGCGACCCTGGCGCACCGAAGGCGCCGACGGGGGGAGGGGGTGCCGGGGGCGCGGGCGCGGCGGGTGGTGTCGGCGGTGCCGGAGGTGCGGTCGGCGGAGCTGGTGGCGCCGAGGGTGCTGGAGCGGCGAGTGGTGCCGGTGGTGTCGGTGGTGCCGGTGGTGCCGGGGGCGCTGACGGTGGAGCTGGTGGTGCGGGCGGTGCCGGGGGAGCGGGCGGCGGTGCCGGAGGTACTGCCGGGAGCGGAGGTTCCGGCGAACCTGGTGGGACGCAGAACCAGGCCGGTCCCGAGGCCGAGGCCGAGTACGACGTACAGCCGGAGAAGGACACCGAGGGCGAGCCCCCTCAGGAGGAGGGGGAGGAAGAGGAGGACTGTTCCGGCTGGGGGTTCTTCGGCTGTGCGGGCGACCGCATCGTGCAGGTCGTCAAGGGCGTTGCCGTGGACGGCGTCTGGGGCGATGTCACCGGGTTCTTCGACCTCTTCAAGTCCGAGACCTGGGAAGGGATCGGCGAGTACGGCAAGCAGCTCGGCGGCCAGTGGCTCCAGGACTCCAAGGGTGCGGCCGACAAGTGGGGCGACGGCGACTACCTCGGGGCCATCGGCGACTGGGGCAAGGCGTCCTGGAACACCGCCGTCAAGGTCGGCGACGACCTCTTCGTCGGCGACGAGGTGCGCGACCGCTGGAACAACGGCGAGAAGACCCGCGCCGTCACCGACGTCATCTGGAACGTCGGCTCGCTCTTCATCCCGGGCTACGACGTCGCCAAGGTCGTCGGCAAGTTCTCCCACCTGGGCAAGGCCGCCAAGGAAGTGGCCGAGGCGGCGGACAGGGCGGGCGACGCGGCGGGCCGTGCCCGGAAGGCGGCGGACGCGGGAGACGTCGACGGCGCCCGCAAGGCGGCCAAGGAGGCCGACGAGGCGGCGGACCAGGCGGAGGAACGGGCCCGCAACACGGGCTGCTCGATCGCGAGCGGCCCGGGTGCGGGCGCCGGTCTCGGCGGGGTCCCAGGACCGGGTACGGGGCTCATCGCGGCGGGCCCCGCCCCCAGGGTCCGCTACCTGGCCGACGAGGGCTGCGACAAGACCGCCAAGGCCGAGGCGGAGAAGGCCCGCAAGGAGGAGCGGGACGCCCACCTGGCGCAGAAGCGCGCGGAGGAGCCCGCCCGCGCCGCCAAGGCGCTGAAGGACAAGAAGCAGTGGCCCGAGCCGAAGCACGGCGACACCAAGGACCCGCGCAACTACGAGAAGCCGGAGTGGGCCAAGGACCTCGGCACCCCGACCCTGGGCGACGCCGACAAGGGCGACGGCTACTGGGCCGGCCGCGACCGCAACCCCGAGCCCGTCTGGGCCAACGAGTCCTGGCTCCGCTACCAGGAACAGGTGACCGGCCAGGTCCGTGGCCACGAGTACGTCGTGCCGCACCCGGAGAAGGGCAAACCGGCGGTCGAGTACGACGGTTGGGACTCCTCGCGGCAGACCTACCTGGAGGCCAAGAACGGCTACGACAGCTACCTCTCGGAGCCCGGCAGGACCACGCTCACCGAGTCCGGCGAGGCGAAGTTCCTGAAGGAGGCGCGGGCACAGGTGAAGGCGGCCGGAGGACGCGCCGTCGAATGGCACTTCTCCAACGCGGACGTCGCCAAGGCCGCTCAACGGGCGTTCGACGACGCCGGGCTGAAGATCAAGGTCGTTCCGACCCCGCAGATCCATACAGTGGATCCGCGAAAGCCCGGGGCGTTCGACTGACCCCACTACCGTGACGACCGACAGCCGCCGCGTCCCGGCCCGCACACCGGCGGGCCGGAACGCGCACGCCACAGGAACGGAAGCGACGACGCATGCGACGAGTGGTACGAGCCTTCTGGGGCCCCCGCGAGGAAACGTACGACGAGCTGGCAGCCCGCTGGATCACCATGCTGGACCGGGTGGCGGCCCTCCTCCCGCAGGTGCGCCCGGCGGGCCCGGGCGCACCCTTGACCTGGAACCGCGTCACCGAGGACCGGACCTTCCCGCTGCCGCCGACCCCCGAGGCGCTGGCCGAGGCGCTCCGGGAGGAAGGGGAGAGCGACGGCAGCCTGTTCCTCGTGCTCGTGGGCCCTTCGGGCTGGAAGGCCGACCTGCGGGGCGTGGGCGGCCACGAGTCGGCGTACACGGAGAACTCGATGCTCATCACCGTCGTGTCACCGGCCGACGCCGCCGTGCCCGAGGCCGAACTGCTCACGACGGTGGTCGAGTTGTGGAACCCGGACCACGGCAACGTCATCGACCACGATGTCTTCGACCTCCTGCGGGAGCACGCCGGTTACGAGAGCGGCGACCTGGCCACCGGGTGGCTGACCTACCTCTCCCCGGCCCGCGCCGCCCTCGTTCCCGACGACCTCAAGGCCGGGCGCACCGCCCTGTCCACCGGCGGCGTACTCCTCGACGTCGCCCGGCCCGGCGACCCGGAGACCGTGCTCGCCGCCCATCTGCGGCTGCGTGACGCGGGCGCCCTGCAGTCCCTTCCCGTGCCCATGGACCGGAGCATGCTGTGAACGCGCGCAGCGGCGAAGCCTTCGAGGCGGCCCGCGCCCTCGCGGAGGTCGACGCCCTGCTCACGGGGCGGATCCCGGTGGACGGACCCGCCGAGTACGAGCTGCGGCCCGTCACCGAGGAAGTGCTCTCGGTGCGGGGCGAGGGGTACGCCCTCGCCGAACTCTGGGCCGGGCGCAGCCTGTCGGGCGTGTACGACGAGGAGTGGAACGCCGCCCAGGACCTGGCATCGGGGCACCTCGACGAGCTGACCCGGGCGCTCGACGCCCGCTGGGGCGCACACCGGGAGGTCGGTACGAAAGTGGCGGTGTGCTGGGCCGACGGGGACCCGCCGTTGCCGCCGCTGTACCGGGAGCTGCGCCACCTGGACGCCCTGGGGACGCTGCACGTCTGGGGTCCCGTACCCGCGCCGGGAGAGGGGGCGGACCGCTGGGTCGCGGTCTCACTGAACCAGATCGACGGCGACTGCCCGTTCTGGCTCGCCGCGATGGTCACCGACAGCCCCATCGAGGAACTGCCGGACCAATAAGGGTAGTTGACCTCTCGGCGGCCCTGCGGCCGGTGTCAGAGTCGCGCCGCTTTCAGCGACATGTGCAGCAGCAGCCGGTCCTCGCCCTCGTGGAGGTCGAGGCCGGTGAGCTGCTCCACCCGGGAGAGCCGGTAGTAGAGGGTCTGCCGGTGGATGTTGAGGGCCGTCGCGGTGCGGCCCGCCTGGCCCGCGCAGTCGAGGAACACCTCGGCGGTACGGGCCAGTTCGGTGTGCGCGGGGGTCAGGAGCGGGCCGACGGCCGGGTCCACGGGATGGCCGGGGCCACTGTCCGGGAGGGCCGCCAGCAGCCGGTACGGGCCGATCGCCGACCATTCCGCGACCGGACCCAGGTGCGGCCTGGCCAGCGCCGCACGCGCCGCCGCCGAGGCCTCGCGCCAGGCGGCGGGCAGGTCCGCGAGCGCACGGACGGCCCTGCCGATGCCGACGGCGGCGGGGGCCCCGGGATGGCCCGCCGCCGTGCTCGTCGCCAGAAGCGCCTTGCCCGCCTGGCGCCCGGGGCCGAGGTCCGCGGCGGCGCCCAGCCGTACGAGGGCGGCCAGCCGGGGGCCGGACGCACCGGGCACCGGGACGAGGGTGAGTGCCGAGGCGCCCGGCACCGTACGCAGACCGGGGGCGGGGGCCGGCCAGGGGGCGACGCACAGCAGCGCGTACGGGCCGCCGGACGTGCCCAGGGCGCCGGTCAGGGCGGTGAGGGAGGCCTCCCTGCGGTTCTCGGACTCCGTGGTGAGGAGGGTGAGGAGGTGGGGGCCCAGATCGGCGCGGGCCCTGGCCTCGTCGGCGAGCTGGGCGCCGATCCGGCCGCACACCGCCATCGCCGCGTCGAGCACGGAGTCGTCGGCCGTGTCGTCGGCCGCCAGCAGCCACACGTAGCCGTACACCTGCCCCCGATGGCGCACCGGCAGGCACAGCCGCCCCCGCAGCACCCCGGCCGCCGGGTCCGCCGGGATGTGCACGGGGTCGGTGGCGGTCGCGATGCCGAAGCGCTCGAACCAGGCGCGGACCTCCGCCGTGGAGCGGCGGGTCAGGATCGAGCGGGTGCGGACCGGGTCCATCGCGCCCGCGTCCTCACTGTCGTGGGCGCCGAACGCGATCAGCCGGAAATCGCGGTCCTCCAGGGTCGCGGGGGCGCCCAGGAGGGCGGAGATCTCATCGACCAGGTCTTGGTAATCGGCGTTCACGAGACCCATTCTCGCATCGCTTCAGACATCTGTATGAGGCGAGGCGCGCGGATGCGTGACAGCTGTCGATAGTCCAGGCTCAGCGCGATACCTAGATTTCACCGTGGTTATCCGTGCCGTCCCAGTTCTGTCACAAAAGAGCTGGTCACGGCCCCTTCGATTAATTTTTTGTGGAGGTGCCCCGTGCTGGGTCCCGTGATCCTCGCCGCATCGCGCAGCGACCAGATGCGCCGTTTCGTCTCGGCTGCTCCGGGCACCAAACAGGTCGTGAGCCGGTTCATCGCCGGTGAGTCCGTCGACCAGGTCGTGCCGATCGTCGTGGACGCCGCCGCCAAGGGCCTGGAAGTCACCCTCGACGTCGTCGGCGAGGACATCACGACGCGCGAGCAGTCGTACGCCGCCCGCGACGCGTACCTCGACCTGATCGCGCACCTGAAGGACCTGGGTCTGGGCACCAAGGCCGAGATGTCCGTGAAGCTGTCGATGTTCGGACAGGCGCTGGAGGGCGGCCACGAGCTCGCCCTCGCGAATGTCCGCCCGGTCGTCGAGGCCGCCGCCGCCATCGGCACCACCGTCACCCTGGACGCCGAGGACCACACCACCCTCGACTCGATGTTCGCCATCCACGAGGAGCTCCGGAAGGACTTCCCGCAGACCGGCTGCGTCATCCAGGCGTACCTCTTCCGCACCGAGGACGACGCCCGCCGCCTGGCCGCCAATGGCAGCCGCGTGCGCATCGTGAAGGGCGCCTACAAGGAGCCCGCCTCCGTCGCGTTCCAGGACAAGGCCGAGATCGACAAGGCGTACGTCCGGATCATGCGGATCCTGATGGAGGGCGACGGCTACCCGATGATCGGGTCCCACGACCCGCGGCTGATCGCCATCGCACAGGAGCTCGGCCGCGTCGCCGGGCGCAAGCTGGACGAGTACGAGTTCCAGATGCTGTACGGGATCCGCAGCGAGGAGCACATCCGGCTCGCCGCCGAGGGACACCGGATGCGCGTGTACACCGCGTACGGCACCGACTGGTACGGATACTTCATGCGCCGCCTCGCGGAGAAGCCGGCCAACCTGCTCTTCTTCGGCCGCTCGATCATCACCAAGAACTGACGATCCTCCGCGCCACCACCGACCGCCAGTCCGCACCCCAGGACTGAACCCTTGACGCAAGGAGCTATGGAAACCATGGACGCCGTAACCCAGGTCCCCGCCCCGGTCAACGAGCCGGTGCACTCCTACGCCCCCGGTTCGCCGGAGCGCGCCCGCCTCGAAGCCCAGCTCAAGCAGCTGGCCGAGAACCCGATCGACCTCCCGATGACCATCAACGGCGAGAAGCGGATGGGTGGTGGCGAGACCTTCACCGTCGTACAGCCGCACAACCACAAGGCCGTGCTCGGCACCGGCGCCCACGCCACCAAGCAGGACGCCCAGGACGCCGTCGACGCCGCGCTCGCCGCAGCTCCGGCCTGGCGCGCGATGTCCTTCGACGACCGCGCCGCGATCATCCTGCGCGCGGCCGAGCTCCTGTCGGGCCCGTGGCGCGAGAAGCTGGCCGCCTCCACGATGCTCGGCCAGTCGAAGACCGCCCAGCAGGCCGAGATCGACACCCCGTGCGAGCTCATCGACTTCTGGCGCTTCAACGTCAAGTACGCCCGCGACATCCTCGCCGAGCAGCCCCCGGCGAACGCTCCCGGCGTGTGGAACCGCATGGACCACCGCCCGCTTGAGGGCTTCGTCTACGCGATCACCCCGTTCAACTTCACGGCCATCGCGGGCAACCTGCCCACCGCCCCGGCACTGATGGGCAACGTCGTCGTCTGGAAGCCGTCCCCGACGCAGACGCACGCCGCCGTCCTGCTGATGGAGCTCCTGGAGGAGGCCGGTCTCCCCAAGGGCGTCATCAACCTGGTCACCGGTGACGGTATCGCCGTCTCCGAGGTCGCCCTCACCCACCGCGACCTGGCGGGCATCCACTTCACCGGCTCCACCCCGACCTTCCAGCACCTGTGGAAGACGGTCGGCGAGAACATCGCCAACTACCGCACGTACCCGCGTCTGGTCGGCGAGACCGGCGGCAAGGACTTCGTCGTCGCGCACCCCAGCGCCGACCGCGCCATCCTGAAGACCGCGCTGACCCGCGGCTCCTTCGAGTTCCAGGGCCAGAAGTGCTCCGCGTCCTCGCGCGCCTACATCCCGGCGTCCATCTGGAACGACGGCTTCAAGGAAGAGTTCGCGGCCGAGGTCGACGGCATCACCATGGGTGACGTCACCGACCTGGACAACTTCATCGGTGCCGTCATCGACGAGCGCTCGTTCGCCAAGAACAAGGCCGCGATCGACCGTGCCAAGGCGGACTCCTCCTGCACGATCGTCGCCGGTGGCACGTACGACGACTCGGTCGGCTACTTCGTCCGCCCGACCGTCATCGAGTGCACGGACCCGGCCAACGAGGTCTTCACGACCGAGTACTTCGGCCCGATCCTCGCCGTCCACGTGTACGAGGACGACAAGTACGACGCCATGCTGGAGCAGATGGAGTCGGCCTCCGACTACGCGCTGACCGGCTCGGTCATCTCCGGCGACCGTGCCGCCGCCGCGTACACGATGGAGAAGCTGCGCTACGCCGCGGGCAACTTCTACATCAACGACAAGTCGACGGGCGCCGTCGTCGGCCAGCAGCCGTTCGGCGGAGGCCGCGCCTCCGGTACGAACGACAAGGCCGGCGCCCCCCAGAACCTCCAGCGCTGGACCCTGACCCGCGCCATCAAGGAGACCCTGGTCCCGCCGACCGACTACCGCTACCCGCACCAGGGCTGAGCCCTCCGGTAGCCCCCTGATCCCCGCCCCCGTCCGACCCCACATCGGACGGGGGCGGTGTTGTGTCCGGGCCCTGGTCCGTTACGGGTGCGGTGGAAGCGGTGCGCGGGGCGGGTGCGGCGGTCTGTGGAGGGCGGCGGTCAGGCGGTCCGCGGGCGGGCGGTGCCGGGCCGGGAGAGCGGCCAGTTCGAGGGTCGTCGCGGGTGTCGTCACGGTGAGGAGGTGGCCGTCCCGGAAGGCGGAACCTACAGCTTGCGCCAGCGGGCCATCGCGAACGAGAAGACGCCGAACAGCATCAGGCCGACCGCCAGCACGACCAGCAGCCACGGGCCCGTCCCGGTCTCCTGGAAGGAGCGGATCGTGTCGTCCATGCCCTTGGCCTTGTCCGGGTCGTACGTCACCGCCGCCGCCACAGCGAAACCGCCCGCCACCGCGAAGACGAGGCCCCGGGACGTACCGCCGCCGACCCCCGCCACGTCCACCAGCCGCTCCGTACGGTGCGACATCTCGTGCGTCTTCAGATGCTTGCGGTACTTGCGCATGACCGCGCGGACGGCGATCCACACACCTGCGCCCGCCACCACCACTCCGGCCGCGCCGACCAGCCACTGACCGGCCGGGAGCTCCATCGCCCGCGCCGTGGCGTCCTGCGACTGCTTGTCGCTGGAGCCGCTGCCGCTGCCGCTGCCACCGGCCGCGAAGGCCAGCACCGAGTAGGCGACGAAACCGTAGAAGACGAAGCGGGCCGCCGAGAGCAGCCGCTTCTTCGCCTCGTGGCCCTCGGGGCCGGCCGCGCCGAACACCGCCTCCGAGAGCCGCCACAGCGCCATGCCCACCAGACCGATGCCCAGCGCCCACAGCAGGAACTTCCCGAACGGCTGCTCGGCGATCTCCGCCAGTGCCCCGCCCCGGTCGGCGGACTTCTCGTCGCCGCCCAGGGCGATGTTCAGGGCGAGCAGGCCGACGAGGAGGTAGATGACCCCGCGGGCCACGAAACCCGCCCTGGCCGCGTGCTTCAAGGTGTCGCTGCGGGCCGCCCGTCGGGCCGAACCCGTGGCGCTCGTGGCGTCCATCCGCCTCGCCTCCTCCTTCGTCGGCCGGTCCTTCGCGCCGGTAGGTCGGCGTGTGCCCCGGGTGGAGGTACGGAAACGAGGCAGCGGGGCAGGGAAGTTGGGGCGGGCCGAGCGGAGTGCGGTCTTGTGGGTTCGTGATGGGCATGTCAAATTCGGTGCGGGTGTCCCCACCGGACCCACCTCCGTGCACTCCTCCCTCCAGAAGGAGCTCCCCCCATGAGACGCACCGCCACCGCCGGACTCTCCGCCCTCCTCCTGCTCACCGGCCTCGGCTTCGGGGCCACCCCCGCCGGGGCCCAGCCGACCCCCGCGCCCGACCCCACCCCGCGCGCGGGCCTCTACGCCCTGGACCGCACCGCCCGTGCCGAGCTGGGCGCCGAGAGCGCCGGGACGTACCTGGACGCCAGGACCGGCGGACTCGTCGTCACCGTCACCACCGAGCGGGCCGCCGCCAAGGTCCGCGCCACCGGTGCGACCCCGAAGATCGTCAGCCGAAGCGCCGACCAACTCGCCCTCGTCGTCAGCGAGTTGGAGCGTACGGCGAAGATCACCGGTACCTCCTGGGGTATCGACCCGCGCAGCAACAAGGTCGCCGTCGAGGCCGACCAGTCGGTGTCCGCCCGGGACATGGCACGGCTGCGGGCCGTCGCCGCCGCGTCCGGCGGCGCCGTGAGCATCAGCCGCGTCCCCGGCACCTTCCACCGCGAGTGGGCGGGCGGCGACGCCATCTACGGCGGCGGCTACCGCTGCTCCTCCGCGTTCAACGTCACCAAGGGCGGCGCCCGCTACTTCCTGACCGCAGGACACTGCACCAACTCCGCCACCGACTGGTCGGCCACCTCGGGCGGCCCGGTCATCGGCAAGCGCGAGGGCACCAGCTTCCCGACCAACGACTACGGCATCGTCAAGTACCTCAACGGCTCCGCCGCGACCGGCGACGTCAACCTCTACAACGGCAGCCGCCAGGACATCAGCTCGGCCGCCGACGCCGTGGTCGGCCAGGCACTCAAGAAGAGCGGCTCCACCACCAAGCTCACCAGCGGCACCGTCACCGCCGTCAACGTCACCGTGAACTACGGCGACGGACCGGTCTACAACATGGTCCGCACCACCGCCTGCTCGGCCGGCGGCGACAGCGGCGGCGCCCACTTCGCGGGCTCGGTCGCACTCGGCATCCACTCCGGCAGCTCCGGCTGCACGGGCACGTCGGGCTCGGCGATCCACCAGCCGGTGAAGGAAGCCCTGTCGGCGTACGGGGTGACCGTCTACTGACGTGGGTGCGCCGGGTGGGAGGGGCGGACCCCCTGCCCGGCGCCCCTCGCACTGCCGCAGGCCTAGGCGGTCACGTCCAGCACGATCTTCCCCGACGTCCGCTTCGTCTCCAGCAGCTCCGCCGCCTTCGCCGCCTCCCCGAACGGCAGCACCGCGTCGATCCGCACCTTCATCCGCCCGTCAGCCAACAGCGCGGCAAGCTCGCCGAGTTGGTCCCCATTCGGCTGTACGAGAAGCGGTGCGAAGCGCACCCCGGTCAGCTTCGGTACGTCCTCCCCGAAGCCCGGATTCCACACGATCGCCGACACCAGAAGACCGCCCGGACGCAGCGTGGCCAGGGTGCGCGGGCCGTACTCGCCGCCGATCAGGTCCAGCGCGATGTCCACGTCCCTGGCGACCGCCACGAAGTCGTCCGTCGTGTAGTCGATCGGCTCGTCCACCCCCAGTGAGCGCAGGAAACCGTGCTTGGCGGCACGGGCCGTCCCGTACACGAACGCCCCCCGCGCCTTCGCGATCTGTACGGCGAGGTGCCCGACACCGCCCGCCGCCGCGTGCACCAACACCTTCTGGCCCGGCTGGAGTTGCCCGAGGGTGACCAGTGCCTGCCAGGCCGTGAGCGCGGCCGCCGGGACCCCGGCGGCCTCTACATGGGAGAGCCGCTCCGGCTTCCGCGCGAAGGCGTCGGCGGGCGCGGTCAGGTACTCGGCGTACGCTCCGCCGGGGAACATCCCGAAGACCTCGTCGCCGGTACGGAACCGGGTGACGCCCGCCCCGACCGCCTCGACCGTGCCGGAGGAGTCCCAGCCCGGGAAGTAGGGCGGATCGCCGGGCAGCGGCGCCGCGCCCAGCCGGGTCAGGGAGTCCACCGGGTTGACGCCCGCCGCGCGGACCCGGACGAGGATCTCGCCGTCGGCGGGCTCGGGGCGGTCCCCCTCGACCAGTTCGAGGACTTCGGGGCCGCCGAAAGTGCGGTGCAGATAGTGCCGCATGCGTGGTGGAGTCATGGGCCGAGTATGGGTGTGGGGCGAGCGGCCGGAGAAGGTACGGGGGGAGGGGAGGGGTTACGGTGTTCGAAGTATTGCCGGGTCGCGGACTGGTGCTGCCGCACGGCGTGGGGACCCTCGCCCTCGGCATGGGGGAGCGCGCCGCCCAGTGGGCCGTCGCCACCCTCTGCGACGTACGCGAGTCCTGGGTGTGCGGGCTCGAATGGTCCTTCGGCGCGACGTACGAGGGGCTCTGTCTGCTGGTGGGCGGGGAGCACGAGGGCGGTCTCGACACCGTCTACCTGGAGCGGGCGGCGGGCCTGCCGGACGCACCGGCCGCCGTGCCCGTGGTCCTGGCCGGGGTGGACGTGCTCGGTTACCCGCAGGACGAGGTGGTAGACGCCCTGGGTGGCCAACTGCCCTGTGAGGGAGTGAAGTTGTGGCGCGGCCACCTCCCCGGCGGCTACCTCCACTCCGTACACCTCACCGCCAGGACAGCACGATGAGCGTCAGCCCCGCCGCGAACCCCGACCCCAGCAGCACCAGATACCCCGGGTAGAGCCTGCGCCAGCGCCGCATCAGCATCCCGAACGCCGCGAAGCCGAGCCCGACCGCGACGGTACGAGTCCCCCGCGCGGTCGCCGCCTCGGCCAGCCAGTCGCCCACCGGGACCTCGGACCGGCCCGCCTCGGCCGCGTACACCTTGAAGGGGATGCCGTTCCACGGCTGGTGACGGACCGCGCGCGCACCCTCGGCGACGAGTTGCACACGCACCTCGGCGCGCATCCGCTCCGTCGTCAGCGGAGCGGGCAACTGCACGCCGGAAGAAGCGAGTTGGAGGGCCAGCAGACTCCCGGCGAGACTGCCTGCCAGGGCGGTCAGGGACAGTTTCAGGGCCGCGCGCGGGGCCGCCACGCACGCCACCGCCAGGAACAGTTCCGGCATCAGCGGCCAGCTCAGCGCCTCCGCGCCCGCCCACACGAAGCCCAGCGCGAGCCCCCAGCGGGAGGCCGCGACCGCCGCCACCCGGCGCCGTACGGACGAATCGCGCAAGGACTCGGCGTTCGTACGGTGATGGAGCGCGGCCACCGCGTCGCGCGCCTGCTCCGGGGTGACCGTCGGGGGCAGCGGGTCGCCGATCCGGATGCGGACCAGCGCGGAACGCAGCCTGCCGTGCTTGGGGAGCAGCCGGTCCGTGCCCGCGATGCCGACCGGGACGACCGGCACCCCGGCCCGCTCGGCGAGCAGCAGCGCACCCCGGTGGAACGAGCCGACCTCGCCACCGCTCCCGCCGCCCCGGGTGCCCTCGGGGAAGAGGACCACGGCGCGGCCCGCGCGCAGTTCACCGCTCATGGCCAGCAGGTCGTCCAGGCCACCGCCCTTGCGGCGCACCGGGAACCCGGCCGCGAGCCGGCGGCAGATCCGGCTGCGCCACGGGGACGAGAACCAGTAGTCGGCCGCCGCCCCGATCGCCGGGGTGTGCCGGGCGTCGAGTCCGGCCAGCAGGGCGGCGGTGTCGGCGTGCGAGGAGTGGTTCGCGACGACGACGCAGCCGCCGCGCGGGAGCCGGCCGCGCCGCTCGACGCCGCCGGTGAGGGTGAGCACGCCCCACCACAGGGCGCGGCGCAGGAGGGAGTGGGTGCGGGAGGGGGCCGGGGCCCGTACCGCTGCGGAAGTCGTCGGCCTGGACGTACGTACGGAAATCACAGGGTCACCACCATCGCGAGCAGCAGGGCGAGGAGCAGGGAGTCGATCCGGTCGAGCAGCCCGCCGAACCCGGGCAGCCAGCTGCCCGCGTCCTTCACCCCGGACTCCCGTTTGACCATCGATTCGAGGAGGTCGCCGAGCAGGCAGCCGAGGAACACGGCGGCCCACAGGACGGGCGAGAAGACCCCGACTGCCGCCAGGGCAAGGGCAGTTGCCGCCGCGCAACCGGCCACCCCCGCCCAGGTCTTGTTCGGCGACAGCGGCGACAGCGGCCGGGCGAGCGGTCCGCGCCGCCCGAACGCGGTCCCGCCGCACCAGGCGCCGACGTCCCCGAGCGCGACGGCCAGCCCGACCGCCATCGCGGTGTCGGGACCCAGCAGCACGAGCCCGGTGAGCGCCACCGGAATCCACACCATCCCGAAGGCGTTGCGTGCGCTGCGGGTGAAACCCCGCTCGGCGTCCCCGCCGAGCAGCGCGGGCAGCGCGGCGACGATCAGCAGCAGCGCGGCGGCCCGCAGATCGAGCATCCCGGGCGCCAGCCAGGCCAGCGCGGGCAGGACGAGGGCGGCGGCGACGAGGACGAGGAGGTCACCGGGGGAGTACCGGCCGGTGGACGGCGCGTCAGGACCCCCGTCCCCCACGCGCACACCGCCCCCCGCGCCCGCCCCGGCCCCCACCCGTACCGCCACCGGCGCCGCCATCCGCGCGTACTCCGCCACGGCGATCCCCCCGAGCCCCGCCGCCAGCGCGAACGCCCCCGCAGCGCCCAGCCACAGCGCACCCAGGTACACCGGCGCCGCCAGCGCCCAGGTCTGCCACCGCTTGCGCAGTTCCGCCCGCATGGCGACCCGGGCGGGAACCGCCGCCACCGCGAGCCCGCTCACCGCCAGCACCCCGGCCACGATCACCGGTACGCGCGCGCTCACAGCGACTTCCACAGGCGTACGCACCGCACGACGCCCGTCAGCGCCGAACCCGCCGCCAGCACGGCCAGCACCGCCACCGCCCACCCGGGCACCGCCGCCGCGACCACCACCAGCAGACACCGCTCCGTCTTGCCGACCGGACCGCCGTTCAGCCGCTCGCCACCCGCCGCCGCGCCCGCCAGGGACATCCAGGACGGGAGTGTCGCGGCCAGCCCCGCCACCGCCACCAGCCACAGCGGGGCCAGCGCCAGGAACCCGGCGAGCACGGTCAAGTCGGCCGCCCGGTCGCCCAGTTCGTTGACCAGTGCGCCGCGCCGGGTGGTGCGCCCGGTGTCGCGGGCCAGTGCCCCGTCCAGGTTGGCGAAGGCGAGCCGCGCCGCGAGGAGCACCGCGACGGGCAGCGCCGCGTACGGCGCGGGCAGCCAGGCCAGCACCGCCGCCGCACCCGCCGCGCACACCACACCGGCGGCGGTCAGCGCGTCCGGCGACACCTGGCGCCGGACCAGCGCGGCACGCACCCCGGACAACCGGGCCGCGTACCAGGGCTTGAGTGCGTACAGTCCGGCCCCGGAAGGGCGGGCGGACGAGGTCTTGGTGGGCATGGGTCCCACTCTGCTGCGGCGCCCGGCAGTCCGACACGGCACAGGTACTCAAAGAGGTACTGAGTACCTGTTACGGCAGGGGACAGCGAGAATGCGGAGCATGACCCCGAGTCCGAACACGCCCTCCAGCCCGGGCACGCCCCCGGCCGTGCGCATCGCCCACACCGCCCAGCTCACCCCCGCCGAACTCACCGGCATCCGCGCCCTCCTCGACGACGCCTTCGACGGCGACTTCTCGGACACGGACTGGGAGCACGGCCTCGGCGGCATGCACGCACTCATCACCGACGGCGCCTCCGACGGCGCCGCACTGATCGCCCACGGCAGCCTGGTCATGCGGCGGGTCCAGCACCGGGGCAGCTCCCTGCGGATCGGGTACGTCGAAGCGGTCGCGGTCCGCGCCGGCCACCGCAGGAAGGGCCACGGGGGCCGGATCATGGCCGCCCTGGAGGAGATCGTCGACCGGGCGTACGTCCTGGGGGCCCTGTCGGCATCCGACGCGGGAGCCGCGCTCTACGCGTCCCGCGGCTGGCAGGTGTGGCCGGGCGGCCTCGCGGCGCTCGGCCCGCTGGGCGCCGTACCACTGCCGGAGGAGGAGGGCACGACGTACGTACGCCCTGCGGCGGGCCGGACCCTGCCGGACCCGGAGGCGGCCCTCTTCTTCGACTGGCGGGACGGGGACGTGCTGTGACGCGGTGCGCCGTCTAGTCCTCGATCCCCCTGGCTACGTCCCGCTTGGTCCCGTACCACCCGGCCAGGCCGCCCACCAGGCCCGCGACCCCGAACACCGCCCAGAGCAACGGGTGTTCGGCGACGAACGTGCCGTACCCGAGGACCACGGCCACCGCGCCCGCCAGCAGCATCAGCCCCACCGCCAGCAGCATCCGGCTCACCCGCCCGCCGAACATCACCTGCTTCTCGGGCACTTCCGCCAGCTCGGACAGCTCCGCCGCCGGTCCGGCGCTGGCCGCCTTCGGCCTGCGGAAGTACATGTAGAAAACCCAGTGCCCGCAGGGTTCCCAGGCGTCCGGCGCCAGTTCGGCGGTCCGTGCCGCCCGCTCGGCCGCGTTGTTCGCCATCTCGCGCCGGTACTCCCAGCGCAGCGCGGCCGACGGGTCGCGGCGGCAGACGAACCGGCCGAGCCGGTCGATCCGCTCGACCTCCCAGCCCTCGTCGCCGTACCGGGCGAGCAGCCGACGGTCGTTGTAGACGTCGGTGGTCCACTTCCAGGTCTCGGCCTCCGCCACCGGTTCCTCGACCGGCTCGGCACCGGTCAGCCGGGCCGCGAACTCCTCGGGCGTCCCGAACTCCTCGGCCGGATCGGTCCCTTCGCCGTCGTTCACGTACGCCGTGAGATCAGCGACGGTCGCGGCGACCGCGTCCTCGGCCATCCCGGTGGCGCGCAGTGCGGTGGTCAGCCGAGCGAAGTAGGTGGTGTCCTCGGCAGTCATCATGATTCCCCCGTGCTGAGTGATGCGGTGAGTGTGGTCCTTACGGACGTGTGGAAGTCCAGCCAGGCATCCGTCTGTTCGGCGAGGGCCGTGCGGCCCTGACCGGTCAGCCGGTAGTAGCGGCGGCCGGGGCCGCGCTCTGCGGCGCGGAACTCCCCGACGACGTAACCGGCTTCCTCCAGCCGGTTGAGCACCGGATAGAGCGTGCCGCCCTTGATGTCGCCGAGGCCCGCCCCGGCCAGTGCCTTGGAGATCTCGTAGCCGTAGCTCTCACCGCCGGTGAGGCAGGAGAGGACGAGGAGGTCAAGGACACCCTTGAGCCAGCTGGATCTGCGGTCTGCGGCCATGACTCAACTTCACCACTACCTAGATAGGAATGCAACCTAGGTGGCGAAGTTGATTCCAGTCCACGCAAGGGATCCGCGAGGGATCCGCAAAGGGCCCCGCAAGATCGCGTCTCAGATAGTAGGAAGTCCGAGTAATTGTGGAGACAGTCGCGCCGACCTGTCCTAGCTTTGTAGGAGCCGAACGTCTCGCTCCATCAGCGAACGGCGGTCGCGAGCCGGTGCCCCGAAGCAGGCAACCCCTGCGGCATCCCGCTCCCCGCCACTTTCCGGCGCCTCACAGATGCAGCGCTCCCGCCTTTCGCGCGGCGCTTTCCCTCATGCTCTGAAGGAGTCGATTTCCGTGTCCGAGACGACGATGAACCGCCCGGCAGCCCCGCACGCCCGCCGGGTCCGCCACGCTTCCCGCAGCACCGAGGCCGCCGACCGCCGCCTGGCCGCCGCCGCACTCCAGCGCGCCCTGGACCGCCGCGACAACGGCGGCGAGACGGGTCACTGAGGCCACCGCGACCACCGCGGAAACCATCGAGGCAATCACCGAGGCGCGTCCACATGGCGGACGCGACGTGTCATGGGCTGGGACGCGGAGTAGGGTCCCAGCCATGTCTCGCAGCATCAATCTCGCAGTGATCCCCGGTGACGGCATCGGCCAGGAGGTCGTGGCCCAGGGCCTCAAGGTCCTCAACTCCGTCCTTCCGCAGGACGTGAAGCTGGAGACCAAGGAGTACGACCTCGGCGCCAAGCGCTGGCACCGCACCGGGGAGACCCTCCCGGACGCGGAGATGGCCGCGCTGAAGCAGCACGACGCGATCCTCCTCGGAGCGATCGGCGACCCGTCCGTGCCGTCGGGCGTACTGGAGCGCGGGCTGCTGCTCAAGCTCCGCTTCGCCTTCGACCACTTCATCAACCTCCGCCCGTCGAAGCTGTTCCCGAACACCTCGACCCCCCTCGCGGGCAGCCCCGACATCGACTTCGTCGTCGTACGGGAAGGCACCGAGGGCCCGTACACCGGCAACGGCGGCAGCCTCCGCACCGGCACCCCCGCCGAGGTGGCCACCGAGGTCTCCCTCAACACGGCGTACGGCGTGGAGCGCGTGGTCCGCGACGCCTTCGAGCGCGCGGCGGCCCGCCCCCGCAAGAAGCTCACCCTCGTGCACAAGAACAACGTGCTCGTCTACGCCGGCCACCTGTGGAAGAACACCTTCGACCGCATCGCCGCCGAGTACCCGTCCGTCACCACGGACTACCTGCACGTCGACGCCGCGACGATCTTCTTCGTCACCCAGCCGGAGCGCTTCGACGTCATCGTCACCGACAACCTCTTCGGCGACATCCTGACCGACCTGGCCGCCGCCGTCTCCGGCGGAATCGGCCTGGCCGCCTCCGGCAACATCAATCCGACGGGCGCGTTCCCGTCCATGTTCGAGCCCGTGCACGGCTCCGCGCCCGACATCGCGGGCCAGGGCAAGGCGGACCCGACGGCCACCGTCCTGTCCGTCGCGCTCCTCCTCCGTCACCTCGGTCACGAAGCCGAGGCCGAGCGCATCGAGGAGGCCGTCTCGGCCGACCTCGCCGAGCGCGACCCCGCAGAAGTCCGTACGACGGACGAGATCGGCGACGCGCTCGCCCTGCGAGTAGCGGGCTGACCCGACGACTCTCCGTACATCCGTACACACGACAGCCGCCGGGTTTCTCCGACACCCGGCGGCTGTTCCTGTGCGGCTGCCGGGTGCGACCATCGACCCCTGGGCCGCACCCCGCACCTGACGTCAAAGCCACCATTTCGTACCAGCCACCCCGCGCGCGATAATCGAACTCAGGGTCGCGGTATGAGAGGAAGCTCGGACGTCCTACAAGGCGTGACGCGGCCCTTCCCAGACAACCGGTGAAGGACACGCACTCATGACGACGCCCCTGACGATCGAGCTCAAGCCCTCTTCCAGCCCGCTGGCCGACGCGGAGCGCGAGGCGAACATGACCAACCCCGGTTTCGGCCGCTACTTCACCGACCACATGGTGACCATCAAGTGGACCGAGGGCCGCGGCTGGCACGACGCGCAGCTCGTCCCGTACGCACCGCTCTCCATCGACCCGGCGAACATGACCCTGCACTACGCGCAGGAGATCTTCGAGGGCCTCAAGGCCTACCGCCGCCCCGACGGCTCGGTGGCCACCTTCCGCCCCGAGGCCAACGCAGAGCGCTTCCAGCGGTCCGCGAAGCGGCTCGCGATGCCGGAGCTGCCGGTCGAGACGTTCATCGCGGCGTGCGACGCCCTGGTCAAGCAGGACGAGGCCTGGGTCCCGCCGCACGGCGGCGAGGAGTCCCTCTACCTGCGCCCCTTCATGATCGCCACGGAGATCGGGCTCGGCGTCCGCCCGGCCAACGAGTACCTCTTCCTGGTCATCGCCTCCCCGGCCGGCGCCTACTTCCCCGGCGGCGTGAAGCCGGTGTCGGTCTGGCTCTCGGAGAACTACGTCCGCGCCGTCCCCGGCGGCATGGGCTACGCCAAGACCGGCGGCAACTACGCGGCCTCGCTGCTCGCCCAGGCCGAAGCCGCCGAGAAGGGCTGCGACCAGGTCGTCTGGCTGGACGCGCTCGACCACAAGTGGGTCGAGGAGATGGGCGGCATGAACCTGTACTTCGTGTACGGCGACAAGATCGTCACCCCGGAGCTCACGGGCTCCCTCCTCGCGGGCGTCACCCGCGACACCCTCCTCAAGCTGGCCGGTGACCTCGGCTACACCGCCGAGGAGGGCCGCATCTCCACCGACCAGTGGCGCGCGGACGCCGAGTCCGGCGCCCTGACGGAGGTCTTCGCCTGCGGCACGGCGGCGGTCATCACCCCCGTCGGCCACGTGAAGTCCGCCTCGGCGGAGTGGACCACGGCAGACGGCGAACCGGGACACGTCACCATGTCCCTCCGCAAGGCCCTCCTCGAAATCCAGACGGGCAAGGCCCCCGACACCCACCACTGGATGCACAACCTGGCGTAACCCAAAGCCCCCTCGGGCGGCGGGGCCGCCTATGCCCCAGCCCCCTCGGGCGCGGGGCTACGCCCCCGCCCCCTTGGGCGGCGGGGCCGCCCCCCGGGGGCGGAACGGGCGGGCAAGGGGGCGGCCCCCGACGGAGTCGCCCCCTCACCCCGGCCCCACCTACGCCATGGCCCCCGCTCCGCAGGACACCACCCGCTCCACCCCTCCCGCCCACCCAAGAACCCCCTCGTCCTCCCCACCCCGCCCCACACACTGAATCCCCAACGGCATCCCACCCCCCGCCCTCCCCGCCGGCAGCGAAACCGACGGCCACCCCGCATTGCTCCAAGGCACGCACATCACCGAAGACCCGGTAGTGGAAAGATCCCGCGGAGCCGCCCCCGTGGCCGCCGGAGTGATCCACAGATCGACCCCGGCCCCCACCATGACCTCGGTCAACTGCTCGACGAACACGTCCCGTCGGGCCCGCGCCCGCGCGTACTCCGAGTGCTCGATCGCCGCCCCCTCCCGCAGCACCGCCACCGTCTCCGCCCGGTAGAGATGCCCGTACGCCCCGAACCACGGCTCGTGCGACCGCACCACCTCGTACCGGTTCATGGTGAACAGCTGCCGCCGGACCTCCTCGAAGTCCGCCATCACCGGCACCCGCCGCACCTCGTACCCGGCCGCCCGCAAGGCCTCCACCTGCGACTCGAACGCCGCGAGCGCCTCCGCCCCGGCCTGCGCCAGATAGGGCCCCTCGGGCACACCGAGCACGGGCAGCCGCAGCCCCTCCGGCCCGGCCTCCCGCCAGTCGTCGCAGACCACCGCCGCCGCCGGTACGACCCCCGCCACGTCACGCGCGTAGAGCCCCAGCGTGTCGAAGGACGGCGCGTTCGGAATGACCCCGTCGACCGGGATGCGCCCGAAGCTGGGCCTGAAGCCGACCACCCCGCAGTACGCTGCGGGCCGGATCATCGAGCCGACCGTCTGCGTGCCCACCGCCAACGGCACCATCCCCGCCGCGACCGCCGCCGCCGAGCCGCTGCTCGAACCCCCGGGCGTGTGGGCCAGGCCGTGCGGGTTACGGGTCGGCCCCGGCGCCAGGATCGCGAACTCCGCCGTCACCGTCTTGCCCGCGACGTACGCCCCGGCCGCCAGCAACCGCGAGACCACCGTGGCCTGTTGACCGGCGAGCGCCTCCACCGGCAGTGCCGAGCCGCCGCCGGTCGGCAGCCCGTCGACCCGGATGATGTCCTTCACCGCGACCGCGACCCCGCTCAGCGGTCCGTCCTCGAACGGCCCGGCCGGATCCTCCGCGAGCGTGACGAACGCCCGTATCTCCACGTCCAGTCGAGCGATCTCCGCAGCGCGCATCACTCTGCCCCCTCGGCTCTCCCCGTCCCCTCCGACAGGTCCACCCGTACACCCGCGTGGTCCGAGGGCCACACCCCGTCCACCGCGCCGTGCCCGAACCGGGCCACGCCCCGCACCTCGCCCTCGCCGCGCCGGCCGGGACGTCCCAGGTGGATGTAGTCGATGCGGACCGTCGGACCGGGCGTGTGGTACGCGTTCGAGGAGTCCCAAGTCGCCGAAGGGGCACCGGGATCGGCGTACTCCCAGGCGTCGATGAAGCACTGCCCCGGGACCGGCGGCGCGGTCTTGTAACCGCCGAGCAGCCGGATCTCGTCCGAGTCGGGCCAGGCGTTGAAGTCCCCGGTGATCACCGGCGGGAAGTCGCAGTCCCAGCCCTTCTCCTTGACGAAGTGCGCCAGCGCCGTGACCTGCCCGCACCGCACACCCGAGTCGTACGGCGGGGAGTTGAGGTGCGTGGTGAAGACCGGGACGGTCCCGCTGGGCGCGTCGATACGTGCGTACAGCGCCACCCGCCCGTTGTCGGCTCCGCCCTCGGCGGGCAGCGGCAGCACCGCCTCCGCGCTGATCGGCCACCGGCTCAGGACCGCGACCCCGATGTCCGAGACGTCGCCGTCGGTACGCCGCTGCCAGTGCCCGGGACGGGCGAAGGGGGCCCAGGCCCAGTGCGCCAGCCCCAGCTCCTGCGCGAGCCAACCGGCCAGGTTCTCCTCGTCGTTGCCCCACACCTCCTGCAGCGTCACCACGTCGGGACGCTGCTCCCGCAGCACGGCGAGGATCGCCTTGCGACGGGCGTCCCAGGGGCCGAACCGCCACCACACATTCCATGTCAGTACGCGCATGAGCCGAACCTACCGGCACCCCACAGGCCCGGACTGCGGAGTCCGACTTCCGTAGAACGGACGGGGGTTGTACCTCACTTGTGGGCAATCCGCATCGCCGGAATGCGTTGACCTGCGTGGTTGCGATGGGCTTCGATCGAGGTGCGTCCGGCGGCCGCCGGACGGCCGCACGTTCCATGGGGGGAACCGAAATGCGCTCCACCACCCGAAGATCCGCCGCGACCGCCGTGGCGCTGGCTGCCGCACTCGCCGCACTCGCTCCGCCCGCCGCATCCGCCGCAGCCGGCGCTCCCGCCGGGCCCGCCCCGCTCACCGAGCGTGTCAGCGTGAGCGAGGCCGGCCTACAGGGTGACGGCTATGCCACGGATGGGCTGATCAGCGAGGACGGCCGGTACGTGGCGTTCAGCTCGACCTCGACCCAACTGCTGCCGGAGGCACTGGAGTTCCCGGGCCGGCAGCTGTACGTGCGCGACAACAGCACCGGCAAGGTCCAGCTGGCGTCGGCCACACCCGACGGCTCCCCGGGCAACGGCCCGGTCTTCGACGTGGCGCTGAGCCCCGGCGGCCGGTACGCCGCCTTCGCCACCGGCTCCACCGACATGGGGCAGGGCGCGCCGGGCGGCATCAGCATCTACCTGCGCGACATGGAGAAGGGGGTCACCGAGCTGGTGAGCGTCGGAGTGGCCGAGGGGTACGCGGGCCAGACCGGCGGGATCTCGGTCAGCGCCGACGGACGCCACGTCGCCTTCGTCGCCGACGTACAGCCCACCCACCCCTACCGGCCCACCGAGAACCGCCGCGTGTACGTGCGCGACCGCGTCAAGAAGACCACCACGCAAGTGAACCCCGCGCTCCCGCAAGGCACTTGGGCCACCCGCCCGGAGCTGAGCGACAGCGGCAGGTACGTCTCGTACCTCACCACAGGGAAGGGCCCCGGGCCGGACGCCCCGGAGCGGAACTCGCTCTTCCGCCGCGACCTGTGGACCGGCGCACTCCAGCAGGTGGACGTCACGCCACAAGGAGAGCCGTCCACCACCGCCTCCGTGTACCCGGTCAAGGACGCCCTCAGTGCCGACGGCCGTCACCTCGTCTTCACCTCTCCGGACTCCGACCTGGTCGCGGGTGACACCAACGGCAGGGACGACGTCTTCGTGCGTGACCTGCGGACCGGCAGGACCCGGCTGGTCGACCTCTCGGCACAGGGCGGTACCGCCCACGCCCCGGTGCTCAGCCCGGACGGCCGCAAGCTGGCGTTCTCCACTCCTGCCGGGCTCAACTGGCTCCTGGACCTGCCGACCGGCCAGGGCCGGGTGCTCGACATCGGACCGCAGGGCCCGGACGTGCTCGTACCACGTCTGACCTCGCTCGACCTGCACGGCCGCCGGGCGGCGCTGGAGAGCTTCTCGCCGCTGGTGCCCGACGACACCAACGGTGAGCTGGACGTCTTCGTCAGCCACCTGAAGTAGCTCCGGCCCCGCGAACCGAACCACACCCTTTCGCGTCTCTCGTTACGTACGTCAACCACCGCACCAACAGGGGGAGTCACACCTTGCGCACCACGATCCGCACCACCACCCGCACCGCCCTGGGCACGGCGCTCGTCGCCACGCTCACCGCACTGACCCTGCCCGCCGCCGCCCAGGCCGCATCCGCACCCGCGGCCGCGCCCCGTACCGAGAAGGTCAGCACCGCACCCGACGGGGGACAGGCCGACAACTCGTCCGGCGAGCCGGTGCTGAGCGCCGACGGCAAGGCCGTCGCCTTCCACTCGTACGCCTCCAACCTGGTCGCCGGGGACACCGCGAACACGGGGGACGTCTTCGTCCGGACCGCACCGGGCAAGCCGCTCCAGCGGATCACCGTCGCCGGGGCCACCGGCACCTCGGGCCCGCAGCTCAGCACGTCGGGGCGGTACCTGACGTTCTACGCGGACACCCCGACCGGGTACACCGTGCACGTACGGGACCTGACCACCGGCCGCACCGAACGGATCGCGCCCACCCTGGACGACGCCTACGCCGTGTCGTACGGCATCGCCCCGGTCAGTGCCGACGGCCGGTACGTGGCCTTCACCGCACGGCCCACCGCAGCCACCCCGCAGGCGGCCGACGACGGTTCCCGCGTCTACCTCTACGACCGCACGGAGAAGAAGGCCGTACGGGTCAGCCGCACGCCCGACGACGCCGACGGCGCCCAGGGCTGCTCCGCGCAGTCGATCAGCGCGGACGGCAAGAAGGTCGCGTACCAGGACTCGTACACCAACGGGCCGCGCGGCGACGACTGGGGCGACATCTTCGTGTGGGAGCGCTCCACCAAGAAGATCGTCCACGCGGACGCCACGTACAACGGGGCAGAGGCGGACAAGGCGTCCACCACCGCACACCTGAGCGCCGACGGTTCGACCGTCGCGTTCCAGTCGTACGCCACCAACCTCGTCCCCGGCACCGACCCCAACCGGGGCTGGAACCCCTTCGTCCGAGACCTGCGCACCGGCAAGCTCAGCCGGGTCGACGGGATAGCGCCCACCGACATCTCCGGGCTGAGCGGCATCTCCCGGGACGGCCGCAAGCTGCTGATCACTTCGACCAGCGCCACCACGAGCGAGTCCGGGACCTACGTCCGTGACCTGGTCACCGGGGCGAACACCCTGGCCAGCCCCAGCGTGGACGGAAAGCCGGAGGGGACGGGATCGGCGGCGATGAGCGCGGACGCGTCGACCGTCGCCTTCAGCGGGTACGACGAGAGCCGGTTCGTGGAGGGGGACACCAACTCCCAGTCGGACGTCTTCCTGCGTCACCTGAAGTAACAGGAGCGGAGCCCGGCCCCGAGCCCGGACCTGAACCCCGGACCCGAGCTCGGACCGCACCCGTGCCGACCGCATCCTGAGACGCCCTGAGACGCGGGGGCAGTCGTGTGCCAGACTGCCCCCGTGTTCTCGTTCGCCATGATTATGGGCAGCAGGCGCGCCGGTCCGCAGTGACCGCCCCGTACACCACCACCCCGTACGGCGCGGCCACCCAGCTCCAGACCCGCGCGCAGACCTCTCGCACCCGCGAGAGGTTTTTTCGTTTTCCGCCCCCACCCCGGTCGGACAGCGTGGCGCACGCGAGAATGGAGGCAAGTGGAGCCAGTCATTCCGCAGCCTGGAATTCACCGCCAGGATCCGACAGGAGTCAGACCGCATGACCGCAGAGAGCTTTGACGACAGCTTCCACGTCTTCGACACCACGCTGCGCGACGGAGCGCAGCGCGAGGGCATCAACCTCACCGTCGCCGACAAGCTGGCCATCGCCCGTCATCTGGACGACTTCGGGGTGGGCTTCATCGAGGGCGGCTGGCCGGGCGCCAACCCCCGCGACACCGAGTTCTTCTCCCGTGCGCAGAAGGAGATCACCTTCCGCAACGCCCAGCTGGTGGCCTTCGGCGCCACCCGCCGGCCGGGAGCCAGGGCCGCCGACGACCCGCAGGTCCGCGCCTTGGTCGAGTCCGGCGCCCCCGTCGTCACCCTGGTCGCCAAGTCCCACGACCGGCACGTCGAACTCGCCCTGCGCACCACCCTCGACGAGAACATCGCGATGGTCCGCGACACCGTCGAGCACCTCGTCGCCCAGGGCCGCCGCGTCTTCGTCGACTGCGAGCACTTCTTCGACGGCTACCGTGCCAACCCCGAGTACGCCAAGGCCGTCGTGCGCGCCGCCGACGAGGCCGGGGCGGACGTCGTCATCCTCTGCGACACCAACGGCGGCATGCTCCCCGCCCAGATCCAGGCCACCGTCGCCACCGTCCTCGCGGACACCGGCGCCCGTCTGGGCATCCACGCCCAGGACGACACCGGCTGCGCCGTCGCCAACACCCTCGCCGCCGTCGACGCGGGCGCCACCCACGTCCAGTGCACCGCCAACGGCTACGGCGAGCGCGTCGGCAACGCCAACCTCTTCCCGGTGGTCGCAGCCCTGGAACTGAAGTACGGCAAGCAGGTCCTGCCCGAGGGCTCGCTCCGCGAGATGACCCGCATCTCGCACGCCATCGCCGAGGTCGTCAACCTCACCCCCTCCACCCACCAGCCGTACGTCGGCGTCTCCGCCTTCGCCCACAAGGCCGGACTGCATGCCTCCGCCATCAAGGTGGACCCCGACCTCTACCAGCACATCGACCCCGACCTGGTCGGCAACCGCATCCGCATGCTGGTCTCCGACATGGCGGGCCGCGCCTCCATCGAGCTCAAGGGCAAGGAGCTGGGCGTCGACCTCGGCGACGACCGCGAGCTGGTCGGCCGGGTCGTCGACCGGGTCAAGGAGCGTGAGCTCAAGGGTTATACGTACGAGGCCGCAGACGCCTCCTTCGAACTCCTGCTGCGCGAGGAGGCCGAGGGCCGGGCCCGCCGCTACTTCCGCGTCGAGTCCTGGCGCGCCATCGTCGAGGACCGCCCCGACGGCACCCACGCCAACGAGGCCACCGTGAAGCTGTGGGCCAAGGGCGAGCGCATCGTCGCCACGGCGGAGGGAAACGGCCCGGTCAACGCCCTGGACCGGGCACTGCGCGTCGGCCTTGAGCGGATCTACCCGCAGCTCGCCAAGCTGGAGCTGGTGGACTACAAGGTCCGCATCCTGGAGGGCACCCACGGCACCGAGTCGACCACCCGCGTCCTGATCACCACCGGCGACGGCGGCGGCTCCGACGGCGACTGGTCCACGGTCGGCGTCGCCGAGAACGTCATCGCCGCGTCCTGGCAGGCCCTGGAGGACGCGTACACCTACGGCCTGCTGCGCGCGGGCGTGGAGCCCACGGAGTAGCCCCTGCACGGACGGGGAGAGCGCGGGCGGGTGCGGGGGTCGATCGCGCGCCCGGGGGCATAGTCGGCCCGAATATGTACAACATGCAACGAGTAAGCGCTCGTTCACCCTCCGTCAAGGCCGCTGAATCCGCCAGGTGTGCAGTTGATCAAGCCACAAACCGTGGCCAGGGGTGCACAGGAGTGTGCGGACTGCGATCAACTGTCCCCGGCCGTCAGGGAGTTCACACGAGCAACACCGTGCACTCCCGTATCGGCGCCCATATGTGCTCGGTGTACCCCCAACTACGGAGAGGACGTGACGACGATGAAGAAGACCTACGTCAAGCCGTCGCTGTTCAACCAGGGCGACTTCAGCAAGAAGACCGCGGGCATGTTCTATGCCTCGTGCAAGGAGTTCTGGTCCCGTCGGCTCTGTATCTGAGTCAGCGGGTACTGAGCGATGAAGATGCCCGGTCACCTGCCTCTGCGTGACTTCTTCGTGGTCCTTCCCGACACGGCCGAAGGCGAGGCGGCGGCCGGGCTTCTTCGCTCGGCGGCCGAGGCCGCCGACGCCGCCGAGGCTGCCGGTTCCGCCGGTTCCGGTTCCGGTACGGACAGTGGCGCGCCCCACCGGGGGAGCTGGCAGACGGTCACCCATCCGTCCGGCCGCCCCTGGATCCTGGCCCGCCTTCTCGTACGCAAACTCGTCCAGGTCACCCGCGACGGCGACGCCCTCGTGCTGATCGGACCCCACCACACCCCGGCCGCGACCCTGGACGCCGTCCTCGGCCCCGCCCGCACTACCCTCGACCTGCACCAACGGCTCACCGAGCTGCCCGGTCTCGGGCACGCCGTCTCCCGGCTGGGCGACGAGGTCTGTGTACGGGGGACCGCTTCCGGTCACCGCCGTGTCTACCACGCCGCGTACGCCGGACAGCGCATCGCCGCCGACCGCCCCGCCGTGCTCGCGCACCTCACCGGTGCGGGCATCGACGAAGGCGCGCTCGCGCTGCGGCTGCTGGACTTCGTACCGCACCCGTTGCGGGAACGGCCCGTCTGGCAGGGCGTCGAGGAGATCGACCCGGCGTACGCGCTGCTGCTGCACGGGGGAGCCCTGGGCGCCGGCCCCGGTTTCTCGATACGCCGCTGGTGGCAGCCGCCGGTTCCCCGGCTCACCATGGCGGAGGGTGCGCCACTGGTCGCCGCCGCGCTGGCCGCGTCCGTGGCCGCGCACCTGGAGGGACGTACCCGGATCAGCGGCGAACTCTCCGGCGGCATGGACTCCACCTCGGTCACCTTCCTCGCCCAGCGGGCCGGGGCCCCCGACACCACCCTGCTGACGGTGGCGGCCAGGGACAGCCGGTCGGAGGACGAGATGTGGGCGGAGCGGGGGGTACGGGAGGCCAGGAAGGAGAGCGGTGGTGCGCGGAAGATCGAGCACACCGTCGTCCCCGCCGAGGACGCCCCGCTCTTCTACGCCGACCTGCGCTCCACCGGCGACGAACTCCTCGACGAGCCGTTCCCCGTCGCCCCCGCCCGCGCCCGCGCCGCCATGCTGCTCGGCCGGGCCGCGGCCACCGGCTCCGAGTACCACCTCACCGGGTACGGCGGCGACGAACTCTTCAACGGGCTCGCCTCCGCCTGCCAGGACCTCCTCCCCGGCAAGCCCCTCAAGGCCTGGAACCGCATCAGCGCCCTGCGCCACCAGTCCGGCTGGCCACTGCTGCCCACCCTGCGCGGCATGCTCTTCCCGCCCTCCTTCGGCAACTGGCTGGCCGGTTCGCTGATCGACACCGCGACCGCCGACTCCCGTACCCCGCAGGTCTCCTGGGGGATGCGGCAGGCGATGCGGCCGTGGTTCACGGAGAAGGCCAAGGGGCTGATCAGGGAGGAGTTCCGCAAGGCGGCGGCGAGCGCCCGGCCGATCGCGCCGCGCCCCGGCCGCCACATGGACATCGACACGGTCCGGCTCGGCGCCCGCTACTTCCAGGCCATGGAGGACGTGGGCGCGGGACTCGGGCTGCCGGTCGCCGCGCCCTTCTTCGACGACCGGGTGGTGGAGGCGGTGCTGGCCGTACGGGTCGAGGACCGGGTCGTGCCCTGGCGGTACAAGCCGCTCCTGGTGGAGGCGGTGCGCGGGGTGGTGCCCGACAGTCTGCTCGCCCGTACCACCAAGGACCACATGTCCGCGGACGACATCCAGGGCCTACGTCAACACGCGCCGGAACTGCGGCAGTTGTGGACGGACTCCCTCCTCGCCGAACGCGGACTCATCGACGCCACCCAGCTCCGCCGACTGGCCGACGACCCGTACTCGCCACTCCTCCAGATGCACCCCGTCGACTCGACGGTGTCCTGCGAGGCGTGGCTGCGCACGGCCGAGGACGGCTGGGCCACTTCCACTTCCCCTTCCTCCGACGCGAACAGCGAGGCCCGCCCATGAACGGTCAGCCCGACCCCAGGCCCCCACTCCGGCTCCGCAAGGGGATAGCCGTCACGACCACCGAGTACGGCGGCGTCCTGCTCGACGAGAAGGACGGCACCTACTGGCAGCTCAACGAGTGCGGGACGCTCGTGGTGACCGCGATCTCGGAGGGGCGGGCGCCGGCGGACGCGGTGGAGCAGCTTCTCGCGGAGTACGAGGTGGAGCGCGCGGAGGTGGAGGCGGACGTCGCCGAACTCACCGAGCAGCTCCTCCAGGCGAAGATCGTCGTACGGGGCGCCGCCCGATGACCACCGAGATGACCATGCCGAGACGGGGCGCGGGCCCCGGCGGCCCGAAGATCCGCACGGCCATCGCCCTGGCCCTCCTCCTCGCCAAGCTCAAGCCGGGCAGGCTGCGGAAGCTGCTCACCCGGCTGAGTGCGGGGGCGCGGCCGGCGTCGTACGACCAGACCCTGGAGACGTACGACCGCGTGGTCGCGACCAGCCGCAAGTGCGCGGGCTGGTACGGCTGTCTGCCGCGTTCGATCGCCATCGCGCTGGTCTGCCGCATGTCCGGCACCTGGCCGGACTGGCACGCGGGCGTGCGCAACACCCCGCCCTTCCAGCCGCACGCGTGGGTCGAGGCGGACGGCCGCACCGTCGGCGAACAGAACGTGACGGACTTCCGGCCGCTGATGAAGGTGTCCGTGCGTGGTGAGTAAACCGGGGAACGGGCCCGGGGCCGGGACCGGAAAGGGAGCGGCCCCGGCGGGGGCCACCCCCCTCAACCTTCTCCTGGACCAGATCCGCCCCCACCGCAAACTCCTCCTCCTCGGCAGCCTCCTCTCCCTCTCCGGTTCCGCCGCCGCCCTCGTCATGCCGATGATGGCCAAGTACGCCGTCGACGCCTTCGGCAGCGACCGTCCCACCACCGCCCCGCTCCTCGGCCTCACCGCCGTGGTCGTCCTCGGGGCGCTCCTCGCCGCCGCCGGGCGCTACCTCATGGCCCGTACCGGCGAAGCCGCCGTCCTGCGGGCCCGGCGCCGGCTCGTCGACCGGATACTGCGACTCAAAGTGGCCGCCGTCGACCGCCTCACCCCCGGTGACCTGCTCTCCCGCGCCACCAGCGACACCACCCTCCTGCACACCGTTCTCTCCCGCAGCGTCGTCGAGGCCGCCACCGGCGTGCTCACGCTGATCGGCACCGTCGTGCTCATGGGCGTCGTCGACATCTTCCTGCTCGGCGTCACCGCCCTCGTCCTGCTGCTCAGCATGGGCGTGCTCGCCCTCCTCATGCCCCGCATCCAGCGCGCCCAGCTCCAGGCCCAGGAGGCCGTCGGCAACATGGGCTCGCTGCTCGACCGCTCGCTCCAGGCCTTCCGTACCGTCAAGGCCAGCGGCATCGAGGACCGCGAGGCCGCCGGTATCGGCGCCGCCGCGCGGACCGCGCACGACCAGGGCCTGCGAGTGGCCCGCTGGACCTCGGTGTCCGAAGTGGCGATGTTCCTGGCCACCCAGCTCGCCTTCCTCGCCGTACTCGGTGTCGGCGGCGCACGCGTCGTCTCCGGTGCGATGGAGGTCTCCTCCCTCATCGCCTTCCTGCTGTACGTGTTCGGACTGCTCGGCCCCCTCGGCCAGCTCACCGACGGCTGGACCGGACTCAACACCGGCCTGGCCGCCATCCGCCGCATCACGGAGATCGAATCCCTCCCGGGCGAGGAGCGCGCGGAGACGGCCCCCGCACGTCGCCTCGAACACCCGCCCCTGGGGGTCGAGTTCACCGAAGTGGTCTTCTCGTACGGCGACCAGGGCGAGGGCGGCACGCCGACCGCCCCCGTCCACCAAGGCGTCACCTTCACCGCCCACCCCGGCACTCTCACCGCCCTCGTAGGCCCCTCCGGCGCGGGCAAGACCACCGTCTTCGCCCTCCTGGAGCGCTTCTACGACCACCACTCCGGCACCCTCACCATCGGCGGCCGCGACATCCGCGACTGGCCGCTCGCCGAACTCCGCGCCGCCCTCGCCTACGTCGAGCAGGACGCCCCCGTCCTCGCCGGGACCCTCAAGGACAACCTCCTCCTGGCCGCCCCCGCCGCCACCGCCGCCGAGGTCGCCGACGCCGTCACCCGTACCCGCCTCGACGACCTCGTCGCCCGCCTCCCCGAAGGGCTCGACACCCAGGTCGGCCACCGCGGCGTCATGCTCTCCGGCGGCGAACGCCAGCGCATCGCCCTGGCCCGCGCCCTGCTCCGCAAGCCGAGCCTGCTCCTCCTCGACGAGGTCACCTCCCAGCTCGACGCCGTCAACGAGGAACGCCTGCGCGAAGTCATCCTCGAACTCGCCGCCGACACCACCGTCCTGGTCATCGCCCACCGCCTCTCCACGGTCGTACGGGCGGACCGCATCGTCGTCATGGAGGCGGGCCGCGTCCGCGCCACGGGCTCGCACGCCGAACTCGTCCGCACCGACCGCCTGTACGCGGAACTGGCCGCCACCCAGTTCACCACCGAGTTCGACACCGAAGAAGGTGGCACCGAGGGCGACACTGCTCAACTCGCGTGCACAACAAGCGAGTTCACTGTGCGCTGATCTCTCGCTACTCTCCGTCACTCGTGCATATTCGAACACATCGGGTAGCGTCGATTCCATGAGGACCAGGTCGTTTTCCGTCATATCGGCCCTCGCCGGGTCGACCCTGCTCGCGCTGCTCTCGTTCGCCCCGGCAGCCGTCGCCGCCACCGATGCGACGGATGTGGGTGACGGCCTGAAGGCGAGCCCCGTGTACGTCGCCCCGGAGGCCAGGAGTCAGCTCTCCCAGGCCGACCAGGACTCGATCGCGAAGAAGATCAAGGACGCCGACAAGCCGCTCTTCGTCGCCGTCCTGCCCCGCTCCGCCGAGTTCCCGCCCACCGACGTCCGCCAGAACCTCCGCAACGCCACCGGCGTCACCGGCGTCTACGCGGTCCGCCTCGGCGACTCCTTCGAAGCCGGTGCCGACCCGCGCTCCCTGCCCCGCGCCTCGGTCCGCAACCTGGTGGCAGCGGCCAAGACCCCCGCAGGGGTCGACGCCGCCACCCAGCTCAACACCTTCGTGGACCAGGCCCTCCCGCAGATCAAGGGCCACGGCCCCGCCTCCTGGGACGGCGGCTCGAACGACGGCGTCGGTACGGGAGCCCTGATCGGCATCGGCGCGGCCGTGGTCGCCGCGGGCGCGGGCGGCGTCGTCCTGGTCCGCCGCAGCCGCAAGCGCAAGGAGGAGGAACGACTCGAATCCCTCCGCAAGCTGACGGTCGTCGTCGACGAGGACATCACCGCGTACGGCGAGGAGCTCGACCGCCTCGACTTCCACCCCTCCGAGCCCGGCGCGACGGACGAGATGCGCACCGACTACGAGCGCGCCCTCGACCTGTACGAGACCGCCAAGTCCCGCATGGCAGCGGTACGGGAGCCCAATGACGTGCGCGGCGTGACCGAGGCGCTGGAGGACGGCCGCTACGCCCTCGCCTCCCTGGACGCCCGCCGCACCGGCAACCCCGTCCCCGAGCGCCGCTCGCCCTGCTTCTTCGACCCCCGCCACGGCCCCTCCACCACCGACGCCACCTGGACCCCGGCGGGCGGCGCACCCCGTGAGGTCCCGGTCTGCGCGGCCGACGCGGCCCGCCTCGCCGACGGCCTCGACCCCGACATCCGTACGGTCGACACGGCCGAAGGCCGCCGCCCGTACTACGACGCGGGCCCGGCCTACGGCCCCTGGGCCGGCGGCTACTTCGGCGGCGGAATGCTCCCCGGCCTCCTCATGGGCACCATGCTCGGCTCCATGCTCTCCTCGCCCGCATACGCGTCCGACTACGGCGCGGGCACCGGGTTCGACGACCCGGGCGCGGGCTTCGAGGGCGGCGACGTCTCCGGCTCGGACTTCGACTCGTCGGCGTTCGGCGGCGGCGACTTCGGGGGCGGCGGAGACTTCGGCGGCGGTGGCGGCGGCGGGGACTTCGGCGGCGGCGGCTTCTAGCGGGAACCCGCCCGTCCTCAGACCGCAGCGTTGACGAAAGCCGCCCACGCGTCAGGCGCGACCGTAAGGACCGGACCGTCCGTGACCTTGGAGTCACGGACGTGCACGGCGGTCGGGTGGGCGGCCACCTCGACGCAGGCGCCGCCCTCGTCGCCGCTGTAGCTGGACTTGTGCCAGTGATAGGCGACCTCCAGGCAGGCGCCGCCTTCGCTGCCGCTGTAACTGGACTTGAACCAGGTCAAGTTGGCGGGGGTGGAGGGTGCGGGGGTTGCTGCGTGCGTCATCTCTCTCCCAGCATTCTGTTCAGCAGGCCGAGACTCTCTTCGGGCGTCAGCGCCTGTGACCGCAGCATCCCATATTTGCGCCGGAAGATACTGACCTCGTCCGGATCGTCGATCATGAAGCTGACCCGCTGGCCCTCCACATAGGCCACGTTCTCGTACTCCTCCGTCTCCAGCATGATGAAGGGGCCGTCGAGCCCTGCGTGGTTCTCCTGCTCCATCGGCATGATCTGGAGGGTGACGTGCGGGAGTTGGGCCATCTCGCATAGGTAGCGGAGCTGGTTGCGCATGCACTCCTTGCCGCCGATGTTCCGCCGGAGCGCGGACTCCTCGATGATGCTGCTGAACTCCACCCGGGGGCCGGTGCGATCCAGGACCTCCTTCCGCTCCATCCGGTCCGCGACCTTCTCGTCGATCTCGTCCTCCTCCGGTGCGGGCTGGAGGCACTCGAAGACCGCGCGGGCGTACTCCGGGGTCTGGAGCAGTCCCGGGACGACCTGGTTCTCGTACCACTCGATGGCCAGCGCCCGCTGCTCGTACTCCATGAAGTCCTGCGCGAACAGCGGGAACTTCTCCCGTTTCGGCAGCTTCCTGATGGCGGCCTCCAGCACTCCCTTCGACTCCAGGAGTTGGTCGATCTCCTGGGCCAGGTTCAGCGTCAGCACCCGCCGCCCCTGCTCGATCGATGCCAGCTTGTCCATGCTGACGAGCAGTGCCGCCGCCAGCTCCGGCTGTGTCATTCCGGCCGCCGCGCGCAGCGTGCCGAGCTGGGCACCGATGAGATGCCAGGAGGTGATGCGCTTCTTTCCCCGGTCCATGGGCCGTTCCTTCCCGCCGTACGCCGTGACCGACCCCACACGAGCCGTACAAAACCGATGTACGAACTCGCGCGCTGCACAACGGTAGTGACGGACCGTGACTCTCTTCGTATGAACCAGGAATCCCAACCACCCCTGTACCGCGAGGTGTTCATGCGAAGGGAACGCAAGTCCGTCCCGCTCGCACGCGAGTTCACGCGTACCACCCTGCACGACTGGAAAGTGGCGGCCCGCACCGACGACATCCTCCTGTGCGTGAGCGAGCTGGCCACGAACGCACTCCTGCACGGCGTACCGCCGGGACGCGGCTACCGGCTCCAGCTCTCCCTCCACGAGGCCGAAGGCCGGCTCCGCGTCGAGGTGCACGACAGCGGGGGAGGGGCCGGGGACGTGAACGCGCCCGCCCCCGGACCGGACGGGGATCCGGAACGCGAGGGCGGGAGAGGTCTGGCGCTCGTCGGGCTCGTCGCCGACAAGTGGGGGGTCGGGGAGCGGAGCCCGGGGAAGTTCGTGTGGTGCGAGTTCGTGTGTGTGGCGTCAGCCGGCGTTCTTGATCGCCGAGATGTCGAAGCTCAGCTTGATCTTGTCGCTGACCAGGACGCCGCCGGCCTCCAGGGCCGCGTTCCAGGTCAGGCCCCAGTCGGAGCGCAGCAGGGTGGCGCTGCCCTCGAAGCCCACGCGCTCGTTGCCGAACGGGTCGGTGGCCGTGCCGTTGAACTCCAGGTCGATGGAGAGCGGGCGGGTGACGTCCTTGATGGTCAGGTCGCCGGTGATGCGGTAGTCGGTGCCGCCGAGCTGCTCGGCCTTGGTGGAGCGGAACGTCATCTCGGGGAAGTTCTCCACGTCGAAGAAGTCCGCGCTGCGCAGGTGGTTGTCCCGGTCCTCCGCACCCGTGTCGATGCTGGTCATACGGACGGTGAGGGCGGCCTCGGAGGCGGCCGGGTCCGTGCCGTTCAGCTTCAGGGTGCCCTCGACGTCGGTGAAGGAGCCCCGCACGTTGGTGACCATCGCGTGGCGGGCGGTGAAGCCGACGCGGCTGTGGCTCGCGTCGACCGTGTACTCGCCGGTCAGGGCGGCCAGGGCCGGGTCCACGGCGGCGGGGGTGGCGGTGCTGTCGGTGGTGGCGTCCTTGCGGCCGAAGATACCCATGATCTTTCCTCCTGAGCGAGTGACTGGTCCGTACTGATCGTTGAATGTTCAACGTTCGATGAGAAGAACGATAGCGCAAGGATGTTTAAGTTTCAACCGTTCCGGGATTCCTCGGCGTGTCCTGGCCCACTTCCGGCCGGATCCCGCTTGGACTTCCGGTCGGCGGTTCTTGGACTGGTGCGGCCCGTGGGGTCCGATGCCGTTGACGGGGCCGGAGGGAGACGGCTTACTCACCTCCCATGCCGCGTAGATTCCGAGCGTCGTGCGCACTCGCCGCCGCCTCAGCCGTTCTGTTCGCCCTGGCCGGTCCCGCCCTGCCCGGCGTGGCGGCGCCCGCCGCGCCCGGGGCCCCCGCCGACGAAACCGCCGACAAAGCCAACGCCGCCGACACCCTCCTCCTCCGGTCACCGCAGCTCGCCGTGGCCGTCGCCAAGGACTTCCCCCGGGTCGTCTCGTACACCGACAGGGCCTCCGGGGCCCAGCTCCTCGGCAGCACCCGCCCGGTGACCGAGATCGTCCTGAACGGGACCGCGTACCAGGTCAAGCTCAAGGGCGCCCCGGTCGTCGGGAGTGGCGGGGCCTCGGCCTCGTACACGCTGCTCCTGCCCTCCGTTGCCGGGGTCGAGATCGACGCCACCCTCTCGGTCAGTGGCCGTGCGACCACCTTCAGGGTCACCGCGGTGCGGGACACGGAGGCGCTCCGTGTCGGCACCATCGACATACCCGGGCACGACCTCGTCTCGGTCGGCAGCGGCGAGGCGGGGGCGGCCACCGCCTTCACCCGTCTCGACCCGGACTCCACCCGTACCGCCGACGTGTTCGCCAAGGTCACGGGCGCGACGCCGGTCGACGCCGCGCCCGTCGCCGCCTCGTACGGGATCGTGAACAACGGGGCGCTCGCCGCCGCCGTCGAGTCCAACTCCTCGTACGACAAGCCGGCCGGCGCCACCGCCCGCGACGCCGCCCGCTTCTGGCACCGGGCGACCAAGGCCGACGACGGCAGTGTCCGGGTCGGCGTGTGGTCCGGGCAGTGGACCTACCGGGGCGAGGGCGCCCCGAAGCCGGAGAGCGGCAAGAACCTGCCGTGGGCCAAGGTCGTCGTCACCCCCGACGCCAATGCCGACAAGGCCGTCGACTGGCAGGACGGCGCCATCGCCTTCCGCTCGATCGGGATCCAGGCACCCGGCTCGAAGGAGACCCCGGACCGGGTCATCACCCACATCCCGTTCAACTTCGCCAGCCAGGCCACCCACCCCTTCCTGCGCACCCTCGACGACGTCAAACGCGTCTCGCAGGCCACCGACGGGCTCGGCCAGCTCGCGATCCTCAAGGGGTACGGATCCGAGGGCCACGACTCCGCGCACCCCGACTACGGCGGCAACTACAACAAGCGGGCCGGTGGCCTCACCGACCTCAACAAGCTGCTGAAGTCCGGCAAGAAGTGGGGTGCCACCTTCGGCGTCCACATCAACGCCACCGAGTCGTACCCCGAGGCCAAGGCCTTCAGCGAGAAGCTCGTCGACAGGACCAAGCCCGGCTGGAACTGGCTCAACCAGAGCTACTACATCGACCAGCGCCGTGACATCAACAGCGGTGACCTGGCCCGCCGCACCCAGCAGCTGCGCGACGAGACCGACCGCAACCTCAGCCTGCTGTACATCGACGTGTACTACACGCACGGCTGGATCGCCGACAAGACGATGCAGGCCGTCCAGGGGCAGGGCTGGAACGTCGCCACCGAATGGGCGGAGAAGTTCGAGCACGCCTCGCTCTGGTCGCACTGGGCGAACGACCTCGACTACGGCGGCAAGACCAACAAGGGCCTCAACTCGCAGATCATCCGGTTCATCCGCAACGGCGAGAAGGACATCTGGAACGACGACCCGATCCTCGGCCAGACCGCCCTGGAGGACTTCGAGGGCTGGACCGGCGAGACCGACTGGAACAACTTCTACAACAACATCTGGCAGCGCAACCTCCCCGCCAAGTTCCTCCAGCAGGAGAAGATCCAGCGCTGGAGCAAGGACCGCATCGACTTCACCGGGGGAGTGCGCGGCACCGTCGAGAACGGCAAGCGGACCTTCCACGTCGGCGACGCGAAGGTGCTCGACGGCGCGAACTATCTCCTGCCGTGGGACGGCGGAGACCGTACGGAGAAGAAGCTCTACCACTACAACAAGGCCGGTGGCACGACCACTTGGACCGTCCCTGCCGAGTTCCGGCGCGCCACGTCCTTCACCGTCAGCAAACTCACCGACAACGGCCGGGTGAAGACCGCCACCGTCCCCGTCAAGGACGGCAAGGTCACCCTGGAGGCGACGGCCGGACAGCCGTACGTCCTGCACCCGGCCGACCGCACCCCCGCCGCCCGTGACGCCGCCTGGGGCGAGGGCGGCCCCGTCGCCGACCCGGGCTTCAACTCCGCGAAGCCGGGCGACCACTGGCGTACGACGGGCAAGGTCGTACGGGACACGGACACGCAGGGCCGCAACAGCGCGGCACTCTCCGGCACCGGCGCGGCAGGCGTCTCCCAGCGCATCACCGGGCTGAAGGCGGGCCAGCGCTACACCGCGTCCGCGTGGGTCGAGGTCGAGCCGGGCAAGGAGCGCCGTACGACGATCGGCATCGGCGGCAGGGAGGTCGCCGTCGAACGCTCCACCGCCAAGGAACGGACCGCCGCCAACGACTGGCACGGCACCTATTTCCAGCGCGCCAAGGTCAACTTCACCGCCCCGGCGTCGGGGTCGACGACCCTCAACATCCAGGCGGCGGCGGCCACTTCGGACGTACGCGTGCGCATCGACGACGTACGCCTGGTCGCCAACGCCCCCGCCACCAGGCCCGGCGCCCTCGTGCACGACGACTTCGAGGCCGTCGACCAGGGCTGGGGCCCCTTCTTCAAGGGAGACGCGGGCGGTGACACCGACCCCCGCACCCACGTCGCGCAGAAGAACGCCCCGTACACCCAGGCCGGCTGGAACGGCAAGCGCATCGACGACGTGCTCGGCGGCAAGGAATCGCTGAAGTCCCACGAGGAGAACGACGGCCTCGTCTACCGCACCGCCCCGTGGACCGTCCCGATGAAGGAGGGCCACAATTACCGCGTCGAGTTCGACCACCAGTCGAGCCACGCAGGGGCCTACGAGTGGGTGACCGGCTACGACCGCATCGGGGCGGGCGCGGGGCCGTCCTCCGTCGAGACCCGCCGCACCCCGATCGCCGAACAGCGCACCACCGCCCGCCTCTCCGAGACGGTCACGGCGGGCTGCGGCGACACCTGGGTGGGACTGCGCAAGCGGGCGGGGGCCCCGGACGAGGCCGACTTCGTCCTCGACGACTTCACGGTGACGGACCTCGGCCCGGCCCCCGAGAAGGCGGCCTGCGGCACCCTCTCGGTGGCCGCCACCGAGCCGGTACTCGAACCGGGCAAGCCGAACGAGGTCAAAGCCACCTTCACCAACAACGAATCGGTACCCGCCACCGCCCTCTCCCTCTCCCTGACCACCCCGGAAGGCTGGACGGCCACCCCCGCCGGCCCCATCGAGCACGCCACGGTGGCCCCGGGCGCGAAGGTGACGGGCACCTGGCAGGTCACCCCGCCGGCGGACGCCAAGTACCAGTCGTACCCCCTGAACTCGGCGGCCACTTACCAGGCGTCCAACACCCCCCGCACCCTCACCGCCACCACCTCGGTCCGTACGCTCACCCCGCCGCCCACCGCCGACACCTTCGCCTCCGACCACGACTGGATCAGCGCGGAGAACGGCTGGGGCCCCGCCGAAAAGGACATGAGCAACGGCGAGACCGCCCCCGGCGACGGCACCCCCCTCAAGATCAACGGCAAGTCCTTCGCCAAGGGCCTCGGCACGGCGTCCCCCGGCAAGATCCGCTACTACCTGGGCGGCAAGTGCCGGTCCTTCACGGCGGAGGTCGGCCTGGACGACGCACAGGCGGTGCGCGGCAGCGTGCAGTTCTCGGTCGCTGCCGACGGCACGGAGAAGGTCAAGTCCCCGGTCCTGAAGGCCCCTGACGCGGCCTGGTCCCTGACGGCGGACGTCACCGGCGCCAAGTACGTCGACCTGATCACGGGCGACGGCGGCGACGGGCCGGGCAACGACCATGCGGACTGGGGCACGGCCACCTTCCACTGCGGGGGTTGATCCCACCCCCCGCACTCCCCCCTGGGAGGCCAAAAGCCCGCACCACGTGGGGCGGCGCTGACCTTCGGCATGCCCCCTGCCGCCCGGAACTGCGCCGACCTGCGACCCCACCGCACGGGCATGACCTTGCCTGTCAGGGGCGCGGGGCTGTGCCCCTGTGCGGCTCCGCCGCGCGAGGGGGGTGGGGGCGTAGTGGCGGCTCCGCCGTCCGAAGGGGTGGGGCAACGGGTGGGGGAGGCGCCCCCGTCCCCCAAGGTGGCAAGCGCTTTCTTTTGGGGGTGTCGCGCCCATTGAATGCTCCCCTCCCACCGTGCTAGACCATCGCCCAACCGGTCTACACCACCCGCCCCGGGAGGCCCCGTGCCCCGCTTCACCACCCGCCGCCGCACCTTCCTCGCCGCCGCCACGGCAACCCTCACCGCCCTCTCCCTCCCTCCCCAGGCGCAAGCCGCCACCGCCGCCACCGCCGACGAGTTCGAAACCCTGCGCACCCGCTGGACCGCCCTCCAGCTCGGCGAGGGCTACGACCCCACCGCCGAGCCCTACGCCACCCGCCTGCGCGAGACCGGCACACGCGCCGCCCAGTTCAGGGCGGCCATGGCCCCCACCGACACCTCCCTCTGGCCCGGCTTCCCCTTCGACCCGCCCGCCGGCATCACCCAGAGCTACTCCCGCCTGTGGACCATGTCCCAGGCCTACGCCCAGCCCGGCACCGGCCTCACCGGCGACAAGGCCCTCCTCGCCGACATCCTGCGCGGCCTCGACCACCTCACCGCCCGCGTCTACCACCCGGGCACCACCCGCTACGGCAACTGGTGGGAGTGGCAGATCGGCAGCCCGCGGCTCCTGATGGACATCACGGCCGTCCTGTACGGGGAACTGGGCGAGACCCGCGTCGCCGCCCACTGCGCCGCCGTCGACCACTTCATCCCCGACGCCATGCTCCGCGACTACTCCGGCACCTCCACCGGAGCCAACCGCGTCGACCTCTGCCGCTCGGTGGCCCTGCGCGGCGTCCTCGGCCGGGCCCCGGCCAAACTCGCCCTCGCCCGCGACGCGCTGTCGCCGGTCTTCCCGTACGTGACCAAGGGTGACGGCCTCTACGCGGACGGCTCGTTCATCCAGCACACCACCGTCGCCTACTCCGGTACGTACGGGCAGGTCATGCTCGACGGACTCGGCCGCCTCTTCACCCTCCTCGCGGGCTCGACCTGGGCCGTCACCGACCCCAACCGGCAGATCATCCTCGACTCGGTGGAGAAGGCGTACGCCCCGTTCCTCTACAACGGGCTGATGATGGACAGCGTCAACGGCCGTGCCATCAGCCGGGGTTACCTCAAGAGCGACGACCTCAAGGTCATGCGCAGCGACCACTTCCACGGCCAGGGACTGATCGCCGCCGTCCCGCTCCTCGCGGGCGGCGCCTCCGCCGCCGAACGCGACCGCTGGACCGCCATGGTCAAGGGCTGGATCGAGCGCGACAAGACCACCCCGATCCTGGCCGCCCGCCAGTTCAACGTCGCCGACCTCGCCCGGCTGCACGCCGCCGCCGGCTCACCGCTGCCCGCCGCCCCCGAACCCACCGAGCGCCACCAGCTCTTCTCCGCCATGGACCGCGCCGTGCACCGGGGCCGCGGCTGGGCAGCCGCCCTGTCGATGTCCAGCGAGCGCATCTCCGCGTACGAGTGCGGCAACGGCGAGAACCCGCGCGGCTGGCACACCGGTGCCGGAATGCTCTACTGGTGGCCCGGCACCCAGGCCAACGACCAGTACACGGACTGGTTCTGGCCCACCGTCGACCCCTACCGGCTGCCCGGCACCACCGTCTCCACCAAGCGCCTCCCGGACCGCGCGGGCGGCGAGTGGGGCGCCTGGCGGCCCGCGGTGAAGTGGACGGGCGGCGCCACCGACGGCCGGTACGCCGCCGTCGGCCAGCACCTCAAGGGGCTCGGCTCGACGCTGGAGGCCCGTAAGTCCTGGTTCTGCGTCGGCGACACGATCGTCTGCCTCGGCGCGGGCATCACCGCCACCGACGGCGTCCCAGTCGAAACGGTCGTCGACAACCGCAACCTCGGCCCCACCGCCACCGCCCGCCTCAGCACCGACGGCCGAGACCGCCCCCGCTGGGCCCACCTGGAGGGTCACGGCGGCTGGATCTTCCCCGGCGGTACGAAGCTGAACACGCTCCGCGAGGCCCGCACCGGCTCCTGGAACGACATCAACACCACCAGCACCACCGACCCCCAGACCCGCCACTACCAGACCCTCCTCCTGGACCACGGAACAGACCCCAAGGACGCCACCTACCGCTACCTCCTCATGCCCGGCGCCTCCCGCCGGGCCCTGACCCAGCGCGCCGCAGACCCCCACTGGCTCCGGGTCCTGTCCAACACACCGGCCGCCCAAGCCGTCCGCATCGACTCCTTGGGCCTGCTCGCCGCGAACTTCTTCGCTGCGGGCGCGGCGGGCACGCTGACCGCCTCCGCCCCTTCCAGCGTGCTGATACGCAGCAGCCGGGGCAGCCACACCCTCGCCCTGAGCGGCCCCGACCGCACCGGCACCCCGTACGAACTGACCTGGGACCACCCGGTCCGCCAGGTGGTGAAGGCCGACCCGGGAGTGGAGGTACTGGCCACCGGACGCGGGCTGAAGCTCCGTGTCACCCCGGGGAAGGCGGGCGCCTCACTGCGCTGCGAGGTGCGCTGAGGGCGGGGGTATGCAGCACGCCACACCACCGGCCTTTGTGAGACCTTTACAAAGAGGGGCGCGCGCGACCTGCGGTTGTCGCCTGTGAGCGGTGCGGTTCTGTTCGGCCCTGACAGGAGATCGGCCCGGAGACTGTGCAGAGTCGACGGACCGTTTTCTTGTCGATGTTCGTAGGGTCGGTACATGACCGTTGTGGACCAGACCCCGGGTGAGCCGACCGACGCACGTGGCCGGGTGGCCGAGCTGCACGCACTGCGCGAGCAGGCCGTGCGCGGCCCGAGCGAGCGTGCGACCGAGGCACAGCACGCCAAGGGCAAGCTGACCGCCCGCGAGCGCATCGAGCTGCTGCTCGACCCGGAGTCCTTCCAGGAGGTCGAGCAGCTCCGCCGGCACCGCGCGACCGGCTTCGGCCTGGAGAACAAGAAGCCGTACACCGACGGTGTCATCACCGGCTGGGGCACGGTCGAGGGCCGCACGGTCTTCGTCTACGCGCACGACTTCCGGATCTTCGGCGGCGCGCTGGGCGAGGCCCACGCCACCAAGATCCACAAGATCATGGACATGGCCATCTCGGCCGGCGCCCCCCTGGTCTCCCTCAACGACGGCGCGGGCGCCCGCATCCAGGAGGGCGTCAGCGCGCTCGCCGGATACGGCGGCATCTTCCAGCGCAACACCCGCGCCTCCGGCGTCATCCCGCAGATCTCGGTCATGCTCGGCCCGTGCGCGGGCGGCGCCGCGTACAGCCCGGCGTTGACGGACTTCGTGTTCATGGTCCGCGAGACCTCGCAGATGTTCATCACGGGCCCGGACGTCGTCCGCGCCGTGACCGGCGAGGAGATCACCCAGAACGGCCTCGGCGGCGCGGACGTCCACGCCGAGACGAGCGGCGTCGCACACTTCGCGTACGACGACGAGGAAACCTGCATCGCCGAGGTCCGCTACCTGATCTCGATGCTCCCCTCCAACAACCGCGAGAACCCGCCGACGGTGCCCTCGGAGGACCCGGCGGACCGCCGCGGCGACGTCCTGCTGGACCTGGTCCCGGCCGACGGCAACCGCCCGTACGACATGCGCAAGGTCATCGAGGAACTCGTCGACGACGGGGACTACCTCGAAGTCCACGAGCGCTGGGCCACCAACATCCTGTGCGCCCTGGCCCGCCTGGACGGCCAGGTCGTCGGCATCGTCGCCAACCAGCCGCAGTCGCTCGCCGGTGTCCTGGACATCGAGGCCAGTGAAAAAGCTGCCCGGTTCGTCCAGATGTGCGATGCTTTCAATATCCCCATCGTGACGCTGCTCGACGTGCCCGGGTTCCTCCCCGGCGTGGACCAGGAGCACGGCGGGATCATCCGCCACGGCGCGAAGCTGCTGTACGCGTACTGCAACGCGACGGTGCCGCGCATCTCGCTGATCCTGCGGAAGGCGTACGGCGGTGCGTACATCGTCATGGACTCGCAGTCCATCGGTGCGGACCTGACCTACGCCTGGCCGACGAACGAGATCGCGGTGATGGGCGCGGAGGGCGCGGCCAACGTGATCTTCCGCAAGCAGATCGCGGAGGCATCGGATCCCGAGGCGATGCGGGCGCGCATGGTCAAGGAGTACAAGGCCGAGCTGATGCACCCGTACTACGCGGCCGAGCGCGGACTGGTCGACGACGTGATCGACCCGGCGGAGACCCGCCAGGTCCTCATCTCGTCCCTGGCGATGCTGCGCAACAAGCACGCGGACCTGCCGTCGCGCAAGCACGGCAACCCCCCGCAGTAACACTCTTCTTCACTTCCCGCCCGACGAAACGGAGACCCCGAAGCGATGAGCAACCCTGCCGATACGAACAACCTCCTGCGCGTGGAGAAGGGCGAAGCCGCTCCTGAGGAGCTGGCCGCCATCACCGCGGTACTGCTGGCGCGCGCGGCGTCCCGCCCGGCCGAGGTCTCGGCCCCGCGGGGGCGCTCGGCGGCGGGCTGGCGCCGCTTGGAGCGCACTCCTGGCTTCCGGGCCCCGCACAGCTGGCAGGGCTGACCCCCGCACACGGCACCAGAAAGGCCCGGCCCCCTACGCGGGGGCCGGGCCTTTCGGCGCTGCACGGCTGGGGACGGTGGTGGGGGTGGGGTCCGCTGCGCGGGCGTTTCCCCTCCCCGCCCCTTCCCGGCTGTGACATTTGCGGCTCCGCCGCGTGGGGGGCGCTGCCTCGGGGGTGGGCGGTACGTGGGGTGGGGGTCCGCTGCGCGGGGCCTTTCCCCTCCCCGCCCCTTCCCGAAACTGGGGCGCTGCCCCAGACCCCGGCCCGTACGGGCAAGTGGGTGGGAGGGCAGGTGGCGGGCCCGGCCACGGCCGGTGGTGGTGTGCAGGCAGTTCGTGGCTGGCCGCGGAGGTTCCCCCCCCCCCCCGCCCCCCCAGGGGGGTGGGAACCCTCCGAAAACCCCCCACCCGCTCCCTGG